>WQWY01000010.1 GCA_009785115.1 Micrococcales bacterium
CAGGTCCTTGACCTCACCAGCGACCACCGCGAAGCCCTTGCCCGCATCACCAGCACGAGCGGCCTCGATGGTCGCGTTCAACGCCAGCAGGTTCGTCTGCTCAGCGATCGACGTGATCGTCTTGACCACCGCACCGATCTCCTGAGACGACACACCCAGACGCGCCACCTGATCGTTCGTCAGAGCCGCGACCTCGGTGGCCTCAGCGGCGACCTTCGCCGCACCAGAAGCGTTCCCAGCGATCTCCGCGATCGACGAACCCATCTCCTCAGCACCGGCGGCCACCGTCGCGACGTTCCGCGACACCTGCTCGGCGGCAGCGGCCACGACACCAGCCTGAGAGGCGGCCTCCTCGGAGTCCTTCGCCACGTTCGACGCGATCTCCGACAGGCGCGTCGACTCCGAGGCCGACTGCTTCGCCACGCCGATGGTCCCGCGCAGCACCTCAGACAGAGACTCGACACCCTCGTTGTACGCGTTCGCCATCGAGCCGATCTCGTCGCGGTACCTCACCTGCGGACGCACCGTCAGGTCACCACGAGCCAGGGCCTTCGCGCCGGCTTCCACGTCGCTCACAGCCCGGGTGATGACCCGCAGCACCACGAAGCCCAGGGTCAGCGCGACGACCGCACCGATCCCGGTCACCAGCCACAGCGTCAGGGTGCCGGTCTGGTACTCACGGGTGCCCTCCGCGTCGGACTCCGCCACGCGAGCCTCGAGGCTGTCCGCCGTGGCGGACAGGCTCGCAGCCAGGTCGGCGGCACGTTCGCCACCCGTGACGACAGCCGCGTCGACCACAGACCTGTCGGCACCGCTGCTCACCGCATCCATCATCACGTCAGAGGCCTGCCAGTAGCTCTCGAACGAGGCCGACAGGGCCGCGAAGACCGCCGGGTCGGTGCTCTCCTCGAACCCGGCCAGCTCAGCCTGACGCTCCGCCCGGGCCGAGAGGATCGCGGAGACGCCCGCCTCCACGTCGTCTGTCGACAGCAGGCGGTTGGTCAGCACCCGGTCGGTGGCATACCCGAGAGACAGGTCGTTGAGCGCGACCAGGCTCACCGCCTCTGTGTGCATGTCGTCCTGATCTTGAGACAGGGCGCCCATCCCTGTGCTCCCGATGACGGCGACCACGATGGTCAGCGCGACCGTCAGCCCCATCAGCGACAGCACCTTGACCATGATCGGTCGATCCATGAACCAGTGCACAGCTATCACTCCCTCGTCGTCGACGACAGCACAGGTGTCCTGGCCGCTCGTCAGCTTCTGTCTCGTCGTTCGGTTCTGTCTGGCGCCCGCCACGCCGGGATGGCGGCCTCAGGCGACCGCGCGTTCCACGTCCAGCAGCAGCAGCAGCTGACCGTCCAGCTTGTGCGCACCCGTGACCAGCGCCCTGGTCGTCGCGTCCAGCGTGTCCGGAGGCGGGGCGTAGGTGTCGTCGTCCGCGCCCACCACGTCGCCGATGCGGTCCACGAGCAGGCTCACCGACTCCCCGCCCACCTGGACGACGACCATCATCGGCTCGACGTCCTCAGGCCGGGGGGCCAGCTCCAGGCGCGTGCGCAGGTCCACGGTGAGCACCACCTGCCCGCGCAGGTTGACCAGCCCGGACACCGTGGCCGGCGACCTGGGGATGCGGGTGCGCGAGTGCGGGCGCAGAACCTCTTGCACCCAGCCCACCTCGACGCCGTACAGGGTGTCCTCGAGGTCGAAGGTGACGTACTGGCTCATCGGATCGCTCCCACCAGGTCGGTGTACGAGGCGTCGGCCTCGTCGTAGAAGGACGGGTCGACGGCGAGGATCGCCGCACGGACGTCGAGCAGCTCGGTGATGACCCCGGACAGCACGGTGGACCCCACCAGCCCGGAGTCGGCGGTGTCGGAGTGCGCGCGCACGTCGTCGTCGAGGATGTCGAGGATGTCGTCGACGACCATGCCGACGCTGCGGTGGCCGTTGGAGTACACGACGACCAGCAGCTCCTCGGCGTCGTGGGGGACCATCGTTCCCAGCAGCGTGCCCAGGTGCAGCAGCGGCAGGATCGTGTCCCGGTACTGGACCACCTGACGCCCGCCGACCACCTCGACCGAGCTGGCCAGCACGTGCTCCAGGCGTGCCACCGACGCCAGCGGCATCGCCACCCGGTGCCCACCGACACCCACGACGAGAACCTGCTCGATCGACCGGTCCACGGCCTCGGCGTCGCTGCCACCCGTCTCCGCGGGCTGGACGTCGACCAGCATCGACGTGCGGGCGATGGCCTGGACGTCGAGGATCAGCGCCACCCGGCCGTCACCGAGCACGGTCGCGCCGGCGTAGAGGCCGATCGACTTCAGACGGCTCGACAGCGGCTTGACCACGATCTCCTCGGTGTTGACCACCCTGTCCAGCAGCAGGCCGAACCGACGGCCCTCGGCCTGGAGCACCGCGATCACGGTCGGCGGCTGGGCGTCCACCCCGAGCACCTCGGCCATGCTGACCAGCGGCAGCAGCTCCCCGCGCAGCCGGTAGACCGGCGCGGAGTGCACGTGCTCGACACCGGAGTCCTCCTTGGAGGAGTCCAGGGCCACCAGCTCGACCAGGTTCACCTGCGGCACCGCGTACAGGTCGCCGGCGCAGGCGACCGTGAGCGTCGGCATGATCGCCAGCGTCAGCGGGATGCGCAGCCGGCACGTGGTGCCCTCGCCCATCACCGACTCGAGCTCGACGGTGCCGCCGATCTCCTCGATCTTCGTCTTCACCACGTCCATGCCGACACCACGCCCGGAGACGTTGGTGACCTTCTCCGCGGTGGAGAAACCAGGCAGGAACAACAGCTGCAGCAGGTCGTTGGGGCTGGCCGTGGCGATCTGGTCAGGCGTCTTCAGGCCCTTGCGGACCGCGGCGGCGGCCAGCTTGTCGCCGTCCACACCACGACCGTCGTCGCGGACCTCGACCACCACCTGACCACCGGAGTGGTAGGCGTGCAGGGTCAGCGTGCCCTTGGCCGGCTTGCCTGCCTTGACGCGGTCTGCCGGGACCTCGATGCCGTGGTCGACGGCGTTGCGCACCAGGTGGGTCAGCGGGTCCTTGACGGCCTCGAGCAGGCTGCGGTCCAGCTCGGTGTCCTTGCCGATCATCTCCAGGGCGACGTCGCGCCCCATCGACGTGGCCAGGTCGCGCACGACGCGCGGCATCTTCGACCACAGGTGCTCGATGGGCTGCATGCGCGTCTTCATCACGCCCTCTTGCAGCTCACCGGCGATGAGGTTCAGCTGCTGGGCGGCGCGCACCAGGTCTTGCTCGACCGAGCCCTGGGCGATCCGGGAGATCTGGTTGCGGGTCAGCACCAGCTCGCCGACCTGACGCATCAGCGCGTCGAGCACGTCGACGTCGACCCTGATCGTGGTGTCTGACGCCGAGCGGGTCGTGTCCGAGCCGGTGGCACGGGACGCCGCCTGGGTCTCCTCGCTCACGGCGGCGGGACGCTTGGCCGGGGCAGAGGTCGGTGCGGGGGCAGCCGCCGCGGCGACCGGGGGCTCGGCCGGGGCCGGGCGCTGCTCGGGCACCTTGGTGCCGCGAGACTTCTCGCCCCCGGACTTCTTGCGGCTCCCGATCCGTCGCTTGCTGGTCCGGGTACCGCCAGACGGAGCCTCAGCGGCGGAGGACGCGACCACCGCCTCGACAAGCTCAGGAGCCTCCTGAGGCTCGAGCGTCTCCTCCTGCTCGTGCTGCTCGTCCTGCGCGACCTGTTCAGACTGCTCAGCCTCGACGGCTTCGTTCTCCACGGCGGCTCCCTTCGCCTCGGCTCCGGCGGGACCCGCCTGGATCGCCTCTACCGCACTGATGACCGCATCGATGTCGGCCTCGCCCTCCTCGCCGGTGGCCTCCACCGACGAGAGGATCGCCCGCACCGTGTCGGTCAGAGACAGCAGCACGTCGGTCGTCGGCTGGTCCATGGACCGCTGGCCGTCGCGCAGCTCGACCAGAAGGCTCTCTCCGACGTGGGTCACCCGCTCCAGGCGGGTCATCCCGAGAAAGCCGCTGGTCCCTTTGATGGTGTGAACCGTGCGGAAGATGCTGGACAGCAACGCCCGTGATCCTGGTTCGCTCTCCAGCGCGATCAGGTCGCGGTCGAGCTGATCGAGATTCTCGTAGCTCTCGACGAGAAACTCACGGACGATCTCCTGGTTCTCATCCATCGGGTCGGTACCTCCTTCAGACCAGCTTTCCAAACCTTCACCCACGATGACCATCGACCACGGGTGTCAAGACCTTGAGGTGTTTTGGTCACCTGTTCGGCCCCACCCGTGCTCAGCCATCAGAAGTGCTCAGTCGCACCTGTAGCCCTCGATCCCCTGCTGCAGCTGGTGGGCCACCGCGACGAGGTCGCCCACCTGGTTGTCCACCTCGTCCACGACGTCGGCGCTCGTGCCCGCCGAGCGTGCGACCTCGCTGATCGACCCCGCGATCGACTCCGAGCCGGACGCGACCTCGTCCACCCCGTGGGAGATCTGCGTGGTCGTCACGCTCTGCTGCTCCACGGCGTCAGCGATGGTGGTCTGGTGCTCGTCGATCGAGCCGACGATCTGGGCGATCTCGTCGATGGCCCGCACGGCGCTCGACGTCTCGCGCTGGATCGAGTCGATGCGTGCCGCGACGCCCTCGGTCGCCTGGGCCGTCTGACGGGCCAGGTCCTTGACCTCCTCAGCGACCACCGCGAACCCGCGTCCGGCCTCGCCGGCGCGGGCCGCCTCGATGGTCGCGTTGAGCGCCAGCATGTTCGTCTGCTCCGCGATCTGCGTGATGAGGCTCACGACGTCGCTGATCTCCGCGCTGGCCGTCCCCAGGCGCGCGACCTGCTCGTTGGCCGCACCGGCGACCTGCGCGGCCTTCGCGGCCACCTGGGCCGCCGAGGCCGCCGAGGCGGAGATGTCCGCGATGGACCTCTGGACCTCGCCGGTGCCTCCCGCGACCGTCTGGACAGAACGCGACACCTGCGCGGCCGAGCCGGCCAGCAGCTCGGCCTGACGGCTCGTCTCGCGGGTCGTGTCGGCGGCCCGGGTGTTGGCCTCGCGCAGGCGCTCCGCGGCCGCGTTGATGTCGTCCGACGCCTGTCTGACCCCGGTGATGGTGGCGCGCAGCGAGACCTGCATCCGGCCCAGGGCGTCGGCCATCCTCCCGGCCTCGTCGCGGCTGTCCACGTCGACGGTCGCGGTGAGGTCGCCGTCGGCCATCGCGGTCAGCGCGGTCTCGACCTCCTTCAGCGTGCGGGTCAACCGCCGGGTGATGGTCACGGTGAGCACCCCGGCGATGGTCGCCCCGACGACGAAGGTCGAGGTGAGCGTGGTGATGACGATCCTGATCTCCGTCAGGGCAGCCTCGAGGATCCGCGCGGCCTCGGCCTCGGCGTCCTCGATCAGCGTCTCGAGCGGGACTCCGGTGGCATCGGCGTCGGCCGCCGGGCTCGCCAGCGCCGAGGCCACGGCCGCGTCGTCGCCGGCCTCCAGCGCGGGGATCAGCGTGGCGTCACGCAGCACGCTCCAGGCCGTCCAGGCCTCGCGGAGCTCACCCCAGGTCACGGGGTCCAGGTCGCCGTCGACAGCGTCCACCTGCTGGCTCACCTCGTCGTCCGACGCGGACCACCGGGCGATCAGAGCCTCGCGAGCGGCCGGGTCCGTGGTACGCGCGGCCTGCCCGGCCAGCGCGTGCCCGCGCAGCACCCCGACAGCGATCGAGGAGAGGTCCGAGCTCAGCTGGGACTGGCGAGCCATCGCCTGCTGGTTCACCCCGGCGATCCACAGGTAGATCGCCCCACCACCGCCCACGATGGAGAACAGGACGACCACCACCGCGACCGACGTGGCCAGCTTCGCGGCGACCGGCAGGTCGACGAACCGGCGTCTGCGTACCTTGCTGTCCGCACGCGGGCTCTGCGCCCGGCTGACGGTGTCGTCTGCCTCCAGCGGCATCGCTCCAGCTTCCTTCCGCGTCGACACCCGGTCTCCCTGGTCGACCCATCGGCACGCGGAGCGAGGGAGTTGAGGGATGAGAGCGCCTCGACGAAGACCGAGCGGACGGCTCGGCCGGGCGCCACAGGGGCGGAGCAGAGGAAGGGACAGCTCGGACGTCAGCGCGCGGAGACTCTGAGCGCGTGAAGACCTAGGAGCCGCGGAGACCTAAGAGCGGAGATCGCTGAGCACGGAGCCGGTGCGCGAGGTCGGTGCGCGGAGTCGGCACGCACAGCTGGCGTGAAAGGTCAGCGCGCGAGGTCAACGCGCGGGGTCAACGCTCGGAGGGAGAGCTCGAGGTGGAGCGGGAACGAGGCTTCGCCGCTGGACGAGAAGCGGGCTGCGCGGCGGGACGAGGGGCAGGCTGTGCCGGCGGCACCAGCTTGCGCAGCGCGGCCTCCGTGGCCTCGCCCGCCTCGACGGCCTCGACATTGGCCAGACGGACCGCCTCGATGACCTCGGCCCGGTGCACACGGATCTCTCGGGGTGCCTCGATGCCCAGACGGACACCGTCGCTGCGCACCTCGATGACGGTGACGACGATGTCGTCACCGATCAGGAGACGCTCACCGACACGGCGGCTGAGCACGAGCATGGATCTGACCCTACCTGAGAGCTCGGGCCGGCGCGTGGCCCCGATCCAGGGCACCCACCAGCGTGGCGAGGCGTCACCGGGCCCACGGCGCGCCTCCCACCTGCGTCGACACGGGGAGACGCGCCTGTCGGGTGTGCTGCGAGACTCCGCGTGCGGCACACCCTGGACCCGAAGGCCGCGAAAAACCGGTCACGCGCTCCCGGTGTCGACGGCGTAGTCCGCGATGACCTCAGCGGTGCGCGACAGACCCAGACGGGTGGCCCCGGCCGTGATCATCGACACCGCGTCGGCCGCCGAGCGGATGCCTCCCGACGCCTTGACGCCCAGCCGGCCCCCGATGGTGCCGGAGATGATGCCCACCGCCCGCATCGTCACCCCGCCGGCCGGGTGGAACCCGGTCGACGTCTTGATGAAGTCGGCCCCTGCCTCGGCAGCCGTCCGGCAGGTCTCGATCAGCTCGTGGTCGCTGAGCACCGCCGACTCCACGATCACCTTCAGCACCGTGGGGGGCGGGGCGGCGAGCCGCACCGCGGCGATGTCGGCCAGCACGTCGGCGAAGCGACGCTCCTTGGCCGCCGCCAGGTCGACCACCATGTCGATCTCGTCGGCACCGTCAGCCACGGCCTGCCTCGCCTCGGCGGCCTTCACCGACGGCTTGTGCGCACCCGACGGGAACCCGACCACCGTGGCGACCTTGACCGCCCGGGTGCCGTCCTCACGTCGAGGCACGTCCAGCGGCAGGTGCGTCGGTGCCACGCACACCGAGTACGCCCCGAGGCGCACAGCCTCGGTGACGAGGTCGGCGACCTCAGCACGGGTGGCCTCTGGCTTGAGCAGGGTGTGGTCGACGAACTGGGCGAACTCTGCCGGGCCGAGCGGCAGGTGCGAGCCCTCGACGACGTCCGAGGTGGTCATGGGCGATGCCTTTCTCCCGCGACCCCGACCGGCCTGGAGGCCAGCGGGGCCAGCTCTTCTGACAGCGAGGTGCCCGACGTCCCGGGCACCTCCCATCCTGGCATCTTCTGCGCGCCGATGCGCTAGTCCCGAGGGTCGACGTGGACCAGATCAGACCGCGATGCGGTCGATCACCAGCGGCGGAAGGGTCGCCGGTCCCTGGTGAGCGACGACGAGAGCGTCGGCCAGCGCCTCGCGAGCCCGCGCGAAGCATGCGGGGGTGTCGGTGTGCAGGCGCAGCACCGGCTGCCCCGCGCGCACCCGGTCGCCGGGGCGCACCAGCAGCTCGACGCCGGCGGTGGCCCGCACCCGGTCCTCCTTGCGGGCCCGTCCGGCTCCCAGGCGCCACGCGGCGACGCCCACCGCCCGGGCGTCGAGCAAGACGACCGCACCGTCGGTCTCGGCGATGATCTCCTCGGTCTCCGCGGCCACCGGCAAGCACGCCTCGGGGTCGCCGCCCTGGGCGCGGACCATCGCCGTCCACACGTCCATCGCCGTGCCGTCCGCGAGCGCAGCGGCCGGGTCGGCGTCGGGCAGCCCCGCGGCGTCGAGCATCTCGCGGGCCAGCGCACAGACCAGCGCGACCACGTCGGGCGGGCCTCCCCCGGCGAGCACCTCGACCGCCTCGCGGACCTCCAGGGCGTTGCCCACGGTCAGGCCCAGCGGGGTGGACATGTCGGTGAGGAGCGCGACGGTGCGCACCCCGGCGTCGGTGCCCAGCGCGACCATCGTCCGTGCGAGCTCGCGTGCGGCGGCGAGGTCCCTCATGAAGGCCCCCGACCCGACCTTCACGTCGAGCACCAGCGAGGCCGTGCCCTCCGCGATCTTCTTGCTCATGATCGAGCTGGCGATCAGCGGGACCGACTCGACGGTGCCGGTGACGTCGCGCAGCGCGTACAGCCTGCGGTCGGCCGGGACGAGCCCGGGCCCGGCGGCGCAGACCACCGCCCCGACCCGCTCCAGCTGTGCGGTCATCTCCTCGGTGCTCAACGACGCGCGCCACCCGGGGATCGACTCGAGCTTGTCCAGCGTGCCGCCGGTGTGGCCCAGGCCCCGACCGGACAGCTGGGGCACGGCTGCGCCGAACGACGCGACCACCGGGGTCAGCGGCAGCGTGGTCTTGTCCCCCACGCCCCCGGTCGAGTGCTTGTCGACGGTCGGCCGGGACAGGCTCGAGAAGTCCAGACGCTCACCCGTGGCGATCATCGCCGAGGTCCACCGGGCGATCTCGGCACGGTCCATCCCGCGCAGCACGATCGCCATGGTCAGCGCCGACATCTGCTCCTCGGCGACCACGCCACGGGTGTAGGCGTCCACCACCCAGTCGATCTGGGCGTCGGAGAGCCGGCCCCCGTCACGCTTGGTGACGATCACGTCGACCGCGTCGAACGCCTCGCTCACGCCTCTCCTGCCTCGAGGCCCGGGCTCGCCTCGACGTCCGGGGCACGGGGCAGGTCGTCCGGGCCGAACGCGTCGGGCAGCATCTGGGCCATGGTGCGCGGGCCCGAGGCGGTGCCCAGCAGCAGGCCAGGCCCCCCGTGCTCGACCAGCAGCTGACGGCACCGCCCGCACGGTGCGAGGACCCCACCGTCGGCAGCCGCACCATCAGCAGACACACAGACGAGCGCGACCAGACGGCCACCCCCAGACGCGTGCAGCGCGCTGACCAGGGAGCACTCGGCGCACAGAGTCAGCCCGTAGGAGGCGTTCTCCACGTTGCAGCCGACGACGACCCTCCCGTCGTCGGCCAGCGCGGCCGCACCCACCCGCAGGCCCGAGTACGGGGCGTAGGCGCGGGCCGCCACCTCGCGCGCCGCGACACGCAGCGCCGCCCAGTCGACACCAGAGGCCATGCGGACAACCCTACGGGCGCTCACCTCGGCGTCGACGGCGAGGTCACCGTGATCTTGCCGGTGACGATGTCCGCCCGGACCCGCTCGACCCGCTCGAGCAGGGCCACGGGCACGTCAGGCCCCAGGTCGTGGGGCGAGGCCAGGCCGACCCCGCCGTTCTCCAAGGTCCCGAGGTAGGGGTCGGAGGTGAAGCTGCCCTCCCACGCCTGCCGGACCGTGTCGAAGACAGCCTGCCCGACCTCTTTGACCACCGAGGTCAGCACGAGGTCAGCCGCGTCGGGGACGGTCACGGACCAGTCGGTGTCGACACCCACGACCAGCGCCGGCGCGCCGGAGTCCCTGATCGCTGCCACCGCGCTCAGGCCAACCGGCCCAGCGACCGGGAAGAGCACGTCCGCACCCTGGGCGAGGAAGTCTTCGCTGAGGCGCAAGCCCTCCTCGTGGTCGGTGAAGGAACCGACGAACGTGCCGTTCTCCGTCCCCGTGCTCCAGCCGAGGGTGCGCACCGGGGTGCCGTCGTCCTGCCCGTACCTCGCGGCACCGGCGACGAAGCCGTCCATGAAGACCGTCACCGACGGGATCCGCACCCCGCCGAACGTGGCGACGGTCCCGGTGCGTGACACCCCGGCCGCCAGATAGCCAGCCAGGAAGGCCGCCTGAGCGGTGTCGAAACGGAGCGGCTTGGCGTTGTGCAGGGTCACCGGGCGGCCGTCCACGTCGAAGAACGAGGCGTCGACCAGGGCGAAGCTCACCTCCGGGTTCGCCTCGGCCGCCTCACGGACCGCTGGCTCCAGCAGGTACCCGACGCCGATGACGAGGGTGCAACCGTCGGCGACGAACGCCTCGAGGTGCACGGCGACGTCGGCCTCCACCACGGGCTCGGCCGTGGCGATCTCGACGCCCAGCTCGCTCTCGGCCCTCTCCAGCCCCTCGAGCGCCGACTGGTTGAACGACCTGTCGTCGAACCCGGCCAGATCAGAGACCAAGCACGCCCTCACGTCGAGACCCGAGCCCGTCGGAGCGGTGCCGCCGCAGGCCGCGAGCACGAAGGCAGCCGCGACGCCGAGCGACACAACGCGGGCAGCGCACCTCACTCGCCGTCTCCTCCAAGGTCGGGAGAGCGGGGCACCAGACCGATCGTCGTGGCACGAGCGGCACGCCGATGATCGGGTCGACGAGCATCTGCCCTTCCCGGCGCGAACCGTGGGCGCGAGCGCCTGGATGACAGGTGCCTCGACGGTCCGTCGCTCCGCGGGCCAGGAACCGCGCCACTGGTCGTCTGGGGAGACCTTGCGGAGGCTCCGCCCTTGTCCTGCACTGCGAGCAGGGCCAGCGGGACCAGCCACAGCACGACCTGAGCGACCAGCGTGTAGCGCGGGTTCGGTGGCTGGCTCGTGATGAGACTGAAGAAGGACGCGACGAGGACAGCGGGCGCCAGCAGCGCCAGCACAGGCAGCGAGAGCACGCGCCGTCCCGCACGGACCGTGAGGACGAGCGTCCAGACGAGCAGGAGCGCGGTCGTCACGACAGACCAGGTCATCACCGCAGCGCTCAGCCCTGGCCGGTGCTGGCCCATCCGGGAGAAGTCCCACTGCCCCGCGGGCCCGTCACCGGTGACCCAGTACCACGAGACCGTGTACGGCCCGAGCGCTCCCTGGGCGATGTCGCGCGCCGACTCCGCCGCGATCTCGGCAGCGCAGCAGCGCACGGCGGCGCGGATCGCGACCCAGGCAGCGTCGTCCCCCAGAGCTCTCTCGACGGCGGGGTACTTGTTCCAGCCCTCGGCCGTCAGCAGCACCGTGGCGATCTCGTCGGGCACGCGGGGCGCCACCTCGTCGATGTGCAGGTCCACCGTGCGACCGAAGACAGCACCCGGCAAGGTGGCCTGCACGCGGCCGGGGTTCTCGGTCTGCGTGGCGCGGTTGACGGCCTCCATCCCTACGGAGGGCACAGCGACGAGGAGCACCAGCACGAGCAGGCTCAGCACAGGGCGTCGTGCGGGGCGCGTGTCGCGAGCCCGCCGCCATCGGACGACGAGAGCCAGGACAGCAGCGGCGGTCAGGAGCAGCACCAGGTACACGCGGTCCGCCCGGATGGCGACGGAAGCCACAGCACCGACGACCAGCAGCGCCGCGGTGCGCCACGAGCGGTCCTGGTGCACTGTCGCCCGGACGAGACCGGCGATGAACACCAAGAACGATGAGGTGGCGAAGGAGTCGGTGAGCACGACCACGGTGTAGTGGAGAGGCAGAGGGATCGTCGTCAGGACCGCGGTCCACGCCGCCTGCGTGACCCGTCGTGCCTTCGGCAGCAGAGCCCGCACCAGGACGAGGTTTGCCAGCACCGCAGCGATGAGCTGGACCGTGTACAGCGGAACCACCCAAGGTATCGACAGCACGGCACCGAGCTCGAGGGCGGCTCGGACGGCGAGGGGGTACGCGAGCGTGCGGTACCCGTCGAAGGCGAAGGTCGTCGCATATGCCAGGTATTCCGTGGTGTCGCCATATTCGGGGATCGCGGTGGCGTTCGCCAGCCACCAGACCGCGCCGAGCACGACCTGCACCGCAAGAGCGACGACGGTGACGACGACCAGGACTCGCATGACGGGGCCACCGGGCAGAACAACCAGGGCCGACACGAGACGCCGGCTGGCCCTGTCACCCTTGGACGGGGGCCGCTCCAGCGACCCTCCGTCCTGAGCATGAGCACCTGCGTGAACGGCTCGCCTCACGGTCTACCTCCTCGGCGACACCCCCAGTCTGGCTAGACAGGCTCGCACAGGGCAAGCATCGCCGCACGGGCGAGCAGCGCGGCGCCGTGGCCGATCGCCCGCTCGTCGACCACCAGCTCGCCCTGGTGCAGGTCGTAGGTGCGCCCGCCCGGGGTGCGCGTGCCCAGACGGGCCATCGCCCCGGGCACCTTGGTCAGGTACCAGGCGAAGTCCTCCCCGCCCAGCGACTGCTCGGTGAGGGTCACCGCGTCGGGGCCGAGGATCTCCCCGGCGGCCCGCTCGAGCAGCGAGGTGCACGTCGCGTCGTTGACCACCGGTGGCACCCCCTTCACGATGCGGATCTCCACCTGCACGCCCAACGGCTCGACCACGGCGGCCACGGCCCGGTTCAGCTCGGTGCCCAGCTGTTCCCAGGCCCGCACGTCCAGGCAACGCAACGTGCCCCCGAGCGTGCCGGACGCCGGGATGGCGTTGACCGCCTGCCCGGCCCGCACCGCGCCCCAGGTGAGGTTGACGCCCCAGCGCGGGTCGATGCGACGGCCCAGGATCGACGGGACCTGCGTGATGATCTCGCCCAGGGCGAAGACGACGTCACCGGTCAGGTACGGGCGCGACGTGTGCCCGCCGGGCCCGGTCACCGTGATGTGGATCTCGTCGGACGCCGAGGTGATCGCCCCGATCCGCGTGCCGACCTGCCCGACGTCGAGCCGGGGCTCGCAGTGCAGCGCGAGCACCCGCGACACCCCGTCCAGCACCCCGGCCTCCATGAGGTCCAGCGAGCCGCCGGGCTGCACCTCCTCCGCCGGCTGGAAGAGCAGCCGCACCCCACCGGGCAGCGCCCCCTCGGCGTGCAGGCGCGCGAGCACCAGCCCGGCCCCGACCAGCGCCGCGGTGTGCACGTCGTGGCCGCACGCGTGCGACACCCCGCGCGTCTGGGAGGCGAACGGCAGCCCGCAGGCGTCAGGCACCGGCAACCCGTCCAGGTCCGCGCGCAGGGCGACCCGTCGGGCCCCTGCCGGGGCGTCACCGACGTCGACCACCAGACCGGGCCCGATCAGCCCGCGCGGGGTCAGGCCCGCGGCGACGAAGCGCTCGGCAACCGTCCGCGTGGTGCGCTCCTCCGTGCGGGCGAGCTCAGGGTGCGCGTGCAGGTCACGCCGCAGCGCGACCAGGTCGTCGCGAAACTCCTCGACCAGGGCGAGCACCCGCGACACCTCGCCCACCGGCGTACCGACCACGACCGGAAGGCTATCCCTGGCGCGAGCAGACCGCCTTACAGCAGGTGGGTGGCTCCTCGGGCGCGCCAGGTGTCGACGGCCTCCTTGACCTGCTGGGCTCGGTCGACGGTGGTGACGAGCAGGGCGTCGGGGGTGTCGACCACGACGACGCCAGGCACGCCGACGACGGTCACCGCGCGGCCGGCGGTGACCACGAGGGCGTCGGCGTCGTCACCCACGCGCAGCACCAGGTCGTCGTCCCCGAGCGTCGAGGTGCCCGAGTCGCGCAGCAGCGCGGCCAAGGACTCGAAGTCGCCCACGTCGTCCCAGCCGAACAGGCCGGGCACCACCGCGACACCGCCCGCCCTCGCGACGGGCTCGGCGATGGCGTGGTCGATCGCGATCTTGGTCAGCGTGGGCCACGTCGCGTCGAGCACAGCGTCACGCGCGGGCCCGTCCCACACGGCCCCGATCTCGCGCAGCCCGTCGTGCAGCGCGGGCAGCTGGGTGCGCAGGTGGTCGAGCAGCACCCCGGCCCGGACGACGAACATGCCCGCGTTCCAGCTGTACCGGCCGGTCGCCAGATAGTTCCAGGCGGTGTCCGCGTCGGGCTTCTCGGTGAACCCAGAGACGTGCCTGGCGCTCGGGGCCCGCACGACCTCCAGGTCGTCGGCGGCCTCGATGTACCCGTAGGCCGTGGACGGACCGGTGGCCTTGATGCCGACGGTGGTCACGTACCCGGCGCGCGCGGCCGCGACCGCCTCGGTGATCGTGCGCTCGAACACCTGCTGCCCGTCGATCACGTGGTCGGCCGCGAACGAGCCGAGCACGACATCAGGCCCGTGACGCTCGGCGAGCACCGCCGCGGCCAGGCCGATCGCGGCCATGGAGTCGCGGGGGGACGGCTCGGCGAGCACCTGGTCGGGCCCTTCCCCGCACAGCGAGGGCAGCTGTCGGCACACCTCGTCGCGGTGCCTCGTGCCGGTCACCACCAGCAGCCGGTCTGACCCGGTCAGGGGCACCAGCCGGTCCACGGTGCTCTGCAGCAGGGTGCGCCCGGTGCCGAGCACGTCCACCAAGAACTTGGGGTGCCCAGACCGTGACAGCGGCCACAGCCGCGTCCCGGCACCCCCCGCAGGAATGACGGCGTAGAAGTCTTCGATCCCCGACATGCCCCGAGAGTAACGCCGTCCGGAGGGGCACGACGCCTCGGTGCACGCGACCGTGCTCCCTGCTGGGATCGAGCGTCAGAACAGGCCGATGTGACGTACTTCACGTCCGCAGATCGCACCGATCCGTGAAGAACCGCCGCTCTTGTCCAGATCTGGGTCTGAGGGGGAAGCGCAGCAGGACTAGAGTCGATCCTGTCGCTCGGCGGCGTAGCCGAGCCCCTCGCCTGTAGGAGGTCCCGAGTTGTCAGCTCCGCCCCAAGCCGCACCGGCCAAGGCGCCCGTCGGCACTCTCTATCGAGGGCGCGAGGGGATGTGGTCGTGGGTGCTGCACCGCATCACCGGGTTCCTCATCTTCTTCTTCCTGCTCGTCCACATCCTCGACACCGCGCTGGTCAGGGTCTCCCCGGAGGCCTACGACGCGGTCATCGGGACCTACCACACCCCGATCATGGGGCTGGGTGAGGCCGGGCTCGTCGCCGCCATCTTGTTCCACGCCTTCAACGGGCTGCGGATCGTCCTGGTCGACTTCTGGTCGAAGGGGCCCCGCTACCAGAAGCTGATGCTGTGGATCGCCGTGGGTCTGGCCCTCGTCCTCCTGGCAGGGTTCCTGCCCTTCCACCTCATGAACGTGTTCGGGGGCAACTGATGACCGTCATCGCTGATCCCAAGGCGCCCCGCGCCCCGCGCCCCGGCCCTGGCCGCCGGGTCACCCGCACCAACCTCGAGTCGGCCGGCTGGGTGTTCATGCGGGTCTCGGGCGTCGTGCTCGTCGTGCTCGTCCTCGGGCACCTGCTCACCAACCTCGTCACCAACGGCGGCGTCAACGCGATCGACTTCGCCTTCGTCGCCGGCAAGTGGTCCTCACCCGTCTGGCAGGTCTGGGCCCTGCTCCTGCTGTGGCTGGCGATGATCCACGGCGCCAACGGGCTGCGCACGATCATCAACGACTACGCCGAGAAGACCGTCACGCGGCTGTGGCTGAAGTCGCTCGTCGCCGTGGCCTTCACGCTCGTGGTGGTGCTCGGCACCCTGGTGATCTTCACGTTCGACCCCTGCCCCGTCGACAGCAGCGGTGCGCTCATGACGGGCGTCCCCAGCTTCTGCACGGCTCCCTGACCACCCTCACCGAAAGCCACACGATGCAGATCCATCAGTACGACGTCGTGATCGTCGGCGCCGGTGGCGCCGGGATGCGAGCCGCGCTCGAGTCCTCGGTGCGCACGCGCACCGCGGTCATCTCCAAGCTGTACCCGACCCGGTCCCACACCGGCGCGGCCCAGGGCGGCATGTGCGCCGCCCTGGCCAACGTCGAGGAGGACAACTGGGAGTGGCACACCTTCGACACCGTCAAGGGCGGTGACTACCTGGTCGACCAGGACGCCGCGGAGGTCATGGCCAAGGAGGCCATCGACGCCGTCCTCGACCTGGAGAAGATGGGCCTGCCGTTCAACCGGACGCCCGAGGGTCGCATCGACCAGCGCCGGTTCGGCGGGCACACCCGCAACCACGGCGAGGCCCCGGTGCGCCGCTCCTGCTACGCGGCGGACCGCACCGGCCACATGATCTTGCAGACGCTGTACCAGCAGTGCGTGAAGAACGACGTCGCCTTCTTCAACGAGTTCTACGTGCTGGACCTGCTGGTCGACCACGACCTGTCGGCCGGGCAGGTCGGCGCCGGCGAGGAGGTCAACGTCACCGGGGTGGTCGCCTACGACCTGGCCACCGGCGAGATCCACGTGTTCCACGCCAAGTCGGTGGTGCTCGCCACCGGTGGCGCCGGCCGCATCTTCAAGACCACGTCGAACGCGCACACGCTGACCGGTGACGGGATCGCGCTCGCGTACCGCCGCGGTGTGCCGCTGGAGGACATGGAGTTCTTCCAGTTCCACCCGACCGGTCTGGCCGGGCTGGGCATCCTGCTGTCGGAGGCGGCTCGCGGCGAGGGCGCGATCCTGCGCAACGCCGAGGGCGAGCGCTTCATGGAGCGCTACGCCCCCACCATCAAGGACCTGGCGCCGCGCGACATCGTCGCCCGGTCGATGGCCAACGAGGTGCGCGAGGGCCGTGGGTGCGGGCCGAACAAGGACTACGTGCACCTGGACCTGACCCACCTGGAGCCGGCGCACATCGACGCCAAGCTGCCTGACATCACCGAGTTCGCCCGCACCTACCTGGGTGTGGAGCCGTACACCGAGCCGGTGCCGGTCTACCCGACCGCGCACTACCTCATGGGCGGCATCCCGACCAACATCGAGGGCGAGGTGCTGCGCAACAACGACGACGTCATCAAGGGCCTGTACGCCGCCGGGGAGTGCGCCTGCGTGTCGGTGCACGGGTCGAACCGTCTGGGCACCAACTCGCTGCTGGACATCAACGTGTTCGGCCGGCGGGCGGGCATCGCCGCGGCCGAGTACGCGGTCGGTGCGAGCTTCGTCGAGATGCCTGAGGACCCGGCCGCGGCCGTGGTCGCCGAGCTCGAGGCGATCCGCACCCGTCCTGACGGCGAGAAGCCTGGAGAGATCCGCAAGGCTCTGGCCGAGACGATGGACCTCAACGCCCAGGTGTTCCGCACCGAGGACTCGCTGAAGCAGGCGCTCGCCGACATCCGCGAGCTGGCCAGGCGATACAAGAACGTGTCGGTGCAGGACAAGTCCAACGCGTTCAACACCGACCTGCTCGAGGCCGTCGAGCTCGGGTTCCTGCTCGACCTGGCCGAGGTCGTCGTGCTGGGGTCGCTGATCCGCAAGGAGTCTCGCGGCGGCCACTTCCGCGAGGACTACCCCAAGCGGGACGACGCCACCTTCATGCGCCACACGATGGTCTACCGGCGCCCGCTCGGCGGGGGCACGTCGGACGGCGACGCCGACGGGCCGTTCTCGTCGAGCATGGAGGCCGACGACTACCGCATCGTGGTCGGCAGCAAGCCCGTGACCGAGACCCGGTACCAGCCCATGGAGCGGAAGTACTGATGACTGCGACGACTGAGACCACGGCCACGAAGGCCACCCAGGTGCCGTCCTTCACGGTCACCCTGAAGATCATGCGGCACATCCCCTCGGACGTCGCGCCCGCCGGCTACGGCGAGCCCGCGCCCGCAGGGACCACCCGCTGGGACACCTTCACGGTCCAGGTGCACGGCACCGACCGGGTGCTCGACGCGCTGCACAAGATCAAGTGGGAGCAGGACGGCACCCTGACCTTCCGCCGCTCGTGCGCGCACGGGGTGTGCGGGTCGGACGCTCTGCGGATCAACGGGCGCAACCGGCTGGCCTGCAAGACGCTGCTGAAGGACCTGAACCCGTCCAAGCCCATCACCATCGAGCCGATCAAGGGGCTCCCGGTGATCAAGGACCTGGTCGTGGACATGGAGCCGTTCTTCGCTTCCTACCGCGAGATCATGCCCTTCCTCATCACCTCGGGCGTGGAGCCGACGAAGGAGCGCCTGCAGTCGGCGGCCGAGCGCGAGCGTTTCGACGACACCACCAAGTGCATCTTGTGCGCCGCGTGCACCACCAGCTGCCCGGTGTTCTGGACCGACGGGCAGTACTTCGGCCCGGCGGCCATCGTCAACGCCCACCGGTGGATCTTCGACTCTCGCGACGAGGGCGCCGCCCAGCGCATCGAGATCCTCAACGACCGTGAGGGCGTGTGGCGCTGCCGCACCACCTTCAACTGCACCGAGGCCTGCCCTCGAGGCATCGAGGTCACCAAGGCCATCCAAGAGGTCAAGCGGGCCATGCTCACCCGCACCCACTGACCGCGCCCACGAAGCCCCGGCCCCACGGCCGGGGCTTCGTCGTCCCGGCTCCCGTCGCACAGGTCTGCCTGTGAGGCCCACGGCCTGACGGTCGTCGCTCATGGGGCGGTCGACGGGGCCCGAGGTGGTGGGTCGGCGGTCCAGGCGGCGGCGTACAGGGTGACGCGGGCCATCATGTTGACCCACAGGAGAAGGAGCACGACCGCGGCGAAGGAGGCCAGCAGCGGGTCGGCGTAGGCGGCGCGCTCGACCACCGAGGTGCCCAGCACCCTCAGCACACCGAGCCCGAGCGCGGCGAGCAGCGCACCCCACAGCAGGTCGCGACGCGGAGGCCGGGCCCCGGCCAGCACCCGGACGATCAGCACGAACGTCACGGCGTCGACGAAGAGCGCCGCCACGACACCGGCCGCGTGCGGGCCCGACACCCCCGTCCAGTGCCGCAGCCGCAGCCAGTCCCACGCCCAGACCGCGACCAGCGAGGTCAGCGCCGCGGCGACGACGACCAGGCCGAACCCCGCGAGCACGCCGAGCTGACGCAGCTTGGAGACCAGGACGTTCTTGTTCGGGAGCAGGCCGAACATCGTGCGCACGCCCGCCTGGAGCGCCCCGACGGCTCTCAGCGCCGTCCACACCATCATCACGACCGCCACGACCCCGGCCACCGTGAACCCGACGGACAGGCGCAGCGAGGCAGGCGACACCACACCGACACCGCCCCCGGTGTCGATGAGCCCCGGCAGCATCGCGGCCAGGGCGTCCACCACCCGGTCACGCAGGTGCTCGTCGTTGCCGAGCACCGCCATGAGCACGGCGAACCCGAGCGTCAGCGCGGCGAACACCGAGAACAGCGCGGTGTAGGCGATACCGGCGGCGAGCACCGTGCCACCTGCCTGGCCGTACCGCGCGCTGGCCCGGCCGACCCGGCTCCGCTCCCACCAGGCACGCACCTGCCTGACCCAGCCTGTCACGGTGCCCATGCTCGGTGAACCTACCGGGCCCGCCTGGCTGCCCGCGCAAGGACGCTGCCCGGCAGGGTCGCCACAGAGCAGGCCCTCACGAGCGAGGTGGTCACGAACCGAGGGCGAAGGTGCGCACGACGCGCCAGACACCGTCCTCGCCGTGCTCGTACCGCTGGAAGCTCGTCACGTCGAACGTCGCGTCGAAGCCGGACATCTCCACGAGGGCGGCGTCCAGCACGTCGTCAGGCAGGCGCTGCGCGACGGTGACGTGCGGGTGGTACGGGAAGCGAAGGTCTTGGGCGAGCGGGCCGCGACGAACACCGTCGGCCAGCCGCTCGCAGCCCTCCGCCCCTGCCACCACCTGGACGTACACCACCGGGGAGACCGGCCTGAAGGTCGCCGAGCCGTGCAGCCTCACGACGAAGGGCTGGTTCTGGGCCGCGACCTGGGCCAGGTGCTCGTCGACGAGACCGACGTCGGTCAGCCGGACCGCTGTCGGCATGAGCAGGGTGACGTGCGGGGGGATCGACGCCGCCGCCGGGTCACCGACGCGGGAGCGCGCCGCGGCCAACCAGTCGCCGTAGGGCTCGGGCACGGCGAGCGCGACGCCGATGCACCGCTCGTCAGGGCCTACCTCAGGGATGCTCACCGCGCCGCCCTGGCGGGGAGCAGACCGGTCGCGGAAGAGATCCTGTCCAGCACCGGTGCGGCGATCGCCCGGGCGCGCGCCGCACCGTCGGCCAGCACGTCGTCCAGCGCGTCGGGGTCGGCCAGCCAGCCGCGCACACGGTCGGCGAACGGCTCGAGCACCCCGAGCACCACCTCGACCACCTCCTTCTTGAGGTCTCCGTAGCCCGCCTCGGCGAAGTGCCGCTCCAGGTCAGGGACGGACGTGCCAGACAGCGCCGCATGGATCGTGAGGAGGTTCGACACCCCGGGCTTGGTCTCGACGTCGTAGCGGATCTCCCGCTCGGTGTCGGTGACGGCCGAGCGGATGCGCTTGGCGATGGTCTTGGGGTCGTCCAAGAGCTCGATCAGCCCGTTCGGGCTCAGCGCGGACTTGCTCATCTTCGCGGTCGGGTCTTGCAGGTCGTAGATCTTCGCGGTGGCGCTCACGATGTGGACCTCGGGCACCACCGCCGTGCCGGGGCCGAAGCGAGACACCAGACGCTGGGCCAGGGTGCGGCTCAGCTCCAGGTGCTGGCGCTGGTCCTCCCCCACCGGCACCAGGGCCGCGTCGTAGAGCAAGATGTCCGCCGCCATGAGCACCGGGTAGGTGAAGAGCCCGACGTTGGTCGCCTCGGCCCCGTGCCGGGCCGACTTGTCCTTGAACTGCGTCATCCGGCTGGCCTCGCCGAAGCCCGTCTGGCACTCCAGCAGCCACGCCAGCTGGGTGTGCTCGGGCACGTGCGACTGCACGAACAGCGTCGAGCGGGCCGGGTCCACGCCCGCCGCGAGGTACTGCGCGGCCGTGGCGCGCGTGCGCTCGCGCAGCAGGGCAGGGTCTGGCGACTGGGTCAGCGCGTGCAGGTCCACGACGCAGTAGAGAGCCTCGTAGGAGTCTTGCAGCGCCACCCACTGCACGAGCGCGCCGAGATAGTTGCCCAGGTGGAGAGAACCCGAGGTGGGCTGCATCCCGGAGAAGATGCGGGCACGGTCGGCCATGGGTGTCGGTGCTCCTTGCGGTCGTCGGGGGGTGAGGGCGCGGCGCTCAGGTCGCCTCGTCGTCGAAGGCGACGGGGCCCTGGTCAGGTGACGACGGGGGCTTGCGGGCGTCCGGCGTCTTGCGCTGACGAGGCGGCAGCTCTTCGCTCAGGGCCTCCCGGACGATCCGACGCGGGTCGTACCGGCGAGGGTCCAGCGACTCCCAGTCCAGGTCGTCACCGAGCTCGGTGTTCACCCGCTCCTGGGTGTCGCGCAACAGCTCACGCCCCCGGCGCACCAGCTGTGCCAGCTGTGCGGCGTAACCGGGCAAGCGCTCCGGACCGAGGACGACCGCGGCGATGATCAGCAGCACGATGAGCTCGTAACCGTTGATCACAGGCTCAGGCTACCCTCGCCGCGCACCCCGCGGGACGCCCTACCCCCCGTCGCCGAGCACGACGGCGGAGAAAGACGCGACCAGAGCCTCGGCGTCGACGTCCGCGCACAGCTCCACGACGGTGCCGGCCGTCTGCCACGCCACCGTCCACGGCGAGGAGGACAGCACGGCCACCTCCACGTCACCGACATAGGTGTGCAGCACGTCGCCCAGGTGATCCACGTCCAGCGGCCCGTGATGCTCGATCACCGTCGCCGAGGCGTCGCCGGGGCCCGCGAGGTCGACCTCCAGCTTCTCGCCCTCGTGCGACCGGGCCGCCGTCATCGTCCAGCCAGGCGGCAGCGTGTCAGGTATCACCCACCCCTCGGCACGCAGCGCGGCGGGGTCAGGCACCACCGGGGTGTGGGCAGCCAGGTCCACGACGGCCACCGTCGCGCTCTGCGGCCCGGCCAGCACGACCTCAGGGAGGTCCGGCGGAGCAGCCGCGCCCATGCTGTGGGCGAGGAACAGCACGGCGATGCCCGCCAGGGAGACGACCGCCAACCCCTGGGAGGGGCGCCTCTCGCCCAGGTCGCCGCGCACACCCTGGTCCCTGTACGTGCGCGGCTCGCCGTACATGCTGGGCTCGCCGCGCACGACCGGCTCGCCGCCCACCACCGAAGGGTGCGCGGGCCCTCGGACGGAGACCATGAACGGGTCGCCCGGCCGTGCCGGCGGTACGGCACGCATGGCCAGCAGACGCGAGGTCAGCGCCGGGTCGGGCCGTGGGGTGCTGGTGGCCGTGTCGGCCAGCAGCGCCCGCGCCGCGCGGGCCGCGGCGAGCTCCGCGGCGCAGCGCGGGCAGACGGCGACGTGGGCCAGCGCGCGCTCGGTCTGCGCCGGGTCGAGCTGCCCGTCGACCACCGCGCTGAGCCGCGACCGCAGGTGGGTCATCAGGCGAGCACCCCCTCCGGCGCGGCGACCGAGGGGCGACGGTGCTCCAGTGCCACCCGCAGCCGGGCGCGAGCACGGTGGATCCGCGAGCGCACGGTGCCGAGCTTGATGCCCAGCGTGACCGCGATCTCCTCGTAGGAGAGCTGCTCGATGTCAGCGAGCACCACCGCGGCCCGGTACTCCGGTGCCAGCGCGTCCAGCGCCCTCTGCACGTCGTCACCCAGGTTCTGGTGCTCGTAGCGGCGCTCGGGAGCCTCCTCCGGCGCCCCGGCGGGGAACCGGTCGGCCTCGTCACCCATGAGCTCCATGCGCACCCGTGAGCGGCGACGGGCGGAGTCCAGGAACAGGTTCGTGGTGATCCGGTGCAGCCAGCCCTCGAACGTGCCCGGCGAGTAGGTGTGCAACGACCGGAACACCCGCAGGAAGGTCTCCTGGGTGAGGTCTTCGGCGTCCTCACGGTTGCCGGTCAGCCGGAAGGCGAGCCGATACACCCGCGCCGAGTGCTCGGCGACGATCTGCTCCCACGACGGCGGGCTCCAGGCACCCTCGGCCGACGTGCTCTCCATCGGCCCATCCTGTCACGTCCGCACCTGAAGGACCTCGCCCCTCTCCTGACGCTCTCAGGGACGCCTCAGGACCAGGCTCATCGCCTCGGCGCGGGTCGCGACGTCGCGCATCGCCCCACGCACCGCCGAGGTCATGGTCACCGCGCCCGGCTTGCGCACGCCGCGCATCGACATGCACAGGTGCTCGCACTCGATGACGACCAGCACCCCTCTCGGGGCCAGCCCGTCCACCAGGGCGTCAGCGATCTGGGAGGTCAGCCGCTCCTGCACCTGGGGACGGCGCGCGTACACCTCGACCAGCCGGGCCAGCTTCGACAGCCCGGTGATCCGACCCTCAGGGCCAGGGATGTACCCCACGTGCGCCGTCCCGTGGAACGGCAGCAGGTGGTGCTCGCACATCGAGTGCACGGGGATGTCCTTGACCAGGACCATCTCTCGGTGGCCCAGGTCGAACGTGGTCGTCAGCGCGACACCCGGGTCGGCCCCCAGGCCGGCGAAGATCTCCGCGTACGAGCGGGCCACCCGGTCGGGGGTGTCACGCAGCCCCTCGCGGTCCGGGTCCTCTCCGATGCCCACCAACAGCTCGCGCACCGCCGCGCGGACGCGGTCCAGGTCCATGCCTGACGGCACGGGTACCGGCTCGTCTGGCCCTCTGTGACTCACGAGGCCCACGCTACCCGCCGCCCGAAGAACCCGCGGGGTGTGGGATGTACCACACACCTCCGTCTCACGCACTCGGGGGTCCTGACTTCACCCGCCTGATCCTCCGTCCGGCCCATCCCTTCACCCGTAAAATCATCACAGTTCCGACACATCGGGACACACCAGGCCTTTGGGGCGAGAGGGGTATATACAGACTGATCGGTCGTCGGCGTACGAAGCCCTGCTGTCGGAGCACGCGGGGAACGGTGCCGAGGTGGATCGAGCTCTGACCGACCCAACGGCCTGTTACTCCACCGAAAGAAGTGAGGATCATGCACTCGACGAGCACCACCCGTCGCAGGCTGACAGCCCTGGCCGCCGCCGGCGTCCTGCTGGCGCTGCCCGCGTTCGCGACGGCCGCGTACGCCGCTGACGACCCCTGTACGCCCAAGGACGCCTGGACCGAGACGATCCCGGCGAAGGGTGAGCCGACGATCGTCGTCGACAACCCGGACTACCTGCCCGGAAAGGCTGCGGAGTACACGACCGTGCGCCACAAGGCGGTCACCGAGATGCGGACGACGTACCAGCGCTACTCCTGGGTCGGAGGGGGCAACGTCAACCCCAACGAGACGGGGTCGACGCCCGCGACTCACCCTGGCGACTGGCAGGCGAACACCACGGACCGCACCGGTCACGAGAACGACCCGATCGGCGAGGTGTTCAACCCGTCGGGCAACGAGAACAGCAGCGCGTGGTTCTTCTGGACCAGCGAGACGAAGAAGGTCGTCGTCACCCCGGCCTGGAAGGAGCAGGTGCTGCTCTACCCGGCCATCCCGCCGCAGGGCGAGCCGACGATGACCGTCGACAACCCGGACTACGTGCCCGCCTCCGAGATCAAGCACGAGGCGGTCCTGTGCGGGGCCGTCGCAGGCGCTGACGAGGCGAAGCTGGCGGAGACCGGCCTCGACGTCCGCACGGCGTCTCTCGTCGCTGGCGTGGTCCTCCTGCTGGGCGCCGGGCTGGCGTACGCCGCCCGCCGCCGGCTGATGGCGAGCGAAGAGCTCTGACGCTCTGAGCCGCTCGTAGCAGAGGGGAGGGACCGCACGGTCCCTCCCCTCTCTTCGTGTCCCGACACACCTGTGCGAGGAGAGGACGGAACTCACCCCTTGCTGTCGCGCACTAGTCGCAGAGCTGTCGCGCACTAGTCGCAGACTCCAGGTACGAGCCGTCGTGCTGCACCCACCCGCTCAGCGGCGGACACCTCACCCACGCCGATCACACGGCGTCGGTCGCGCTAGGCCCTAGGCGTCGTCGGAGTCAGCAGCCCGCTCGGCGGAGGGGGCGGGGTCGTCGGAGGGGACCGGGTCGTCAGACGGTGCGCCCTGGGCGTCCTTCGGCGACGCCTCGTCGGCACCGGCCAGCTCCGCGGGGCTCCGCACCGGCGGACGGTCAGAGACCACGCGGTCGGCCCCGGAGATCCACACCGGGCGCTCGTCGCGCTTGACGACCGAGGAGAAGACCACGGCCAGCTCGTCGGCGTTGAGCGTCTCCTTGTCGAGCAGCTCCAGCACCAGGTCGTCGAGCACGTCACGGTACTGCACGAGGATGTCGCGCGCCTCGTCGTGGGCGTGCTCCAGCAACGCCCTCACCTCGAGGTCGATGCTGGCGGCGACGTCCTCGGAGTAGTCACGCTGGTGGCCGACGTCGCGACCGAGGAACACCTCGCCGGACTCCTGCCCCAGGCGCACCGCGCCCAGGGTGGCGCTCATCCCGAACTGGGTGACCATCTTGCGTGCCGTGGCGGTGGCCTTCTCGATGTCGTTCGAGGCGCCCGTCGTCGGGTCGTGGAACACGAGCTCTTCGGCGACCCGCCCGCCCATGGCGTAGGCGAGCTGGTCGAGCAGCTCGTTGCGGGTCGTGGAGTACTTGTCCTCGGTGGGCATCACCATCGTGTAGCCCAGCGCACGCCCGCGCGGCAGGATCGTCACCTTGGTGACCGGGTCGGTGTAGCGCAACGCCGCCGCGACCAGGGCGTGCCCGCCCTCGTGGTACGCGGTGATCTTCTGCTCCTTGGGGTTCATCACCCTGGTGCGCTTCTGCGGGCCGGCGACCACACGGTCGATGGCCTCGTCGAGCGCGTGGTCGTCGATGACCTTCTCGTTCAGCCGGGCGGTGAGCAGCGCCGCCTCGTTGAGCACGTTCGCCAGGTCGGCACCGGTGAAGCCCGGGGTGCGCCGGGCCACCGCGACCAGGTCGACACCGGGCGCCATCGGCTTGCCCTGGGCGTGCACGGTGAGGATCTGCTCGCGGCCCTTGAGGTCTGGCGGCTCGACGGCCACCTGGCGGTCGAAGCGCCCCGGGCGCAGCAGCGCCGGGTCGAGGATGTCGGGGCGGTTGGTCGCGGCGATCATGATGACGTTCGTCTTGACGTCGAAGCCGTCCATCTCGACCAGCATCTGGTTGAGCGTCTGCTCGCGCTCGTCGTGCCCGCCGCCCAGGCCGGCGCCGCGGTGACGGCCGACGGCGTCGATCTCGTCGACGAAGATGATCGCCGGGGCGTGCTGCTTGGCCTGCTCGAACAGGTCGCGCACGCGCGAGGCGCCCACACCGACGAACATCTCCACGAAGTCCGAGCCGGAGATCGTGTAGAACGGCACCCCCGCCTCGCCTGCCACGGCCCGGGCGAGCAGCGTCTTGCCGGTCCCGGGGGGTCCGTACAGCAGCACGCCCTTGGGGATCTTCGCCCCCACGGCCTGGAACTTCGCCGGCTCGGTGAGGAACTCCTTGATCTCCGCGAGCTCTTCCAGGGCCTCGTCCACCCCAGCCACGTCCGCGAAGGTGACCTGCGGAGACTCCTTGCTGACCAGCATGGCCTTCGACTTGCCGAAGCTCATCACCCGCGAGCCGCTGCCCTGCATGTTGATCATGAGGAACCAGAAGATGCCCAGGATGATGAGGAAGGGGATGAGCAGCGTGAGCATGCTCACCCACCACTGGGTGGTCTGGACCACCGACGTCCAGCCGTCCTTGATCTCCGCCTCGGCGATGGCCGTGGCGATCCGTGAGCCCTGCGCGTTCACGTAGAAGAACTGGACGTTCACGCCGTAGTCGTGGCCGTCCTTGGTGAACGCCTCGCTGAGGGTGAGGTCCACCCGGCGGGCCGGGTCGGTGATGCGCGCCTGCTCCACCTTGCCCTCGGCCAGCAGCGCCAACCCGTCGGAGGTGTCGATGCGCTGCACCGAGGGACCCTGGTTGAGGAAGGTCGCCGCGAGAGCCACGAGCGCGACGGCGATGACGATCCAGAGCACAGGTCCGCGAGCGATGTTCTTCGTCTTCATGAGCAGGAGCGGCGCCCCTCGTCCTCCGCTGGGTTCTTTACCTGGTGGTCCAGACGACGGTACACGCTCCCCCCACCTTCCCCGGCCCGCGAGCGCCCCTGTTCGCCCAAGGCCGACCCCTGGTCACCCCTCCGCCACGTCGTCAGACCACCTGCCGTGCCGTGAGACCACATGCCACCTCGTCTGGGCTCTCCGCCGGACCAGCAGGCTCAGACGGTCTGGCGGGGAGCGACGGGCGTGGTCAGGCGCTGTAGACGTGGGGGGCGAGGGTGGCGACGAAGGGGAGGTTGCGGTAGCGCTCGGCGTGGTCCAGGCCGTAGCCCACCACGAACTCGTCGGGGATGGGGAAGCCGGTGTAGCGGATCTCGACCTGGGCCTTGGTCGCGCTGGGCTTGCGGAGCAGGGTGGCGACCTCGACGCTCGCCGGGCCGCGCGAGCGCAGGTTCGCGAGCAGCCAGGTGAGGGTCAGACCCGAGTCCACGATGTCCTCGACGATGAGCACGTGGCGGTCGGTGAGGTCGGCGTCGAGGTCCTTGAGGATCCGCACCACGCCGGACGACCTGGTGCCCGACCCGTACGACGACACCGCCATCCAGTCCATCTCCACAGGCAGGTGCAGGCGCCTGGCCAGGTCGGCCATCACCATCACCGCACCCTTGAGCACCCCGACCAGCAGCAGCTCCTTGCCCGCGTAGTCGGCGTCGATCTCGCTCGCCATCTCGTCCAGCCTGCGGTGCAGCTGCTCCTCGGTCAGCAGCACCTTCGCCAGGTCGTCACCGACGTCGCCAGCATCCATGCCCGCTCCCTATGGCCGTCCCGCGTCACCTGACGACGCGAGTCCTGCTCGAAGCCTGCCATACCTGCGCCATGCCTGGACGCCACCTGGCAGGTCCACCGGCCCCTGGCCGTGCCAGTCGAGGACGAGCTCCTCGACCGCCGTGACATGACCCGCCCCCAGCGACCCCGCCGACGAGCCCGACGCCACCAGGAACGCTCGCAGCGCGGCCCTGCGCACCGCCGTCGGGGCGGCGGCGAGCGCGTCAGCGATCAGCGACCCGTCGTCGTCGCGGGCGTCGGCGAGCAGGTCCGCCGCCGCGAGGTCCAGGGCGTCGGCCATGTCCCGCAGCTGGTCGGCGGTGCGGGCCAGGGCCGACGCCACCCCGGGGCCGAGCACGTCCACGAGCAGCGGCATCACCTCGGTGCGCACCCGGGTGCGCAGGCCGCTGCCGGTGGTGTTGGTCGGGTCGTGCCACGGATCCAGCCCCAGGGCGTCGCACGCGGCGACGGTCTCGGCGCGCCGCAGCGCCAGGAACGGGCGCACGTAGCGTCCGCGACGGGCCGGCATCCCTGACAGGGAGCGCGCCCCCGAACCTCGGGCCAGGCCGAGCAGCACCTGTTCCGCCTGGTCGTCCAGCGTGTGCCCGAGCAGGATCGCGGAGGCCCCCAGGTCGTCAGCCGACGCGGCCAGCGCGAGATACCGCGCGGTGCGCGCGGCAGCCTCAGGCCCCCCGTCGACCCCCACCATCACCCGCCGCACCACCACCGGTTCCAGCCCCAGCCCCCGGCACTGGTCCGCCGCTCTCTCGGCGACCCCCTCCGAGCCTGCCTGCAACCCGTGGTCCACCACCACCGCGCCCACCCGGACCCCCAGCCGGCCTCCCACGAACCCGGCAGCCGCAGCCAGCGCCAACGAGTCCGCACCCCCCGAGCAGGCGACGAGCACCAGCCCTCCGTCACCCCCGACCCCTCGAGCGGCCGTCTGCTCGTCGGGAACCTCCGACGGACCAGGCGAGGCTGGCTCGCCCTGGTCGGGGGGCGATGACAGCGCGGGGGGCTCTGACAAGGCGAGCAGGGCGGTGCGCACCGCCCAGCGGGTGGCCGCGACAGGAGGGGGTGGGCCGGGCATCCGGGCTACAGGACGCGAGCGACCCAGGCGGAGGGGTCGACGATCTCGGCGGGAGTCGGGAGGGTCTTGGGGGAGGCCCACACCGCGTTGAAGGCCTCGGTGCCGACCTCGTCGCGCACACCACGCACGAAACGCGCGCCCTCTCGGTACTGGGCGAGCTTGAGGTCCAGGCCGAGCAGCACCCGCAGCACCCGGGCCCCGCCTCGCGCCCGCGCCGCGGCGTCGCGACGACGCTCGAAGCGAGACCGGATCGTCGCCACCGTCGGCACCACCTGAGGCCCGACCTCGTCCATGGTCACGTCAGCGTGCCCCTCGAGGAGGGCCATGATCGCGCTGACCTCCTCGAACACCTCCCGCTGGGAGTCGGACAAGAGCGCGACCAGGCCGACATCCCTCAGGTCGCGCGGGCTCGCCGCCAGGCGGCGTAACGTCGCGCCGTCCGGCACCAGGTCGCGGGTCAGCGTGTCGATGCGGTCGCGCAGGTGGTCGGCCAGCCACGGTGCCGCCGCGAACTGCAACGCATGGGTCTGCTCGTGCAGCGCCACCCACAGGCGGAAGTCCGACGGCACCACCCCCAGGGCCCGTTCCACGTGGAGCACGTTCGGGGCCACCAGCAGCAGCCGGCCGCCTGCTCCCGAGCCGGCAGCCGTATAGGGGTCGAGCTGGCCGAGGATCTTCCCGGCCAGCAGCGCCAGCACACCGCCCAGCTCGATCCCCGCGGCGAGGCGCGCGGCCTGCGGCACCTGGTCCGACACGGGCAACCCTGTCGACAGGGCGGCGAACATCTCGGTGCTCGCCCTCGCCCACCGTGCCCGGTCGACCACGAGCACCGTCGACACCTCCGCGGGAGGACGCCCGTCGGACGGGCGCAGGCCCGAGATCGCGGCGACGTGCTCGGCGGCGACCCCTGCCGCGCGGCGCAGCTCGTCCACCAGGCGGGCCGACGTCGCCCTGTCGACCGCCGGTCCGGGCGGGGCGAGGCGTCCGGCGACGGCTGCCGCTACGTCCCAGTCGACCACCGAAGTCACCGCCTCACGGTATCCGCTCCGCACCGCACCACGCAGAGCCGCACCACACGAGGCCGTACCACGCAGGGGCGGACCGGTCACGCGGACACCTGGCGGGCCTCAGAGGCCCAAGAGGCGCAGGAGGTTGCGCACCGCGACCAGCGGCGACCCGCCGCCCCCCGGCGCCGAGGAGCCGACCAGCTGCAGCCGGGGCTCCGCGACCACCTCGGGACCGTCCAGGGCGTCCTTCGTCTTCAGGCGCAGGTGCAGCGGCGTCAGGTGGGCCACGGCAGGCCGGAACCCGGTGGCCCAGACGATGGACCTCGCGGCGACGAACGGCGGGCCGTCCACCCAGCCCTCCTCCACCGGGCCGGGGCGGAACCACACCCCTCGGCGGCCGATCCGCACGAGCTCCGGCCGGGCCACGGCCACGCCGCGCGCGATGGCCTGGCGCACCGCCGGGGTCAGGTCGGTGTCGGCGATGCGAGGCGGGCGGCGGGTCACCCAGGTCAGGTTCGTGACCTCGGACAGCGCCGCCAGCAGGTGCACCGCCGCCGAGCACGCGCCGACCAGCACGGTGTGCCCGTCGGCCACCTCGGCGACGTCGACGAGGTCACGGATGTGCACCTGCCGACCGTCGAACGTCTCACGCCCCTGGATGTGCGGCCAGAACGGGCGCGACCAGCTGCCCGTGGCGTTGACGACCCCTCGTGCCCGCCACACCACCTTGTCCTCGTGGCGCACCACGTGGTGGGTGTGCACGGCCAGCCGCTCCCCGTCGTGCCTCACCCGGTCGACCCGGGCCGGGCGCAGCACGTGCAGGGCGAAGGCGGCCTCGTACTGCCGGAAGTAGACCGGGACGGCGTCTCGGGCCGGTGCGGTCGGGTCGGGCGACGGTGACGTCATGCCCGGCAGGTCGAACACCCGCGCGGCGGCCACCGGGAGCCCGGCCCAGCGGTCTTGCCAGGTGCCGCCCGGGCTCGGGGAGTCGTCGATCATCACGAAGGTCGCCGGCGCCTGCTCCCAGCCGGGCGCCCCGACCGCGGTCAGCCCCGCTCTGCGCAGGTGGTGGGCGGCCGTCAGCCCTGAGCGCCCGGCCCCGATCACGACGACGTCGACGTCCACCACCCGGAGCCCCCCGTGCGACGACCGTAAGGAACGGCGACTCTGCGCGAGGGAGACATCCATGACGAGCCCAGCCTACGCAAAGTCACCGATACCGCATCACGGCGTGCCGAGACCTCGGTGAAGCCGGCCTCACCCGCGAGGGCGTCCACACCGTGGACAAGACCTCCACAGCCCCGGCCCGCCTCGGCAGCACGGCAGGCCCGACCGAGCGACGCTCGGGGGACGAGATGGGTGAACCTGTAGGCGAGGGCTGGCACGAAAGATAAGGTGGGACGGTGAGCTCGACGTCGCCTCCACGGTCTGGCCAGCGCGGGAAAGACCGATACCGGGTCGCTGCGGTGATCCCTGCGAAGGACGAGGCACGCAGGATCGCCGCCACCGTCCGCGCAGCGCGCGCGATCCCCCACGTCGACCTGGTGCTCGTGGTCGACGACGGGTCGGAGGACGCCACCCAGCACATCGCTCGTGACGCCGGTGCGGTCGTCGTGCGGCACTCCCACAACCGTGGGAAGGCGGCGGCGATGGAGACGGGCGCCGCCGTGGTCGCGATGCGTGACACCCCCGAGCGACCGACCAGGGCGCTGCTGTTTCTCGACGCCGACCTGGGCGAGTCAGCGGTGAACACCGCCGCGCTGGTGCTGCCGGTGCTGGAGGGGCAGGCCGACGTGACCATCGCCAACCTCCCGCCCCAGGCCGGGGCCGCCGGGCACGGGTTCGTCGTCGGCGCGGCCCGACGGGCCGTCACCGCGCTCACCGGCTGGACCCCGAACCAGCCGCTGTCCGGGATGCGCTGCCTGACCCGGGAGGCCTACGAGGCCGCGACCCCGCTGGCCCGTGGCTGGGGTGTCGAGGTGGGCATGAGCATCGACCTGCTGCGAGCCGGGTATCGCGTGCTCGAGGTCCCGTGCGACCTGCGTCACCGCCCGTCCGGCTCCAACCTGCGCGGCCAGCTGCACCGCGCCGCGCAGTACCGGGACGTCCAGCTCGCGATCAACGCCCGCCGGGTCCGGTACGCCTCACGTCGCCTGCGGGGCAAGCCGTCGGGGCGTCCGTCGCGCTGACCCGCGTCAGGCTCCTGGCCCCCCAGGGCTCGGTTCCAGGGTCGACGCGCTGGCCTGCTCGGACGACGCACCGGCCCGCTCGGACAACCAGGACGCGGTCAGGGCGACCAGCAGCGGCACCCCCACCGCCAGCCCGGTGGCCGGGATGACGATGCCCGAGTCGTTGACCAGGGTCGCCAACGTCAGCCCCACCGCCGCCGCCGCTGCCACCGGACGCAGCAGCGGTTCGGCACGCACCAGCCCCGCCAGCCCACCACGGGGCAGACGCGGCAGCCCCCACCGTCGCGGCCCACCGACCAGCCACAGCGTCAGCAGGCCGCCGGCGAGGGTCGGCAGCACGTAGCGCATGGATCCCAGCAGCCGCAGGTTCACCTCCAGCTTGCGGCCGATCACCGGCCACAGCCCGCCGGCCATGACCGTCGCGACGAACCGGCCCACGTGGGTGCGCTCGTCGGGAGGGCGGGAGTAGTCGAGCATCGCGAACCCGAGCACGACGGCCGCTGCCGCGACCAGCACGCCGAGCGCCGGGAGCCAGCGCACCCGCCGGCCGGCCACGAGGAACGCGAGCAGCACGAACGCCACGATCAGAGGTCCCGGCCCACCGAAGTTCGACCCCATGCCCGGCGCGGCGACGAGGACCGCGAGGACGAGCCCGATCCCGGCCACGGACGTCCAGGCGGCCGTGCGCCGCCCCCGGGCCACGAACCACCGGGCGACCAGCGCGGCGAGGACGAGCCCCGCCACCGTGAGCATCGCGAAGCCATGGTTGCCCACGCCGTAGAAGCGAGCACCGAGCAGACGGTGAGCGTCCATCGCGGAGTCGACGATCAGCCGGCCGCCGAGCGCCGCGTCGGCCGCGAGCACAGCGACGGTGACCGCGGCGACCACACCGAGCGGAGCGAGGCGCGACCGGCGCCACGGCCCACCCAGCGCCGCCACGGTGATGAGCGCGACGAACCCGGCCAGCGTCAGCCAGAACGCGGCGCGCGGCACGGAGGAGCGCCACCAGGGCACCAGGTTGACGAGGAGGGACGACACCGGGACCGCGGCGAGCACGATGGCCGTCACGCGCAGCGCGGGGAGCGCCCGGTGGCCGAACCAGTCCTCGACCGTCCCCCTCGGTGAGCGCGAGGCGCGGGTGAGCACCAGCGCGGCGACACCGACGAGCAGCACCTGGGCGAGCATCAACCGGTTCACGAACCCGCTGGACGTCCGCGTGATCTGCACGGCCTGGAGGGCCATGTCGTTCAGGTGGGCCATCCGGGCGCTGGCGGTGTCCGCGCCCTTCGTGGTGGTGACGGAAGCACCGGGGGCACCAGGGTCGTCGATCCCCAGCCCGCGCAGCAGGGTGGGCAGCACGTCGGTGGTCAGGATCAAGCCAGCCTGCCGGGTGGAGGCCGAGGTGAGCAGCCCGGTGGCCGGCTCGTCCGCACCAGGCAGCACCCCGTCCACGACGGCCAGGTGCAGCGACGACGGGCCAGAGTTGGCCAGCGAGACGACGATCACCGTCACGTCTCGGTCGGCGGTCGCGGCCAGGACCGCACCGATCCGCTCGTCGATGGCCTCGGCCTGCTCAGCCCGGCTCGGCTCGGTCAGCGCGTCGGAGCCAGGCGGCTCGGTCGCCGTGTCACCCGGCTCGGCGGGCGGCTCCAGGCACACAGGCGGGTCGGAGGGCGGGTCGACCGTCTCGTAGCCGGGGTCGCGCAGCGTGCCGGCGTCGACGACGACGAGGCTGCTCGACACCAGGGCGTCCTGGACGGCGGCCGTCAGACGGCTCGCTCGTTCGGGACGGGGCTCGTAGGCCCCGGCGACGACGCCGGTGGAGTCGGCCAGGGCGATGGCGGCGCCAGGGCCGATGGCGGACGCGACCAGGCCGTGCTCCCTGAGCCGGTCACCGAGCAGGCCGGGCCGCGCGTCGTAGGCCTGCTGCTCCGCCGAGTCGAGGTAGTCGGGCCAGGCGGCGAGCCACGGCGCCGTGCTCGGGCCGACCGGGTCGTGCAGGGTGCGGCATCCCCGCCTCACCCCGTTGTCGGCCACCCGCGACCCGGACGAGACGGCGAGCCACCCGTCAGCGGGGCACGCCCGGGCGCGCGCCGAGCGCACCACCACCTGACCGACCGCGTTGTTGCGAGACAGGTCCCACAGCTCTGGGGTGGCCAGGGTCCCGACGTCGTCCCAGCGCAGCCCGCTCACCCCGATCAGGACGAGCGGCCGCTCGGTGCCCTCCGCCGGCGGTTCCGCGGCCGACGCCGGGACCGCGAGGCCCGTCGTCGCCGCGAGCACGCCGAAGGCGACCGCGACGCCCGCACGGACCCTGCGCAAGACCGGGGCGCCACCACGCGGGGACAGGTCAGGCAGGGCCCGCGCCCAGCGCCGGAGCCCGTGGGGACGCAGGAGGGTGCTCACCGGTCGGTAGCGCCACCGGGCGGCTCGCCGGGAGCCGTCGTCGGGGCTCTGACCGGGGCTCGGCGCGGCATCGTCCGGCACCGGGAGAGCCGCGGCGGCCGTGCCGGGCCCGGTACCCGGGCCCAGGCTGGACAGCCACGCCGCCGCCGAGGCGATGACCAGCGGCACGGTGATCGCCACCCCGAGGGCGGGGATGGAGATGCCCGAGTCGTTGACGGCGAACCCGACGATCAGCGCGGTGGCGGTGGCAGCCAGGGCGGGTACCAGCGTCGGCGCGGCGACGGTCAGACGGTTCAGGGCAGTCCCGCGCGACAACCAGGCGTACCGGCCACCGTCAGGGGACAGCAGCATCCGCCGGACCGGACGGACCATCACGGCGACCATGAACGCCATCCCTGCCAGCGTCAGCAAGGTCAGCGGGAGGTTGTTGGCGATGATGTGCAGGTTCGCCGAGATCTTGCGTGCCACCACCGGCCACAGCCCTCCGTCGATCACCGTCTGCACGAAACCGCCCAGGTGGGTGCGGCTCTCGACCGGTCGCAGCCAGTCCGTCACGGCGAAGGCAGCGGTGATGGCCACAGCCCCGAGCAGCACCGCACCGACTCGCCGCCAGGTCATCCTCGCACCGAGGACGAGCAGCGTCAGCACGACGAACGCCGGGATCAGCGCCGGCGGCCCGCCGAAGCTGGCACCGACCGACGGCGCCCCGACGACGACGATCATGGCGACCCCGACGACAGCGACCAGCGTGGCCGCGCGCCTGCGCCCCCCGGCCCGTACCCACGGGTCGGTGAGCGCGGCGAGAGCCAGCAGCGTCGCAGCGGTGGCCAGCGCGAACGCGGTGTTGTTGAAGCCGTAGAACCGCCCCGCGGCCAGGGTCGGCACCCCGATGACCGCGGAGATCTGCAACCGAGCACCGGTGACCACGTCTGCCACGATCACCGCTGCCGTGATCCCCGCGACCACTCCCGCTGACCCCAGCATCGAACGGCGCCACGGCCCGGCCAGGGCGAGCCCCACGACGAGCGCCACCACCACGGCCGCGGTGGTGAACAGAGCCAGAGCCGGCACGGACGCCCGCCACCACGGCACCAGGTTCGCCACCAGCAGCCCGACCGGGACCGAGCCCACCGTCAGCGCCGAGACTCGGAGCAGGCGCAGCGTCCGACGGCGCCCGGCCTCCCCCGACGCGCCGCCGCCCGGCCGGGCCAGACCGAACCACACCACCGCGTAGAAGGCCAGGTTGAGCACCACCAGACCGAAGTAGGTCCGAGGCACCAGCGTGCGGACCACCGAGGCGTGGTGGGCCTCGTCGACCAGCGTGGCGACCCCGCCGCTGGTGGCGCCCAGGCGGATCGGCGCCCCGATCCCCTGCGTGGTGTCCAGGCCGAGGTGAACCAGCACCGTGGTCGTGATGTCGGTACCCAGCACGATGCCGGTCTGTCGGGTCGAGGTCGAGGTGAGCAGACCGGCACCGGTCGCGGTCATGGCGACCATCTGCAGCTCGGGCACGTCGCCACGGTCGGCCACCGAGGCCACCAGCACGTCGGCCTCGCCCGCTCCGGCCAGGGCGGCCCCGAGCGCGGCGTCGACCTCGGCCACGGTCGCCTGGCCCGCACCCACCGTGCCGAGGTCCACGACCACCAGCGCCGCGCCACCAGCCAGGGCGTCGGCCACCTGCGCGGTCAGGCCGTCCCCGGCGGCGCGCGGCTGCCACCCAGACACCGACCCGTCCGACGTCGCGACGGCGATCGCCGCCCCCGGGCCGATCGCCACGACCGGGGTCTCGGCCTCGGCGAGCAGATCGCCGAGCATCCCCGGCACAGCCTCGTAGTCGTCGGCTCGCGCGGCTCTCTGGTACTCCGCCCAGACGGGCACCTCACCGTCGACAGGATCGACGAGGGTGCGGCAGACGTCCCGCCGGACGTCCGCGGCCCTGTTCCCGGCCGACACGGTCAGCCAGCCGTCGACCGGGCACGTCACGGCCCGCACCGACCGGACGGCCGCGTTGGCGACCCCCCAGCCGTCCTCGAGCCCCGCGAGCGCCGGCATCCGCGACGACACGTCCGACCATCGCACCCCGGAGGTCCCCAGGAGCACCAGCGGGCGGTGCTGGACTGGGAGCTCGGCGGCCTCGGCGTCCCCCGGCGAGGAGGGCAGGCCCTGAGCGGCGGCCCCGCCGAGCGTCAGCAGGGCGACCACCACGGACACCCCTGCCGCGACGCCACGGCCACACCACGCTCGCACCCGGCAAGCCTACGGCCGCCCACCGGCCTCGTCCCGCGTTTCGCAGGTCACCTCACCCCTCCCTCACCGGCCGAGCACATCAGGCCCAGCAGAGGTCGCTGGCGTCGAGGCCCGCACCTCACGAGGCGGCCGTAGGCTCTGAGGGGCGTGCAGGGGACCAGTGCGTGAGGAGAGACATGGATCGGCCGCGTTATGCCTACCTGGGGCCGTCGGGGACGTTCACCGAGCAGGCCCTGGCCCAGGTGGTCTCTCCCGAGCAGGGGGAGTATCTGCCCTACCCGGACGTGACCTCCTCGCTGGAGGCGGTCCGGTCCGGCTCCGCGGACTTCGCGGTGGTCGCCATCGAGTCCACCGGCGACGGCGGGGTGACCGCGACGCTGGACGCCCTGGCCACCGGCAGCCCGCTGGTGCTGCTGCGCGAGATGCTGGTGCCGGTGCAGTTCGACCTGGTGGCCGCGCCCGGCACCACGCTGTCTCAGGTGCGCAGGGTCAGCGCCCACCCGCACGCCTGGGTGCAGTGCCGAGGCTGGTTGAGCACCCACGTGCCCGGTGCGGTGCACGTGCCGGCCGCGTCCAACACCGCACCGGCCCTGGTGCTGGCCTCCGGGGAGCGCTCGCCCGCGTTCGACGCGGCGCTGGTGCCACCGACCGCGGTCGAGGCCTACGGCCTGAGCGCGCTGGCGCGCCAGGTCGCGGACAGCGACGGGCTCATCACCCGCTTCGTGCTGGTGGGGCACCCCGGCGACGTGCCCCCACGGACAGGGGCGGACAAGACCACGCTGGTGGTGCAGCTGCCCGACGACGAGTCCGGCGCCCTGATGTCGATGCTGGAGCAGTTCGCGGTGCGTGGGATCAACCTGTCCCGCATCGAGTCGCGGCCTGTCGGTGACTCGCTGGGCCGCTACTCCTTCTCGATCGACTGCGAGGGGCACCTCATGGACGAACGGATCGGAGAAGCGCTGATGGGCCTGCACCGCACCTGCCCCTACGTGCGGTTCCTCGGCTCTTACCCCCGCGCCGACGGCACCGCGCAGCAGGTCACCGTCGGCACGTCAGACGTCGAGTTCGCCGACGCCCGCCGCTGGCTGGCCGCCCTGCGCGACAGCGAGCCACGCTGACAGGAGCCTGGCGAGCTGTCGGACTCTCTTGCTCCGGTGCTTCCGCTCCCGCTCTCAGCGGGCGGCAGCCAGCTCTAGCGACGTCCGGTACTCGGCGGCACCGGGTCGGGTGCGGAACTCCAGCAGACCACCGACCCGGTGCTCGGCGAGCACGTCGAGCACCTCCAGCGGGGTGGCGTAGAAGAACTCGCGCCGCTGGTTGACCAGGTTCACTCTCCGGTCGGCGAAGTGATGGTGGAGCATGGCTCGGACACCGACGGCGTCCTCGGAGAAGAACAGGGCGTGCACGTCGAAGTCGAACGGCACGGACTCGTCGGACAGCTCGCGGACGTAGTTCGTCGGGTCTGGGCGTCGGGTCACCCCGATCTTGAGGACGCGGTCACCGAACGACCCGATGTTGGAGATCACGTACACGTACCCGGACCGGGTGCTCACGGTGCGCTGGTCGAGGTCGGCCAACGCACGGTCGATGTCGTCGAGCCTCGCCGCGAAGCCCTCGACAGCCTCGATGTCCTCCCGGGAGTGGACCAGGGCCAGCGCCCCGGCACAGTGCTCACGCTCTTGCTCGAGGATGGCACGCTCTCGTCGCAGCCCCTCGCTGACCCTCGTCGCCTCTCGCAGCCGCACCAGGTGCTCGCGCTCGAGGTCGGCCTCGGCGGCGAGGGCCGCCTCGTGGCGCGCGGCGAGCTCGAGCTCTGTCATCCGCAGCCGGTGGTACTCGGCGGTGATGCGCAGGTCGACGATCCGACCCACCTCGACCACGCGGTCGGCGATCCGCTGCAGGCGGGCTCGCGCGGCGACCAGGCCACCGGGCTCGACGGTCCTGATCGCGTTCTCCGCCTCGGCGTTGTAGGCGAGGAGCATCGCCGCCGACAGGTCTTCGATGAGCCTCTTGCCGTCCGTCGCGGACTTGTTGAGCCGGTAAGACCTCATCGCGGAGACCGCGAGGCCCGCCACCACGTGATAACGAATCTGGGCCCGGACGGCCGACAGCTGAGCCTCCAGGCTCGTGGAGGTCTCCGCCGGGTGGACGACGTCGTACAGCCCGCGCGCCTGGGCGGTGACGACGTCGCGCACCTGGAGCACCTGCTCTCGCGTCTGCTCCAGCTGTCCGGTCAGCGCGGCGAGCTCGGCCCTGAGCCTCGCGACCACCTCCTGGATCTCGACGGCCTCCAGCCCGCCGACCTGTTCCAGGGCCGCCCTCAGCCGGTCGTCCTCGACCTCGGCCACACGTGGGGCAGACCTCGCGCTCTTACGTCTCGCGCCCTCTTCTGAGCGCTCCGCACCGGATTTCTTTCGTACGCCCATGGCCCGATTCTGTATGACCTGCGTGGATCGAGCCACCGGAAAGAGGATTCTCCAGAAAAGACCGATGTGCGCAGATCGAAAAGGTGCTTCTGGTGCTTTTTTGGCTGATGCTGCCTACCTGCGAAGAATGTCTGGTTCAACCGGTGCGCAGCAGCAGGGCTCCTGGCTCCGCCCAGGCCGTGAGCTCGGCCACGTCACCGACGATGTCCCCGTCCACCTGCATCGTGGCCGACCCGGTGACCTCCAGGTGGACCGCCTGGGCCCTGGCGTGGTCGATCCGGCCGATCTTCGCCGGCAGCACGTTGCGGAAGCCCACGCCCTGGAGCACCACCTCCCCGAACAGCTGCGCCCAGCCGGCCAGGCCACCTCGGGTGTCGATCACGGCGAGGTCCAGCCACCCGTCGTCGAGCAACGCGTCAGGCAGCAGGTTGATGCCCCCAGGCAGACGGCCGCAGTTGCCGACCAGCATCGAGCGCACCCACGCCGACTGCGGGTCGCCCCCGTCCCGTGCGACCCGCACCTTCAGCCGCTTGCCGTGCAGGTGACGGATGCCCGAGACGAAGTAGGCCATCCAGCCGACCCTCGCCTTGAGGTGGCTGTCGGTGTCGGCGACCATCGCCGCGTCGAAACCCAGCCCCGCGATGACCAAGAACAGGTGCTCGCGCTCGTCGCCGCCGTCCGGGCCCCAGCGGTCCACGTGCAGCCGCCCGACGTCGACCGCCTTGTCGTGCCCGTCCAGAGCCGTCGCGAACGCGGCCATCGGGTCACCCAGCGGCACGTCGATGTTGCGGGCCAGCAGGTTGCCGGTACCCAGCGGGATCAGCCCCATGGGCACGTACGAGCCCGCCATCGCCTCGGCCACCGCGCGCACCGTGCCGTCCCCGCCCACGGCGACGACGAGGTCTGCCCCGACAGCCAGGGCCTGACGAGCCTGACCGGTGCCCGGGTCCTGCGGGGTGGTCTCCAACCAGATCGGCTCCGAGAGGCCACGGTCCGCACAGGCGGCGACGACGCGCTCGCGCAGCCTCGCCAGGTCAGGCTTGGTCGGGTTGACGACGAGCGCGATCCGCAACCCCGTGCCGCTCCTCGAGCGGACCCGCTCCAGGGAGGGACGGACGAACGCGCTGCGTCGCAGACGCACGTGGCGACGCCACAAGAAGAGACCGAGACCGACCCCGAGCAGGGCGAGAACCGCAGCGGCCACCGCCACCCAGCTCTCGACGCCCATGAAACGACCCTACGTGAGATCGCGAGCCGAGAAAGGACGAGCGGAGGGAGGATGGCCCGGTGCAGGCCCTCGACGACTGGTACCGCGACCATGCCCGCGAGCTGCCGTGGCGTGCCGCCGACCGCACCCCCTGGGGGGTGCTGGTCAGCGAGGTGATGCTGCAGCAGACCCCGGTGCACCGGGTCGAGCCGGTGTGGCGCGCGTGGCTGACCCGGTGGCCGACGCCTGCCGACCTGGCCGACGCGGACCTCGCGGAGGTGCTGCGCGCCTGGGGCCGGCTGGGTTATCCGCGCCGTGCGCTGCGGCTGCACCAGGCGGCCGGGCTGATCCAGGACCGCCACGGCGGTCAGGTGCCCGACGACGAGACCGCGCTGCTCGCCCTGCCCGGCGTCGGCGGCTACACCGCGGCGGCGGTGCGGGCCTTCGCGTTCGGGCGCCGCGCCGTGGTGCTCGACACCAACGTCCGCCGGGTGCTGGCCCGCGCGCTGGCCGGCGACGCCCTGCCCCCGCCTCACCTGGTCGCCGCCGAGACCGCCACCGCCGACGCGCTGCTGCCCGACGACGACGCCGGTGCCGCGCTCACCGCCGCGGCGCTCATGGAGCTGGGGGCGCTGGTGTGCACCGCGCGCGGCCCGCGCTGCGAGCATTGCCCGCTGGCACAGCGGTGCGCCTGGCTGGCCGCCGGCAGCCCGGCAGACACGCAGGCCCACCGACGCCGCAGCCAGCCCTGGCACGGCACGGACCGCCAGGCACGCGGCCAGGTGCTGGCTGCCCTGCGCGCCACCCACGGCCCCGTCCTCCTGGCCGACATCACCTGGCCCGACCGCGCCCAGCTGGACCGCTGCGTCGCCACGCTGGCTCATGACGGCCTCGTCGTCCACGACCCCGGGACGGCGACGGTGCGGCTCCCGTCGGCCTGAGCGCCTGTCGCCGTCCCGCTCCGCTCGCTCGTCGAAGAATCGTCGCTCGAACGGGCGCCGCGACGGGGTCACCTCCGATAGGTTCGTGCCCATGAGCCAGACGCCTCAGGACCCGTACGCACCCGGCCCAGACGGACAGCCGTGGTCGCAGCCAGAACCGAACCAGAGCCCAGGCGGCACCCAGCCGCCCTCGGGCCCCGGGTACCCGCCCCCGACGGTAGGCGGCACTCCCCCCGCGAGCCCCGCCTACCCGCCGCCACCGCCCGCCTACGGCCCTCCCCCGTCGACGCCTGCCGGCCCGCCAGCCTACGGCCACCCGGGCACCGTGCCCCCGGTCGTCTACCAAGACCCGTCGCAGAAGACGAACGGCCTGGCGATCACGTCGATGATCTGCGGCATCGTCGGTGTCGTCGTGTGCTGCCTCTGGTTCCTCGCCGGGCCGGCGGCGGTCATCACCGGCTTCATCGCGCGCGGCCAGATCGCCAAGGGGCAGGGCAAGGGCAGCGGCATGGCCATGACGGGCCTGATCCTGGGCTTCGTCGCCATCGCCATCGGCGTCATCGCGCTGATCCTCAACGGCACCGGTGCCCTGGTCGAGTGGACCGACAGCCTGAGCTGACGACAGCCTCTCTCCCCTCGACGGCCGCTACCTCCCGGCAGCGGTCGTCGGGGGGTGGGAGAGCACATCGGTGACCGGGGTGTCGGCGATCATCGCGGCCCACAGCTCGTCGGCCTCGGAGGTCCAGACCACGCGGTTGGGGTTCTGGGGGGCGGCGGCGAAGGGGACCGTCACGAACACGATGTCGTCGGCACGCACCGACCGCAGCGACATGGCCAGGCTCGTCGCGTCGCCCATCGTCAGCCCCGAGTCGATGGTCATCGACGACAAGGTCGCGTTGAGCAGGCGGGTCAGGGCCACGGTGTCGCTGACGTCAGACGCCGACACCTTGCGAGCGAGGGCACCGAGCAGCTGTTGCTGGTTGGCGATGCGGGCGATGTCTGACCCGTCGGTGCCCACGACGAACCGCGCACGGACGAAGTCGAGCGCCTGCGGGCCGTCGAGATGGTTGCGCCCGGCCGGCAGGTCGAGCCGGGTCGAGGACGACCAGTCCCGCATGGGCTCGTCCAGGTAGATCTCCACACCTCCGACCGCGTCCACCATCTGCTCGAACCCGGCGAAGTCCACCAGCGCGACGTGGTCGATGCGCACCCCTGTGGCCGACTCCACCGTGACCCAGGCGCACGCCACCGCCGAGGCCAGGTCTCCTCCCGCGGCCCAGCCTCGGGAGAACGCCGAGTTGATCATGGCCTCAGACCGCGGCGCCGTGGTCTTGCCACCGGTGGCCTTGCACGCCGGGATGTCGACCAACGAGTCCCGTGGGATCGAGACCAGCTCGACACGGCTGCGGTCGGCCGAGACATGCATGATGATCGTGGTGTCGGTACGCATCCCCTCGGCACCACCCACGTCGTCGATCGCCGCACCGTTCTCGTCCATGCGGCTGTCAGACCCGAGCAGCAAGATGTTCACCGCACCGCCCGACGCCGAGGTGCCCGCGACGGCGGGGTCGCGGTCGAGCAGGCCGGAGACGTCCACCCGGTCAGGAGCCTGGTAGAGGTGGACGACCAGCGCGGCAGCGGCGACGACACCGCACGTCAGCAGCACCACGACCCCCAGGGCGACACCACGCCACACAGGGTGGCGGGGGAGCAGGCGACCGTGGCGAGACGCACGACGAGCAGGACCGTCAGGGATGGCTGGCGGTCGCGTCAGGTCAGGGTCCAGAGGCGACACGGAGGCGGGCACCCTCAACGATAAGCACGCATCGTCCCGGTATGGGGTGTTTTGTCCTTCTGGGCACAGGTCGCGCACGCGATCCACCCGAACGGCGGGGCGCCACAGGCTCTGACGGTGCTCTGTCTGCGACGGCACTCTGTCCGCAGACGGTGCCAGCTTTCAGAAGGGTGCCACCGCCGACGCTCTCCCTGGGTGCCTCAGGTGAGCGCCAGGCACAGGCCGGTCCTGTCGCCCCTCGCCCAGCCCTCGCTCGTCGGAGCCATGCTGACCAGACGTCCGGCGACGGCCAGGTCTGGGGCCTCGGCACGGCACACCGCGGCGATCGCCTCGTCCAGGTTCACCTGCCCGGGCCACGCACCCGCGGCATCGACGGCGAGCGACTCACGCACGATCACCTCGGCCGCGTGAGGCCCGTCGCAGGGCACCACCCTCACCGTGTCGACCACAGCGGCGGTCGGCAGGTCGGCCAGGCAGTGGCCGACCACCAGCTGGGCGACGTGCGCGTCACGTGCCGTGGTGATCTCGACCGGCAGCGGCTGCGAGGCCTGGACGTTACGGACGAGGACCACCAGCAGCACCCCGGCCACCAGCGTCTGGACGGCTCCGAGCACGACGGCGACCTTCGCCAGGACGCCACCCCTGGTCCCGTCGGCCGCGGTGCGGCGCCAGGCGAGGGCGCCGAGCACCAGGGCCAGCGGGAACAGCCCGACGAGCGCACAGACCAGGGCAGCGACGGCGAGACCGTCGAGCCGGGGGCGGACGGGAGGCCCCGTCCACCCACCGGCCCGGTACGGCTGCGCGTAGCCTGGCGGGCCCCAGGTCAGGGCACGCCCTGGAAGGTGCCGGCGATCAGCGAGCCGACGAGCAGGTCGGTCTCGTCCTCAGGCCGCAGCACGCAGTACCCGGTGTTGTCACCCTGGTTGATCTGACGGGCGCTCGGGTACCAGATGTCGACGTTGGAGTCGTTGTACCACTTCTCGTTGCCCTGGACCATCGGCGCGAGCACGTCGTGCCAGCAGGTGGTGATCTGGTCGTCGATGATCGGGTCGGACTGGTTGACCGGAGCCCTGGACCAGGTGAAGGTCGAGATGATCTCCAGCGCGTGCGGGGTCTCGCAGTCGACCCGCCGGGCGTCGGAGAAGTCGAACTTGCTCGAGTAGACGTCGAAGCACGTGCCCAGAGGGATGTTCTGGTCGAGCGTGTAGGCGCCGGGGATGCCGCTCCCGCTGCCGGTCCACGGGTCGTCGGTCTCGTCGTCCGTCGGGGTGACGGTGGGGGTCTCGATCGTCGGGGACCAGGTCGCCACGGCGTCCTCGACCGCCTCCCCGAGCTTCACCACACCCGTGACCAGGAGGACGCCGAGGACGATGCCGCCGATCATCCCGAGAGCACCCAGGATCACACCGGTGACGGCCAGCCCCTTGCCCTTGCCCTCACCCTTCTTGATCTTGCCGAGCCCCATGAGACCGGTGATGAGCGCGACGAGCCCGACGATCGGGAGGCACAGGCCGACGATGCCGGTGATGAGCGCGGTGAGCGCCAGGCCGTTCGTCCGCTCCCCCGAGTCCGTCGTGCCCGCGTACCCACCCGGGGAGTACGACTGCCCCGGCCCCGGGTAGGGCGCCGGGCCACCGGGCGGCGGTGCGGGCGTGAAGCTGGGCGACCCCCCGGGCTGGTACCCCGGAGGCTGGTACCCAGGAGCAGGAGGCGGCGGCGGGGCGCCTTCGGGCTGGTACCCCGGAGGCGGCGGGGCGCCGTACCCGGGAGCGGCCTGGCCGGGGTCGGGGGTGTACCCGGGGGGGCCCGGCGGCGGGGGCGGGGGCGCACCTCCCTGGGCGTTCGGGTCGTTCGGGTCGGGCGTGCTGTAGGGATTCGGAGGCACCTCGCTCATAGCGCAGAGCTTAGCGGAAAATACTGGTGCCCGCGTCGACATCGGGCACGTTTGTACGAAATAGAGCGCCCGATCGTGAGGCGTGTGCCGGACTAGATAGGACAACAGGCCCCCATCGCGCCGCCGAGCACGGGTGAGACCTCAGCCACCTGCCGCCGGGTCGATGTCCAGCACGACCGGCACGTGGTCGGACGGCCCCTTGCCCTTGCGCTCGGCACGCTCGATGCTCACCCCGGTGACCTTGCCGACCAGGGCCGGCGAGACGTACGCCAGGTCGATGCGCATGCCCTCGCCGCGCGGGAACCTCAGCTGTTGGTAGTCCCAGTAGGTGTAGGTGTGCTCGGCGGGCACGTGCACCCTGGTGATCTCGGTGTACCCGGCGGCGTCGAACGCCCTCAGGGCGGCCCTCTCCGGCTCGGTGACGTGCGTGCGCCCGGCGAAGAACGCCGGGTCCCACACGTCGGTGTCCAGCAGGGCCACGTTCCAGTCTCCGACCAGCGCGATCGCCGCCTGCGGGTCGTCGGCCAGCCAGCCGGCGGCGGCGTCGCGCAGCGCGGCCAGCCAGCCCAGCTTGTAGGTGTAGTGCGGGTCGTCGACCTCCCGGCCGTTGGGCACGTACAGGCTCCACACCCGCACCCCGGCGCAGGTCACGCCCAGCGCCCGAGGCTCGGGCACCGACGGGTCTGGCCACCCCGGCATCCCGGGGAACCCGCGCTCGACCTCGTCGGCCCCGACGCGGGAGGCCACCGCGACACCGTTCCACTGGTCGCGCCCGTATGTGATGATCTGGTAGCCGGCGTCGACGAACCGGTCGCGGGGAAACTTCTCGTCAGAGACCTTCGTCTCCTGCATGGCCAGGACGTCGATCTCCGCGCTCTCGCAGAACGCCAGGACCCGGTCGACGCGAGAGCGGACGGAGTTCACGTTCCAGGTGGCTAGGCGCATGGGTGGAAACTACCTCCTCCTTGAGGAGGAGGCCCGAACCGCACGGATCCGTCTTGCGGGCTATGCACAACATCCGGCTCACGGCGCGACACTTCACCCCGGAAGCAACCCATCTCGAAAGAGGTCCGACCCATGATCGTCGCCAGAGGGCTGTCGAAGACGTTCGGCAGCGTGCGCGCCGTCGACGACGTGTCGTTCACCGTCGAGCCAGGCCGGGTGACCGGGTTCCTCGGCCCGAACGGTGCCGGCAAGTCGACCACCATGCGGATGGCCGTGGGGCTCGACCGCCCCACCGCGGGCGCGGTCACCGTGAACGGCAGGCCGTACGCCCACCACCGGGCACCGTTGACCCAGGTGGGAGCGCTGCTGGACGCCAAGGCCATGCACCCGGGCCGCACCGCGCGCCAGCACCTGCGGTGCGTCGCCGCGACGCACGGGATCGGCAAGGCCCGCGTGGACGAGGTGCTGGGCATGACCGGCCTGGAGTCGGTGGCCGACAAGCGCGTCAAGGGCTTCTCCCTCGGCATGGGTCAACGGCTGGGCATCGCGGTGGCGATGCTCGGCGACCCGAGCACGCTGATCCTGGACGAGCCGGTCAACGGCCTGGACCCTGAAGGGGTCATCTGGGTGCGAGACCTGGCCAAGCACCTGGCGAGCCAGGGTCGCACCGTGTTCCTGTCCAGCCACCTCATGGCCGAGGTGGCGCAGACCGCCGACCACGTGATCGTCATCGGCCGGGGCCGCATCCTCGCCGACGCCCCGATCGCCACGCTCCTGGCCGGGCCGGGGCACGAGACGTCACGGGCACGCGCACCGCGCGCGGCCGAGCTCGCGACCGCCCTGCGCGCCCGGGGCCTCACCGTGACCCAGACCGACACCGAGCACCTGGAGATCATCGCCGGCACCAAGGACGTGGCCGAGGCGGCGCTGGCTGCCGGCATCGCGGTGCACGAGCTCGCACCGGTGAGCACCTCCCTGGAGGAGGCGTACCTCGCGCTGACCACCGACGAGGTGGAGTACCGCTCCAGCGCCCCGGCCCCGACCGCCCCGACCGCGACGGAGGTCGCCCGATGAGCACGACAACCCTGGAACCGGCCGCCGCCCGCTCGAACGTCTCCGCCTCGGCGCGGCTGACCCTGCCCCGGGTGCTGGTCTCGGAGTGGCGCAAGCTGACCACCCTGCGCTCCACCTGGTGGACGCTCCTGATCGCCGTGCTGGTACACGTCGGCATGGGGGCGCTGATCGGGCTGACCATGCGGATGGACGAGCTGGAGAGCATGGGGATCTCCATCGATGCTACGACCCTGGCCGTCGCCGGGGCACAGTTCTCCCAGCTCGCCATCGTGGTGCTGGCCGTGATGGCCATCACGGCGGAGTACTCCACAGGCCAGATCCGGTCGACGGTCACCGCGGTGCCCTTCCGCCTGCGACTGCTCACCGCCAAGGCCATCGTGGTCTCGACGATCACGCTGCTGGTCGCTGTCGTGGCTACCGGGCTGAGCCTGGGCGTCGGGCTGCTCATCGCTGGCGATGCCGCCGAGTTCGGCCTGAGCACCGCGGAGAACGCGCGGATCCTCGCCGCCACCCCGCTGTACCTGGTCGCGATCGCCCTGTTCGGCCTGGGGCTGGGTGCGCTGCTGCGCAGCACGGCGGGGGCCATCGCCTTGCTGATGGCTCTGCTGGTGGTGGTGGAGAACGCCTTCGCGGTGATCCCGTGGCGCCCGATCGAGCTGATCTCCCCGTGGCTGCCGCAGACCGCGGGCTCTCGTATCTTCTTCGGCGACGAGGAGATCGAGCAGGTACGAGCGATGACCGAGGCCATCGTGCTCAGCCCCTGGCAGGGCTACCTGGTGCTGCTGGCCTGGGCCGCCCTGGCGCTGACGCTGGCCGGCATCCGGTTGCGCGGCCGCGACGTGTGATCGCTCGCGACCGAGAGAGGCCCTTCTCTGTGTCCCGGCGTCCGGTGGTGCGGCGTCGGGGCACAGAGAAGGTCGCAGGGCCCAGGCCGCACGGCCTGGACAGGCTGATGCGCCTGACCCGGCTGCACGGGGAGGGTCAGGCGCATCAGCGCACGTCGTCGTCCACCCAGTCGAACGACCTGGTGACGGCCTTCTTCCACAGCCGGTACCGGCGGGCACGCTCGTCCTCGGCCATGCGCGGCTCCCAACGCGCGCCCTGCGCCCAGCGGTCGACGACGTCAGCGGTGCCCTCCCAGAACCCGACGGCGATGCCGGCCGCGTAGGCGGCGCCCAGCGCGGTGGTCTCGGTGACCTCCGGGCGGATCACCGGGACCCCGAGGACGTCGGCCTGGATCTGCATGAGCGTCTCGTCGACGACCATGCCGCCGTCCACCTTCAGCGCGGAGAGCTCCACGCCCGCGTCGGCGCTCATCGCCTCGTACACCTCACGGGTCTGGAAGGCGGTCGCCTCCAGCGCCGCCCGGGCGATGTGCTCCTTGGTGACGAACCCTGTCAGGCCCACGAGCACGCCGCGCGCGTCAGCCCGCCAGTACGGGGCGAACAGGCCAGAGAAGGCTGGCACGAAGTACGCGCCGCCGCTGTCGGGGACGGCGGCGGCGAGCCGCTCCACCTCCGCGGTGGACGAGATGATGCCCAGGTTGTCGCGCAGCCACCGGACGAGCGACCCGGTGACCGCGACGGACCCCTCCAACGCGTACACCGGCGCCGCGTCACCGATCTGGTAGCACAGCGTCGTGAGCAGACCGTGAGAAGACATGACGGGCCGCACCCCGGTGTTCAGCAGCATGAAGCTGCCCGTCCCGTAGGTGCTCTTGGCCTCGCCCACCTCGAAGCACGCCTGGCCGAAGGTCGCCGCCTGCTGGTCGCCCAGGACGCCCGCGAGCGCCACACCTGGCAGAGGCCCGTCCGGGTGGCCGTGACCGTAGACCTGCGACGACGAGCAGATCCTCGGCAGCATCGACAGGGGCACACCCATCTCTTCCGCGATCTGCTCGTCCCAGGCGAGCGTGCGCAGGTCCATCAGCATCGTGCGCGAGGCGTTGGTCACGTCGGTGACGTGCGCACCGCCGTCCACCCCGCCGGTCATGTTCCACAGCACCCAGGTGTCGACGGTGCCGAAGGCCAGCCGACCGGCCTCGGCCCTCTCACGGGCACCGGGCACGTTCTCGAGCACCCAGGCGATCTTCGGGCCCGAGAAGTAGGTGGCCAGCGGCAGGCCGACCCGGGACCTGTAGCGGTCGGCACCCCCGCCGAGGGCACCGAGCCGCTCGGTGATCGCCTGGGTGCGCACGTCCTGCCAGACGATCGCGCGGCAGACGGGCTCGCCGGTCGCCCGGTCCCAGACCACGGTGGTCTCCCGCTGGTTGGCGACCCCCACCGCCGCGAGGTCGTCGTGGGTCAGGCCGGCCCGCCTCAGCGCGAGACCGACGACCTCGCGGACCGCCGCCCAGATCTCGTGCGGGTCGTGCTCGACCCAGCCGGGCCTGGGGAAGATCTGCTCGTGCTCCTTCTGGCCCACGGACACCACGCGGCCGGCATGGTCGACGACGACCGCCCGCGTGCTCGTCGTTCCCTGGTCGATCGCGAGGACGTACCTGCCACCCATGGAGACGATCCTCTCAGGGCATCGACCGTGACCTGGGGGCGACCGCCCCACAGGCTCGGGGAGCCCGTAGGAATGCTCTGGCGGTCCCGTCGTGGCGAGAGCTAGCCTGCACGGCATGACCCCTCCGGTGAAGGTGCGCCCGGCTCTGCCTCGCGACGTCCCCGCCATCCATGGGCTGGTGGAGCCCTACGCGGCCGAGCGCATCCTGCTCGCCAAGGACAAGGTCGCCTACTACGAGGCCGTCCAGGAGTTCCTCGTCGCCGAGATCGACCTGGGCGACGACGGCACGCGGGTGATCGGCTGCGGGGCGCTGCACGTCATGTGGTCAGACCTCGCCGAGGTTCGCACCCTCGCGGTCTCCGAGGGCCACCGGGGCACCGGGGCGGGGCACGCCCTGCTGTCGGCGCTGGTGGACCGGGCGCGGGCGCTGGGCCTGGCCCGGGTGTTCTGCCTGACCTTCGAGGTCAGGTTCTTCGCCGCTCACGGTTTCGTCCCGATCGAGGGCGCCCTGGTCGACCCGGACGTCTACGCCGAGCTGCTGCGCTCCCACGACGACGGGGTGGCCGAGTTCCTGGACCTGGCCCGGGTCAAGCCGAACACCCTGGGCAACACCCGGATGCTGCTGACCCTGTGAGGCTCGGACAGCCCTGGGAGGCTCACGCGGCAACAGCGTGATTCCTCGCCGCGAGGTGACAAAACGGGCATCGCCGCCCCACGGTGCCCGGTAGGTTCTGTCCGGTGACCCAGGTGCCGCCGAACCCGTTCGCCCCGCCCAGCCCTGGCGAGCCCCGCGGGACGTCGGGCTCGGCGGAGGCCGCGCCCTGGGCGGCTGGCGGCCCTGTCTCCGCAGCACCGACGTACGGCGCACCGCCCCCCTACGGCGCACCACCCGCCTACGGCACGCCCCCGCCCTACGGTCCGCCACCGGTGCACGCCTCACCGGGCTACAGCCCGCCCCCGGCCTACAGCCCACCGTCTGCCTACAGCCCACCGCCGGGACACGGCCCGCCGCCGCCCTACACCGCCCCTGGCTATGGCACGCCGGCCGGTCATGGCTCACCGACGCCTCCCGCCTGGGGGACGCCACCTCCGGCCGTCTACGGGCCCTACGGCTCACCTCAGCCGGGCGGGTTCGCACCGCCGCAGAAGACGAACGGGCTGGCGATCACATCGCTGGTCACCGGGATCCTCGGGCTGTGCGGCATCGGTTCCCTCGTCGGGATCATCACCGGCTTCGTCGCTCTCAACCAGATCAGCACCCGGCGAGAGAAAGGTCGGGGCCTGGCCATCGGCGGTGTGGTGGCCGGCTTCGTCACCCTGCTGCTGAGCATCCCGTTCTGGATCGGGTTCGCCGAAGATTTTGGCGAAGGGTTCCGCCAGGGGTTCGAGGAGAGCCTCCAGGAGACGGTCCAGGAAGGTTCCATCGAGGCCCAGCCCTCGCAGGAGCCCGACAGCACCTCGCCCTTCCCGCCCAACGACACCCCGTACCCGGTCTACGGCTCCACCGACCTGGTCAGGTTTCTCGGCCAGAGCATGATCGTCCGCGACGAGACCATCCGCGTGGGCGACCACAGCCAGGACGCCTCGGGCCCCGAGCTCGAGGACGCCCTGCTCGAGGCCGCCTTCCAGAACCCGTACGCGATCGACGTCTCGCGGTACTCCTGCGCGGGCTACACCTGCCGGGTCGTCTACGGGTACGGGGCGGACGAGCACGCGGCCCTGCAGCGCCAGCTCCTCACGAGGTCCGAGGAGGTCCTCGCGGCGATCATCGACGAGTCCATGTCCGACGAGCAGAAGGTCGTCGCCATCAACCGCTGGCTGACCAGGAACGCCACCTACGACGACGACGCGGCCGACGCTCTCGAGGCCAACAGCGGCCGGGCGCCTGAGGCCTTCCTGTACGCCTGGAACGCGACGGGCGTGATGATGAACGGCAAGGGCGTGTGCGAGTCCTACGCCCAGGCGTTCAACCTGCTCGCCAACGCCGCCGGGGTCACCTCGGTCTTCGTCTCCGGCACGCTCACCGAGAACGGCGGGGCGCACGCCTGGAACAAGGTCAACATCAACGGCGAGTGGAAGGCCATCGACGTCACCTGGAACGCCGGGCCGCCGATCAACACGCACTTCCTGCTCATCAACGACAGCGAGTTCACCGGGTCGGCGGCCCGCACCGAGGACACCGACTGGATGATCGACGCCTTCATCCCTGACTACGCGACCCCGTGACGCTCAGGCCGTCGTCGGCCAGGTCGACGGTGACGGTGTCGCCGTCGTGGATCTCGCCGGCGAGGATGCCGCGAGCCAGGCGGTCACCGATCTGGCTGGCGACCAGCCTGCGCAGCGGACGCGCACCGTAGACGGGGTCGTAGCCCTCGACGGCCAGCCACTCCAGCGCGGCCGGGGTGACGTCCAGCGTGAGCCGACGGTCAGCGAGGCGCTTGGCGAGCGCGGCTACCTGGAGGTCCACGATCTTCCCGGTCTCGGCCAGGGACAGCGCGTCGAACATCACCACGTCGTCCAGCCGGTTGAGGAACTCCGGCTTGAACGCCGAGCGCACCGCGTCCATCACGGCGTCGCGCTTGCCCTCGTCGGTCAGCTGCGGGTCGACGAGGAACTGGCTGCCGAGGTTGGACGTGAGCACGAGGATGGTGTTGCGGAAGTCCACCGTGCGGCCCTGGCCGTCGGTGAGCCGGCCGTCGTCCAGCACCTGGAGCAGCACGTCGAACACCTCGGGGTGGGCCTTCTCCACCTCGTCCAGCAGCACCACCGAGTAGGGCCGACGGCGCACCGCCTCGGTCAGCTGCCCGCCCTCCTCGTAGCCGACGTAGCCCGGAGGGGCACCGACCAGGCGCGCGACGGAGTGCTTCTCCCCGTACTCGGACATGTCGATGCGCACCATGGCGCGCTCGTCGTCGAACAGGAAGTCCGCCAGGGCCTTGACCAGCTCGGTCTTGCCGACGCCCGTCGGCCCCAGGAACAGGAACGACCCGGTCGGCCGGTCGGGGTCGGCCACGCCCGCCCGGGCACGGCGCACCGCGTCTGACACCGCGGCGACGGCCCTGGTCTGGCCGATCAGGCGCCTGCCGAGCTCGTCCTCCATGTGCAACAGCTTCGCGGTCTCCCCGGCCAGCAGACGCCCCGCCGGGATGCCGGTCCACGCCGAGACCACCTCCGCGATCTCGTCGGGCCCGACCTTGTCCGCGATCATCGGCGCCTCGTCGGCCTCGTCCACGGCGTCTTCGTCGCGCTCGGCCGAGGTGATCTGCGCCTCGATCGCGGGGATCTCGCCGTACATGATCTTCCCGGCGGTCGCGTAGTCGCCCACGCGCTGGGCGCGGTCGGCGTCCGAGCGCAGCTGGTCCAGCCTCACGCGCAGGTCACCGACCCGGTTGTGGCCGGCCTTCTCCTTCTCCCAGCGCGCGTTCAGCGCCGCGAGCTCCTCGCGCCGGTCAGCCAGGTCGTGGCGCAGCCGGGCCAGCCGCTCGACGGCTGCCGGGTCGGCCGCCGCCGCGTCCGTCGCCTCCGAGAGCACGACCTCCTCCATCTCCAGGCGGGTGACCTGACGCTGGAGCGCGTCGATCTCCACCGGTGAGGAGTCCAGCTCCATGCGCAGCCGCGACGCCGCCTCGTCCACCAGGTCGATGGCCTTGTCGGGCAGCTGTCGTCCTGAGATGTAGCGGTCGGACAGCGTGGCCGCCGCGACGAGCGCGGAGTCGGAGATGGTCACCTTGTGGTGCGCCTCGTACCGCTCGTTGAGGCCGCGGAGGATCGCGATCGTGTCTTCCACCGACGGCTCACCGACGAACACCTGCTGGAACCGGCGCTCCAGGGCGGGGTCCTTCTCGATGCGCTCGCGGTACTCGTCCAGGGTCGTGGCGCCGATCAGGCGCAGCTCGCCACGAGCCAGCATGGGCTTGAGCATGTTGCCCGCGTCCATGGCACCTTCCGAGCCCGCACCCGCGCCGACGACGGTGTGGAGCTCGTCGATGAACGTGACGATCTCACCGTCAGAGTCGTTGATCTCGGCCAGGACGGCCTTGAGCCGCTCCTCGAACTCCCCCCGGTACTTGGCGCCCGCCACCATCGAGGCCAGGTCCAGGGAGATCAGCCGCTTGCCGCGCAGCGACTCCGGGACGTCGCCGGTGACCATGCGCTGAGCCAGGCCTTCCACGACGGCCGTCTTGCCGACGCCGGGCTCACCGATGAGCACCGGGTTGTTCTTGGTACGGCGGCTGAGCACCTGCACGACGCGGCGGACCTCGACGTCGCGCCCGATCACCGGGTCCAGCTTGCCGTCACGGGCACGCTCGGTGAGGTCCAGGCCGTACTTCTCCAGCGCCTTGAACGTCCCCTCGGGGTTGGGGCTGGTCACCTTCTGGTCTCCGCGCACACCGGGCAGCGCCGCGACCAGCGCGTCACGGCCGGCCCCGGCGGCGCGCAGCGCGTCAGCGACGTTGGACTGCCCGGACGCCAGACCGACGAGCAGGTGCTCGGTGGACACGTAGTCGTCACCGAGGGAGCGGGCCTCGGCGTTCGCGGCCTCCAGGGCGGCGGCCGTGGCGCGCGAGGCCGTCGGCCGGGCGACGGTGCTGCCCGACGACTGCGGCATCTCGACCAGGAGCCCGCGCACCGAGCGCCCCAGGGTCGACCGGTCGGCCCCGACCGCGTCGAGCAGCGCGTTCGCCACCCCGCCCTCCTGAGAGAGCAGCGCGCCGAGGATGTGCGCCGGCTCCAGCTGGGGGTTGCCCGCGGCCGAGGCCTGCTGGATGGCATCACCCAGGGCTTCCTGCGACCTGGTCGTGTACTTGACGTCCATGGGTGCCTGCCTCTCCTGGTCTGGGTGGATGATCCTGGTGGCTGTTCGACGGTCCCAACCTCGTCAGAGCTGAGTCTATTCCACTCAGCTCTGCTCGGCACCCCCTCGCCCGCCGTCACCAGGGACGACCGTGGACGAGCCTCTCGCCTCGTTCAGGCGTCCAGCCCTCGCACGACGAGCAGGCAGAGGTCGTCCTCCGACCTGCCGTCGACCAGGGTCTGGAGCAGATGGTCGCGGATCTGGGCGGCGCTGCCGTCCGGGGCGTCGCGCAGCGCCTGGGCGAGCTCGGCCAGACCCTCTTCGAGGGACCGGTCACGGCGCTCGACCAGGCCGTCGGTGTACAGCACGACGACCGACCCGGCAGGCAGGTCGAGCTCGTCCTGACCGACGTCGACGGCCGGGTCGTGCAGACCGAGCGGGAGGCTGTGCGCCCCACGCATCTGGTAGACGCTGCCGTCGGGCAGCCGGACGAACGGGGCGGGATGCCCGAGGTTGGTGTACTCGACGTGGCCACCACCGTCGGCTGTGGGCTGCCAGCGCAGGCACACGACCGAGGCCACGTCGTCCCAGCGCATCCCGTCGAGCGCACAGGCGATGGTCGAGAGCGTGGGGCCCGGCGAGGCGCTGGTCCAGCTGCGGGCTCGCAGCAGCACGGACAGCTGGCCCATCACCGCGGCGGCGGACATGTCGTGCCCCACGACGTCACCGACGGCGAGCATCGTGCCGCGCTCGCCGAGCGGGAACACGTCATACCAGTCCCCGCCGATCTCGGCGGAGTTTCCCGACGGCCGGTAGACCACCGCGGTGTCGAGGTCGTCGACCGTCATGGTCGGCGGCAGCAACCGCTGCTGCAAGGTCAGGGCGGCGTTCCGTTCGGCCTGGTACAGGCGGATGTTGTCCAGCACCGTGCCGACCCGGTGGCGCAGCAGCGTGGTGGTCACGATGGTAGGGACGTCGAACCGGTCGAGGTCGCGCGACTCCAGCACCATCAGGCCCAGCGTCCGGTCGCGGGCGTACAGCGGCACCGGCAGCCGGGCACCCAGGCCGAGGTCGTACAGCGCGTCCAGGACGCGCTTCGAGGAGATCGTCTTCTCGAGCAGGGCGACGTCCACCAGCTGGGGCAGGGCCAGCCCCTCAGGCTGGACGCTCTGCATCGGGTACTGGCTGACCCAGCGCGGGAGGTCCGCCTCGGCGACACGCGCCGACTCGTGCTTGGCCGGGTCGGCGACGACGATGCCGGTGACGTGCTCGGGCTTGCCGCCCTCGTCCAGCAGGACGACGAAACCCCAGTCGGCGAGCTCGGGGATCGCGGTGCGGGCCAGCGCGTCAGCGGCCTCGTGGAGATCGACGTGCCCCGTCAGGACGTCGACGGCCTGGGTGATCAGCTCCAGCCGGCTGCTCCGGTTCGCCGCGAGCTCGGCCTCGGCGGCCTGGGCGTGCTCGGTGACGACCGTGCCGGTCGCGTCCGCGTGGACCGCCAGGCAGTGGGTGACCTCCCCGCCGGGGTCGCAGACCGGGGTGACGATCATCCGGCTCCAGAACCGGGTGCCGTCCTTGCGCCGGTTGAGCAGCGTCATGGTGACGCTCTCCCCGGCGAGCAGCATGTCGATCATCTGGGCGGCGTACGCCTCGTCGGGCTGCTGCGTGTGCACCGTCTCCCAGCCGCGGCCGACGAGCTCTGCCTGAGGCCAGCCGACCATCTGGCAGTACGGCTCGTTCGCCCAGACGATCTCGCCGGTCGTGGTGTCGGTGACCAAGACCGGCAGACGAGAGCTCCGTAGCGCTCGGGCAGCGATCGCCAGCCCCACGGAGTCGTCCACCGGCAGCGTGGTGTCGCGGCCGTCGAGCGGCTGCGCCCGCACCTGCGCCGTGTCAGGTTCCACAGGCACGCAGCCACCTCGAGAGCTTCCGTAGCGTCAAGACCACCAGTAGCGTCGCGGGCGGCGGCGACGCCGTCAAGCGGGTGAGGCCGAAGCCGCCTGACGCTCCTCGTCCAGCGAGGACGCGGGGCTCGAGGACGCGGGGCCTCGAGACCCCGGCGGCCACGGCCGCCGGGGCGAGGTCAGTCGAGGGAGGCCATGACGTGCTTGATGCGGGTGTACTCCTCGAAGCCGTACATGGACAGGTCCTTGCCGTGGCCGGAGTCCTTGAAACCTCCGTGCGGCATCTCGGCGATCAGCGGGATGTGGGTGTTGATCCACACGCAGCCGAAGTCCAGCTCTGTCGAGACCCGCAGGGCCCGGCCCACGTCACGGGTCCACACCGACGACGCCAGGCCGTAGGAGACCGCGTTGGCGGCGGCCACGGCCTCGTCCTCCTCGGTGAACGTCTGGACCGTGATGACCGGGCCGAAGATCTCCGTCTGCGAGAGCATGTCGTCCTGCCTCAGCCCCGACACCACGGTGGGCGCGACGTAGAAGCCGCGGTCGCCCTGGCGCGACCCGCCGGCCAGCACCTGGGCGTGGTCGGGCACCTGGCCGAGGAAGCCCTCGACCCGGGCCAGCTGGTGGACGTTGTTCAGCGGCGGCACCCAGGCGTCCTCGTCGTCGGCCGGGCGGCCGTAGGTCGTGGTCGCCGCCCTCGCCTGCTCGGCGAGCGCGGCGGCCAGGTCGTCAGCCACCGAGGCGTGCGCCAGCACACGGGTGGCCGCCGTGCAGTCCTGACCGGCGTTGAAGTACCCGGCCCCGGCGATGCCCTCGGCAGCAGCGGCGAGGTCAGCGTCAGGGAACACCACGACCGGGGCCTTGCCGCCCAGCTCCAGGTGCGTGCGCTTCAGCTGCTCGCCGGCGGCGACAGCCACCGCCCGGCCCGCGCCCACCGACCCGGTGATCGACACCATCGCCGGGGCGGGGTGCGCGATCACCGCGGCACCCGTGGTCCGGTCTCCGCAGACCACGTTGAGCACCCCGGGCGGCAGCACCTTCGCGGCCAGCTCGGCCAGCATCACGGTGGTCACCGGGGTCGTGTCCGAGGGCTTGAGCACCACGGTGTTGCCCGCGGCGATAGCCGGGGCGAACTTCCAGACGGCCATCATCATCGGGTAGTTCCACGGCGTCACCTGCCCGATCACGCCCACCGGCTCACGGCGCACCCACGAGGTGTGCCCCGCCAGGTACTCCCCGGCCGCGCGACCCTCCAGCACCCGGGCGGCACCGGCGAAGAACCGGATCTGGTCGACCATCGGCGGGACCTCCTCCACCGCGGTCAGGTGGTCGGGCTTGCCCGTGTTCTGGCCCTCGGCGCGCACAAGGTCGTCGGCGTGGGCCTCGACCAGGTCGGCCAGGTCCAGCAGCGCCTTCTGACGTGTGGCCGGGGTGGTCTTCCTCCACCCCGCGAACGCCTGCGACGCCGCACGGTACGCGGCGTCCACGTCCTGGGCGGTGGACAGCGTCGCGGTGGCGTACTCCTCCCCCGTCGAGGGGTTCACCAGGGGTGTGGTGCCCCCGGACCCGTCCGCGTGCTCGCCGTTGATGAAGTTGCGCACCGTCGCGCTCATGGCCTCGCCTCTCGTCGGTCGTCGTCGAACCGTCCAGCAGGCCCATCATCTCGCGCTCTCGCCCCCTGAGAAGGCCGAATTCACCTCTCGAGAGCCCGAACCTGCGCACGCGATCTCGGAGATGATGAGGCATGGAACGTCCGCAGCACCTGACCATCGCTCCCGTCACCGCCGACGATCTGGCCGATCTTGCTGCCCTCGCCGCCCGGACGTTCCCCCTGGCGTGTCCGCCAGGCGTCCGCCCGGCACAGATCCAGCGCTTCATCTTCGACCACCTGTCGACGGACTCCTTCGCCCGCTACTTCAACGACCCGGACCGCCACCTCGTGCTCGCCCGCCACGACGGCCTGCCCGTGGGCTACAGCATGTGCGTCTGCACCGAACCGACCGACCCCGACGTGCTCGCCGTGATCCACGGCCGCCCCGCGGTCGAGATCAGCAAGCTCTACGCCGACGCCACCTGGCACGGTCGCGGCGTCGCCGCCCGGCTGATGACCAAGGCCCTGGAGGATGCCAAGGCCCAGGGCGCCCGCGTCTGCTGGCTGGGCGTCAACAAGAAGAACGGCCGCGCCCAGCGCTTCTACACCAAGCACGGCTTCCGCGTCGTGGGCACCAAGCAGTTCGACGTCGGCGGCCACGTCCACGACGACTACATCATGGCCAGACCCCTGTGAGCGTCTACCACCTCGGGCCGAGCCTCGTCTGACACGGCCGGCCCTCGGGACACGCCACCCTTGGCCGAGCCCGCCGAGGAGCGCGACCATAGGAGCATGACGCGACCTCCGCAGCCGGACCCGTCCCGACTCACCCCGTTCGCCGGGCACCCCGGCGTGGTCGGTATCGTGCCCGGCCAGCCAGAGCTGGTGGCGCTGACGGCCGTCGCGTGGGCGAAGGCGACCGGTGGGGAGCTGTACTTCGCCTACGTCGACCCCCACCGCTACGTGACCGAGGAGCGGCCCGACGGCTCCGTCGCGCACGCCGACATCGACCCCGACCTCGACCCGGACGACTGGCAGACCCGCTCCCGCGAGATGCAGGCGTACCTGCGCCACGTGGTCGGCCCGACCGGCGTCCCCTGGCACTTCCGGTACCTGGCCGGGCGCCCCGACCGGGCGCTGACCCACCTGGCACGGGCGGTCGACGCGGCGGTCATCGTCGTCGGGACGCGACCGCCCGGGATGCGCGAGCGGCTCCGGTCGTTCCTGAGCGCGTCGGTGTCGGCGCACCTGTCGCACCACCAGCACCGGCCCGTGCTGGTGGTGCCTCTCGACGTGGTCGACTGGAAGGACCAGATCACATAGAGGTCACGATGCACGATCTCGTGCACGCGAGGGGGTCGCGACGACGGATTCCGTCGTCGCGGGGCACAAAAGTGACGAATCTGGTCGTCAGGCGCTGGTGACCGCTCCGTCGCAGATGCCATCATGGGGGCTCGAAGCGAAGGAGCAACGATGTCCCCCCGCACCCCCGTCACCCTCGACCGAGCCCGGATCGCCGAGCTCACGGCCCGCGAGGCCGCCCGTCTGGACGAGCGCACCCAGGCCTCCGGCGCGATGTACGAGCGCGCCCGTCAGACGCTGTCCGGCGGCGTCGCCTCGTCGTACCAGGCTCGCGACCCGTGGCCGATCTACCTGGACCGTGGTGTCGGCTCGCACGTGTGGGACGTCGACGGCAACGAGATGATCGACTTCCACAACGGGTTCGGGTCGATGGTGCAGGGCCACGCGCACCCGGCGATCACCAAGGCCGTGACCGAGCGGATCGCCCAGGGCACCCACTTCGCGGCGCCGACCGAGGACGGGATCGTCGTCGCCGAGGAGCTCAAGCGTCGCTGGGGCCTGCCGCGCTGGCGGTACGTCAACTCCGGCTCCGAGGCGACCATGGACGCGATCCGCATCGCCCGCGCGCTGACAGGGCGCGACACCATCGTGAAGATCTTCGGCTCCTACCACGGCCACCACGACTACGTCATGGTCTCGATCGGGGTGCCCTACGGGGAGATCGGCGACCCGGACAACCTCGCCTCGCTGCCCTACGGCGCGGGCATCCCGCGGTCCAGCGTGGACATGACGGTCCCGGTGCCGTTCAACGACGCCGGGGCGATGGAGCGGCGCATCGAGGCCCTGGTCGCGCAGGGCCGGGCACCGGCCGCGGTCATCATGGAGGCCGCGATGATGAACCTCGGCATCGTGCTGCCCGAGCCCGGCTACCTGGAGGCCGTCCGCGAGATCACACGCAAGCACGGCATCGTGCTGATCTTCGACGAGGTGAAGACGGGGCTGTGCATCGCCGCGGGCGGGGCCACCGAGCGCTTCGGCGTCGTGCCCGACATGGTGACCCTGGCCAAGGCGCTCGGCGGCGGGCTGCCCATGGGTGCGATCGGTGGCACCGAGGAGGTGTTCTCGGTGGTCGAGGACGGGTCGGTGTACCAGGTCGGCACCTACAACGGGAACCCGCTGGGCATGGCCGCGGCCCGCGCGAGCATGGAGCAGGTGCTCACCCCGGAGGCCTACGCACACCTCGACGCGCTGAACGACCACCTGGTCTCGGGCTGCCAGGCCGTGATCGACGAGCACAACCTGCCGGGCTACGCCGTGGGCGTGGCCTCCAAGGGCTGCGTGACGTTCGCGCCGGAGAAGATCACCGACTACGCCAGCTTCAAGAGGTTCCAGGACGGCGAGCTGGCCGACCTGGCCTGGCTGTACAACATGAACCGCGGGGTCTTCATGACGCCGGGCCGCGAGGAGGAGTGGACCCTGTCGGTCGCGCACACCGTGGCCGACTGCGACGTGTTCATCGAGGCCTTCGCCCAGCTCGCCGCCGACATCGTCCGCTGACCAGACCGACCACCGCGCCCCTCCCGGCCCGGCCCCGACACAAAGGCTCCTCTTTGCACTGACTTGACCTTTCCTCTAACGTCGACGGACAAGCTGTCGACAGCCGCACATCCCCCGACGAGCGAAGTCTCGCTCGGACCAGGGGTTTTGTGGCACGCGGCCGTACTTACCCCTGCGTTCACGTCGCGCATCCGCCTCAGGCTCGATACGGTCAGCCCAACGACGCGGTGACCGACACCGGGGGAGGCGTGCGCATGACCGATCTCGGGCCGTCCGCGCGCCCTCGTCGTGCCCGCCACCAGCTGCCCGAAGACGTGCTGCGGCTGCAAGAGGCGCTGCTCCCGTCCACGGTGCCGCTGCTGCCCCGGGCCGACCTGGCCGCCACCTACCTGCCGGCCTCCGACCCGGCCAACGTCGGCGGCGACTGGTTCGACGCGGTCTACCTGCCCGACGGGCGCCTGGTGCTCTCGGTGGGCGAGGTGGTCGGCGGTGGCCTCGACGCGGTGGCCACCATGGGGCAGATCCGGGCCGTGCTCGCCACCCGCCTGTACGACAACGGCTCGCTGCTCGAGGCGATCAGGGCGGTCGAGCTGCTCGCGTCGCGCACCGCCGGGGCCTTCGCGACGACGCTGTGCGTGGCCAGCCTGAACATGACCACCGGCGTGCTGACCTACGTCACCCGGGGGCACCCCGCCCCTGTCGTCATCGGCCGCACCGGGGCGCGACTGCTGCCCGCCACCGGCGACGGCCCGCTCGGCACCAGGACGAGGGACCGGTCGGCCTCGACACGGCTGAGCACCGGCGACCTGGTGCTCATGTTCACCGACGGGATGCTGCGCGGCATCGACGAGCGGCCCGCGCGCGCCCTGGACCGGGTCCGCGTCGCCGCGGCGAAGCTCAGCGACGACCGCACCGGCTCCCCCGTCGTCCGGCTGTGCGAACAGCTGCCGACCGAGCTGGGCGGGACCGCCGACGACTCGATCCTGCTCGGGGTCCAGTACCGGGGCGCCCCGGCCCCGCTGGACATCGAGCTCCACGCCGACGCCGAGCGGCTGGGGCAGATCCGGGCCGCGGTCGACGACTGGGCCGAGGACATCGGCCTGGCCTCCGACGACCGCCGCCGGGTGCTGCTCGGGGTCTCCGAGCTGGTCGCCAACGCCGTCGAGCACGCCTACGCCGGGCGCAGGCCCGGCCCGGTGAGGGTGCACGTCGAGCTCACCGAGGACGCGACCATCCTCGCCACCGTCGCCGACGACGGTCAGTGGCGCGAGCCCACGCGTCACCCGGGCGACCGCGGGCGGGGGCTGTCGATGAGCGCCGCCCTGGGCCTGCGCGTCGAGATCGAGGCTCGCGAGGACGGCACCCTGGCGACGGTCGAGTGCCCGGCGCGCCGCCCGCTGCGCCTGCTCACCGGCGAGAACACCATGGTCGAGGAGCCGGGCGGCACCCGGCTGACGATCGTGACCTCTGACCGGGTGACCGTGAAGGCCGTGGGCCCCCTGGCGTCGCGGCACCGTGCGGCACAGCTCGAGGCCGAGGTGCGACGGGTCGCCCGCAACGGGCTGGTCCCGGTCGACGTCGACCTGCGTGAGACCACCAGCCTGTCAGGGCCGGGCGTCGCCGCGATCGAGGCCCTGCTCGGCCCTGACGGGCCCGGCGACGTCCGGATCATCGCGGGGGCGTCGTCGGCCGTCGGCGACATCCTCGCCCTGGCCGGCACGCCGTTCGCCGCCGAGCCGATCAGACGCGGGAGCCGACGGGCCGGGCCTGTGCCGGACGTGCGCACCCGACCACGAGCCCCCGAGCTGTCACTCGAGGCCACCCATCCGCGAGGCCTTCCCCACCGAGGGCCAGCGCTCTGACCCCCCTGCCCCCCGGGGGGGCAGGTTGCAGCGTGGCAGGGGCGTCGGCACGGGCGGCACGAGCTGCGGGGCCGCCTCCGGACCAGGCGCCCCGGTCGGCGCCCCCCGGCGGGCACGCTTGACCGCGTACAGCGCACGGTCGGCGCCGCTCAGCAGCTCGTCGGCGTCCATGTCGAGCTCGAGCTGTTGCACACCGGTGCTCAGCGTGACCGAGATGGGCTCCTGACGCGTCGCGAACTGCAGCTCGGCGCACCGGGTCGCCGCCCGTTCGGCGGCCTTGCGAGCCGTAGGCAGGTCCATGCCGGGCAGGATGATCGCGAACTCGTCACCGCCCATGCGGATCAGCTCGGCACCGGCCGGGAGCGCGTGGCACATCTCGTCGGTCACCCCGATGATGACCCTGTCGCCCATGGCGTGGCCATAGGTGTCGTTCACGTGCTTGAAGCGATCGATGTCGAGCATCACCACCGACAGCGAGAAGCGGCCCCGTGCCCGTTCGACGAGCTCGGGCAGCCGGGCGTCGAGGTAGCGGCGGTTGCGCGCACCGGTCATCGGGTCACGCGAGGCCACATCGGTCAGGTGCTCACGCAGCGTCGCCAGCTCGGTGATGTCTCGTGCGGTGACGACGACCGTCGGCGCCCTGCCCGGCTGGTCCAGACGGTCGGTCACCAGCTCGATCACCCGCCCCGACGCCGTGCGCACCTGGGAGGAGGTCCCGGGGGCGGGCACGGGCCCCAGCCGGGACTCGGGGTATCTCGTCCACGACGTCATGCCCGTGAACAGCATCGCCCGCGCCGCGGCGTTGGTCGTCAGGATGTCGCCGGACTCGGTGAGCACGACCACCCCGTCCTCGACCTCGGCCAGCAGCCGCGTCACCGTGATGGGCAGCTGGACCAGCCCTGGGTGACGCAGCGCCACGATCAGCCAGACCAGCAGCGCCGCGCTGAACAGCATCGGGGCCAGGGAGGCGAGCGTCGCCCCGGCCCCGTCGGTGATGAACAGCCCCCAGGCGACGACCGACGGGACGGTCGTGGCGATCACCGCCAGCACCAGCGGGCGCTGACCGAGGATGGTCGAGGCCGCGACGATCAGCAGGGAGAACGCCACCACACCCATGACGACCGCGCCGGTGATCGCGCCGACCCACAGCACCGGGCCCCACACGGGCTCGAGCCGACCGCCGACCCGCACCACCTCGATCACGTTGGGCCGCAACCCTGGCAGCACCTGCAGCGCGAGCATGATGAGCACGGGCAGCGAGCCGACGACGAACAGCGAGCGGGTCAGCAGATAGGCGCGGTAGGTCACCAGCAGCACCAGCCACACCGAGGCCACGACGACGGCCCACGCCCCGATCATCTGGAGCGCGACGAGCACCAGGACGGCTCCCACCGATCCGACGAACGTCGTGAGCCCGGCGGCCACCGACCAGACCGAGGCACCGGCGGCGATCACCACGACGACCTTCGCGAGCAGCTGCGGCAGGCGGTGGTACATGCGCACGACGGTGACCAGCGTCGCGCAGCCGACGAGGACGGCGAGCAGGTCGACAGCGATCAGCCTCACGTGGCCGCCCCTGTCCGGGCGGGTCGTACCCGCACCCGGTTGCGGCCGGCGGCCTTCGCGGCATACAGGGCACCGTCGGCGGCGGAGATGAAAGCCTCGACGTCCCAGCCTGGCTCCAGCTGGGCGACGCCGATGCTCAGCGTCATCCGGGGCACCTCGACCCCGAGGTGGATCTTCCCGGCGCCGACCCTCCACAGCTGGGCCCGCAGCTCGGCGGCGTCGGCGTCGGCACCCGTCATGGCCACGAGGAACTCGTCTCCACCGACCCGGCACACCAGGTCGTCGTCGGCGGACTCCGAGAGCACGCGCGCGACCCCGCAGATGCCGCGGTCGCCGACCTGGTGACCGTACCGGTCGTTGAGCACCTTGAGGTTGTCCAGGTCGACCATGGCCACGCTCAGCGGACGCCCGTCGCGCCTGGCCTGGTCGATCATCGCCGCGAGCTGGACGCTCAGGTCGCGGCGGTTGTGCAGGCCTGTGAGCGAGTCGCGCGCGGCGAGGTCCACGAGCTCTGACCGCAGGCGGTCCAGCTCGGTGATGTCCCGGGCCGACAAGATCCTGGCCACGGGGTTCCCGTTCTCGAACACCGTGGTGGTCCGCACCCTCAGCACCACACCGGTGTCCAGCACGACGTTGCGCTCCCCGTCGCCCCCGAGCGCGGGGCTCAGGGCCGGGTTGAGCGTGCGGACGCGAGAGCGCGAGTCTTGCGACGGTGCGAGCAGCTGCGTCGCGGCCGCCCGGTTGGTGTCGATCACCGTGCCGTCCAGCCCGATCACGGTCAGGGCGTCAGACACGGTGTCCAGGACGGACGGGATGTCAGCCGGGAGGGGCGCCATCTCACCGCGCGACCAGCGTGTGACGGCGATCGCCATCGCGAGCAGCATGACGGGCACCCACGCGAAGACCGTCACCGACCCCGGGACGAGCACGAGCACCGGCACCAGCGCCAGGCAGCCGACGGTGATGGCACCGTGCGTGACGACGTCGGTGCGCAGCTGCCCGACCGCCTGACCGGCGGCGATGATCTCCATCAGCGCCCCCCCGCCGATCGCGACGACCATCCACAGCGCCATGATCATCAGCAGGGGACCTGCCTGCAGGTTCTGACCGTCGACGGTCAGCACCAGCCGCTGGCCCCCCGGCATCAGCCCGAGCAAGGCCGTGACCAGGGGCACCGCGCAGAAGACCGCCACGGTCGACGAGCGCAGCCAGGCCGTCAGCCCCGCCTGGACCAGCGCGGTGCCGAACGCCCCGAGCATGGCGAGCGTCATCGGCAGGATCACTACCGACGCCCCCGCCCACCATCCGGTGGTCTGGACGACCACCGCCAGGACGGTCCACAGGGCCAGGCCACCCTGCTCGAGCGCGCGCAACCGCCAGGGCGTGGAGCCTCGAGACCGCCAGTCGCTCGCAGCCACGGCTGCGGTGACGACGACGGTGACGACTCCCGCCCCGATGAGAGCCCAGGTCATGCCCGGCACGGCGCGCTCCTCGAATCGTTATCCCCTGGTCCATCGGCGCTTTGGCCGAGGCCCTGAGGAGGCGCGGCGGGGTCTACCCGGTGTCGGGGCGGGTCAGGCCTTGTCGGGAGCCTCGTCAGAGGCGTCGGCCGGCGGCTCACCCGCCGCGGAGAGCGGCGCGGCCTTGGTCCGACGTGCGGTCTTCTTCGTCGACCTCGCGGCGGCATCCTTGGCGTCGGCCAGCGTGGAGGTGATCTCCTCGCGCGCCTCCGCGAGCTTCTCACCAGCCTCCGCGAGCTTCTCGCCGGCCTTGCGGGTCGCCTCACGGCTCTTGGCCACCGCGGCCCCCGCGGCCTCGCCGACAGCGTCCGCCGCATCACCGACAGCGTCCTCGAGGCCGCTCTTGGCGCTCGCGGAGGGGGCCTGCGACGGCTCCCAGGGCTCCGCCCACGGGTCCACGGTCGAGCGCGAGCGCGCCCACGCGGCGGCCGCCGCACCGACGCCCGCGGCGAGCGCGAGCGCGACGAACACCTTGCGCCCGGTGCGCGAGCGCTTGCCGGCCTCGGCCTCGGCGGCGAGCCGCGCGGCCTCGGCCGCGGCAGCGTCCGCGTTCGCCTCCGCTCGGGCAGCGGCGGTGGTGACCGCGTCGACCAGCCTGGGCAGCAGGTCGTCGACGATCGTGGAGTGGGCGCTGTCCACGACCGGCCCGGCCTTGCCCGCGACCTTCTCCACCTGGGGTGCCGCCGCCTTGATCCCCTCGGTGTACAGGTGCTCCAGGCGCGGGGTCAGCCACTCCACGAACGCCTCGACGCGCGGGGTCGTCCACTCGTAGGCGTTGACCGCGGCCTCTCCCGCCTTGGCGGCGGCGACACGTGCGGCGGCGGCGGCGTGCACCGCGGCCACCCCGGCGCCGTCGCGCACGTCGGCGGCGAGATCGGCGGCCTGCGCCCTGATCTGGTCCCGATCGACGTCGATCTTCTTTCCAGACGAGCCGAGTCTCATGTCCACTCCATCGTCGCGTGATGAGTTCGTCAAGCACGTCGCGCACACGGGTGGGCGCCGTGGTCTTCGCATCGTACCGCTCGCGTCGCGTGCGAGACTGGCGGGCATGTTCGCGACCTTGCACACCACGGCAGGCGACATCCGCCTGCGTCTCTTCGAGAATCACGCCCCCACCACGGTGGCCAACTTCGTCGGCCTGGCCGACGGCACCAAAGAGTGGAAAGACCCGGCGACCGGCGCCACCCGTTCGGACTCGTTGTACGCGGGGACGCTCTTCCACCGGGTGATCGACGGGTTCATGATCCAGGGTGGCGACCCGCTCGGCACGGGCCGGGGCGGCCCCGGCTACACCTTCGACGACGAGATCCACCCCGAGCTCAGCTTCGCCAAGCCGTACCTGCTGGCGATGGCGAACTCGGGCAAGCGCCCCGACATGACCGGCACGCCGCGCGGCACCAACGGCTCTCAGTTCTTCGTCACCGTGGCGGCCACGCCGTGGCTGAACGGCAAGCACACGATCTTCGGTGAGGTCGCTGACGACGCGAGCAGGGCTGTGGTGGACGCCGTCGCGACCACCGCGACAGGCCCTCAAGACCGCCCGCTGACCGACGTGGTCATCGAGTCGGTGACCATCGACCGCGCCTGACCGGACGTGACCGACAGCACGCAGGCGCCCTCGCCGGACGAGACCCCGGTCTGCCCACGCCACCGGGACCGGGTGTCGTACGTGCGCTGCCAGCGCTGCGGGCGCCCGACGTGCCCAGAGTGCCAGCGCCCGGCCCCGGTCGGCATCCAGTGCGTGGACTGCGTGGCCGCCGGTGCCCGGGCGACCGCCCCTCGGGCGACGTTCGGCGAGGGCAGGGTGTCACAGCGCCCGACGGTGACGCTGACCGTCATAGGACTGTGCGCCCTGGCCTACGTCGCCCAGCTCACCGTGCCCGGGTTCACCGGGCAGTGGGCGTTCTTCGCGGTGCTCGGGGCCGACGAGCCGTGGCGCTTCCTCACCGCGGCCTTTCTGCACTCCCCCAGCGGGTTCATGCACATCGTGCTGAACATGGTCGCGCTGTGGGCGGTCGGGCCCTACCTGGAGACCAGCCTCGGCCGTGCCCGCTACATCACGCTCTACCTGCTGTCGGCGCTCGGCGGCTCGACCGCGATGGTGGTCTGGGCGGACCTCTCCGGCGCCTGGTTCACCGCGGTGGTCGGGGCGTCGGGCGCGGTGTTCGGGCTGTTCGGCGCCGTGCTCGTGGTGCTGCGACGTACCGGGCGCTCGGCGCGCGGGATCATCGCCGTCGTCGCTCTCAACACGGTGATCGGGTTCCTCGTCCCGGGCATCGCCTGGCAGGCGCACCTCGGTGGCCTGGTCGTGGGGGCGCTGCTCGGTACCGCCTACGCCTACGCCCCGCGGCACCGGCGGCGGACGGTCTCGATCACGGCCAGCGTCACGGCCGGCGTGGTGCTGGTGCTGGTCGCGGTCGGCGTCTACGCCTCGGTCGGGCTGATCTGAGGCGACCTGGCCCCGGGCGCATGGTGCGGAACCAGGGACGCCGGGTGAATCACACCGGTGTAGCTATCCACAGGGTTGCCCACCGCTGGGGACAACGAGGGGTCAGAGGACCTGCCGACGCCTCGGGCCCGTCAGCGCCACTTGGTCGTCATCGCGAACCCGACCATCATGAGGACGAACCCGATGGCGAGGTTCCACTGGCCGATCTCAGGGATCGGGAAGCCCCCGGCGGTCGTGTACGGCGAGCCGAGGTAGGTCGCCACGACCCAGGCCAGGCCGCCCACCATCAGGGACACCATCGTGACCTTGTACCACTGGGGGCTCGGGCCTTCGTCCTTCGTCTTCGACGGGGGCGTGTACGCCGACTGCTTGCGGGATGGTCTCGACTTGGGCACCTGTGCTCCTGTCCGTCCGTGGTCGTGCCCGTCCGTGATGGCACACCTTGAACTAGCGTAGTGCTGGCCCGCACCGACAGGAGGTGAACATGACCACGCCGACGCCTGCTCCTACGGCCCAGCGCTCTGGCCGGGTGCCGCTCGGTTCCGCGGCCGTCGGCGCCGTGCTCGGCCTGGCCGGGCTGATGTTCGTGGTCAGCGCCTCCACGGCCACCGCCAGCAGGCACCCGCAAGACCTCGTGGAGCTCGTGCACGCGAAGGTGGAGAAGGTCGAGGCCCAGGCGGCGCAGGTCGACACGCTGCGCGCGCAGGTCGAGGCGCTGACGGCCGCCGCCGCGCGCTCCTCGGGGCTCACCCCGGCCTCGACCGCCATGCAGGTGGCCTCTGGCTCTGTCGCCGTCACCGGGCCCGGCCTCGTGGTCACGCTGGACGACGCCCCGGCCGGCTCAGCCCCCGCCGGGGTCAGCGCCGACGTGCTGGTCGTCCACCAGCAAGACATCCAGGCCGTCATCAACGCGCTGCGGGCGGGCGGGGCCGAGGCTGTGGCCCTGCAGGGCCAGCGGCTGATCTCCACGAGCGCGGTGCAGTGCGTGGGCAACGTCCTGCGGGTCGACGGGCGCGTGCACTCCCCGCCCTACACGATCTCGGCGATCGGTGACGTCGCGGCCATGCGCGAGGCGCTCGACGCCTCCCCGGCCGTCCGCACCTACCAACGCGACGCCGCCGAGGTCGGTCTGGGCTGGTCGCTGCACACCGTGGACGCGCTCGTCCTGCCCGCCTACTCCGGCGCGACAGACCTCGTGCACGCCTCGGTGCCGCCCGGCACCGACGTGCTGGGGACCTCGGTGACAGCCTCATGAAGCGGCCACGTATGCCCCAGCTTCACGTGCCCCGGCTTCGCGTCCCCCGGCTCCGGAAGGTCCGACCGAGCGTGCTCCGACCACGCGCCCGCGGCTCCGCACAAGCCCCTCCGGTGCGGCACGCCCGTCCGCTGGCCCGGGTGGCCTACACCGCGATCGGCGTGCTCGGCGAGCTGCTCATCACCCTGGGCCTGTTCCTGCTCGCGTTCCTGGCCTGGCAGCTGTGGTGGACCGACGTCGAGGCCAACCGCGCCCAGGCGCAGATCCTCGACGAGCTGGTGCCCGCGCCGTTGTCCACCCAGGTGGCCGTGCCCGGGGAGGGCGACCCCCCGGTGATGGCCGCGCCGGCCCTCCGGGAGACCTTCGCCGCCCTGCACGTGCCGCGCTGGGAGGGCGACCCGCCCCGGCCGATCAGCGAGGGCACCGACCGCGCGACGGTGCTCGACGTGCTGGGCCTCGGGCACTACGTGGGCACCGCGATGCCTGGCGAGATCGGCAACTTCGCCGTCGCGGGGCACCGCACCACCTACGGTCGGCCGTTCCACCGGGTCGAAGAGCTCGGTATCGGCGACCCGCTCGTGGTGTGGACGCAAGACACCTGGTACGTCTACCGGGTCACCTCGACGCTGATCGTGATGCCGAACCAGGTCGACGTGATCGCCCCCGTCCCTGGCGACCCGACGGCCGTCCCCACCGAACGGATGATCACCCTGACCACCTGCCACCCGATGTTCTCCGCCCGGGAGCGTTTCATCGTGCACGGGGTGTTCGAGTACTGGGCGCCGACGTCGACCGGCACACCCGCCGAGCTGTTGGGGAGGTAGAGACCATGTACGGCTGGATCTGGCGTCACCTGCCCGGGCCCGTCCCGGTGCGCGCGCTGATCGCCCTGGTGCTCGTCGCCGGGGTGGTGGCAGCGTGCTTCCAATGGGTGTTCCCGGCGATCTCCCCGCTGATGCCGTTCAACGACACGACGGTCGGATAGGGTGTGTCTCCCAGTTCCGTGTGGGCTGCAGGGCGCCCGGCACGCACGTTCGCCGCGTTGTCGTCGTCGGCAGCACCTCTAGTGCTGCTCTCCTCCTCCGCCTCGCGACCGCACGCACCGAACACCCTTCGCTCACACACGGAACTGGGAGACACACCCTGATGGCCCGCGTCCTCGTCGTCGACAACTACGACTCGTTCGTCTGGACGATCGTCGGGTACCTGCGCGAGCTCGGCGCCGAGGTCGACGTGGTGCGCAACGACGCCGTGCCCGACGACCGGAGCGCCTACGACGGCGTGCTGGTCTCCCCCGGGCCCGGCGCGCCGCACGACGCCGGTGCGAGCCTCGCGGTGATCCGTGACTGCGCGGCGAGCGGCACCCCGATGCTCGGCGTCTGCCTGGGCCACCAGGCGCTCGGCGAGGCCTTCGGCGCGGTCGTCGCGCACGCGCCCGAGCTCAGGCACGGCAAGACCAGCCAGATCGACCACGACGGCACGAGCGTGCTGGCCGGGCTGCCGTCACCGTTCACCGCCACCCGGTACCACTCGCTGGCCGTCGTGGAAAGCTCGCTGCCCGACGAGCTGAGGGTCACCGCCCGAGCCGGCGGCATCGTCATGGGCCTGGCCCACCGCACTCTTCCTCTGCACGGCGTGCAGTTCCACCCCGAGTCGGTGCTCACCGAGGGCGGGCACCGCATCTTCGCTCATTGGTTGGCGATCTGCGGCGACGACGAGGCTGTCGCGCGCTCCGAGGGCCTGCACCCTCTCGTGCGGGCCGACTGAGACGAGCCAGCCCCGAGAACAGACGACGATGCCCTGGGTGAGGACCACCCAGGGCATCGTTCGTTCAGTCGTCGCGCCTCACGGGCTGCCGCTCGACACGGTGATGTAGATCGTCTGGTCCAGCCGGACGGTAGACCCTCCAGACGGGTTGGTCGAGACCACCTGACCGGAAGGCACGGTCTCCGAGGGGCTGTCGGTCCGCGAGAAGCTCTGGAACCCCGCCGCCCTGAGCGCGTCGACCGCGGCCGCGTAGGTCATGCCGGCCAGGTTGGACGGGATCACGGCCGTCGTCGGCGCCGTCGGGGTCGGCGGGGTCTCCTCCGCCGCCTTGGCGATGACGACGGTGATCCGGTCGCCGCGGTTGACGAGCTGCCCAGGTGCGGGATTCGTGCTGATCACCGTGCCTGCGGGCTTGTCGCTCTCCTCTTCCCGGAAGGTGGGCCTCAGGTTCAGGTCGTCGAGGATCTGCTCGGCCTCGTCGCGGGTCTTCGAGACGAGGTTGAGGAGCTCGGCCCGCCCGGTGGAGACGTAGTAGGTGACCGTCGAGCCCTGAGCGGCGGCGGTCTGGGCCTCAGGCTCGGTTCTCGCCACCCTGCCCCTGTCCTGCTCCAGAGAGTCCAGGTCCTCCCTGCTGCGCTCTGGCTTGAACCCTGCGGCCTCCAGCTCCCTCTCCGCCACGTCCGGCGTCATCCCGCTGACGTCGGGCACCGTGCTGGAGGTCCCGCCGCTGGACACGAAGTAGGTCACCGTGCTGCCCTCGGCGACGCGCACGTTCGCGGCCGGGTTGGTCCTGACGACCAGGCCCGCCTCGACCTCGGTCGACACCACGGACTCCTTCGCCGGCACGAGCCCGGCCTGGGTGATCATCTCCTCGGCCACGTCCGCGGTCTTGCCGACCACGTCGGGCACCTCGACCTGGCTCGACCTGCCGTTCAGCACGATCAGCACGATGATCCCGACGAGGGCGAGCGCCCCGACGGCGGCGAGGGCGATGACGAGCCACTTGCGGCTCCTCGGCTCCTCGTCCTCCTCGCCCGGCTCCTCCGGCGCACCGATGCCGGTGGACTGCCACGGGGGCACGCTGGCTGGCATCACCGCGGTGCCGCCCTGGACCGGGCTCAGCACCTGGGTCGCCATGGCCGGGGCGGCCGCCCCGATCGGCGGGGCGAGCACCCGGGTGCCGCGCTGCACGGCCTCCAGGTCGGCGCGGAACTCCGCGGCCGTCTGGTAGCGGGCCTCGCGCTCCTTGGCCAGCGCCATGTACACGATCTGGTCCAGCACCTGCGGGATCGAGGGGTTCAGCACAGAAGGCCGAGGAGCCTCCTCACGCACGTGCTGGTAGGCGACCGCCACCATGGAGTCGGCCATGAACGGCGGGCGACCGGTCAGCAGCTCGAACAGCAGGCATCCGGCCGAGTACAGGTCAGAGCGCGCGTCGACCTGCTCCCCACGGGCCTGCTCGGGCGACAGGTACTGGGCGGTGCCGACCACGGCCGAGGCCTGCGTCATGGTCGCCGCGGAGTCGGCGACCGCCCGGGCGATGCCGAAGTCCATGACCTTCACCGCGCCGGCGGTCGTGATCATGACGTTGGCGGGCTTGATGTCGCGGTGCACGATGCCCGCGCGGTGCGAGTACTCCAGCGCCGACAGCACGCCCACGAGGATCGCCAGCGCCTCGTCAGCGGGCAGCGGGCGGCCGTCGCGCAGCATCTCGCGCAGCGTGTGGCCCTCGACGTACTCCATGACGATGTACGGGACGGAGGCGCCGTGACCGGTCGGCTCGATCACCTGCTCCTCGCCGGTGTCGTACACCGCCACGATCGCCGGGTGGTTCAACGCCGCCGCGGCCTGCGCCTCGCGACGGAACCGGTTCAGGAACGCCGGGTCCCTGGCCAGGTCCGAGCGCAGCACCTTGATCGCGACGGTGCGGCCCAGCCGCCTGTCGTAGCCGATGTGCACCTCGGCCATGCCACCGCGACCGATGGTCTCACCGAGCTCGTACCTGCCCGCGAGAATCTTCCTCGGCTCGTCCACTAGAGCTGACCTCCACTGTCGTCCGCGATGCACGCGGTACTCGGGGATGAGGGTATCGGGATCGCCACCACGATGGCAGCGGATCGAGAAGAGCTCGTGGTGTCACCCGGGCTGATCGCCCGGCCCAGCGCCACCAGCGCCCAGATCACCACGACCACGACCGCCACGAGCAGCGCCCAGCGCAGCCACAGCGGAGCGGCCGGGGCGGGAGCCGCCCGACGCGCCCCGCCCGTGCGCAGACGCGAGAGAAGACCGTCCGTGGCGGACCGGGCGCGGCTGCCCCGGGCCGGCCCCAGCCGTCGCGGCCCGATCGTCACCGGGGTCCGGATAGGACCGCGGTCGGGGGTGACGGGGCTCCGCGGCACGAACGACGGCGGGTCGGCGACCTCCGGCAGCACCGTCTTGGCCTGCTGCGGCTCGCCCCCCGAGCGCAGCGGCGGCGCGGCCGCCCGGGCAGCCACCGGGACCCCGGCGGGCGGGGTCGAGGCGATCAGGCTGTCGAACAGCGCGGCGAGCTCGTCGCCGGACTGCGGGCGCCGCGCCGGCTCCTTGTCCAGCAGCCGCATCACCAGCGAGGCGAGCCTCGGCTCGACGCTCGCCGGCAGCGGTGGCGGCGGGTCGTTCACCTGCGCGATCGCGATGTCGACCGGTGAGGTGCCGGTGAACGGTCGCTCCCCCGCGAGCGCCTCGTAGGCGATGATGCCCAGCGCGTACAGGTCTGACAGGTTCGTCGCCGGGCGGCCCACCGCCTGCTCGGGCGACAGGTACTGGGCGGTGCCCATGACCATGCCCGTCGCGGTCAACGGGGTCTGGTTGATCGCCTGGGACACCCCGAAGTCGGTGATCCGCACCCGGCCGCCCGGCTCCACGAGGAGGTTGCCGGGCTTCACGTCCCGGTGCACCACCCCCATCTGGTGGGCGTAGTGCAGACCCCGCGCGGCCTGAGAGAGGATCGGCAGCAGCCTCTGCGGCTCCAGCACCCGCTCGCTGTCGAGGATGTCCGACAACGGCTGACCCGGTACCAGCTCCATGACCAGGTAGGCCGTGCCGGCGTCCTCCCCGTAGTCGAACAGCGGCGCGATGTTGGGGTGCGACAGCGCGGCGGAGTTGCGCGCCTCGACCCGGAACCGCTGCAGCAGGGTCGACTCCCCGGCGTACTCCGGGCGCAGCGCCTTGACGGCCACCGGGCGACCCAACGACTCGTCCCGGCCCTCCCAGACCTCGCCCATCCCGCCGACGGCGATCAGCCGGACCATGAGGTACCGGTCGCCGAGCAGCACGCCCTCCCTGACTCTCATGAGGTCAGCACCGCCTCGATGACAGCCCGAGCGATCGGCGCGGCCACCCTGCCACCGGTGGCCTCGTCGTGGCGCGCGTCCCCGCCGTGCTTGACGAACACGGCGACAGCCACCTGAGGGTCGTTCGCGGGGGCGAACCCGGTGAACCAGACGTGCGGGGCCTGCTGACCCGACTGCGCGGTGCCCGTCTTGGCAGCCACAGCCACCCCGGGGATCTGCACCGGCCTGGCGCTGCCCGAGCGCACCACGTTCTCCATCATCTCGGTGAGCGTGCGGGCGGTCGAGGCCGAGATCGGGCGGGCGAACACCTTCGGCTCGGTGGTACGCACCGTCGACAGGTTGGCCGCACGCACCGTGTCCACCAGGTACGGGGTCATCAGGGTGCCGTCGTTGGCGATGGCGGCGGACACCATCGCCATCTGCAGCGGGGTGGCCTGCACCTCGAACTGGCCGATCGCGGACTGCGCCGTCTGCGGGGCGTCGAGCGAGGCGGGGAAGCGGCTGTTCGCCGCGAGCATCGGGATGGTCACCTCGGTGTTGAACCCGAAGGCCTCCGCCTGGCGCCGCAGAGCGTCCGCGCCGAGGTCCACCCCCAGCCACGCGAACGAGGTGTTGCACGAGACCCGCAGGGAGTCGTCCAGCGTGATGGGGTCGGAGCCGCACCCTCCGCCACCGAAGTTGCCGATCCCTCTCGACGTCTGCGGCGGCGTGTACGTGTGCGGCGCCGGCAGCGTCGAGCTCGCGTCGTACCGGCCCGACTCCAGCGCCGCCGCGGCGACGACGAGCTTGAAGGTCGACCCGGGTGCGTACCGCTCCTGGTAGGCCTTGCTGCGCAACGGGTTCCCAGGGGCCGTCAGCAGCGTCTCGTAGGCCGACCGAGCGGCTCTCATGTCGTGCGTCGCGAGCTCGTTGGGGTCGAAGCCCGGGGTCGAGACCAGGGCGAGGATCCTGCCCGTGGACGGCTCGATGGCGACGATCGCGCCCTCCTGGTCGCCCAGGGCCCTGAGCGCCGCCTCCTGCACCGCGGGGCTGATCGTGGTCTCGACCGCCGCACCCTCCGGCGGGCGTCCGAGGAACACGTCGCGCAGGCGGGAGAACACCAGCTGGTCAGAGCTCCCCGACAGGTAGCCGTTCTGGGCCTGCTCCAGGCCGGTGCGGCCGGTGACGCCGAAGAACCCCGTGATCGAGGAGTACGTCACAGGGTCGGAGTACTGACGCTGGAAACCGAAGACGTCGTCGACAGGCACCGAGGACGCCACCGCGACCCCGTCCACCACGATCGGGCCCCGGGCGTCCCCCAGGGCGCGGTACAGGGTCCGCACGTTGCGGCTGTCGTTGTCCAGACGGTCGGACTGGAAGAACTGCACCCAGGTGGCGCTGCCGATCAGCACCAGGCACATGACGAGGGCGACCGACGCCAGCCTGCGCAGCGGGGTGTTCATCGGTCGGCCCCCCCGTCCACGATCTCGGTCGGCGGGTCGGCGGTCGACGAGACAGCGGCCGACGAGGCAGCGGACGCGGACACCGGACGGCTCGTCGCGGCCCCGGCGACCACCACAGGCGTCCCCGCCTCCGGGGTGAGCACGGGGCGCACGTCCGGGGCAGGCCTGCGCGCGTCGTCGGAGACACGCAGCAGCAAGGCCACGATCAACCAGTTGGCGAACAGCGACGAGCCGCCGTACGCGAGGAACGGGGTGGCCAGACCGGTCAGCGGGATGAGCCTGGTCACACCTCCGACGACGACGAACACCTGGAGCACGAGGAGGAACGACAGACCTCCCGCGAGCAGCTTGCCGAACCCGTCACGCACACCGATCGCCGTACGCATGCCCCGCTGCACCAAGACGGCGACCAGCAGCAAGATCGCGGTCAGCCCGGTCAGCCCCAGCTCCTCACCGAGCGAGGCGACGATGAAGTCAGACTCGGCGTAGGGCACCAGGTCAGGACGCCCCTGGCCCCAGCCCGTGCCGAACATGCCGCCGCTGGCCATGCCGAACAGACCCCGCACCAGCTGACCCGACCCACCGGGATGGCGGTTGAACACCTCGTCGTTGAACGCGTCGAGCCACCCGTCGAACCGTGCCCCGACGTGAGAGAAGGCCCGGGCCGCGACCGCCGCCCCGACACCGAACAGCCCCAGGCCGATGACCACCCAGCTGATCCGCTCCGTGGCCAGGTAGATCATCGCGACGAACAGCCCGAAGAACAGCAGCGCGGCGCCCAGGTCTCTCTGCATCACCAGCACGGCCATCGCGACGACCCAGATGAGCAGGATCGGCCCCAGGTCACGCACCCGAGGCATCTTCATGCCCAGCACCGTCCGCCCGGCCAGCGCGAGGGTGTCCCGGTTGGTCACCAGGTACCCGGCGAAGAACACCGCCAAGGTGATCTTCGCCAGCTCGGCCGGCTGCATCCCGACAGGCCCGACCCGCACCCAGATCTGCGCACCGTTGATCGTCTGACCGATGCCAGGGATCATCGGCGACAGCAGCAGCGCCAACGAGGCCACCATCGCGGTGTAGGTGTACCGACGCAGCTTGCGGTGGTCGCGCAGCAGCCAGAGCAGCAGCAGGGCCCCGACGACGGAGACCGCCGTCCAGAGCAGCTGCTTGTCGGCGAAGCCGTGCGGCCTGCCCCGGGCCGCGTAGGCCAGGTCGATCCGGTAGATCATCGCCAGGCCGATGCCGTTGAGCGCGACGACCACCGGCAAGATCACCGGGTCGGCGTGCGGCGCCCGCCAGCGCACCACCAGGTGAGCCCCCACAGCCAGCACCGCCATGCCCAGGCCGTACTGCCAGACGTCCGCCGGCACGCTGCCCTCGACCCCGATGCCGACCATCGCGTAGGAGTAGATCCCGACGACCAGCGCCACGACCAGCAGCGCCACCTCGACCCCACGCCCCGCCTGGACCCGGGTCGGAGAGATCGTGGCCATCACGCACTCACCGCACCGTCAGGCGGCGGGTCGACGGAGGGCTCGTGCGTCGGCTCCGGCTCGGCGGGCGACGGTAAGGGCGGCGACGGCCGCTGCGGCACACCCGGGAGCTCGGCCCGCAGCTCGTCGACCAGCAGACGCGCGTCGGGCAGGTCGTCGGCGTGGATCGTGGCGCCCACCCGGTCACGCAGATAGGGCGGGAGGTCCTCGACCCGGACATCCGTGCGCTCCACCACCTGGGACAGGCTGAGCGGGCCGATCGTGGCCGCCACCCCACGAGAGATCACCACGTCACCGTCGTCCACGTTGACGAAGTACTGCGTCAGCGTCCACCAGTACGCCCCGGCGACCAGGACGGCGACCACCCCCAGAGCACCCAGCCACACCGCGAGCAGACCCCCACGACGCCGAGGTCGCTCCTCCGGCTCGTCCTCGATGTCAGCACCAGGGTCAGGCCGAGCCCCCGCCACCAGGGCCCCCGCACGCGCGGCCGCACCGTCGAGAGCCGCCGTCGGGTCGTGGCGAGACACCGCCGCCGCACCGACGATCTGCGGCCTGGCGCTCTGAGGCTGCTCCTCCAGCAGCGCGTCAAGACCGACCACGTCAGCGACGATCACGGTGACGTTGTCACCCCCGCCGGCGCGCAGCGCCAGCTGGATCAGACGGTCCGCGCAGGCGTCAGGCTCAGGCGTCCCGCGCAGCGTCTCCGCGATCGTGTCAGCGGAGACGAAACCAGACAGCCCGTCCGAGCACAGCAGCCAACGGTCACCAGGACGAGCCTCACGCACCGACAGGTCAGGAGACAGCGCCAGCTCGAAGTCGCCGAGCACCCGCATCACCACCGACCGCTGCGGGTGGTGCTCGGCCTCCTCCGGCGTGATCTTCCCCGAGTCCACCAGGTGCTGGACGAACGTGTGGTCAGACGTCACCTGGGTCAGCGTGGAGTCACGCAGCAGATAGCAGCGCGAGTCCCCGAGATGGACCATGGCCAGCTTGTTGCCGCTGCGCAAGATCGCCGTCACGGTGGTGCCCATCCCGGCCAGCTGCGGGTCGGCCTCGGTACGGGCGATGATCTCCGCCTTGGCGCTCGCCAACGCCGCGGACAGCACGTCCAACGACTCGTCCGACCGGTGCGCCTCCTCGTCCAGCGGAGCCAGCGCCGCCACCGTCACCGACGAGGCGACATCACCCCCCGCGTGCCCGCCCATCCCGTCAGCGACCACCAGCAGGCGCGGCCCGGCATAGCCAGAGTCCTGGTTGCTCGAGCGGACCAGGCCGATGTCAGACCTGGCGGCATAGCGGAGCGCGACGTCCACGGGCACCTACCTGCCCAGCTCGATGACGTTCTGACCGATGCGCACCGAGGTCCCCGGAGGGACGCGCGTCGGAGCCTGGACCCGCACCTCACCCAGGTAGGTGCCGTTGGTCGAGCCGAGATCCTCGACGAACCACTCCTCCCCCTGCGGGTACAGCCGGGCGTGCCGCGACGAGGAGTAGTCGTCGTCCAGCACCAGGGTGCAGCCCGGAGAACGACCGACGAGCACCGGCGCCGTACCCAGCGGGACGATCGTGCCGCGCAACGGGCCCTCGGTGACCACCAGCCTCGTCGGGCCACGCCCCCCCGCCGCCCCGGCAGGAGCCCTACCAGCGGCCCCGCCCGCCGACGCGGGCTTCAGCCTGCGCCGAGCCACGATCTTCGTGCCGTACAGGTCCCGGCGCAGCACAGAGATCGCCGAGAGCACCAGCAGCCAGAGCAGCGCCAGATAACCCAGCCGCAGCAGGCCGACCGTGAGCTCGCTCATCCGTCCTGATCAGACTCTCCGCCGGTCCAGAACAGGATCCTGGTACGGCCGATGGTGACGGTGTTCCCGTCCAGCAACGTCGCTGCCGGGACCTTGTTGCCCTCAACGTACATGCCGTTGGTCGAGCCCATGTCCGAGGCGATCACCCCGTTGGGGGTGACTTTGATCTCCAGGTGCTGGCGCGACACCCCCGGGTCGTCCACGATGATGTCCGACTCCGACCCGCGCCCGATCACCGTGACCGGCCCCGTCAGCAGGTAACGCTGCCCGTCGATGTCGATCAACGGGTGCTTCGTGGACGGCGGGGTGGAGGTCGCAGGAGCCACCGCCCCGCGAACCGACGCGCTGGTCACGCTGAACCTCCCGGTCTCCAGGTCTGGGTCTTCGCTGAAACGCACCATGACCGGGCCGACGAAAGCGTACCGCTGGCTCGCGGCGTACTCCGTGACGTTCGTCGCGAACTCGTCAGCCAGGGTCTCCGCACCCCACTGCTCGAGCCGGTCGAAGTCAGCGGTCGACAGCTCGATCGTGAGCTCGTTAGGAGCCACCGTCCGGTCACGGTCCAGGGGCTCGGCACGGTCGTCGATCTCCCGACGCAGCGCGCTCACGAGCTGGACCGGCTTGAGCTCCGACCTGAACACCTTCGAGAACGCGGTGTTGACGGCGCGCTCTACGGAGTTCTCGAACGACTCGAGAAGACCCACACGAATCCTCCGCTCCACCGTCGCACGCCCGAGACCGGGCCCTGGTTCTCCTGCCGTACGGACCCACCGTAGGCGACGGTCCGGCCTTGATCGTATCCGCGTCCAGGCCGCGACGCTGCCAGTTGCGCACCTCGGCCCCAGCACCACCCGACGGACGTGCTAGCCTTGCTCGTCCCGCGTGAGTGGCGAAATGGCAGACGCGCTGGCTTCAGGTGCCAGTGCCCGCAAGGGCGTGCGGGTTCAAGTCCCGCCTCACGCACGAGACCGAGAGCGACGTGTGCTTGCGTTCCGCAAGCCTCGTCGCTCTCGTCATCTGTGCGGGGCCCAGCCCCGCACCCGCACGGGGGCAAGCCCCCGTGACCCCCCTCGGCCGGCATATGCATGCCGGCCCTCGTGCGGTCAGCGTGTCCAGCCGGTCGATGTCCGACCTTCGTGCGGTCTGCTGCGGCCTAGGGGTGGAAGGGTGGGACGGGGGTTGCTGAAGGTGGGGTGGCCTGGGGGCGGGCGCGCTTCTTGCGGGAGGACCACCAGAGGGCGCCGCCGAGGGTCATGCCGAGGCCGGCCAGGCCGAAGAAGGCCGCGGCGATCCACAGGACGACCATGAGGCCGACACCTCCGAGCATCGACAGGACACGGTCGCCGCGGACGAGGGCCAACGTCAGGTCGTTGTCCGCCGGAGACTCGATCTGGTAGGTGCCGGCTGCGTCGGTGGTGATCTGCCAGCGAGACTCCGCCCGGTGGTCGCCGTAGGTGGCGCCGCTCGGGACACCCACAGACCGGACCTCGACCTCCTGCCCGTCGGGCCCCACCACGTCCGGAGGGGAGGACCCGGGGAACCAGTGGGTGGACATCTTCTCGCTGACCAGGACGTCCCGGCGGTCACCCAGCAGATAGAGCTGGTACAGCGTGTCCGCCTCCAGCTCTACCGTCACCGCCTGACCAGGCTCGACCGCGACGACGACCGCGCTGCCCGGGGTGCCGTCACCACGGACGATGTCGTTCGAGGAGACGAGAGAGACGATCAGCCACACCGCACCGGCTACCGCTGCGAGAGCCAGCACCAGCGCGGCGATGCCGCTGAAGGTGAGCCACCTCGGGCCCTTCGTCGACGTGCTCGCAGGGGCAGGCGGCCGAGGGTGAGCGAGAGAGGACATGCCGCGAGCCTACAGACGCCCTCCCTCGTCATGGGGTCAGACGGAACCCGTCTTCGCGTCCCGGAGGGCCTGCCGTCACGACCTGGTGGGTGAGTGGCGGTCGAGGAACTCGTAGACCTCGGTGGTGTCGACGCCGGGGAAGACACCGACCGGCAGAGCGGCCAGGAGGGAGGAGTGGGGGCGGGCCGAGGGCCAGGCGTGGGAGTCCCAGCACGCCGCGAGGTCGGCCGGAGGCTGGTTGCAGCACGCCGCGTCCGGGCAGCGCGAGGGCCAGCACCATCGCTGCGATGCCGCTGAAGGTGAGCCACTTCGGGCCGACCGTCGACGCGCTCACGAGGACGGTCGGCCGAGACGGAACAGGGGCAGACATTCCGCGAGTCTATGGCTGCCACACCTCGCCATGGGCCCGAAGGGGTTCTCGATGGCTCGTCGTCTGTGAGAGGCGGACCGCTATGTCTCACGAGCTCCCTCGACAGGTCGCTCGCGCCGTATGGGATCGCTCGGGTCACGCACTCGCCCCATCGGAGCCGACAAGGTCTCCCACACGTCTTGGGCGACGAAATGCCTGTTGCGCGTGCCGAACGGCCCGGTCAGGATGCCCAGCTCGACGAGCTTCATCACGGCTGTGTTGACAGCTGGGTGCGTCTTGCGGAGCGTCGACACCAGACGCGGGACAGTGACCCAAGGGCTGCCGATCAGAAGCTCGGCGATGTCCCGGACCGCACCACGCGCCCCCAACTCCTGCAGCGCAGCGACGTAGCGTCGCTGGACCGCGAGCAGCCTGTCCACACGCCTCGCGGTGTCGACCGCCGACTCTTCGACACCTCGGCTGAAGAAGCAGACCCACGAGTCCCAGTCCCCGCTCGCTGATACCTCCGCGAGATGCTCCTGGTACTCCTGGCGGCGTGCTTCGAACCACGGCGAGACAGACAGCAGCGGCTCGGTGACGAGCCCGCTCACCATGAACTGCAGGACGATCAGCAGGCGACCGATGCGGCCGTTCCCGTCGTTGAACGGGTGCAGCGTCTCGAACTGATAGTGGGTCATCGCTGCCGCGACGAGCGGGTCGCGGGGGCCGCTGCCGCTCATCCAGTCGACGAGCTGCTGCACGGCGGCGGCCAGCGCGGTCCCGGGCGGCATCGGTACGAACCTCGCGTCTTCCACCGTTCCCGTCGGGCTGCCGATCGCGACCGAGCCGTGCCTGATGCGACCTGCGTCCTCAGTGTCCGACCGTGTGCCCCGGACCAAGATCTTGTGGACGTTCTCCAACAGCCCGACCGTGACCCGCGGGTGGGTCGCGATCCACTGGAACGCCCCTTCCGCGGCCTCGACGTAGTTGAGCACCTCGCGAAGCTCGAGCGTGCGCGACTCGTCGGGGACCGACTCCGCCGCGAGGACCTGGTCCAGCGGCGCGAACGTCCCCTCCAGCGCTGAGGTGCTCTGCGCCTCGCGGCGCAACGTCGGCGAGCGGAGCAGGACAGGCGACGGCACCTGCCTGGACGCCTGGTCCAGGCGGGCGAGCGCGCGGTGCGCCGCCGTGACGCGGTGCCAGGTCTCCGGCGCCAACGGCGGCTCGCCACCCAACGGGTCTGCGACGTAGGCGAAGTGGTCGAACGGCAGACCCGTCCGACCATCAGTTCCCCTGAACGGTACGAGCGCCCCGCAAGGGCTGTCCTTGAAACGCTCTACGTCCACACTGCAAGCCTAGCGCCAAAAACTTGCAGATGAAGCAGTCCTCTGCAACCTAACGCTTCGCCTGCTTGCACTCTCGGGAGCGACACCAAGTCCAGCGCCACCCGACATGCCTTCGGCCGACACTCTGCAAGCATCGCGTCGAAAACTTACAGCTACACCGATGTAGCTAAAGTCCAACGGTGTCGCGAAGCCTTTGGCGCCTCCCCGGTGCGGTCGGCCCCTTCTGCGCCCTAGGGGTGGAGGGGTGGGACGGGGGTGGCTGAGGGGGGTGGGGTGGCCTGGGAGCGGGCGCGCTTCTTGCGGGAGGACCACCAGAGGGCGCCGCCGAGGGTCATGCCCAGGCCGGCCAGGCCGAGGAACCCCGCGACGATCCACAGCACGACCATGAGGCCGATGCCCCCGAGCATCGCCCAGATGCCGTCGCCCTCCACCAGCGCCAGCGTGCTCGAGGAGGTGCACCACTCAGGAGCCTCGATCTGATAGGTGCCCGCGACGTCGGTGGTGAGCTGCCAGCGGGCGTTCGCCGTGTGACCGCTGACGGTGACCTCGTGGCGACCGGTGGCGGGTCGGACCCTGACCTCCTGCCCGCCAGGACCGACCGCTGCCGGAAAAGCGCCGAAGGCCGAGGGGACGCACTCGTCACCCGGGTACGGGCTGACAGGCTCGTACCGGGCGCTCGGGCCGAGCACCCAGAGCTGGTACAGCGTGTCCGCCTCGAGCTCCACCGTCTCGGTCTGGCCAGGCTCGACCGCGACGACGACCGCGCTGCCCGGGGTGCCGTCGCTGGTGATGATGCCGGCGCCCGCCGAGACGACGGAGACGAGCAGCAGCACCCCACCGACCACCGCCGCGACAGCCAGCACCAGCACGGTGACACCGCTGAAGGTGAGCCACCTCGGGCCCTTCGTCGACGTGCTCGCCGGTGCGGGCGGCTGAGGGTGAGCGGGAGAGGACATGCCGCGAGCCTACAGACGCCCTCCCTCGTCATGGGGTCGGACGGAACCCGTCCCTGCGCCCCGGAAGGCCTGTCCTCACGACCTGGTGGGCGAGTGGCGGTCGAGGAACTCGTAGACCTCGGTGGTGTCGACGCCGGGGAAGACGCCGACGGGGAGGGCCGCCAGGAGGGAGGAGTGGGGGCGGGCCGAGGGCCAGGCGTGGGAGTCCCAGCGCGCCGCGAGGTCGGCCGGAGGCTGGTTGCAGCACGCCGCGTCCGGGCAGCGCGAGGCCCGGCGCTCCTTCGTCTCCCGGCCGCGGAACCAGCGCACGTTGGCGAAGGAGACCCCGACGCTGACGCTGAACGCCCCCTGCGACGAGGAGATCTGCACCCTCGAGGTGCACCAGAACGTCCCAGAGTCGGTGTCGGTGTACTGGTAGTACGGCGAGAACCGGTCGGCCAAGGTGAACACCACGCGCGAGGTCCACTGCCGGCACACCACCTGACCCTCGACCGCCCCCAGCGGGTCGTGCGGGAAGGCGATGCCGTCGTTCTCGTACGCCTTGTGCAGGGTGCCGCCCTCGTGCACCTTCATGAAGTGCACCGGGATGTCCAGGTGCTTGGTCGCCAGGTTCGTGAACCGGTGCGCCGCCGTCTCGTAGGGCACCGCGGTGGCGTCGCGCAGGTCCTCCACCGACAGCCGCCGCTCCGCCTTCGCCTCCATGAGGAACGGCACCGCCGTGTCCTCCGGCACCATGAGCGCCGCCGCCAGGTAGTTGGCCTCGACCCGCTGACGCAGGAAGTCGGCGTAGTCGCGCGGCTCGCGGTGCTTCAGCACGTGGCTGGCCAGCGCCTGCAGCAGCGGCGAGCGCGCGTCGACGACGCCCGGGTTGCCCTGCGGCAGGTAGACCCGCCCGTTCTTCAGGTCGGTGACCGTGCGGGTCGAGCGCGGCAGGTCGCTGACGTAGTGCAGCGAGAAGCCCAGGTGTGCCGCGATGTCCGCGCACGCCCGCTGACCCAGCGGGCCACCGGTGTGGTCGACCGCCTTCAGCAGGTCGCGAGCCTGCGCCTCCAGGTCAGGGAAGTAGTTGTCGCGGTCGCGCATCTGGGAGCGCAGCTCGGTGTTGGCCCGACGGGCCTCCTCTGGCGTCGCGGCGTTCTCCGACAGCAGCCGCTGCACCTGCGCCTGGAGGGCGACCAGCGCCTCGAGCGCGTCCGAGGGCAACGACTTGCCGACCTTGACCGGCGGGACGCCGAGGCTCGCGAACAGCGGGCCGCGCACCGCACGCTCGAGCTCGACCTCCAGCGCGGCCCGGCGCGTCGGCGGGTCGGTGCGCAACAGCTCGGCCAGCGGCACCCCCAAGGCCTCGGCCACCGACGAGAGCAGCGACAGCTTCGGCTCACGGTGCCCGTTCTCGAGCATGGACACCTGAGAGGCCGCGCGGCCGATCTTGCGCCCCAGGTCGTCCAGCGTCATGCCACGGGCGGTGCGCAGGTGGCGGATGCGCCGACCGAGCACGAGGGTGTCGAGAGCGCCCGGGGTCCCGCTCGAGGTCGGGGCCGTCTTCTTCCCGCCGCTCGTCGGCGGGGCACCCCGGGTCAGCCGGGCCGTCGCGGGCCGGGCCTGACCGGACGCGGGTCGTGGCTGAGGACGGGAAGACATCGGCGGCATGGGACTAAGGTCTCATCGAGCCGGGGGTTCCGTCTAGAGGAAGTTGCTGTGTTCTTCTCAGCACTCCACAGACCACATGCGGCAGTGGGAGGATCAGGCTTGTGCCACCCGGCAGCGAGGCCGGGCCGGGAGCGAGTCACGCGGAGGAATTCTGATGGGTACCAACAGCAGGCAGACGGCAGCCGAGCTCGCCGCGAGCTGGAAGAACGACGAGCGCTGGGCGGGCATCGAGCGCACCTACTCCGCCGAGGACGTCATCGCCCTTCGCGGTTCCGTCGTCGAGGAGCACACCCTGGCCCGGCGCGGCGCCGAGCGGCTGTGGACGATGATCCACGAGCAGCCGTACGTGCACGCCCTCGGTGCGCTGACCGGCAACCAGGCCGTGCAGCAGGTCAAGGCGGGCCTGGACGCGATCTACCTGTCCGGCTGGCAGGTCGCCGCCGACGCGAACCTGGCGTCGCAGACCTACCCGGACCAGTCCCTGTACCCGGCCAACTCGGTGCCGGCCGTCGTGCGCCGCATCAACAACGCCCTGGCGCGCGCCGACCAGATCGACGTCTCCAACAACGGCACCGCGCAGCGCGACTGGTACGCGCCGATCGTCGCTGACGCCGAGGCCGGCTTCGGTGGCCCGCTCAACGCGTTCGAGCTCCAGAAGGCCATGATCGCCGCCGGCGCCGCCGGTGTGCACTGGGAGGACCAGCTCTCCTCGGCCAAGAAGTGCGGCCACCTCGGCGGCAAGGTCCTCATCCCGACCAAGCAGCACGTCACCACCCTGAACGCGGCCCGTCTGGCCTCTGACGTGCTCGACGTGCCGACGATCGTCGTGGCCCGCACCGACGCCCTCGGCGCCGACCTGCTGACCTCCGACGTCGACCCGATCGACCAGGAGTTCGTGGTCAGCGACGAGCGCACCGACGAGGGCTTCTACCGGGTGCGCCCGGGCCTGGACGCCGTCGTGGCCCGCCAGCTGCAGTACGCCCGCTACGCCGACCTGCTGTGGGTCGAGACCGGCACCCCGGACCTGGCCGAGGCCATCGAGTTCGCCGAGCGCATCCACGAGAAGTTCCCCGGCAAGCTGCTGGCCTACAACTGCTCGCCGTCGTTCAACTGGAAGTCCAAGCTCTCCGACGAGGAGATCGCGAAGTTCCAGAGCGAGCTGGGCAAGCACGGCTACGCCTTCCAGTTCATCACCCTGGCTGGCTTCCACGCGCTCAACTACTCGATGTTCACGCTGGCCAAGGGCTACGTGGAGTCGGACATGACCGCGTACGTCGCGCTGCAGGAGGCCGAGTTCGCCGCCGAGGCCGACGGCTACACCGCCACGCGCCACCAGGCCGAGGTCGGCACCGGGTACTTCGACCGCGTCGCCACGGCTCTCAACCCCGACAGCGCCACCCTGGCGCTCAAGGGCTCCACCGAGGCCGAGCAGTTCTGAGCCGGCCCGCCAGATCAGGAGCACACCATGACACCTGCACTGAAGGTCGTCGGGGCGAGGCTGCCGGACTCTGACCGGATCCTGTCGCCCGAGGCGCTGGCGTTCCTCACCGAGCTCCACGCTCGTTTCGCGGCGACCCGGGTCGACCTCCTCGCTGCCAGGGAGACCCGGCGCGAGGAGATCTCCCGGGGTGCCGACCCGACGTTCCTGCCTGAGACGGCGAGCGTCCGGGCCGACACGTCCTGGAAGGTCGCGGGCCCTGGGCCCGGGCTGGAGGACCGTCGGGTGGAGATCACCGGTCCGACAGACAAGAAGATGACGATCAACGCGCTGAACTCTGGCGCGAAGGTCTGGCTGGCCGACCACGAGGACGCCGGCTCTCCTGTCTGGACGTACGTGATCGAGGGCCAGGCGAACCTGCACGACGCGATCCTCGGGAAGCTGGAGTACACCAGCCCCGAGGGCAAGGAGTACAAGGTCAAGGGCCAGACCCCGACCATCGTGTTCCGTCCGCGCGGGTGGCACCTGACCGAGAACCACATCCTCTTCACGGACGAGGCCGGGAACGAGTCTGTGGCCTCGGGCTCGCTCGTGGACGCGGGTCTGTACCTGTTCCACAACGCGAAGAACCTCATCGCCGCCGGTCGGGGTCCGTACCTCTACCTGCCGAAGATGGAGAGCCACCGCGAGGCACGGCTGTGGGACCAGGTCATCTCGTTCACCGAGGAGTACGTGGGCATCCCCCACGGCACGGTGCGCGCGACGGTGCTCGTGGAGACGATCCTCGCGGCCTTCGAGATGGAGGAGATCCTCTACGAGCTGCGGGACCACATCGCTGGTCTCAACGCTGGCCGCTGGGACTACATCTTCAGCGTCATCAAGACCTTCCGTGACCGGGGCGCGCAGTACACGCTCCCGGACCGCGGCGGTGTGACGATGCAGGTGCCGTTCATGCGTGCGTACGCCGAGCTGCTGGTCAAGACCTGCCACGCTCGGGGTGCTCAGGCCATGGGCGGGATGAGCGCGTTCATCCCCAACCGGCGCGAGCCGGAGGTCACCGAGCAGGCTCTGGCCAAGGTGCGCGAGGACAAGGAGCGGGAGGTGTCCCAGGGCTACGACGGCACCTGGGTCGCCCACCCGGACCTGGTCCCCGTGGCGCTGGACGCCTTCGACAAGGGTCTGCGCGGTCGCACCGACAACCGGGACATGATGCGCGAGGACGTCTCCGTGACCGCGGCCGACCTGCTCGACATCGCGTCGGCGGGCGGCCAGGCCCCTGGTGCTGTCACCGACTTCGGTGTGCGCCAGAACGTGTCCATCGGGCTGCGCTACCTCGAGGTGTGGCTGCGTGGTGTCGGGGCTGTCGCGATCGACAACCTCATGGAGGACGCCGCGACCGCTGAGATCTCACGCGCCATGATCTGGCAGTGGATCCACCAGCAGGTGGTCACCGCCGAGGGTGACACGATCACCCACGAGTACGTCGAGCAGGTGCTGGCCTCGGTGCTCGCCGAGCTGCCCCGCTTCGACGGCGACCGGTACGACGACGCGGCCGGGCTGTTCCGCCAGGTCTCCCTGAGCGAGGACTTCCCGACCTTCCTCACCATCCCCGCCTACACGCAGTACCTCGTCGAGCGCTCCTGACGACGAACCTCGAAGGCCCGGCCCACCTCACGGTGGGCCGGGCCTTCTTGTGCTCAAGCTGTCCTGCTCCACGCACCCGCGCCTCTCCCCACGCGCCTGACCCCACGGCGCCCCCTGAACCGCCATCACCTGCTCAGCAGACACCACCCCGGTCGACACCACCGCTCCTTGCGACCGGTTCGCACGCCTGACCTCCTCCGCGCAGACCACCGCCGCCCGCGAGACCTGCTCCACCAGCACCGGTGAGGTCACTTCCAGACAGAGTGCCAACGCTCATCGACGAACAGGGGGGCGCCATTCGGGTCGAGATACGAATTCCGAATATCTGCCAGTGGCACGTCAGCCAGCCACGAGAACCAGGTGGCGTTACGGCCGTAGACGACGGCGCGAGCGCGCCCATCGGGATCTGACAGATGCCGATTTCCGTCTGAGTCCACGACGGCTGTCCACCCCGGCGCCATGTCCTTCTCGTCTCGTGGCGTATAGACAAACCAAAGGTGTCGACGGCTGCGGATGCTCGAACCCATGTCATCCGTCAGGTAGCGTTCAACGTCGAGAATATCTGGAGCAGACATGACGAACTGCTCAGGCTCCGCGCGCTGTGCGTTCGTCAAGACGAACACGCCAGAGACCCGCCGCAGATAGTCGCGTATCTCACCGCCTCCCGAAACGAGGACCCACCCATCTGCCAACTCGCGCAGATCGACGTCTAACTCTTTCACGTACTCCATGAACTCAGGAGTGAATGGGAACCGAGTCATCTCAACACGCCTTCCAGCTCTGCTTCTTTCACTCTGACAGGATTCATGTCTGTGTTGAGAACCCGCAACTGGATCCCTCCACCTGTTCGTCCGAAGCCTGGGGCAACCTCGCTGATCTCGATGCGCCATCCGTCTGGCAGGTGTCCGGTCAACTGGTACTGATGGTAGGGCTGATCGAGGGAGGCGATAGGCAAGGATCTCTGTTCGAAACTTGCCGGGATTCCGTCTGGCCGCAGTCCGAGATACTTACCCCTGTCGTCACCGATGCGGTCGAGGTGGGGTCCGTAGTCGTGAATGAAAGCCTCAACGTCATGGTAGCGGATGATGCTCCCGGGGGCCGCGCCGGCGTTGGGCGGGTAGTGGTCCCAGTTGTCGGCGCCGTGTTCGACATAGCGCTGCTCGTACTGCTCTTTGGTCAGTGGTGTGCCGTCGGTGTTCCTGCCGTATGGCGCGCCGGGGTCTGCCACGAGGCGACCTGTGTCGGGGTGCACGGTCCCTGAGGCAATCGGGTCGTCGCGCAGCATTCCGTGGGCGGGCAGGGGCTCTCCGTACCTGGGGTTCATCGGGCCGGGGTCTGGCATCCGTTCCCAGCCTGTGCCCGAGGCTGCCCCGGCGTTGATCGGGTCGTGGCCTGCGGCGATCCGCTCGGACACAGGCCCTAGTTGTGTGCCAGGCCCCCCGCCAGCACCGTTCCTCGGCACGCCTTGTCCGCCGTCGTAGTGAGGTGACGGGCCGCCGCCCCCGTGCGAGGCCTGGCCCCCTCCGCCCGGCGCGGCACCGCTGCCGTCTCCGGTGCTGGGTGTGGTCCCCGAGGTGCCCCCGGTGTCGCCCCGTGGACCTTCGGGACCGTGAGCAGCGCTGCCGCCACCCGCTGGTTGTCCTGCCGTGGAGGCTTGTGCCCCGTGGGTCGGCGCACCTCCCGGCCCGCCAGTGCTTGCGACTGTCCGGCCCGGAGCGTCAGCCTCGCTCGGACGTGCGCCGACCTGGGCGGGTTCTTCGACCCGCAC
>WQWY01000011.1 GCA_009785115.1 Micrococcales bacterium
AGACCACACCACCGACCCGACCAGGCACCGTGCCACCGCTGATCTGCACCGTCGGCAGAGCGTCAGCCGTCACCGTCGTCGGCGTCCCCGGGTTGTCAGGATTCACCGGCGCGGAGTCCGCGCTCGCAGGGCTCACGGCCCCCACGCTCAGCACCGCGCTGACCGCCCCCACCGTGAGCGTGCGCCACCACAGCTTCCGATTCACCACCGCATCCGATCTCTCGAAGACTCGCAAACGTCGGCAGCCTCGGCGGCGCGACAAACCTCAGGGTATGAGGTCTAAGGGTGCAAAGCGGACGAGCGAGCGGGTGCATCTTGGCGGGGAGCGGTCTTTTCGCCCGATCGGCCGACGTTCAGCCGATCCCGTTCACTCGATCAGCCGAACCTGCCGGAGATGTAGTCCTCCGTGGCCTGCTCCCGGGGAGCCGAGAAGATGGTCGACGTGTCATCGATCTCGACCAGCCGACCGGGCTCACCGGCCTCTTCCAGGTTGAAGAAGCCCGTCCGGTCCGAGACGCGGGCGGCCTGCTGCATGTTGTGGGTGACGATGATGATCGTGTACCGGGACTTCAGGTCGGCGATGAGGTCCTCGATCGCCAGGGTGGAGATCGGGTCCAGCGCCGAGCAGGGCTCGTCCATGAGCAGCACCTGGGGCTCCACGGCGATGGCGCGGGCGATGCACAGCCGCTGCTGCTGACCGCCAGACAGCCCCGACCCGGGACGGTCCAGCCTGTCCTTGACCTCTTTCCACAGGTTGGCCCCGCGCAGAGAACGTTCCACCAGGTCGGCAGCATCAGACTTGGAGATGCGCCGGTTGTTGAGCCGCACCCCGGCCAGCACGTTCTCCGCGATCGACATCGTGGGGAACGGGTTGGGCCGTTGGAAGACCATGCCGACCTGACGACGCACGGCCACGGGGTCGACGTCGGGCCCGTACAGGTCCACGCCGTCGATGGCCACGGTGCCCTCGACCCGTCCGCCCGGGATCACCTCGTGCATCCGGTTCAGGGTGCGCAAGAAGGTCGACTTGCCGCAGCCGGACGGGCCGATCAACGCGGTGACCGACCGCGGCTCGATCGACATGGTGACGTCAGCCACCGCTCGAAAGCTCCCGTAGTAGATGTTGAGATCTTTGGTCTCGATACGCTGTGACACGAGCGTCCCTTCTTTCTTAGCCCCGGACCTTGGGGGCGAACCAGCGGCTCACTCCACGGGCCACCAGGTTCAGCAGCATGACGATGAGGATGAGGGTCAGCGCCGCCGCCCAGGCGCGGTCGAAGTTGATGGTCGCGATGCAGTCGGTAGCACCCTCGCGGCACGGGACCAGGCCGAGGCCGAACTGCTGCCAGACGTAGACCGGCAGGGTCATCATGTTCTCGCGGAACACGTCGTTGTTGATCGAGTTCGTCATGCCCACCGTGATGATGAGCGGCGCGGTCTCGCCGATCACCCGGGCGATGGCGAGCATCACCCCCGTGGTGAGCCCGGCGACCGCGGTACGCAGCACCACCTTGATGGTGGTCAGCCACTTCGGCACACCCAGGGCGTACGACGCCTCACGCAGCTCGTTGGGGACCAGACGCAGCATCTCCTCGCTGGAGCGGATCACCACAGGCGTCATGAGCAGCGCCAGGGCCACCGAGCCGATGATCCCGGCCTTCTGCGGCCCGATCAGGAGGTAGAACAGCGCGAACGCGAACAGCCCGGCGACGATGGACGGGATGCCCGTCATCACGTCCACGAGGAACGTCACCGCCTTGGCCAGCCTGCCGGTGCCGTACTCGACCAGGTAGATCGCGACCATCAGGCCGATCGGCACCGAGATCAGCGCCGCCCACCCGGTGATCACCAGCGTGCCGACGATCGCGTGGTAGGCACCGCCGGCGTCCATGCCGCCGAACACGTTGCGCATCGAGTTCAGCAGGAAGTACGTGTCGAGCCGGCCCACGCCACGGACCAGCACCGACCAGACCAGCGAGATCAGCGGGGCCATCGCCAGCGCGAACGCGATGTAGACGACCACCCGCATGATGACGTCCGTGCGCTTGCGCGCCGGGTCTACCCGGCTCAGCGACCGTCGCAGGTCTTCGGCCGTGACCTCGGGGACGGTGTTGGTGGAAGCCATGTCAGTTCGCTCCCGAGAAGTCTTTGCGGCGGGCGACGATGCCGCGCGCCACCATGTTGACCGCCATCGTGATGACGAACAGCGCCAGACCTGTCGCGATCAGCGCCGAGACGCCCATCTCCGTGGCGTCGTTGAACTTCGCGGCGATGTTCGCCGCGATGGTCTGCTGCTGGCTGGCCACCAACAGCTTGAACGAGTAGGCCAGGCCCGGCGAGAGCACCATGAGCACGGCCATGGTCTCACCCAGCGCACGACCCAGCCCCAGCATCGCGGCAGAGATGATGCCCGAGCGCCCGTAGGGCAGCACGGCCATCCGGATCATCTCCCACCGGGTGGCGCCCAGCGCGAGCGCCGCCTCCTCGTGCAGCGGGGGCGTGGTCAGGAACACCTCACGGCAGACCGCGGTGATGATCGGCAGGATCATCACCGCCAGCACGAGCGCCGCCGTCATGAGCACCCGGGGCGGGTTGGAGGCGTTGCCCGCCGAGTCGCCAGCGAACAGCGGGATCCAGCCCAGCCACTTCACCATCCACTGGAAGATCGGGTGCAGCATCGGGGCGAGCACCATCACGCCCCACAGGCCGTAGACCACCGACGGGATCGCGGCCAGCAGGTCGACCATGTAGCCGAGCGCGTTGGCGATCCGTCGCGGTGCGTAGTGGGAGATGAACAGCGCGATGCCGACCGCCACCGGGACGGCGATGACCAGCGCGACGATGGCCGCGAGCACGGTCCCGAAGACCAGGGGCCCGATCACCGACAGCACCGAGCTGCCCGCGGGTATCCAGCCGACCTCGGACGAGATGCTCTCGCCTGCTCGCAGCGCCGGCCAGGCACGGATCAGCAGGAAGACCGCCACCGAGGCCAGGACCGCGACGATGAGGACGCCAGAACCCACCGCGAGGTACCGGAACCCACGGTCCAGGCCGCGGCCGGTGCGCCGCTTGGCGCTCGCCAGCGCGGCCGGGGCAGAGACGGATGTGGTCACCCGCTGCTCCTCACGAGGTCGAGAGAGATGTGGACATGTCGCGCCCTGGCGGCCGGACATACTCTCGCACGTCCGGCCGCCAGAGACGGTGAATCACACGATCAGCCCTTGGCGCTGATCCCGCTGATCGCCTGCCGGAGCTCGGCACGCAGAGCGTCGGAGATCGGGGCGGAACCGGCCGCCGAAGCCGCCTGGTCCTGACCCTCGACGCTGACGACGTACTCGAGGAAGCCCTTGACCAGGTCTGCCTCGGTCTGGGTGGCGTAGGTGTCGCACACGGCCAGGTAGGAGATGAGGATCACCGGGTAGGCACCGGGGGCGGTCGTGGTCCGGTTGATCGAGAACACCACGTCGTTGTCGGCGCGACCCTCGGTGCTGCGCTCCGAGTCGTCCAGGGTCGTCGCGGCGGCCTCGGCGGTCGGGCCGACGAACTCGTCACCGACCAAGATCTGGACGGTGCCCAGGGAACCGATGGCCGAGGCGTCGGCGTAGCCGATCGTCCCCGTGCCGGCCTGGATGCCCTGCACCACGGCGGAGGTGCCGTTCTGCCCCTGGAAGGTGTCCTTGCTCACCGGGAAGGAGCTGGAGACGTCGTAGGTCCACACCTCGGGCGCGGCCTTCGACAGGTACTCGGCGAAGTTCCTGGTGGTGCCGGAGTCGTCAGAGCGGTACATCACCGAGATCGGGCCGGTGAGCTGGGCCGCCACGTCGGCGTTGTCCGCGGTGATCGCCGCGTCGCCCCAGGTGGTGATCGTGCCGTCGAAGATCTTCGCCACCGTCTCCGCGGAGAGGTCCAGGCTGTCGACCCCGGGGATGTTGAACGCGACGGCGATCGGGCTGATGTAGACCGGCACGTTGAAGGCCTGGCCACCCTGGCAGATCGAGGTCGAGCCCGCGATCTCCTCCAGGCTGAGCGCCGAGTCGGTCCCGGCGTACTTCAGCGAACCGTCGAGCAGACCCTTGCGACCCGCACCGGAGTCGGACTTGGTGTAGTTGACGGTCACGCCCTGGTTCGCGCTCTGGAAGCCGGCGATCCAAGCCTCCTGGGCCGCGCCCTGAGAGCTGGCGCCGCCACCGTTCAGGGTGCCCCGCAGCGAGGTGGACTCCCCACCCGTGCCCTGGCCGGTGGGGTCGTCCGAACCGCAGGCGGTCAGGCTGACCGCGACGAGCCCGGCACAGGCCAGGGCCACGACAGACGCACGCACACGCTTCACTGTTGTTCCTTCGGTCGTCGCTCGGCACACGCCGTTCGGTGTGCCTGCGCACGGACGCTAGGCACTCCAGATGACCAGCCTCCAGGGCTCAGATGAACATCAGGTGAACGCTGGGTGACGTCTTCGTCGACACGCGGCACCGACCCGCCCCTCACGGCTCCGGGACAGCCAGCTTGTAGCCCAGACCGCGCACCGTCGTGAGCAGGCGGGGGCAGGCCGGGTCGTCCTCGATCTTGGCGCGCAGGCGCTTGACGTGGACGTCGAGGGTCTTGGTGTCGCCGACGTAGTCCGAGCCCCAGACCCGGTCGATCAGCTGGGTGCGGGTGAGCACCCGGCCGGCGTTGACCAGGAACAGCTCGAGCAGGTCGAACTCCTTCAACGGCAGCGACACCAGCTCGCCGCGCACCCGCACCGTGTGCCGCTCCACGTCCATCTCGACCGGGCCGAGCCGCAGCACGGCCTCTGACTCCTCGCGCTCAGGGGCCCGTCGACGCAGCACGGCACGGATGCGGGCCAGCAGCTCGCGGGAGGAGTACGGCTTGGTCACGTAGTCGTCGGCGCCGAGCTCCAGGCCGACCACCTTGTCGATCTCGGCGTCCTTGGCCGACAGCATGATGATCGGGACGTCGGAGAGCGCCCGGATCTTGCGACACACCTCGGTGCCGGACAGGCCGGGCAGCATCAGGTCGAGCAGCACCAGGTCGGCACCGTGCTCGGCGAACCGCTCGAGCGCCTGCGGCCCGGTCGCGGCCAGGGTGACGTCGAACCCCTCGCGGGTCAGCAGGAAGGTCAGCGGGTCGCGGTAGGACTCCTCGTCCTCGACCACCAGCACACGGGTCATGCCTCGCTCCTCGGGGGGTCGTCGACAGGTCGGGGGCGCGGGGCGCCGGCGCTGCCGACCTCCTCGGCCCCGTCCGGGTTCTCGTCGTCGCCCGGCGTCTGCGCTCGGGGCAGCCGGATCGTGAACGTCGACCCTCGCCCCAGCTGGGACCACACCGTCACGTCGCCGCCGTGGTCAGCCGCGACATGCTTGACGATGGACAGCCCCAGGCCGGTGCCGCCGGTGTCGCGCGAGCGGGCGGGGTCGACCCGGAAGAAACGTTCGAACACCCGCTCCTGAAGGTCGGCGGGGATGCCGATGCCCTCGTCCACGACCGCGATCTCCACCACGTCGTCGCCCGCCCGCACCGCGACCTTCACCGCGGTGCCGTCCGCGGAGTAGGCGATGGCGTTGTCGACCAGGTTGCGCACCGCCGTGACGAGCATGCTGCGGTCCCCCGACACCCGCACCCCGCGCGCCCCGCCCAGGTCGAGCCGGACCCGCTTGGCGTCGGCCGCCGTGACCTCGCAGTCGATGGCCTCGGCGACCACCTCGTCCACGTCGACGATGACCAGGTCCTCCAGAGCTCCCGCCACCTGGACCCGCGACAGCTCGATCACCTCGTGCACCAGCCGAGACAGCCGGGTGGTCTCGCTCTGCATCCGCGTCGCGAAGCGACGCACCTCGTCCGGCTCGTCCGCGGCGCTCTCGACCGCCTCGGCCAGCAACGTCAGCGCCCCGACCGGCGTCTTCAGCTCGTGGGAGACGTTGACCACGAAGTCTCGGCGGATCGCCTCCAGACGACGCGCCTGGGTCAGGTCGTCGACCAGCACGCACACCAGGTCTGGTGCCATCGCCGCCACCCGGACCGAGACCCGCAGCATCACCTTGCTCATCGGGCCTCGCGGCAGGTCCAGCTCGGCGTCACGGATCGCACCGTCCTGACGCACCCGCACCACCAGGTCACGGATCGAGGCATGGGCGAGCGCACCGTCCCTGACCAGGCCCAACGCATGAGCCGCTGCGGTGGTCCGCACCACCGCGCCGCTCGCATCGACGATGACGACCGCCGAGCGCAGCACCGACAGCACGCGGGCGACCCCGTCGTCCACCACCGGCGCCGGCTGCGTCGGGGCGCCTCTCCGGAGGCGGCCTGACCAGCGGGACGCCACGACGAGACCAACCCCGACGACGACACCCGCCAGGCCAGCAGCCAGCCAGCCAATCTCGGCGAAGAACGGTCCCACAGCACCACAGTAGAGGGGCCACCGGGCTCTCGTCGTCCGTCTAGGGGTATCCTGCCGACCACTGTTCACCTGGTGGGAGCCGGACGTTCACCCAACCGTGCGATGCTGACCCGGCCTTACGCCTGTAGGAAAGCCTGCGCCTGCGGGAAAAGACGTAGGCCTGAGAAAGGATGCGCGATGCGGGAGATCTTTGACGCCGAGCTCACCCAGCTAGGCGAGGACCTGGTCGCGATGGCCGGACGGGTGCACACCGCCATCCAGTCGGCCGGCCAGGCCCTGCTGACCGCCGACCTCGCGCTCGCGGAGTCGGTGATCGCCGACGACATCGCGATCGACGCGCTCAACCGCGACCTGGACGAGCGCTGCGTGATGCTGCTCGCCCGTCAGCAGCCCGTGGCCACCGACCTGCGCGTCATCATCTCCAGCCTGCGGATCGCCTCGTCGCTCGAACGGATGGGCGACCTGGCCCGGCACGTCGCCCAGACGGCCCGCCGGCGCTACCCGGACCCGGCGGTGGTCGAGCCGGTGCGCGCCATCTTCGAGACGATGGACCAGGCCGCGGTACGGGTGGCAGACCGGCTGGTCAGGTTGCTGACGACCCGCGACCTGTCGATCGCCGACTCCCTCGAGCGTGACGACGACCTGCTCGACGAGGCGCACGCCGCGTCGTTCGCGGCACAGCTCGACGGGACCTGGACCGGCACCCCGCAGCAGATCGTGGACGTCACCCTGCTCGCCCGGTACTACGAGCGCTTCGGCGACCACGGCGTGAGCATCGCCCAGCGCATCCGCTACCTGGTCACCGGCGAGTGGGTCGAGGACGGCCCCGCCTGACCCCCGTCCCGAAAGGGCAAGGTCAGCCGCAGGTCAGGGACTGGCCAGGAGGAATCGGGCCAGAAAGAGACGTGGTCCGTCAGAAGGGGACGTAGCCCAGAGGGCCAGAGTCCCAGGCCGGGACGTAGATCCAGTCGGGGACCTCCGGGTCCATGATGGCCGGCAGCGCCGGGTCGAAGACGCCGAACCTCGGGTTGACCGTGACGTCCACCCCCTCGACAGCCCGGTTGATCATCGCCACGAGAACCTGGTCCGGGGTGGCCTCCAGCCGTTCGAGGATCACCGACAGGCGAGCCATGGCGAGCACGCCCGGGTCCTCGGCCGCCTCGACGGCCGGCTGGCCGAACTCGCCCGTCAGCCACGCGACGGCCTCGGCGTCGCTGACCTTCATCCCAGCCTCTTCGGCGGTGGAGATGATGACCGGCACGTAGACGAGGTCTTGGAGCAGCTGCGCGGCGGGCGGCGACCCGCCCAGCAGCGTGGTCAGCGCACGGCCGGTCTCGGCCAGCTCGGCGGTGGTGATCGTCCTGTCGTCCGCCACGGCCGCCACGCCGGGCTTCGCGGCGCACCCGGCCAGCAGTCCCGCGACGAGAACCAGACCAGCGGCGAACGCCGCACCTCGCCGAACCGACACCGGGCACTCCTTCGCTCGACAACCACGACCCGCAGGCCATGGTAGGCCCCGCACGCCCGTCACGGGGAACACGCCCCGGTGCGACGCGCCGACCAGAGGCAGCGGACCGACCCTAGCGACCCTCGGTCTGCGTGGTGAAGACCGGAACACCTTCCACGCACCGGGTGTAGACCTTGACCTCGCGCGCTCCGTGGCCGTGCCCCTCGAACTCCACCTTCAGCCTGACGGGCCCGTGATCCTCGACCTTGACCCTGAACCCGGCGACCGGCTGGGCCGAGACCAGGTGGACCTCGTCTCCGTCGCAGACGGCGACGACCACCCCGCCCTGGCCCTGCCAGGTTCGCCTCTCTTCACCGTCCTGCCCGCTCGGTGAGGGCGAGGAGACAGGCGGCCGGACCTCGGTGGGCGTCGCCACCGGAGGGAGCCCAGGGGAGGTCGGTGAGGTCGGAGGCTCGCTGACGCTCGAGATCACAGCCCAGACGAGGGTCGAGGTCCCCGCGACGACGACCAGCCAGACGGCGATCACGGCGAGGAGGCGCGGGCGGCTCATGGGGTCATCCTCTCAAGGGGATCGTGACGTACCGTTCGGGTGTGACCAGCATTCTCGTGATCGAGGACGACGACGCGATCCGCGACGCCGTGACCCGTGGTCTGCGCGAGCGCGGCCATGCGGTCGCGGCCGCCAGGAGCGGGCTGACCGGCCTGGAGCACATCATCCATCAGGGGCCGCAGGTGGTGCTGCTCGACCTCGGGCTGCCCGACATCGACGGCCTCACCCTGATCGCGATGATCCGGGCCGCCAACGACGTGCCGCTGATCGTCATCACCGCCCAGGACGACGACCCCACGATGATCCAGGCCCTGGACTCCGGCGCCGACGACTACGTCGTCAAGCCGTTCGGCACCGACCAGGTCGCCGCACGCATCCGTGCCGTGCTGCGCCGGGGCGGGCGAGACCTGACACCCTCGGTCATCACCGTGGGCGGGTTGACGATCGACGAGAGCACACGCACCGCGACGCTCGACGGGCGCCTCCTGGACCTGTCGCGCAAGGAGTTCGACGTGCTGGTGCTGCTCGCGTCGCGGCGCGGTCAGGTGGTGACCAAGCGCGAGCTGCTGTCGGAGGTCTGGCAGCAGGCCTACGGCGGGTCGGACCGCACGGTCGACGTGCACCTGTCGTGGCTGCGGCGCAAGCTCGGAGAGTCGGCGGCAGCGCCGCGCTACCTGATCTCGGTGCGCGGGGTGGGCGTGCGGCTGGTCGACCCGGAGGGGGATGACGCCTGATGCGCCGTCGTATCTCATGGCTCGTCGTCGCCACGACGTCGGCCGTCGTGGTCTCGTTCGTGATCCCGCTGTGCCTGCAGGTGCGCACCCTCGCACAAGAGCGCGCGATGGCGGCGGCCGACCAGGAGGCCCGCAACGTGGCCATCATCGTCGCCGGTCTGCACGACGACCCCCACCTGGCGCCGCTGGTCGAGGGCATCGACGCCCGCAACGTGCCGACGGTGGGCGTGCTCACCCCGGACGGCGACCAGCTCGGTGGCGGCGGCGATCTCGGGAACGACCCCGAGGTACGACGAGCCCTCGACGGCGACGCTTTCACGGTCGTCGACCACGACGGAGGGCGGGTGCTGGTGCCCGTCGTCATGGAGGAGGGCACCTACGTCGTACGGGCCGCCGTCACCCCCCACGACCTCTACCACGGGGTCACCCGCGCCTGGACCGCCATCATCGGTCTGGGTGCGCTGCTGCTCGTCGCGGCCGTCGCGATCGCCGGCGAGCTGGGGCGAAGGATCAGCGAGCCGCTGCGAGAGGTGGCCGCGACCGCGCACCGGTTGCGCGAGGGCGACTTCAGCGCGCGGGCCGAGGTCCGAGGGACCGAGGAGACCCGCGAGCTGGCGTACGCGCTCAACGGTCTGGCCGAGCGCACCGTCGAGCTGCTCGCCACCGAGCGCGCGGTGGTCGGTGACCTGGCTCACCGGCTGCGCACACCGGTGACCGCCCTGCGGCTGGACGCCGAGGCCGTCACCGACCCCGAGCTCACCGTGCGGCTGCAGACCCACATCGCGGTGCTCCAGCGCACCATCGACGCGATCGTGCGCGAGGCACGGCGCCCGGTGCGCACCGACCTGGCGCCGGAGTGCGACGCCCGGGCGGTGGTCAGCGACCGGGCCGCCTTCTGGGCCCCGCTGGCCGAGGACCAGGCCCGCCCTCTGCAGGTACGGCTTCCCTCGGACGAAGTGCTCGTCCCTCTGGCTGCTGACGATCTCAGCGACCTCCTCGACATCCTCGTGGACAACGTCTTCGCGCACACACCCGAGGGCACGGCGCTGCGCATCGACCTGCGCACGATGACCACGCACGCAGGGACCACCGGGGTGGTGCTCACCGTCGCCGACGCGGGGCCCGGGTTCTCGACCCAGGCCCCGCGTCGGGCCGGCAGCACGGGGCTCGGCCTGGACATCGCCACCCGCACCGCACGAGGCTGCGGGGGCGATCTCACCTTCGGCCAGAGTCCCGAGGGCGGGGTTCAGGCGCACGTACGGCTCCCGCTGGCTCCCGCTCGGTGAAGGGTTCCGTCTCTCAGCTGTGGTGCTTCCCGCTGCTGCTGTAGTGGCTGTCGCTGTGGCTCTTGCCGCTGCCGTACCGGTAGTCGCCGTGCTCGGACTTCTTGCCGTATTCGTAGCGGTCGTCGTGCTCGGACTTCTTGCCGTGCTCGTAGCGGTCGCTGTAGCCGTGCCGATACTCGCTGCCGTGACCGTCACGGTGGTAGGAAGAACCTCCCGTGGCGGGTGAGGTGCTCGTGGGCGACGGCGTGGGTACGGGGCCCGCGGGCGAGGGCACGGGAGCGTCCACGGTCTGGATCAGCTCGACGACGCAGATGTCGCCCTCGAGGTAGCTGCCCGCGGGGCACGGTGCCCATGCGGGCTGGTCTTGGTCGGCCTGGGCGTTGTACACCGCGACGCCTCCGGCGAGGCTGCCACCGAGGACGACCGATGCGATCCCTGCTGTGATGATGTTCATGCCGTCGAGCATGTCAGCGGCCGTGATATCCCCGCCTCTCACCCGACTTAAGTTCAGGTCAAGGGTCTGCCTGAGGTGGACTTAACATCGCGATGAGCGCTGCTTATCACGGCTCTCCGCACACTGGTCGGCATGCGTAACCACTCACAGACCCGCGACCGCTACCGCCTCGGAGTCACCGGCACGACCATCGCCGCCGCAGGGGCCGCCATCGTCGCCACCGGCTGGCTGGCCGGTTGTGCCGCCGCCGAGCAGAACGACGACGAGGCCGGGACGACGCCTGAGACGACCCTCACCCCGCGGCCCGTCGAGACGCGGGTCGTCGAGCAGACCAGTGACGAGGCCACCGACCCCGCGCTCGGTGGCGGCGGCACGGTGGCGGTCGACCCTCCGGCCGACCTCCCGGCCGACCCCGCCCCGGCGGCGCCTCCCGCGCCGTCGACCGGATCGTGAGCCCGGCGAGCAGCCACACGACCTTCCTCGCGCTCGGCACCTCCGTCTTCGTCGCGGTCCGCGACCCCGACGACCTGCGGGAGGCCCGACGCCTGGCCGGTCGCGTGCTGACCGACGTCGACGAGGTGTGCAGCCGCTTCCGGCCAGACTCTGACCTGAGCCGGGTCAACGCCAGCCCTGGCGAGCAGGTGCGCGTCGACCCGCTGCTGGTGGCCGGGGTCCGGGTGGCGCTCGACGCCGCCCGCGCGACCGGGGGGCTGGTGCACCCGCTCCTCGGCCGCGCGATGGTGGTGCTCGGATACGACCGCACGTTCGGCTCCCTGGTCGAGCTCGGCGACGGCTCGACCGTCGAGACCGCGATGCCGGCTCTCGACGCGTGGCAGCAGATCGAGCTCGACCCGGCCGGCACCGTCCGCATCCCCGAGCGCACCAGCCTCGACCTGGGTGCCACGGGCAAGGCCTGGGCGGCTGACCTGATCGCCGCGACCTTCGAGAAGCACCTGGACGCGTCCGCCGTCGTCAGCGTCGGTGGCGACCTGCGGATCGCCCACCCGGACGGCACGCCGTGGTCGGTCGCCGTCGCGGAGCGGCCCGGCGCCGCACCCGACGCCCTGGTCACGCTGGACCGTGGCGGCATGGCGACCTCCAGCACGCAGGTGCGGCGCTGGAAGCGCGCCGGTGCCCAGCGTCACCACGTGCTCGACCCGCGCACCGGAGAACCGGCGGCGGAGGTCTGGCGCACCGTGACCGCGACCGGGGCCACCTGCGTCGCGGCCAACACCGCGAGCACCGCGGCCATCGTGCTGGGCGAGGACGCCCCGGCCTGGCTCGCGGCCCACGACGTCACCGCCCGTCTGGTCGCCGCCGACGGTGAGGTCTTCACGGTCGGCGACTGGCCTGTCGAGAGGAGCGCGGCATGACCGACGGACCCTTGCTCTGGTACCTCAACCGAGCCACCGGGGTGGTGCTGCTGGTGCTGTTCACCGCGGCCGTGGTGCTCGGTGTGCTGTCCATGGGCGGCAAGCCCGGGCGCGGCGTGCCGAGGTTCGCCCTCCAGGCGCTGCACCGCAACCTCGCGCTGCTGGCGGTGGTGGCGCTCACCGCGCACGTCCTCACGGCCGTGATCGACACCTACGTCGACATCCGGTGGTGGCACGCCGTGGTGCCCTTCGCGGGGACCTACAAGCCGTTCTGGCTGGGCCTGGGCGCCATCGCGCTCGACATCATGATCGTCGTCGTGGTGACCAGCCTGCTGCGCACCCGGCTCAGCCCGCGCTCCTGGCGCGCGATCCACCTGACCGTCTGGGTCTCCTGGGTCGTGTCGGTGATCCATGCCGTGGGCATCGGCACCGACCTGAAAGACCCCACCAGCGCGATCTCGATGCTGACCTGGGCCTGTGTCGTCGCGGTGCTGGCCGCCGCAGGCGTGCGGGTGTCCCGCCTCCTGCGAGACCGCCACCGTCTCACCGAGGGGAGACCGTCATGACCACACCACCGCCGTCTCCGGTGCCCGTGCCCGACCAGATCTTGATCCACCCCGGGCCCGCGCTGCTCGACGCCGCGGCCGACGGGCCGACGCTGACCGCGCACCGCGAGCGCTACGGCACGCTGCCGCAGGTCGACCTCCGCACGCTGCTGGACCTGGTGACCCGGGTCGGTCTTCGCGGTCGCGGTGGCGCTGCCTTCCCGTTCGCCACCAAGCTCGGTGCCGCCTCGCAGGGGCAGCGCCCCGTGGTGGTCGTCAACCTGAGCGAGGGCGAGCCGGCCAGCGCCAAGGACACCGCCCTGGCCATGTCTCGCCCGCACCTGGTGCTCGACGGGGCGGTGGCCACCGCGCAGGCTCTCGGTGCCCGTGAGGTGCACCTGGTGCTGCCCGACGAGCGCCCGTCGCCCCGCGAGCAGATGCGGCTCGCGGTGATCGAGCGCGACGACCCGGTGCAGGTCCACCAGCACGTCACCCAGCCGCGCTTCGTCTCCGGTCAGGCGCGCGCGGTGATCGAGCTGATGTCTGGCCGGCCCAACCTGCCCGTCACCTCGTGGGCCCCAGAAGCCCTCGACGGCTACCGGGGCCGCCCGACGCTGCTGTCCAACGCCGAGACCTGGGCGCAGGTCGGCCTGCTGCTCCACGTCGGAGAAGCCGCCTACCGCCGCCACGGCACACGGGACGAGCCCGGCACCACGCTGCTGACGGTCACCGGCACGGGGCTCACCCCCGAGGTCCGGGAGGTTCCCTTCGGGAGCCGCCTGGTGGACGCGCTGCCCCAGAGCGTCCACGGGAGGCCTGCCCTGCTGGGGGGCTTCCACGGCGCCTGGGCGCCCTGGAGCACGCTGGCCGAGGCCCGCGTCTCGGTGCCGGGCATGGCCGCGCTGGGCTTCCCGCTCGGAGCGGGCATCGTGCACGTGCCGGGCTCAGACGTGTGCCCCCTGACGTTCACCAGCGCTGTGGTCGACTACCTCGCCGGCCAGAGCGCCGGACGCTGCGGCCCCTGCTTCAACGGCCTGCCCGCCCTCGCGGCGTCGGTGCGAGCCACGTTGGGCGGGCATGACGCGACCGAACGGATCGAGCAGCTCGCGGACCTGGTGACGCGTCGCGGCGCGTGCGCCCACCCCGACGGGACCGTGCGCCTGGTCCGCTCCATGCTCGTCGCTCTCCCCGAGGAGATCGCCGCCCACCGTCAGGGCCGCTGCCTGGCCGTCCGGGCCACCGATGCGCAGACCACCGCCATCCCGGTCACCGACACACAGACCACCGCGGTGCCCACCACCACCGTTCAGAGCACCGCTGTCCAGACCGCTGCTCGAGAGACCCCCGCTGGCCCGACCACCGGACGGATGACCTCATGACCCCCCAGGTTCGCGTCGACTGGCCCCGCTGCCGCGCGCACGGCCTGTGCTTCGAGCTGCTCCCCGAGGTCGTCGAGCTCGACGAGTGGGGCTACCCCGTCATCACCGCCCCCGTCCCCGACGACCTGCTCACCCACGCCCGCGCCGCCGTCAAGGCCTGCCCCCAGATCGCCCTGCGCCTCGTCGACTGACCCGCCTCCGACCAGACGAACCCGTGCCGTCGGGCCACCGTTGATTGTTCTGCATGGAGAACGGCTCGCTGTCGAACCTGTTCCGCATGAAGAACAGAGGTGTCGCGGTCAGCGGGAGGTGGCGACGGTGGCGGCCGCTGAGACGTCGCCGAGGATGACGGCGTCGATGAGCTGGCGGGCCCAGGTCAGGACGTCGCGGCCGTGGAGGGGTTTGCCGCCGACGCGGGCTGTCGTGGGGAAGGGGACGAGGATGGTGCGCAGGGCGGGCTTGAGGACGGTGCCGGGGTAGAGGCGCTTGAGGCGCAAGGTGGCCGACTCGGGGAGCTCTACCGGGGCGAAGCGCACGTACCTGCCTTGCGCGGTGAGGTCGGTCAGGCCGGCGCGGCGGGCGTGCTGACGGAACGACGCCACCTCGAACAGGGCCTCCACCGGGGCCGGGATCGCGCCGTACCTGTCCGTGAGCTCGGCGCGAGCCGCGTCCAGGCCCGCGTCGTCGGTGGCCATAGCAATAGTGCGGTAGGCCTCGAGGCGCAGGCGCTCGGTGGCGATGTAGTCGTGCGGGATGTGCGCGTCGACAGGGAGCTCGACGGTCACGTCAGGTTGCTCGGCGGGGGCGTCGCCGCGCATCTCGGCGACGGCCTCGCCCACCATGCGCACGTACAGGTCGAAGCCGACGCCCTCGATCTGGCCGGACTGCTCTCCCCCGAGCAGGTTGCCCGCGCCGCGGATCTCCAGGTCCTTCATCGCCACGGCCATGCCCGCACCCAGGTCGGTGTTGGTCGCGATGGTCGACAGCCGGTCGTGGGCGGTCTCGGTGAGCGGGACCTCCGGCGGGTACAAGAAGTAGGCGTAGGCCCGCTCGCGGCCTCGGCCCACCCGGCCGCGCAGCTGGTGCAGCTGGGACAGGCCCAGCTGGTCGGCACGCTCCAAGATCAAGGTGTTGGCGTTGGAGATGTCCAGGCCGGTCTCGATGATCGTCGTGCTCACCAGCACGTCAGCCCGCTTCTCCCAGAAGTCGAGCATGACCTTCTCCAGCTGGTTCTCGCTCATCTTCCCGTGGGCGACCGCGACCCTGGCCTCAGGAACGAGCTCAGCCAGGCGTTGCGCCGCCCTCTCGATCGAGGCGACCTTGTTGTGCACGTAGAACACCTGCCCGTCGCGCAACAGCTCGCGGCGCACGGCGGCGGCGATCTGCTTGTCGTCGTACGGGCCGACGAAGGTCAGCACCGGGTGGCGCTCCTCCGGCGGGGTGGCCAGGGTCGACATCTCTCGGATGCCCGTGACGGCCATCTCCAGGGTGCGCGGGATCGGCGTGGCCGACATGGCCAGCACGTCCACGTCGGTCCGCAGCGCCTTGAGCGTCTCCTTGTGCTCGACGCCGAAGCGCTGCTCCTCGTCGATGACGACCAGGCCCAGGTTCTTGAACCGCACCTGCCCGGTCAGCAAGCGGTGCGTGCCGATCACCACGTCGACGCTGCCGTCCGCCAGCCCTTCGACCACGGCCTTGGCCTCGGCGTCGGTCTGGAACCGCGACAGCGCCTTGACCGTCACCGGGTACGGCGCGTACCGCTGGGTGAACGTCTCCAGGTGCTGGGAGACCAGCAGGGTCGTGGGCACGAGCACCGCGACCTGGGTGCCGTCCTGCACCGCCTTGAACGCCGCGCGGACGGCGATCTCCGTCTTGCCGTAGCCCACGTCGCCGCAGATGAGGCGGTCCATCGGGACCGACTTCTCCATGTCGGCCTTGACCTCGTCGATCGTGACCAGCTGGTCAGGCGTCTCGATGTAGGCGAAGGCGTCCTCGAGCTCTCGCTGCCAGGGGGTGTCTGGGCTGAACGACCGGCCAGAGCTGGCCATGCGTGCCGAGTAGAGCCGGATCAGCTCACCGGCGATCTCGCGCACGGCCTTGCGCGCACGGCCCTTGGTGCGGGCCCAGTCCGCCCCGCCCATCTTCGACAGGGTCGGGGCCTCACCGCCGACATATCGGGTGACCTGGTCCAGGGCATCGGTCGGGACGAACAGACGGTCACCAGGGTGGCCGCGCTTGCTCGCCTGGTACTCGATCACCAGATACTCGCGCGTCGCCGCCGACGCGCCCGAGCCGACCGTGCGGGCGACGAGCTCGACGAAGCGGCCGACGCCGTGCTGCTCGTGCACCACGAAGTCGCCGGGCCGCAGCGACAGCGGATCGACCACGTTGCGGCGTCGGGACGGCATCCGACGCATGTCAGAGGTGGAGGTCCCCGACCGGCCGGTGAGGTCGGACTCGGACAGCACGGCGAGCGAGAGCCCCTCGTGCACGAACCCCGGCCCGGTCACCGCCGCCACGACGCTGACCAGACCGCTCTCTGGTTCGTCGGTCAGGTCGGGCGCCAGACGCGCGGGCACCTCGGCGGCACGCAGCTGCTCGACCATGCGCTGAGCGGAGCCGTGGCCGTCGGTGGCCAGCACCAGGCGCCAGCCCTCACGCTGGAGCCTCTGCACGTCAGCGACCGCCCGGGACACGTCACCGCGATAGCGCTCCGGCTCGCGAGCGGTCACGACGACGGTGGCCTCGTCCAGGTCGCCGACTCCCGGGCTCCCGTCCGTCTCTGGCGCGTCGAGCGTGAACGGCGACATGGTCCACCAACCCATGCCTCGCGCGTCGGCGGCCGCGCGGGTGTCTGCCAGCGTGGCGAAGCTGGCAGCCGAGAGATCCAGCGGGGTGCTCGCCCCTGCGGCAGCCGACGACCACGCGGCAGCGAGGAACTCCTCGGTCGTGGCGACCAGGTCGTGAGCCCGACGGCGGATGCGCTCGGGGTCGACCAGCACCACCCTCGTCGCCGGGTCGCACAGCCCCAGCACCGGGACCATGCCGTCCACCAGCGCCGGGGCCAAGGACTCCATGCCCTCGACCGCGATGCCCGCGGCGAGCTTGTCGAGCATGTCCACCGCTCCCGGAAGCCGCTCGCGCAGCGCCGCGGCCCGGACCTTGACGTCCTCGGTGAGCAGGATCTCCCGGCACGGCGGGGCCCACACCCGGTCGGTGGCCTCGAGCGAGCGCTGGTCGGCGACGGAGAACCAACGGATCTCCTCGACCGTGTCACCCCACAGCTCGATGCGCACCGGGTGGTCATCAGTGGGGGCGAACACGTCGAGGATGCCGCCGCGCACGGCGAGCTCTCCTCGTCGTTCGACCATGTCGACACGGGTGTACGCGGCGTCGACCAGCCTGCTCGCCAGGTCGTCGAGGTCTACCTGGTCACCGGTGCGCACGTCGACCGGGCGCAGGTCGCCCAGCCCGGCCACGACGGGCTGCAGCAGCGCCCGCACCGGTACGACGAGCACCCGCACCGGGCCCGCCGGGCCTTCCTGCTCCGGGTGGGCGAGGCGGCGGAGCACCGCCAGGCGCCGGGCCACCGTGTCGGCCCGAGGCGACAGCCTCTCGTGCGGCAGCGTCTCCCACGCGGGCAGCACCGCCACGTCGTCACCGGGCAGGTAGCCGCGCAGCGCGGCGGCCAGGTCGTCAGCATCACGCCCGGTCGCGGTCACCACCAGCAGCGGACGGTCTGGCTCGGCCTGCCCGAGGGCGGCGAGCAGCGGCACCCGCAGCCCGGCCGGTGCCACGACGTGCGCCGACCTGGACCTGCTGCGCGCGACCTGGGCGACGGCGGGGTCGGTGAGCAGCACCGAGACGATGCCGGTGAGGTTCATGCGTTCTGGGTCCGATCGGTGGAGAGGCTGCGCGGCCAGGTGCGTACCCGGGCGGGGAGGCAGGTATCGCCTGTCCGCGCGACCTCTAGGCTCTCAGGCACCCCGAGAGTGTCACAGATCTGGCGCGAGCTCGGGGTGTCGCCCCGTCACCGGGCGGCTCGCCCGACCGCGTCGTCGGGCGTCTCCCCCTCCAGGGTAGCCAGGGCTCGGCGCAGGACGGTGCTCGACGTGGTGATCGTGTAGGGGAAGTAGACGACCTCGACGCCGACCTCACCGAACCGACGCTCGAGATCGACACCCCTCGGGGTGCCGCGCCAGTCGTCGCCCTTGAAGAACAGGTCGAAGCGCAGCTCGCTCCAGGTGTCGAGCTTGTCGGGCACCGTCTCGGCGTGCACCCGGTCGACCACGTCGATGTGACGCACGATCTCCATGCGCTCCGCGAGCGGCACCACCGGGCGGCGCCCCCGAGCCTGGTACAGCATCTCGTCGCTGACCACCCCGGCGATGAGGATGTCGCAATGCTCCTTGGCATGCTTGAGGATGTTCAGGTGCCCGATGTGGAACAGATCGAACGCACCGGCGGCATAACCCACCTTCGGTGACATGAGACTCCTGAGATCGGCACGGCCGGCCTTGTGGCCACGAAGACGACGTGACAGCCTCATCGAATGGTAGGTCGGACGTTCTCAGGTCGGGACCGCCGGTTGGGTGAAAGGCCCCGGACGGGCTCGGATCGGAGGACGGGTGGAGATGCCCCAGACGACCGCTGACCTGGCCCTGATCGTCGTCAGCTACCGCTCGCACAGGCTGCTGGAACGCAACCTGGCACCGCTGGCGGCGGTGCTGGGGGCTCGGTGCGTCGTCGTGGACAACTGGTCGGACGCACCCGAGCGCGAGGCGGTCCACCAGCTCGGTGAACGGCACGGCTGGACGGTGCTCGACGCACCCAACGACGGCTTCGGCGCGGGGGTGAACCTCGCGGCACGGCAGGCGCTCGCGGACGGGGCGACGGTGCTCGCGGTGCTCAACCCAGACCTGAGCCTGGAGCCCCAGCACCTGCTCACGCTGGTCGACGAGGTGCGCCACGACCCGATGACCTTGGCCGGGCCTCAGGTCGTGGACGCTGCCGGGCGGCCGAGCAGGGTCGGCGGGATCGACTGGCGCAGAGGCCGGACGGTCCCGACGGGGCCCGCGCCTGAGTGGTTGTCGGGTGCCTGCCTCGTGACGTCGGCGCAGCTGTGGCGCACGCTCGACGGGTTCGCCCACGACTTCGGCATGTACTGGGAGGACGTCGACCTGTGCGTGCGCGCGACCGGAGCCGGGGCACGCCTGGTGCGCCGTGACGACCTGGTAGCGGTGCACGACGCCGGCGGCACCCAGGAGCACGCGGGCACCCGGCGCAAGTCTGACCTGTACTACCGTGCGAACTGCCGAGGCAGGCTGGTGTTCGCCGCCCGGCACCTGGACCGTCGGGCACGGGTGCGATGGGTGCTCTGGGCCCCCGCCTACGCCCGCGCCGTCGTGCTGCGCGGCGGACGCCGCCAGCTGCTCCGCTCCCCGCGCCCGGTGCTGGCAGCGGTGTCCGGCACTCTCGCTGGCTTGCGCTACCTGCTGCGCGCTCCCAGCCCCGAGCGTCCCACGCACCCCTAGACGACCGATCTCGAAGACGAGCCCGCGCCATGCACCGGGCTCCGGCTCGGGAGCGTCAGGGGCGGCGGTACTCGTCCAGCGTGCGACCCCAGGCACCGGCGAGAGCGCCGCGGGCCTGGGCCAGCGCGACCTCGCCGCGAGCCGTCACCGGCAGGGAGCCGCGCGCACGGCCGCGGAGCACGTCGCGCAGACCACGGCCGGCGATCACCGCCGCGTGCGCCGTGAGCCACACCCGTCGCACCAGCCGAGCCGGACCGACCACGGTCAGCGCCAGGTGCACCCGAGCCCAGGAGTTGGCGGTGCGCCGAGCACGGGCCAGCACCCAGGCACGGGTTGCTCGCTCCTCGGGCTGGCTCTCCACGACAACACCGTCGGCGCACCAACGGATCTCCCCTCCCTCGAGCACCAGCTCGTGGGTGAACATCGTGTCTTCCCCGCCGCTGAAAGCGAACCGCTGGTCGAACCTCACACCCGCACGACGCACCTGCGCGAGGTCGAGCAGGAGGTTCGACGTGCTGGCCCCGTGCCTGAGGGCACCGTCGGCGTGCGACGGGGTGTCGAAGAAGCCGCTCGCGACCACCCACGGCGCGGTGTCCTCTGGCAGCAGGCGCACCAGCGGGCCGGCCACGGCGGCGCTGCCGTGGGTGCGCCAGCAACGCACCATCGCGAGCAGCCAGCCCTCGGTGGGTTCCTCGTCGTCGTCGATCAGCTGGAGCAGGGTCGCGCCGCCAGCCGCGTCGAGCGCCGCGTTGCGCACCGCCGCCAGGCCTGGACGGGGCTCGCTCGCATACCTGGCCCCGGCAGCGTCAGCGACCGGCTCGGCCGAGCGCTCCGGGTCGTTGTCGACCACCACGAGGTCTACCTCGACGCCGTCCGGCACGTCCTGGGCACGGACCCCGGCCAGCGCGACCGCGAGCGACCGAGGTCGACGGTAGGTCACCACGGCCACCACCAGCGTGATCGGCTCGAGGTCCGCAGGGCCGGCGTCGACGAGCCTCGAGCCCGTGGGGCCGGCGTCGACGGGCTCAGCCCCCGCGGGCTCGGGGCTCACCGGCTCGTCCTCGTCATCGCGTCTCACGTCGCACCGGCGAGCCCGTGCCGATCACCGTCGAGGACGGGGGGCGGAGGCGACGATCGGGATGTCGGAGGTCTCCGTGGCGACGCCCGGTCGGTGGTGACGACCAGCCGCGGCGGCGGCGTCCAGCCGGGCCTGGCGGTACGCCCGGTCCTCGTCGGTCTCCTGACGCGAGCTGTAGCCGTAGGCCGAGGAGCTGCCCTCACCCATCTTCGTGCGGTTGAGGATCGCACCGAGCACACGCCCGCCGCCGAGCCTCACAGCCTCGACCGACTGCACGAGCTGGGCGCGACGGGTCCGGGTCACGTCCACGACCATCACCACCCCGGTCGCCACGCGAGAGACCGCGATGGCGTCGGCCACCGGCAGCAGCGGCGGGGAGTCGATGACGATCACCTCGAAGTGCTTGCGGACCAGGTCGATCAGGTCCGCGAAGGCAGGAGAGGACAACAGCTCGGCCGGGTTCGGCGGGATCGCCCCCGAGGCCAGCACGGCCAGGTTCGGGGCGTACTGCTGGCAGAGCTCGCCGAACCGCCCCCGTCCGAGCAGCACCTCGGTCAGCCCGGCGTGCCCGCTGATGCCCAGATAGGTCGCGACCGTCGGGCGGCGCAGGTCAGCGTCGATGAGCAAGACCCTGGAACCCGCTGCCGCGAACGCCGCCGCGGCGTGCGTCGCACAGAAGGACTTGCCCTCACCGGGCAGCGCCGAGGAGAAGACGAAGACCTGGGACTCGTCGACCCGGCCGACCATCTGGAGGTTCGCCCGGACCCTGCGGACGTCCTCGGCCTGCGGACCGTCGCTGCGCAGCGCGCGAGACTCGTTCTTGTCGTTGCGCCGTCGTGGACCGGTCGCGGCGACGATGCCGAGCACCGGCACCTTCGCGGTGGAGTCGACGTCCTCCCGGGTGCGCACCCGGGTGTCGAGCACGTCACGCAGGACGGCCGCGAGAAGGCCCAGCAGCAAGCCCGCGAACATGGCCGCCATGACGTTGCGCACCGTGTTCGGCGCGCTCGGAGAGCTCGGGACGGCCGCGGGGTCGACCACCGTGGCCAGCACCGTGCTGACCTCGCGATCCCCGTCGGCGATCTTCGGCGAGACCTCCTCGATCTGCGTCGAGAGCACGTTCGCCACCGCCTGGGCCAGCATCTGCGCCATCTCCGGAGAACCGGACGTCGCCGAGACGAAGAGCATGGACTCGGCGCTCTCGGTGCTGATGTTCCTGGCCAGCTGGCGTGCCGTGACGTTCAGGCCCAGATCTTCGACGACCGGCTCGAGGACGACCGGCATGGACGCCATGCGGCCGAACGAGGACATCTGGCTCTGGGTGTAGGCCGCGCCTTGGTTGAGGTCGGTCGCGCTGCGCCCGGTGTTCATCGAGACGAACAGCACGGCCGTCGACTTGTAGACCGGGGGCGTCGTCATGGACACGGCCGCGACGCCGGCGGTGACGAGCAGCGTCAAGAAGACCACCCACAGCCAGTGCTTGCGGATGGATGTCAGATAGTTGCGGACGGACAATTCGACTCCTGATCGTCCTGGTGATTCTCGCACGGTCGCTCCGAGCGGGCGTAGCCGCTAGACGGGTGGAACTCCCCCGACGTTCAGCCGATCGGCTGACGCACCTCCTGGGTCTCGACGGTGCCCGGTTCGTCGGGTGGTTCGTCGGGCTCTGGCGACCCTCGCGCGACCAGCACGCTGACCCCGATCCCGAGGACGAACCAGAAGAACGCGGTGAACTGCGTGATGAACGCCACGCTGGTCAGCCCCGGCAGCACGGCGATGAAGGACACCAGGGCCGGGTTCGGCCGGCGCAGCGCGACGATCACGCCGACCGCCACGCACAGCAGCAAGAAGATCAGAGGGATCAGCCCGAAGCGCACGCCGAACAAGATGGGTTCGGAGTCGATAGATCTCAGCTGGGTGGCTGGCGAGGAGGCTTGTCCGAATGCAGCCATCTTCGGCACCAGCTCGAGCAGGAAGACGCGATAGCCCGAGCTCTCCGTCGCCTCGCTCCCGGCGTCGTCGAACACCCGTATCACGGTCGGTATCAGCACGGCAGCCACGGCCAGACCGGCCGCTGCGATGGTCCAGCGAACCCGAGAAGGCATCTCGTTGCGCAGCAGCAGGAACGACCCGACGAGCGCGACGATCGTCGTGAGCATGCCGATGCGGCTGAAGGTCAGGAAGGCCGCGACCGACACGACCGCGATGGTCACCACCCGGAACCAGGGCCGCCACCGGCTGGCCCACACCAGCGGGATCGCCATGCCCAGGGTCGCACCGAGCGCGATGGAGTGCCCGAAGGCGCCCTCGGCCCGCACGCGCCCACCGCGGTACTGCAGCTTCTCCCAGTGGCTGCCGACACCGAGACGCTCGGTGAAGAAGTTGCTGCCGGAGAGCGACTCGACGATCGCCAGCGCCGCGACGATCGCCACCAGCACCGCGACCACGTCGTAGACCGTCTGCACCTGGCCGCGCATCGCCAAGGTGCGGCCGACCAGGTAGGGCACCAGCCACCACAGCGCGAGCCAGTAGAGGCTGTTGGCGGTGACGAAGCCCATCACCGCCATGATCGCGGCCACCGCCACCAGACCGATCAAGACGATGTCGAAGCTCGAGGGCTTCACGGCGTCCAGGCCGAACATGCCGATGACGATCCCGAGGCCCACCAGCATGGTCGGGGCCAGGTCGACCCCGATCGGGATCACCAGCCACGCGGGCACCAGCATGAGCACGACGAGGAAGCCGACCACGGCGACCGCAGGATGACGGCGGACCACCAGCACACCCCAGCCACCCATGGCGAGGGCGACCAGCCCGAGGACGATCCCCTCTACCAGCGAGGCCGACATCGACCGCCTCTCCTCTGGAACGGCGCCTCCAGCCCGGCGCCTGTGGCTGGAGGGTACCCCGTGGTCACCCTCCAGCCATGGTCATCATCGAGCCCCGACGAGATCGTGCCGACCCCCTCGTGGGCAACGTCACCCCAACGGGTCAGGAACCGACGGTGGCCTGGACGACGATCACGGGCAGCTCGCCGAGCAGCACCTGGAGGGCGACATCGGTGCCTGCCGAGTTCTGGCCGGTGGTGAAGACCCACGTGGACTCCCCGGTCGCGCCCGGAGCCAGCGTGCTCGGGAAGGCCCAGATGTGCGGGTCGGTGGACATGTACACGCCCGGCGTGCCGTCGGGCCCCCAGAACAGCGAGACCTGCGTGTCGTTGAGGTTCTCGAGCGCGGCCGAGGTGCCGTTGGTCACCGCGATCGTCACGGCCAGGCCTGGGCCGGACACCTCGCCCGGGCCCGAGGAGCGCGTGGCGACCGGCCGCAACGACGTCAGGCGGACCGAGACCCCGTCGACCTCGGCCGCCTCGGTGCCGGTGATGGTGATCTCGTCGGCGTCGCTCAGCGGGGGCACACGCACCGTCGCCGTGGTCTCCGGCTCGGGCTCCACCGTCACCACCGGCTCCGGGGTCGGCGGCGGGGTCCGGTCGGTGCCCACCGTCGTCGCCGTCGCGGTCGGCGTGCCAGCCCCGCCTCTGCTCACCAGCACGGCGACAAGAACCACCACCGCGACCAGCAGGACGGCACCGAGCCCGATCAGCAGGCTCCTGCGGGAGTTCGACCAACGGTCTAGCGAGCTCGACACGGGGCGTCCCTTCGTTTCGCGACCTCAGACCCCGCGAGTGTAGGTGAGCACGACGCCTCAGCGCCGGGTGATCTGCGCCTCACGACGCGCCCCAGAAGAGCGACGCTGTACGCTCGCGGCATCCCCCGGCGCCGGCCGGGCGCCACGTCCGGGCGACGCAGGAGAACCGTGATGACCGAGGGCCTGGGCCGTCGTGCCGCCCGGGGCGCCGCCTCGACCGGCGCCGGCCTGGTGACGAGGATCGCGCTGCAGCTGGTCACCATCGTGGTGCTGGCCCGTCTGCTCACCCCTGAGGACTACGGGATCATCGCCGTCGTCGTCGCCGTGACCGGCGTCGGAGAGCTGCTGCGGGACTTCGGGCTGAGCTCGGCGGCCATCCAGGCTCCTGAGCTCTCCGCCCGGCAGCGGTCCAACCTGTTCTGGTCCAACACCGGCATCGGGCTGGTGCTGGGGCTGGTCACGCTGAGCGCGGCGGTGCCCATCGCCCTGCTGGTCCATAGGCCCGACCAGCCTGAGACGGTGGCGGTCCTCGTCCCGGTGGTCCAGGCGCTGTCGGTCACCTTCCTGCTCAACGCGATGACGACGCAGCACCGGGCGAGCCTGCTGCGGGCCATGCGGTTCTCGGTGGTCGCGGTGATCGACGTGCTGGCCCCGGCGGCGGCGCTCGTGGTCGCCGTGGTGCTCGCCGCGACCGGCGCGACCTACTGGGCGCTGGTGGCCCAGCAGGTGACGCAGGCGGCCGTCGCGCTCCTGGCTGTGGTGATCGCCGGGAGGTGGCTGCCGAGCCTGGTCTGGCACCGCGGGGAGCCCATGCGGGGGTTCTTCCGCTTCGGGGGCAACCTGCTCGCCTCGCAGCTCATCGGGTACGTGGCCAACAACATCGGCACGTTCCTCATCGGGCGCCGGCTCGGCACCGAGGCCGCTGGCCTGTACAACCGGGCGTGGCAGACGGTGATGACCCCGCTGAGCCAGATCCGCCCGCCGTCGACCACCGTGGCGCTGCCCGTGCTGTCGAGAGCCGGCCTCACCCCGCAGTTCGACCGGATCGTGCGGGCCGGGCAGCTGGTGCTCGGCTACCCGGTCGCCCTCGGGCTCGCCGTCGTCATCGGCACCGCGTACCCGCTGGTCGAGGTGCTGCTGGGCCCACGGTGGTCGGGGGTGCCCCCGATCATGCGGCTGCTGGCCATAGCCGGGGCGCTCCAGACGATGGCCTACGTCGGGTACTGGGTGTATCTCTCGCGCGGGCTGACCCGCCAGCTCATGCACTACACGCTGGTCACCTCGATCATCAAGATCGGCTGCGTCCTCGTCGGCTCGGTGTGGGGAGCCACAGGGGTCGCGGCCGGCTACGCGGTGGCGGCCGCGCTGGAGTGGCCCCTGTCGCTGTGGTGGCTGTCGCGCATCACCCCCCTGCCGACCCGCGCCCTGTACCTCGGCGCGGGCCGCATCCTGTCGGTGGCGACCGCGACAGGCCTGGCCTCGGGCTTCGCCGCCGACGCGGTCGCTGCCCCCTGGCCCGCCCTGGGGGTGGGCGTCGCCGCCGGTGTCGCGGTGGCCACGACGGCGACCCTGGTCCCCGCGGTCCGCCGAGACCTGCGTGAGCTCACCCGCGCCCTCCGCACCGCCCTCTCTCGACGTGGCGCACGCTGAGGGGAGACCAGGCCGTCGGCCAGCCAGACGCTCTCGCGCCTGACGAGACGGTCAGGGTGTGCCTGGCTGGTGCCTAGGTGCGGGCGTACTCGGCGACCACAGAACCCACGGCCGCGCCGACCATGCCGCGACCTCGGGCGAGGGTGCGCCGGCCACGGGCGTCGTGGACGATCGAGCCTGAGGCGCGGCCCAGGAGGATGCGGGCGACGCCGCCGACCATCCGCACCGCACCGCGAGCGAGACCCTCGGCGCGGACCGCCCAACGGCGTGGACCTGCCGGGGCGAGCGCGAGCGCGACGCGGACCGTGGAGTTGCCGGTACGCCGCGCGCGCCGCAGCACCCACTCGCGGGTGAGCCGAGAGGTCGGCACCCGGTCGACCACGACCGCCTCGTCGCACCAGACCATCGAGACACCTCGCAGGTGCAGCATGCGCGTGAACAGCGAGTCGCTCCCGCCGGTGAGACCCCACTCCTCGTCGAACCGCAGGTCACCAGGCACCTGCGACAGGTCGAGCAGGAGGTTGTTGGTCGCGGCCATGTCGATCGGGGTGCCGGTCGGCAGGCGACGACGGTCGAAGAAGCGCCCGGCGGCCATCCATGCGTCGGGCTCGGTGTCGTACTCCGACACGACCGCCCCGGCCACCGCACCCGCTCCCGTCCGCTCGTAGGTCGCCAGGAGGTTGCTCAGCCACCCGGGACACGGGTGCTCGTCGTCGTCCACGAAGACCAGCAGGTCGGCGTCATGGCTGGCGTCCAGAGCACGGTTGCGCCCGGCGGCGATACCAGGACGCGGCTCGTGCTCGTAGCGCACGCGCGGGTCACCGAGGGCCGTGACGGCCTCGCGAGCCGAGGCGTCCGGGTCGTTGTCGACCACGAGCAGCCATGACTCCCCCGGCACCGTGTCGAGCTCAGCCCTGAACGTGGGCACCGCCCGTGCCAGATCCTCCGGTCGACGATAGGTGAGCATCGCGACGACCACGGGGCCAGTCACGGCGCGAGGCTCGGGCATCGTTCCTCCATGAGGGCTCTCGCACGTCGCGTCGAGATCGACGCACACCCCCGAGCCTACGGCCAAGAGCCTCTGTCGCCCCGACGAGGGGAGAGCGGGCCCGACAGATACAGTGACGCGGTGAGGCACATCGTCATCGCACACCCGTCGCCAGACCTGTACGGCTCAGACCTTCAGATGCTGGAGTCGGTCAGGGCTGCTGTGCGCGACGAGTGGCAGGTCACGGTGGTGCTGCCGAGCGACGGCCCGCTCGCCCCCCGCGCGGCCGCCGCCGGAGCCCAGGTTCTCGTCGCGGACTTCCCGGTGCTGCGCAAGGCTCTGCTGCACCCCCGTCGTCTGATCGGCTTCGTGCTCCACGCGGCACGCGCCACGTTCGCGGCGCGGCGCTGGCTCCGCCAGAGCAGGCCAGACGTGCTCTACGTGAGCACCATCACGCTGCCGACCTGGTCGGCCGCGGGACGCCTGGCTCGCGTCCCGGTGCTCGTGCACACGCACGAGGCACAAGAGGACGTGTCGCTGCCGGTCCAGGTCGCGCTCGCCGCTCCCCTGCTGCTCGCTGACCGGATCGTGGCCAACTCGCAGGCCTCGGCGACAGCCGTCACCACACCCTTCACCAGGCTCGGCCGACGCACGCAGATCGTCTACAACGGCGTGCCAGGCCCACCCACGCCTCCAACCCTCTCGTCACGTCGTGCCGACGACCCGTTGAGGCTGCTCCTCCTCGGAAGACTGTCTCCACGCAAAGGTCCGATGGTGGCGCTCGAGGCCGTCGCCCGTCTCGTCGCCGAGGGGCGCGACGTGACGATCCGTCTCGCGGGGTCGGTGTTCCCCGGGTACGAGTGGTTCGAGAAAGAGCTGCTCGACCGAGCCACGGCACCGGACCTCGCTGGCCGGGTCGAGATGCTCGGGTACGTCCACGACCGCTGGGCGCGGCTGGCGGAAGCCGACATCGTGCTGATGCCCTCGACCTCGGAGTCTTTCGGCAACGCCGCGGTCGAGGCGATGCTGGCCCTCCGGCCGGTCGTCGTCTCCGCCACACGAGGTCTTGTCGAGATCGTCACCAACGATCAGACCGGGCTGCTCGTGCCTGTCGCCGACCCCGACGCTCTCGCCCAGGCCGTGGCCCGGCTGGCCGACGACCCCGAGCTGGCGGGGAGGCTGGCCACGACCGGACGTGCCGAGGCGGAGCGCCGGTTCGGCGTCGGACGGTACGGACGTGAGCTGGCCACGGTGCTCGACGCGCTCGTCTCCCCGCCTGGACCTGTCGACCGCTGAGAACCGTGCGTCACGGCGAGCCCACGATCAACGACGGGTGACGGAGACCGCCGCACCGTCTGACCATGTGTTCCCGGAGAGGGTGAGCAGCGGGATGGAAGGGCTGTCCACGATCATCGCGCACCCGGGATAGACCTGTGTCCGGGTGAACACGTTCTCCCGGACGACGAAGCCCTGCAGCGGTCCGCGAGACTTCTGCGCGAGGTTGAGCGCACAGGCACCGTGGCTGATGCGGTTGCGCTCGATGAGGACGTCGGCGACCACGCCGGTGTCCTGGGTGACCTGGACAGCGGCGTTGTGCGTCGACTCCATGGTGTTGCCGACGATCCGGATGTTGCGCCCCGCCTGGATCTGCACGTTGTCGTCGTGAGAGGGCGTGCCCCCGTGAGACGGGTCTTCCAGGTAGTGCAGGTTGTCGTGCAGCCAAGAGTCTCTCACCAGGACGTTGTCGCCGATGATGTGCACCTGGTCGATCACCTGGTGGATGTTGACCCGCTCCAGCGTGAAGTTCTGTCCGATCACGCCCATCACGTGCGGGGAGGGGTGCCTGGCGTACAGCTCGGAGTCCTGCACCGTCACCGACCAGCCCGGCCCGTTGACGTAGATCAACGACAGGTCTGAAGACAGGTGGCGCCCGGTGATGAGGGAGTTCTTGATGACCACGTCCTTGGCCTCGACCCGCACCAGACCGCGGATCTCCAAGCCGTCGATCACCGTGCCGTCCTGCGTGATCTTCAGGTCGCCCTCGTGCACCGTCAGCCGCGTCCCCGGCGGGACCCCGGTGTTCGAACGTCCGGGCCAGGTCTGGACGGGTGCGGGCGGGAACCGGGCTATGGCCCGGTTGGCGTACTCCTGGCTCCCCGCGATCCCCGTGCGCACCGCTCCCTCACCGTGGACGAGCAGCACCTGGCTCCAGGTCGCCAGGCCCGTCGGGTCCACACCTCGGCCCAAGAACTGATGGAAATAGGCGTTCACCCGACCACCCACGGCCTCCGGCGACCACCAGATCGCGTCGATCACCCACGCTCGTCCGTGCACCCGTGCAGCCGTCGCCCATGCCGTCACATCGGCCGCGGTCGCCGAGCGCCCTAGCACCGACTGGTACAGCAGACGCACCAGCCCCTCGTCCGTCCCCCCGGCTCGCGAGAAGAACTCCGCCGAACCCAGGTGCGCTCGGGTCACCGCATCGACGCTCATCTGCCCGCTCAGCACCAGGCTCGACCACGCCTGTGCACCCGACGAGTCCGGGTCACGGCCCAGCACCTGCCGATACGCCCCCGCGATCCGCAGCGAGACGTATTCGCTGCTGCTCGTCAGGCTCGACACCAATGCTGCCTGCGACGTCCCCGACGACAACACCCTCGACCAGCCTTCGAGCCCTGTAGGGTCCGCACCCCGACCCAGAAGGTCCCGATACAGCGCCATCACCACCGCACGCGCCTGCCCCGAGGGGACCGACGCCGGTACGGACGTCGCAGACCCCGGACGAGGGGCCCCAGGCGTCACCGCAGACACAGGTGGCAACCCTGCGGCCGCACCTTTCTCGCTGACCAGCGACCGGTTCTCGGCCGCGGAGGCTGAGGGGCCGGCAGCGACGACCAGGGCACCCCAGGCGACAGCCAGCACCATGGACGCGGCTACATTTCTGCGCCAGCTGATGGTGTGCGACACGACATGTTTCCTTCACGAGAGCGGAGCCGCTCGCACCTCGACCTGAGTGCGAACGCTGACGGATCGGCACGTCTGGGCCTCTGCTCGAGGCGGCGTAGGCCGTTCGGGTGCCGCAGGTCATCGAGATCACCCGAGGGTCGCACCACCGCGGAGGCCTCGCACCTGGGCGAGGACGACGCGGGCGGCGCGGAGCCTCGTCAGCTTCTGATCACCGCGACGGTGCCTGGCTCCGCCTCCCACGAGCTCCCGGTCCACCTCACCCACCTGTTGTCGCTGAGCGACAACCCGCCGAACGACGGTGCGGAGACGATGACGGCGCAGCCGTGCGTCGAGGTACGGGTGAAGCGGTTGTTCCGCAGGGTGATCCCCGTCAGGGGTCCGCGGGCCTTCTGCGCGAGGTTGACCGTGCAGCCCCCGTTGCTGAGGAGGTTGTTCTCGACGGTCAGGTTGGCGACCACACCCATGTCCTGGGTCACCTGGATCGCGGCGTTGTGCGTCGACTCCATGGTGTTGTGGACGATCCGGATGTTGCGTCCCGCCTGGATCTGCACGTTGTCGTCGTGGGAGGGCGTGTTGTTGTGGTTCGGGTCACGGGCGAAGTGCAGGTTGTGGTGCAGCCAGGAGTCCTTGACCACCACGTTGTCGCCGACGATGTGCACCTGGTCGATCACCTGGTGGATGTTGACCCGCTCCAGCGTGAAGTTCTGTCCGACCACACCCATCACGTGCGGGGAGGGGTGCCTGGCGTACAGCTCGGAGTCCTGCACCGTCACCGAGTGCCCTGGCCCGTTGACGTAGACCAGTCCCATCGACGACGTCAGGGGGCGCCCGGTGATGAGGGAGTTCTTGATGACCACGTCCTTGGCCTCGACCCGCACCAGACCGCGGATCTCGAGCCCGTCGATCACCGTGCCGTCCTGCGTGATCCTCAGGTCGCCCTCGTGCACCGTCAGCCGCGTCCCGGCCGGGACCCCCGTGTTCGACGGCCCTGGCCACCCCGCTGTCGGGTTGCTCCTCGGCGGTGACGAGGAGCCGGAGGAGGGGTCCGTCGGCATCGCGGTGGGCGGTGCGGTCACCGACGGGGCGTCCTGCGGGATCGTCGGCTCGTCCCCTGAGGGTGGCTCCGAGGAGGGTGAGGTCGGGGACGTCGTCACCGACGCCGCCGGGAGCATCGTGTAGCCGACCAGGCGCACCGACACCCCGGCCTTGGCCGTCGAGCTCTGGACGGTCAGCGTCCGTCTCTCTCCGAGCACCTCCACGGTCTGGGTGAAGGTGGACCTGCCAGCGACCGGCTCGGCCGCACGCTCGCAGGCGCGGGTCACGGCCGTGCCCTCGCACAGCGTGATCCTCGTCGGGCCGGTGAGGCTGCGCACCGAGACCTCGAACGTGGCGTCCACGAGCCAGACGTCCTGCGGCACGCCTCGCAACGAGAAGGTGACCGCACCGGCGTCCCCGGGCCGCACCCACCTGGTGCCGAGCCGGTCGTCGGCCTCGACCTTCGCGCCACCGGCCGGCACCACCGGCTCCGAGGCCGTCTGAGTCCCGGCCACGCTCGCGGAGAGCGCGAGGACGACCACGACGACCGCCGAGGCCACAGCCGTCCCGAGCGTGCGCCGAGACGCGCCCTGCCCCGGGGGGCGAGCGACGTGGCGAGCGAGCGAGAAGCGCGCCATCCTCACCGACTTTCCGGGGTCTCGTCTCGGACTGATAGCAGCAAGGTCACGACTCTATGACAGCGGCTGGCGGCAGGGAACCCATCTCCCGGAACCACCGCACCGCCGCCGCGAGCACGAACAGCGTCGTCGCGACCACCACCAGCGTGTACCCGACGACGAACACCGACGTCGCCCCGAGCAGCAGGAACAGCAGGCACAGCACCCCGTAGTCCGTCGGGACCACCAGCACCGAGCGCAACCACGGAGCCCGGCCCCCGGTCGCGGCCGAGGAGACCACACCCCGCGAACGGCGCAGCTGCTCGGTGAGGATCATCGCGAAGAAGAGCACCGACGAGACCACCGCGTGCACCAGCGGCACCACGAGCCATGCCGTGGGCACCGTCTCGAAGCGGTAGAAGCCGACCATGAGGGCCAGCGGCAGGCTCACCACCTTCACCGCGTCCACCACGTGGTCGAGCCACTCCCCCGCAGGGCCGCCGGTCTTGGTCAGGCGGGCGACCTGCCCGTCGGCGGAGTCGAAGGCATACCCGAGGATCAGCGCCAGCCCCACCGCCAGCCCCGACCACCACGACGCGGGCACGAGCACGAGCAGCGCGACCCCGGTGAAGGTGAACAGAGCGCTGACCCCGGTCACCTGGTTGGGCGTGAGCCCCCACCGCACCGCACCGGCCGCGAGCACCCGACCCAGACGGCGGTTGACGAAGCGCGAGTAGGCCGGGGCGCTGCGGGCCGCACCTTTCTGCGCACCGCCCAGCGCGCGCAGGTTCTCCCGGTAGCTCCCGCTCATCGCTCCTCCGTCGTCTCTGATCGGCATCGACGCCCCGAGGCCGTGGGTCTCAGGCGTCGCGCCCTCAGGTCACGTGCCAGCGCCTCGTAGCCCGTGGTCACGTCGTCCCAGTCGTAGTCCCGCGCCCGCACCAGCAGCGCGGCCGCGCGGCGGGTGACGTCGTCGTGGTCGGTCTCCGCCTCCGCGACACGGGCCGCCAACGAGGCCGGGTCGGAGAAGTACCACCCGGCGTCGCGCAGCACCTCCCGGTTGAAGGGCACGTCCCAGGCGATCGTCGCCGTGCCCGCACCGATCGCGCGCAGCAACGAGGGGTTCGTCCCGCCGACCGAGTGGCCGTGCACGTAGGTCAGCGCGTTCGCGTACAGCTGGTCGAGCAGCTGTCGGTCCCACACCCCACCCAGCAGACGCACCCGTGGGTCGTCGGCAGCGCGGGTCACCGTCTCGGTGTAGCCCGTCGAGTACGGTGCCGAGCCGACGACGACGAGCGTCCGCTCCGAGGCGCTGGCCACGAAGCCCTGGACGGCCTCCAGCACGTGGTTCTCAGGCTCGAACCGGGCCACCAGCAGGTGGTAGCCCCCGGGAGCGAGTCCCAGCTCCGCGAGACGGTCCGACCCCGGTTCGATGACCGGCGCCCCGTAGGAGATCAGCCGGGTGTCGGCGCAGAACTCGTGCCGGTAGTAGTCAGCGATGCCCTGGGCGTCGGCGATCAGCGCGTCCGACCAGCGCACGGCCATCGACTCGGCCACCCGGTAGTACCGACGGCCGGCCGAGCCCCATTTCGCGCGCCGCCACTCCAGCCCGTCGACGTGGGTGCCCACAGGGATCCGAGCCAGGCGCAGCCAGGGCAGGAACGGGGAGTTCGCGGCGTTGAACACGAAGGCCACGTCGGTGCGGTGGGTCAGCAGGTGGAGCGTGGACACCGCGGTATGGCTGAGGGTCTCCAACGAGCGTCGACGCAGCGCGGGCAACCACACCAGGTCCATCCCCGAGAACCGCTCCAGACGAGGTTCGGGAGAGCCGCTGCGGCAGTACACGCGCACCGTGTGCCCGCGGTCGACCAGGCGGCGGCCGACCTCTTCCACCGCGGTCTCGAAGCCGCCGTAGCGAGCGGGCACCCCGCGGGTGCCGAGCATCGCGATGCTCAGGGGCTCTTCGGGCATGTGCTCACCTTGTGCGGCCTGTGTCTGTCGTGGTCAAAATGGCTACAGCCGAACGTATCAGCGTTTTCCCGACCAGGTAATACGACGAAAGGAGGAGACGGCCAATCCTTGAGGATTAGCCCGACGCCCCGGAGGCCGTCACGTCAGTAGGCCCCGTGGCCCTTCAGCACCGCGCGCCCCGTCTTCCACAAGATCATCAGGTCCATCGAGACCGACCAGTTGTCGACGTAGCGCAGGTCGAGCGCGACCGAGGCGTCCCAGTCCAGGTCAGAGCGCCCGCTGACCTGCCACAGGCCGGTCAGACCAGGCCGCACGTGCAGACGTCGGCCGACGTGGTCGGGGTAGGCGGCGACCTCCTCCGCCAGAGGCGGTCTGGGGCCGACCAGCGACATGTCGCCCCTGACGATGTTCCACAGCTGCGGCAGCTCGTCGAGCGAGGTGCGACGCAGGAGGCGACCGACAGGGGTCACCCGCGGGTCCTCGCGCATCTTGAACAGCAGACCAGCGCCCTCAGACCTGTCCAGCAGCTTCTGCTTGCGCTCCTCCGCGTCGGCGTACATCGTGCGGAGCTTCCACATGGTGAAGGTCTTGCCGTCCAGGCCCACCCGGGTCTGCCGGAAGAAGGCCCCCCCGGGCGAGGTCGCGACGACCGCCAGGGCGGCCACCGCGATCACCGGCAAGGCCACGACCGACCCGATCAGGGCGAGACCACGGTCCATCGCCGACTTCATCAGCAGACGGCGGCGCGGGGTCTCCACCTCGACGTCCAGCAGCGACACCCCCGCGGCAGGGCGCAAGGTCAGGCGCGGGCCCGCGACCTCGACGAGGTCTGGCGCGACCACGAGATCGGCATGAGCCCGGCCCAGCGCCCACGACAGGCGACGCATCGCATCACCGGAGAGCGTGGACATCGACACCACGACCACCTCGACATGACGGTCGACGGCCACCTGGACGATGTCAGCCAGACCTCCGACGACCTTGATGCCGCCGACCTCGTCGCAGGTCTCGGGGTCAGGCAGGCACACCGCGACAGGCTCGAAACCGTGATAGGGCGAGCCGTGGAGCTTGGCGACCAGCCGGCTCACGTCGGAGGTGTCACCGACCACCAGGGTCGGCTGCATCGCCTCGCCACGCTCACGAGCCCGGTGCAGACGCCGACGACGGCTGTGCCGGGCGACCCAGCTGAGCACCCACAGCAGCGGCAGGCCGACGAAGAGGAGACGACGCGGCACCTCGAGCTGCATGGTGAAACCGACAGCCATCATGCCGAGCCCCAGCAGGACCACGGCGCGCAGCGCGGCCTCGAACTCCACCGACGCCGAGCCGAGAGACTTGCGCAGATATCCCCGCGACGCCGCGACCAGCGTCACGAACGACGCCCCGGCGATCGCGCCGAAGGCGAGGCTGACCCAGCCGAACCGCCAGGTCAGCGCCACCGTGATGGTGAAGGCGAGCACGAGGTCGCCGAGGATCGTCGAGCGCACGTACGACGGTGCCACCTCGCGCCAACGACGACGCTGCGTGTCGTCGACCGTCTCGCGGGCGACGAACGGCTGCGGTGAGGCCCAGGAGCGGCGCGGCTCTCGCGACGGGGCACGGCGCTCCGAGGCACGCTCACGATCAGCGAGGCTCGCGGTCCCGACGCCATAGTCGTCCGCGAACGGCGCCATGGTGACCTCCGGGTAGGTTTTTGCGACTACCTGGAGATTAGCCCTGCTGGAATGCCCGGAACCACCAAGTTCTGCCTGATTCACCCAGTTGGCGGGGGCGAAGATTACCGTACCGGGGCGTGGAACGCGCGCTGAGCGGCCTCGAGGCCGTCGCGGACGACCGCCTCGACCGCGTCGGCCGCCCGGTCGACCACCCAGCCCAGCTCGCCACGCTCGTCGGCGGCGAAGTCGCGCAGCACGTAGTCAGCCGCGTCCTGACGGCCGGGAGGTCGGCCGATGCCGACACGCACGCGCAGGTAGTCGCGGGTGCCCAACGCCCGGGAGATGTCCCTCAGGCCGTTGTGACCACCCTCCCCGCCGCCGATCTTCAGGCGCACGTCGGCGAACGGGATGTCGAGCTCGTCGTGCACGACGACGAGACGCCCCGGCTCCACGCCGAGGTAGCGGACGACCTGGCCGACCGGGCCGCCCGACTCGTTCATGTAGGTGGTCGGCCTCACCAGCATCGCGGCCGGGCCAGGGGCCCCACCGGGCAGCACCCCCAGGCGTACCGACGCCGACACCGCACGGGGCCGCTGGCCACCCGGCCCGGAGGCCGCCTGGAACCGCGACCCTGTGCGGCGGGCCAGCTCGTCAAGCACCATCTGCCCGACGTTGTGCCTGTTCCCGGCGTACCGGGGGCCCGGGTTGCCGAGCCCGACGACGACCCACGGTGCGGGAGCGGTCACCTGCTCAGCCCCCTGTGCTTGACCGAGACCCTGCGCCTGATCGACACCCTGTGCCCGCCCACGCCGCGCGCGCCCGAACCCGCGTGCGAACCAGAGGTCAGGCCTCCTCGGCACCCTCGGCCTCTTCGGCCGCGGTCGGCTCGGTCATCGGCAGCGAGATGGTCACCACGACGTGCTCGGGGTCCGACAGCAGCATCGAGCCCTTCGGCAGCACGACGTCGCGGGCGTACACGACGGTCCCGTCGGCCATCCCGGTGATGTCCAGGTCGACCGCCGACGGCAGGTGGGTGGCCTCGGCCTCGAGCTCGAGCGACTGGGTCTCCACGACGTGGATCGTCCCGGGCGCCGACTCGCCCACGACGTGCACCGGGACGTCGACGGCGACCTTCTCGCCACGCTTGACGATGAGCAGGTCGACGTGCTCGATGACCTGCCTGACGGGCTCGATCTGCACGTCCCTGACGATGGCCAGGGTCTTCTTGCTGTCCAGGAGGATCTCGAACAGGGCGTTGGTGTGCTTGAGAGCCATCATCGTCGCGTGACCGGGCAGCGAGACGTGGACCGGGTCGGTGCCGTGCCCGTAGAGCACCGCAGGGATCTGGTGAGCGCGACGCAGACGGCGGGCGGCGCCCTTGCCGAACTCGGTGCGGGTGGTGGCGGTCAGCGTGATGTCAGCCATGAAGGGCTCCCAGGTCGTAGGTAGACGAGCAGACGGACCTCGACGTGGGACGCGAGACGCACCGGGAAGCGAGACGCACGTAGCGTCAGGCCCAGTCGATCACGGAGGGCCGGGGTCGTCCCGCCTCCCTCGCCGAGGCAGCCTGAGCATCCTACCCGCTCCGCGAGGTGAGGACCTCACCGCGTCGACGTGAGGGCTCTGGTCGGTCGTCGCTGCCGATCAGACCTTGCCGTCGATCACGCGTTGCCGTCGAACAGTGAGGTCACCGAGCCGTCGTCGAAGACCTCGCGGATGGCCCGCGCCAGGATCGGCGCGATCGACAGGACCGTGAGCCTGTCGAAGCGACGTTCCTCGGGCAGCGGGAGCGTGTCGGTGACGACGACCTCCTTGGCCCCGCACTCCTGGAGCCGCTGCGTGGCCGGGTCGGACAGCACCCCGTGGGTGGCGACGACGATCACGTCCTTCGCACCCGCCTTGAGCACCACCCGGACAGCCTCGGAGATCGTCCCGCCCGTGTCGATGAGGTCGTCCACCAGGATGCAGGTGCGGCCCTCGACGTCACCGACCACCCGGTGCGCCACCGACTTGTTCGGCGTGCGGATGTCGCGGGTCTTGTGCACGAAGGCCAGCGGCCCGCCGCCCAGCTTGGCGGCCCACTGCTCGGCCACCCGGATGCGCCCGGCGTCGGGTGAGACGACGGTGACGTTGGTCACGTCGACCCGCGAGCGGACGTGCTCCACGAGGATCGGCTGCGCCCACAGGTGGTCGACGGGCCCGTTGAAGAAGCCCTGGATCTGCGCGGAGTGCAGGTCGACGCTGATGATCCGGTCGGCGCCGGCGGTCCTGAACAGGTCGCACATCAGGCGGGCGGAGATCGGCTCGCGACCACGGTGCTTCTTGTCCTGGCGGGCGTAGCCGAAGAACGGCGCCACCACCGTGATCGTCTTCACGCTCGCCCGCTTGAGCGCGTCGACCATGAGCAGCTGCTCCATGATCCACTGGTTGATGGGTGAGGCGTGGGACTGCAAGACGAAGGCGTCCGACCCGCGCACCGACTCGCCGAACCGCGTGAAGATCTCGCCGTTGGCGAAGTCCAAGGCGGTGGTCGGCACCAGCTGGATGCCCAGGTGGTCGGCGACGTCCCCGGCCAGCTCGGGGTGCGCACGGCCAGAGACCAGCACCAGTCGTTTCTCGCTGTCTACGGTGACCAGCCCGGTCATCATGCCTGCTCTCTGCTCGGTTCTTCGCTGCTCTGCTGTGCGTCGAGGGCCGCCTGCGCGGCCTGCGCCGCGGCCGAGCCCGGACGGCGGCTGATGACCCAGCCGTCGATCGTGCGCTGGCTGTTCTCGCTGAGGGCCAGGGCCCCGGGCGGCACGTCGTGACGGATCACCGCGCCGGCACCGGTGTAGGCACCGTCCCCGACCACGACCGGGGCGACGAACATGTTGTCCGACCCGGTGCGCGCGTGGGAGCCGATCACCGTGCGGTGCTTGGTCACGCCGTCGTAGTTGACGGTGACCGACGCCGCGCCGACGTTGGCCTGCTCACCGATCTCCGCGTCGCCGATGTAGGACAGGTGCGGCACCTTCGACCCGCGCCCGATGGTCGCGTTCTTGGTCTCCACGAAGGTGCCGATCTTGCCCTTCTCGCCCAGCACGGTGCCCGGGCGCAGGTAGGCGAACGGCCCCACGCTGGCACCGGGCCCGATCACCGAGTCTGAGCCGTGCGTGCGCACCACGGTGGCACCCTGCCCGATCTCGACGTTGCGCACCGTGGTGTCCGGCCCGACCGTGGCGCCCGCCGCGACCGACGAGGCGCCGAAGATCTGCGTGCCGGGCAGCAGCGTCACGTCTGGGGCGAGGTCCACGTCGACGTCCACCCAGGTGGTCGCGGGGTCGACCACGGTGACCCCGGCCCGCATCCAGCGCTCGAGGACGCGGCGGTTCAGCTCGGCGCCCAGCGCCGCCAGCTGCACCCGGTCGTTGATGCCCTCGACCGAGACACGGTCGTCGGTGCGCAGCGCCCGCACGTGCCCGCCCTCGACCCTGGCCAGGGCGAGCACGTCGGTGAGGTACATCTCGCCCTGCGCGTTGTCGCGCCCGAGGCGGCCCAGGGCGTCGCGCAGCGCCGCGGCGTCGAACACGTAGACGCCGGAGTTGATCTCGTCGATGGCCCGCTGGGCCTCGTCGGCGTCGCGCTCCTCGACGATGCCGGTCACCTCTCCGGTGCCGGGGTCGCGCACGATCCGTCCATAACCAGCGGGGTCGGGCACCTGGGTGGTCAGCACGGTCACCTGGTTGCCGTCGGCGTGGTGGGCGACCAGCAGCTCGGCGACGGTGCCGGCGTCCAGCAGCGGCACGTCCCCGGAGAGCACGACGACCGCACCGGCCGCCGAGGCACCCAGGGCGTCCATCGCCACCTGGACGGCCCGTCCGGTGCCAGGCACCTCGTCCTGGTCGACGAGCAGCGCCTCGGGGTCGAGGTGCTCGACGTGCGCGGCGACCTGGTCGCGGCCGTGCCGCACCACGACGACGACCTTCTCGGGCGCCAGCGTGCGGGCGGTGGTCAAGACGTGGCCGAGCAGGCTGCGCCCACCGATCTCGTGCAGGACCTTGGGGACCGCCGAGCGCATCCGGGTGCCTTCCCCAGCGGCGAGGACGATGACGGCTGCCGGGCGTGGGATGGTCACCAGGTGCGCTCCTCAGAGCTCGGCCACCGTGCGGCGGCGTCTGTCAGGGGGTAGACGAACTCTACCGCCCGCTGGTGCCGACGACGGCGAGATGCTGGTGATTCCTGTGCTCCGCCTCCAGGATTCGAACCTGGACCGCAAGGCTCCAAAGGCCTGCGTGCTGCCGTTACACCAAGGCGGATCGCGAGGGACAGTCTGCCAGCCCCGGTCTGCCGTCACAGACCCAGGTCGGGAGTCCGGTGCCACCGGGCTCCCGGAAGGGGCATGATGAGGGCCGTGTCCGACAGCAGACGTTCGAGGATGACGGGGAGCGAGCGGCGTGCCCAGCTGGTCGAGGTCGCGCGCACGCTGTTCGCCGAGAAGGGCTTCGAGCAGACCAGCGTGGAGGAGATCGCGGCCAGGGCCAACGTCTCCAAGCCCGTGGTCTACGAGCACTTCGGCGGCAAGGAGGGCATCTACGCGGTCGTCGTGGACCGCGAGACCCAGGCCCTGACCGGTGCGCTGACCGCGGCCCTGGACAAGGGCGGCCACCCGAAGACCCTGGTCGAGCAGACCGCGCTCGCCCTGCTGGGGTATATCGAGAACAACGAGGACGGCTTCCGTATCCTCGTCAGGGACTCGCCCGTCGCCCAGGCGACGGGCACCTTCTCGTCCTTGATCGGGGACGTCGCCACCCGGGTCGAGCACCTGCTGGCCGACCAGTTCAAGAAGCGCGGCCAAGACCCCAAGACCGCGCCGATGTACTCCCAGATGCTGGTCGGCATGGTGGCCCTGACCGGGCAGTGGTGGCTCGACGCGCGCAGCCCCCGCAAGGACGAGGTCGCCGCCCACCTGGTCAATCTCGCCTGGAACGGCCTCGCCGGCCTCGAACGCCGCCCCCGCCTGACGACCAGCTGATCGTCGCGTGGCGAGCGGTTGAATCCGTGGATACCCCGCCATGAAGAAACTCGACGTCACGTAACCTGTGCCCCATGCTCGATGCTCCACGTGATGAGGTCGGTCGGATCGTCGCCGCCTGGCGACGGGAACGGCCCGACCTGGACGTCAGCCCGCTCGAGGTGCTGTCACGGATCAGCCGGCTCGCCCGTCACCTGGACCTGGCCCGACGCGCCACGTTCGCTTCTCACGACCTGGAGACCTGGGAGTTCGACGTCCTGGCCGCCCTGCGCCGCCAGGGTATGCCCTACCGGCTCTCGCCCAGCGCCCTGCTCAACGAGACGCTGGTCACCTCGGGGACGATGACCAACCGGATCGACCGGCTCGAGGACCGTGGGATGGTGCGCCGCCTGCCTTCCCCCAACGACCGTCGCGGCATCTTGGTCGAGCTCACCCTGGAGGGGCGAACCCGCGTCGACGCGGCGCTGGCCACGTTGCTGACCGCCGAGCACTCCCTGCTGATCGGCCTCGGCGACGACGACACGCGCACCCTGGCCAGCCTGCTGCACGACGTGCTGGCCCCGTTCGACGCGCCCTGACCGCACCACGCCCGCGAGAAGACCCTGGGGTCCCGCACGCACCTCACGAGGGGCGACCCAACGCCACCGAGCGCTGGTGGGCGGCACGGGCCGCCGCGACCACGCCGGCCCTCACGCCGTGCGCGTCGAGCTCGGCCACGGCGGCGACCGTCGTCCCGCCAGGGGACGAGACCTGCTCGCGCAGCGCCGTCGGGCTCTCCTGCGTGCGGGCGGCCAACGCACCGGCACCCTCCACGGTGGCCACCGCGAGACGGACCGCCAGGTCACGGGTGAGGCCCAGCAGCACACCAGCCTCGGCCATGGCGTCGATCAGGTAGAAGGCGTAGGCCGGGCCCGAGCCGGAGATCGCGGTCACCGCGCCCAGGTCCGCCTCAGGGACCCGCACCACCAGGCCGGTCGCGGCGAGCAGGCGCTCGGTGAGGCTCAGGTGCTCCTCGGTGGCGGCGGAGCCCGCGGAGATCGCCGCGGCTCCTTTGCCGACCACGGCGGGGGTGTTCGGCATCACCCGGACCACCGGGGTGCCCACGGGCAGCGCCTGCTCGTAGGCGATCAGCGGGACACCCGCCGCCACCGAGACCACGAGCGTCGAGGGGTCGAGACGACCGGCCAGCTCGGTCAGGACGCCCGGCACGACGGCCGGCTTCACAGCGAGCAGCACGACCTGAGCGCCGGGCACGGCACCGGGCACGTCTGGCGCGATGCTCACCCCCAGCGTCGTGGCGAGCACCCGAGCCTTGTCCGGGTGAGGCTCGACGACGACGACGTCGTCCGGCTCGAAGCCGGCGGCACGGATCGCCCCGACCAAGACGCTGCCCATCACCCCGCCGCCGACGACGACCACCCGACCGTCTACCTGCTCCATCTCGCTCCTGTCGTCGTTCCAGCGTGCTGTCGCTCGTTCCAGAGGTGCTACCGGTCACCGTCGGCACCCGCGGGGTCCGCACCGGGACGGGCGGCCGGGTCAAGCTCGAGGTCGACGACCACCGGACGGTGGTCGCTGGCCTCACGGGCCTCGTCGTCGTCGGGAACCCAGGCGCGTCGCAGACGCAGCCTCGAGGATCCCAGCACCGCGTCGATCCGCACGTCAGGCGTGCCGGCCGGGAACGTAGACCCAGCACCTGCCGCGAGATCCGTCAGCGTCGCGGTCAGGCGCTGCCACGACGGACGCCCTGGGCGCTCGTTGAGATCACCCATCACCACCCGCGGGCCCTCGGCGCCCCACCGTCCGGCCAGCAGGTCCAGGTGGGCGGCTCTCGAGCTCGCCCGCAACGGCAGGTGCAGCACCAGCACCTGGATGCCGTCGACGGTGGCGCCGCTCGCACCTCGGCCCATCGGCAGCGGACGACGCCAGGTCGCCCGCTCGCGCGGCAGGCGCAGCCTGAAGACCTGGTCGACCTCGACATGGCTGGCCACGAGCAGCGCCGTCGTCCCCGCCGGGCCGCCGAGCACCACCGGCCGCAGGCCGGTGCGCCGTGCGAGGAGGGCGACCCGCACCCGCCCCAGCGGTCCTCGTCCCGGTTCTTGGAGCCCCACGACGTCCGCCCGCAGACGGCGGAGCACCTGAGCCACCTGCGCACCTCGACGCAGGCCCTCGACGTTGTAGCTGACGAACCGCACCCGACCAGCCTAGCGACGAGGGAAGCAGACGACTGGTGCCGGCCTCCTTCGAGGGGAGGCCGGCACCAGGGCGAGGAGCAGCGGTACGAAGGTCAGTCCGACCCGACCTGCTCGGTCTTGCGGCTCACCGCCAGGTCGGCAGCCTCAGCGGCCTCGGCGGCTTCCAGCTCTTGCTGGTAGATCTCCGGCTCGATGGGGCCGGTGCGGTCCACCCGCGCGGCACGGAACCGAGAGATGATGACCGCGCCGAACGCGATGAACATCGCCAGCAGCGCGATCAGCACCCGGGCGAGGTGGTTGGCGTCGTCGCCCACGGAGATCACCACGACGGCCGGGGCGATGAGCAGGGCCACGAGGTTCATCACCTTGATGAGCGGGTTGATCGCCGGGCCGGCGGTGTCCTTGAACGGGTCGCCGACCGTGTCGCCGATGACGGCGGCCGCGTGGGCCGGGGAGTTCTTCCCGCCGTGGTGACCGTCCTCGATGATCTTCTTGGCGTTGTCCCAGGCACCACCGGAGTTGGCCAGGAAGATGGCCATGAGCACACCGGTGCCGATGGCACCGGCCAGGAACCCGGCCAACGCGCCGATGCCCAGCCCGAAGCCGACGGCGATGGGCGCGAACGCGGCGAGCAGACCGGGAGGGGCCAGCTCACGCAGCGAGTCGCGCGTGCAGATGTCGACGACGCGCCCGTACTCGGGCCGCTCGGAGCCGTCCATGATGCCGGGCCGCTCGCGGAACTGCCGGCGCACCTCGAACACGATCGCGCCCGCGGCGCGGGTCACAGCGTCGATGGCCAGGCCGGAGAACAGGAACACCGTGGCGCCACCGAGGATCACGCCGACCAGGGTCACCGGCGAGATGATCTCGTAGGAGATCATCGACGCGACCACGTCGCTCAGGTCTCCGGCAGCCATGCCGGCGTTCGCCAGCACCCTCTCGAGCTCGGTCTTCACCGCGTCGCTGTAGGCACCGAACAGCGCGGTGGCCGCGAGCACGGCGGTCGCGATGGCGATGCCCTTGGTGATGGCCTTGGTGGTGTTGCCCACCGCGTCGAGGTCGGTGAGGATCTGCGCGCCCTCTTCGTCCACGTCGCCGGACATCTCCGCGATGCCCTGCGCGTTGTCGGAGACCGGCCCGAAGGTGTCCATCGCGACGATGACGCCGACGGTGGTCAGCAGACCGCACCCGGCCAGGGCGACGAGGAACAGCGCGAGCCACACCGAGCCGTTGGCCAGCAGGAACAGGGCGCAGATACCGGCCGCGAGGATGCCCGCGGTGTACACGGCCGACTCGAAGCCGACGCCGATGCCGGACAGCACGACGGTGGCCGGGCCGGTCAGGGTGGTGCGCGCCACGTGCAGGGTCGGGTTGCTCGTGGTCCCGGTGAAGTACCCGGTCAGCCACAGGATGATCCCGGCCAGCAGCACCCCGACGAGCACGGCCAGCGAGGCCACCAGGCGCGGGTCAGACAGCACGACGAGCCCGTCGGCGTGGTTCCAGAGCGCGTGGGTCTCGTCGACACCGGTGATCTGGTTGAACGTCGAGGGCAGGTAGGCGAACGCGGCGACCGCGGCGAGCACGACGCCGACGACGGCCGAGGTGTAGAACCCGCGGTTGATCGCCTTCAGGCCCGGCTCGTCGCCTCGCACCCGGGTGATGGCGATGCCCAGCGCCGCGACCAGCGCACCGATCGCGGTCACGATCAGCGGGAACACCATGCCCTGCTCACCGAACGCGGCCTTGCCCAGGATCAGCGCGGCGACCAGCGTCACCGCGTACGACTCGAACAGGTCGGCCGCCATCCCGGCGCAGTCGCCGACGTTGTCACCGACGTTGTCAGCGATGGTCGCCGCGTTGCGGGGGTCGTCCTCGGGGATGCCCTGCTCGACCTTGCCGACCAGGTCGGCCCCGACGTCGGCGGCCTTGGTGAAGATGCCGCCACCGACACGCATGAACATCGCCAGCAGGGCGGCGCCGAAGCCGAAGCCCTCGAGCACCCCGGCAGCGCCGAGGCCGAAGATCAGCTGCACCGACGCCGCGCCGAGCAGACCCAGGCCGACGACGCTCATGCCGACCACGCCGCCGGTGCGGAACGCGATCTGGGCACCGAGCACACGCCCGCCGGGCTTGCCGGCCGCCGCCGCGACCCGGACGTTCGCCCGGGTCGCCAGCCACATGCCGAGGAAGCCGATGCCCGCCGAGAAGGCGGCACCGAGCAGGAAGTACACCGAACGTCCGGCCTTCACACCCGCGTCGCCAGGCAGCAGCCAGAGCAGGGCGAACACCAGGACGGCGAAGAGCGCCAGGGTGCGGAACTGTCGCCGCAGGTAGGCGGACGCTCCTTCTTGCACGGCCTGGGCGATCGCCTTCATCGACACGGTGCCGTCGTCAGTCCGGAGCACCTGGCGGGCCAGCACCGCAGCCAGCACCAGGGAAGCCAGGCCCAGGGCCGCGATCACGGCGACGATGATGGTGCTCTGTGTCTGGAGAGCACCACCAGACGTCACGAGGGGAAGGCTCGTCGGAGCGAGCAGGAACATACGTCCTCCATCATGAGGCAGGGTCCGCACCACTGTGGGTGTCCCGTCGGACGGCATCGTCGCCAGACCGATCTGAGGATTCTAGTGGGATGAATAAGCTTCCCAGGGGGTCACCAGACAGAAGTTAACCCGTTCTTCCACGGCTGACCAGCCCAGACACCGCCCAGCAGGCACGCTGAAGGCGCTCGCCACCGTCCGCTCCCCCAGATGGCCTACTGGGCAGACTGGTACAAAAGGGTCAGATGGTCCACTGGTCGTGGACGACGCCGAGGAGACGGTAGGTCCCGTCGATCTCACGGAAGACCAGGCGGAGGGCTGACCAGGTGTGGTCGTCGCTCGGGAAGGCGTACTCGACCCACTGGGCGTCCGGCCCGAAAAACTCGGGGATGTTGCTCAGCGTGTTGCCGCCGACCTGGTACTCGTTCTCGGCCACGAGCGGGGCGGCGGTGTAGTCGCGGTCCCAGACGAAGCGCTCCCAGTAGTCGGCGAAGGTCAGCTCGATCGGCTCGCCGCTGCCGTCCCAGTGCCCCCACACGTAGGTCGTGCTCGCCGTCGCGCCCAGCCGCTCGACCTCTTCCGCGTCGAGCCGGATCGGGTAGTCCTGGATGTACGCGTAGGGCGAGAAGACGAGCCCCTCGTCGGGATCCATCATCTCGAGCAGCGTCAGGTAGCTCTGGTCGTCCAGGTCTTCCAGGTCCCTCAACGCCTCCAGGGCGCGGTCGGCGGCGCCGCGCAACGAGGTCGAGTCGACCGCAGAGCCCGAGCCCACCCCAGGCGAGCCACCGGGAGAGGCGGTAGACACGATCTCAGGGATGTCGGAGCACCCTGCCATGCCGACCGCCAGGGCCACGACCACCACGAACCGTCCCGCTCTACGCACAGGCCTAGCCTGCCAGAACCAAGACCGCCGCGAGGGTGAAGGCCGCGGGCTATGAGCGCGCGGCGGTGAGGCGCTGCTGGTAGGTGGGGGTGGTCGTGGACACCGAGGGCACGCAGCTCACCCTGGCCGAGGGAACGGGGGTCCGGTGTCCGCACAACCGCCGTCCGCTGTGCCGCGTCCCAACGAGCCCAGGTCCGCGTTTCGACGAGCTGAAGGTCGCGTTTCTGCGGATTGGCTTGCTGGCCACACGTTGGTCAGGCACTCTTGACGTGTGGACACGCTGATCCCGAGGCACGCGGAGGGCCTGGCGCGCGAGCTTCTCGACCTGTTCCCCGGCCTGGTGGTCGAAGGTGCGCGACAAGTCGGCAAGAGCACCCTCGCGGCCATGCTCGTCCAGGGACGTGACGCGACCGTCCTCAACCTGGACGACGAACCCACCCGCACGGTGGCGGTGTCTGACCCACAGTGGTTCGTCGCGCAGGCGGGATCGGGAATCCTGGTGATCGACGAGATACAGCGCGTCCCTGAGCTGACCCTGGCGGTCAAGGCCGCCATCGACCGCGACCAGCGCCCAGGACGCTTCGTCCTCACCGGCTCGGCGTCGCTGCTGCGGGTGCGGGGGCTTGCTGACAGCCTCGCGGGCAGGGCTGGCAGGCTCACCCTGTTCGGCCTGAGCCAAGGTGAACGAGAGCGGAGGCTGGACGACTTCGTGGCGACGGTCGCCGCTTCCTTGGCAGACGGGCGCGACGAACAGCTGACCGCGTTCACCAGCCAGACCGCGCGGGAAGACTACGCCCAGCGGGTGTGTACCGGTGGGTATCCCCGCGTTCAGGGACTGCCAGAGCGCTCCCGCAGGCTGTGGCTGGATGCTTATGTGGACGGGCTGGTCCACCGCGACCTGGCCGAGCTGCGGCGCGAGTACGACCCCCGCAGAGCGATGGCGGTCCTGCGGTTCTTGGCTGCACGACCATCGGCAGAGCTGGTCAAGGCGAGGCTGGCCCAGGATGCCGAGCTGCCAGCCAGCACGGCCACCGGCTACCTAGACCTCTTGGAGGCTGTCGGCCTGACCACCGTGCTTCCGTCATGGACCACCAACCTGACCAGACGGCAGACCAAGCGCGCGAAAACCCTGCTGCTGGACTCGGGCCTGGCCGCACGGTTGAGCCGACTGACAGCCGACCACCTCAGCCAGGTCCGATACAGCGAGTCCTTCGGGGCGTTGCTGGAGTCCTTCGTCACCGCCGAGCTGCTGAGACAACGAACCTGGTCCGCCGAAGAATACGAGCTGTTCCACTACCGCGACCGTGACGGCAGCGAGGTCGACCTCGTGATCGAGCTGGCCGACGGGCGTGTCATCGGCATCGAGGTCAAAGCCTCGACGACGTACCGCGGAGACCAGTTCAACGGTCTGCGCACGATGCGCGACCTCCTGGGCGACCGCTTCGCAGGCGGCTTCGTCCTCTCGACAGCCACCACCGGCTACCGCTACTCCGACCGTCTGTACGGACTCCCCGTCTCAGCCCTGTGGTCGCTCGGCACCTGAACCAGCATGGAAGGCACTTGAGCGACAAGGTTGTGCACATCCAATTCGCATACCGCGGGGCTTGTCGACTGCGCGTGCGTCCAGCTACGAGCGTGCGGCAGCAAGGCGGGCCTGGTAGGTGGGGGTGGTGCCGTCGGGGCGGACGGTCTGGAGGGTGTGGTCGCGGACACCGAGGGCACGCAGGGTTGTGGTGAGCTCAGTGACGTCGGTGTCGTCGAGCACCGTGGGGTCGACGGTGGTGCGGACCTGGAGGGGCACGCCCGCGTCGAGAGCCAGGCGCAGCGAACGGAAGGCGGCGTCGGCGCTGGCGGTCGGGCCACCGACACCGGTGATCGCGCGGTAGAGGCGGGCCGGGGCCTTGATGTCGAGCCCTACCCAGTCCACGAACGGCAAGACCCGGGCGAGAGCCTCCGGGTAGGCGCCCGCGGTGTGCAGACCCACGCTGAAGCCCCGGTCGCGCACCTGACGGGCCGCGTCGACCAGACCAGCCTGACGGGTCGGCTCCCCACCGGAGAACACCACCCCGTCCAGCAGACCGGCACGCTGGTCGAGCAGGTCGACCACTTCGCTCCACCCGACGACGCCGGGGGCCTGAGGGTCCAGGATCGCGGCGTTGTGGCAGTACCCGCACCGCCACGGGCACCCCTGCAAGAACACCGTCGCCACCAGCCGATCCGGCCAGTCGCACGTAGACAGGGGAACAAGACCAGCGATCGCCAGCCCCTCGGCTTCGGAAGGCCGAACGCTCACCGCACCACCTCCCAACCCCCTGACCTCACCTCAATAGCGCGTGCCGCCCCCACCAACCCCTGACCACCGTCCCCCGCACCGACGGTGACCCCTGCACCTGCCGACCCACGACTGTCGTCAGGTGGGCCGAAGAAGCGGGTCGGATCGTGGTGCCGCCGCGCTGGCTTCCGGGGCTGGCGGGAGCCCGGCTCTGCCGGGCGAGGGTCGCGCGGCGGCACCACGATCCGACCCGCGCCCCCGACCACCCTGGCAAGCACCGTCACCCAGCAAAAGCCGGCTCGAGGAACGGCACGCGCTCCGCCTGCTCCCCCTTCTTGCCGACGTTGAAGCTCGACACGGGGCGGTGGTAGCCCATGACGCGGGTCCACACCTCGGTGTCGGTGCCGCAGTCGGGGCAGGTCGGCTGCTCGCCGTCGAGGTATCCGTGCGCGACGCAGATCGAGAACGTGGGGGTCACCGTGAGGTAGGGCAGATGAAAGCGCGTCAGCGCCCGGCGCACCAGCGTCTTGCAGGCGGCGGCGGACGACACCCTCTCTGACATGTACAGGTGCAGCACGGTGCCGCCGGTGTACTTCGTCTGGAGCTCGTCCTGGCGGGTCAGGGCCTCGAACGGGTCGTCGGTGAAGCCGACAGGCAGCTGGGAGGAGTTGGTGTAGTACGGGTTGACGTCCGTGCCGGCCTGGAGGATGGCAGGGAAGCGCTTGCGGTCCTCCTTGGCGAACCGGTAGGTGGTGCCCTCGGCGGGGGTGGCCTCGAGGTTGTACAGGTTCCCGGTCTTCTCCTGGAGCTCGACCATCCGTTCGCGCACGTGGTCGAGCACGCGCACGGCCATGGCGTGGCCGTCCGGGTCGGTGATGTCGAGCGCGTCGCCGGTGAAGTTGCGGATCATCTCGTTGATCCCGTTGACGCCGATCGTGGAGAAGTGGCTGTCCAGGCTGCCGAGGTAGCGCTTGGTGTACGGGAACAGCCCGTGGTCCATGAGAGCGGTGATCGTGCGTCGTTTGAGCTCCAGCGACTCCCCGGCCAGGTCGACCAGCCGGTCGAGGGCGGCGATCAGCCCGGGCTCGTCGCCGGCGTGGGTGTACCCGAGCCGGGCACAGTTGACGGTCACCACACCGACCGAGCCGGTCTGCTCGCCGGAGCCGAACAGCCCGTTGCCGCGCTTGAGCAGCTCACGCAGGTCCAGCTGGAGGCGGCAGCACATGGACCGCACGTCGCCGGGCTCCATGTCGGAGTTGATGAAGTTCTGGAAGTACGGCAGGCCGTACTTCGCGGTCATCGCGAACAGCAGGTCGGTGTTGGGTGAGTCCCAGTCGAAGTCGGCGGTGATGTTGTAGGTCGGGATGGGGAAGGTGAACACCCGGCCCGAGGCGTCCCCGGCGGTCATCACCTCCATGTAGGCACGGTTGATGAGGTCCATCTCTGGTTGGAGGTCGCCGTAGGTGAAGCCGCACGGCTCGTCTCCGACGAAGACGACCTCGTCGCGCAGGTCGGCCGGGCACACCCAGTCGAACGTCAGGTTGGTGAACGGGGTCTGGGTACCCCAGCGGCTCGGCACGTTGAGGTTGTAGATGAGCTCTTGGACGCCCTGGCGCACCTGCTCGTAGGTCATGTCGTCGAGCCGCACGTACGGGGCCATGAAGGTGTCGAAGGAGCTGAACGCCTGGGCGCCGGCCCACTCGTTCTGCATGGTGCCGAGGAAGTTCACGATCTGGCCGATGGCCGAGCTGAAGTGCTTCGGCGCGGTCGCCTCGACCTTGCCTGGCACCCCGTTGAACCCCTCGGCCAGCAGGCGCCGCAGCGACCACCCGGCGCAGTAGCCGGAGAGCATGTCGAGGTCGTGGATGTGCAGGTCTCCCTCACGGTGCGCCTGCCCGACCTCGGGCGGATACACCTGGGAGAGCCAGTAGTTGGCGATCACCTTGCCGGCGGTGTTGAGGATCAGCCCACCGAGCGAGTAGCCCTGGTTGGCGTTGGCGTTGACGCGCCAGTCGCTGCGGTCCAGGTACTCGTCGATGCTGGCTGCGACGTCGACGGTGACGGGTTCGGTCAAGGCTTGCTCCCCCGAGATGTTGTGCCTGATGGGGTCACGCACCCCTAGATGTAGTAATTACACGCCGAGGATTCGACCCATCACGGGGACGTACGTCCCAAGCCTGGCACCACCGTCGGCCAGCTGGCGCGGCCCACCGCGTCTACCTCGCCGCACAGCCCTGTCTCACCGCGCGGCCATGCCTCACCACGCCGTCACACCGCGCAGCCACAACACCCCGCGCGGCCCCAGCAGCGGGCGGTCACGCCCCGGCCACACCCCACTCGTAGGCCCTGGCCACCAGCTGGGCGCGGGAGACGCACCCTGTGCGGGAGAGCAGCCCGTGCACCTGAGCCTTGACCGCCGACTCCGACAGCCCGAGCTCGACGCCGATCTGGCGGTTGGTCCTCCCTCGGGCGAGCGCGACGAGCACCTTCCGGTCGCGCTCGGAGAGGCTCACCGGGATCGTCACCGGCGCCTGAGCGGTCACCGAGTCCAGGTCGCGCCAACGCCGCACCAGGCGTCCGGTCACCTTGGGGTCCACGACGCTCTCCCCACGGCTCACCGCCTGGACCGTGGAGATCAAGGTCGCCGGCTCGGAGTCCTTCAGCAGGAAGGCGTCAGCACCGGCGCGCAGGGCGCCGACCAGGTATTCCTCGTCGTCGAAGGTGGTCAGCACGAGGATGCGCACCGCGGCGGTGCGCGGGTCGGCGCGCAGCCGGCGGGTGGCCTCGACCCCGTCCATACCTGGCATCCGCACGTCGAGCACCACCACGTCGGGCTGGCGCGCGAGCACCTCCGTGAGGCACCCCTCCCCGTCGCCCGCCTCACCGACCGTCTCGATGCCGGGCTCGTGGTCGAGGATCATCCGCAGCCCCATCCGGATGGTCGGCTGATCGTCCACGACGACGACGCGCACGCTCATGGCGCCTCCTCAGGCTCAGGGTCGACGGGCTCAGGGTCGACGGGCTCAGGGTCGACCGGGATCTCCAGCACCACCAGCCAGCCCGACCCGTCCGGGCCGACCTTCAGCGTCCCGTCGACAGACGCCGCCCGTTCTCTCATGTTCGCCAGCCCGTGACCGCCCGACGACTCGTCAGGGTCGGCGGGTCCAGGGTCGGTGATCTCCAGCCGCACCCGGCCGTCCTCGACCTCGAGCAGCAGCGCGGCCCTGGTCGCCTGGGAGTGCAGCAGCACGTTCGTCAGCGACTCCTGGGCGACGCGCACCAGGGCGAGCTCGACCGCGGCCCCCAGGTGGGGCAGCCGCTCGGGCAGGTGAGCCTCGACCCGCAGCCCGGCGTCACCGACCCGGGCGATCACCGCTGGCAGCTCGGCCATGGTGTCCACCGGGTGCCACAGGGTGTCGGGCTCGGCCTCCCGCGACGGGTCAGGGTGGTCTTCCTCGCGCAGCACCCGGACCACCGAGCGCATCGCGTCCAGCGCCTCGCGCCCGCTGTGGGCGACCCACCGCACCGCTTCCCGAGGCTCTTCAGGTTTTTCGTCGGCGACGAGCTCGGCCGCCTCGGCCCGGATCACCACCGCCGAGACGTGGTGGGCGACCACGTCGTGCAGCTCACGGGCGATGCGGGTGCGCTCGGCCCGCACCTGCGTCCGCGCGTGGACCTCCCGCATGGCGAGCAGCTGGGTGTTGCGCTCCGTGAGCGCCTGCCGGGTCTCGTTCAGCTGGCCGGTGACGAACCCGACGACGACCGCCACGAACGCCAGCACCATGCGCACCAGGGCGTCTGAGGGGCGTTCGAGGCCGAGCCAGAAGCCGAGAGCCCATGGGGCCGCCTCGACGTCCTTGACGAAGTACGTCCAGTCCATGAGAGGCAACCACATCGCTGTCCGGAAGCCCATCGACAGCACCAGGGCTGACACGACCGACACCAGACCGAGCAGCACCACGGGCACCCGGCGAGCCATCGCCCCCGCGTAGGCGGCAGCGAGCAGGGGGAGCATCAGCAGGTCTGTGAAGGGGTACGGCGAACGGAGCAGCATCGGGTACCCGATCGCGGTGGCCCAGAACACGGCCGTCGGCGCCGAGCGCCGCAGGAGCAGGATCGCCATCAAGAACACACCCGCGACCTGCAAGTTCTCCAGGAGGTCCCGGGCGGGGAACCAGAACGGCGTGCGGACCGCCACGAAGAGACCGCCGAACCAGACCACCCCGACGACGAGGGCCAAGAGGACGTCGCGCAGCCGGGTCGTGCGGAGCGCGGCCGCTCCGCGTCGCAGGTCGCCACCCATGGCGCGACCCACCCCGGACTCGCTCCACATCGACCGCCCCGCCACCGCGAGAGCGCGCGGCACGGCCGACCCGACCCGGGGCGCCCGCGGCGCGGGCTGGCCGCTCTCGACCGACGCCGGCATGTCAGGTGGCCGAACGGCTCGGAGGCGCTGGGCTGGTGCGCCCGGCAGCGAAGCCGACGACGACCGCCATGAAGGCCAGCACCATGCTCATCACGGTCTGCGACGGGTCGAAGAACCAGCCGAGCTCGATGCTCCCGGACTCCGACCAGAGCGCGCTGTCGCGGATCATGCCGAGCAGGCTCCCGTCGAGCAGCCACCAGCGGGAGAACCCGAGCGACAGCAGCAGGGCCGACACGACCGACACCAGGCCGAGCAGCGCCACGGGAGCCCGACGGGCCGCCGCCGCCGCGTAGGCGGCGACGAGCAGGGGAAGAAGCAGCACGTCAGCCTGGAACACCGCCGACCTGAGGAAGAACGGGTAGCCGAGCGCGACGACCCAGAACACGACCGTCGGTGCCGAGCGCCGCAGCAGCACGATCAGCACCAGCAGCGCACCTGCCAGCTGCAGCCCTCCCAGCCGGCACGGGGCGGGGAACCAGAGCGACGAACGGTGGAGCAGGTACAGCCCGACGAACCAGACCGTCCCCACGGTCACGGCCCAGAGCAGGTCGCCCAGCGACGTGCCCCGCACCAAGGCCCTCGCGCCCCGCCGCAGGTCACCGACGATGGAACGAGCGAGCCCCTCTTCTCCTCGCGGCGAGAGGTCTGGCCGGGCAGCAGCACGGTCCGGACCAGCCTCGACGCCTCCCGACGACCCCGAGGGCAGGGCCGGCTCAGGCCCCGCCGGCGTCGGGCGGTCGCTCTCGACTGGCATCACGGGCCACACGGTACGCACCTGGACGATCAGGCACGGCCAGTCTCGGGTCGGAGAACTGACGATCATCCGATCGCACCGGTCTGCCTGTCGCAGAACCATCCGTCAGGCTCATGCCGATGATCGAACGGTGGGCCACACTGGTCGCCTGTGACGATGGCACGCCCCGAGCAGACCCGTGAGTCGGTGCACCGACGCCGGTGGCTGGTCTTGGGCGGCCTCGCCGCAGCGGTCGTCGTGCTGCGCCTGCTGTCGTCGTGCACGGCCGGCCCGCCCCAGGCCGACGCGACACCAGAGCGACCGACCCAGGCCGCCTGGACGACGTGCTCACCCCACCTGCCCGGGCTCACCTCCTCCAACCTCCCTCTCTGACGAGGCGCACACCACCAGAGCGCACACCACGCAGGCCGCCGAGACGCGGCCACCGCCCGAGGCCGCCGGTGCCAGACTGGGCGGATGGTCGGCCCCGGCGAGCTGTACGAAGCCCTCGTCGCCGGGGGTGCCCGTGCCGACCGGGTGACCCACGCCCGGGTGCTGCCCGCACGGGAGGGCCGGACCGCACCGTGGCCGGCCTGGGCTGATCCCGCGCTGGTCGCCGGGTACCGGGCGCTCGGGGTCGAGGCCCCGTGGGAGCACCAGGTGGTCGCGGCCGAGGCGGTGCACGAGGGTCGGCACACCGTGCTCGCCACGTCGACCGGGTCGGGCAAGTCGCTGGCGTTCTGGTTGCCCGCGCTGACCGCCGCCCGCGCGGCACGTGAACCAGCAGCACGTGAACCAGCAGGGCACGGACGAGCAGGGCACGGACGAGCGGGGCGCGGTGCGACCGTGCTGTACCTGGCGCCGACGAAGGCGCTGGCCGCCGACCAGATGGCGGGGCTGCACCGGCTGGTCAGCGCGGCCGGGGTGCGTGACCTGCACCTGGCCACGTGCGACGGGGACACCGGCACCGACGAGCGACGCTGGGTGCGCGAGCACGCCGACGTGGTGGCGACCAACCCGGACTTCCTGCACTTCTCGCTGCTGCCCGGTCATGCCCGCTGGGGGCGGCTGCTGTCACGGCTGGCGTTCGTCGTGGTCGACGAGTGCCACGCCTTCCGGGGGGTGTTCGGGGCGCACGTGGCGCTGGTGCTGCGCCGCCTGCGCCGGGTCGCGGCCCACCACGGGGCGTCGCCGGTGCTCGTCTGCGCGTCGGCGACCACGTCTCAGCCTCAGACCAGCACGGCGCGTCTGATCGGGGTGCCTGCCAGCGAGGTCGTCGCCGTCACCGACGACACCTCACCGGCCGGTGCTCGCACCGTCGTGCTGTGGCAGCCGCCCGAGCCGCCGGACTCTCGGCCCCGCCGGACGGCCACGGCCGAGACCGCTGACCTTCTCGCCGACCTGGTCGCGGCCGGTGGGCGGGCACTGGCCTTCACCCGGTCGCGGCGGGGCGCCGAGACGGTGGCGTCGGCGGCGCGCGCCCACCTGGACCAGGTCGCGCCAGAGTTGCCCGACCGGGTGCGGGCGTACCGCGGCGGCTACCTGCCCGAGGAGCGCCGGGCGCTGGAGGCCGCGGTGCGCGACGGGAGCGTGCGCGCCCTGGCCACGACGAACGCCCTAGAGCTGGGCGTGGACATCAGCGGGCTGGACGCTGTGCTGGTCGCCGGGTTCCCGGGCACACGGGTGTCGTGGTGGCAGCAGGCGGGGCGGGCCGGGCGCGCCGGGGCCGACGGGCTCGTCGTCCTGGTGGCCAGGGAAGACCCCATCGACGCCTACCTGCTGCACCACCCTGAGGCGCTGCTGGACGCCCCGGTCGAGCCGGTGGTGCTCGACCCGGACAACCCCGCGGTGCTCGCCGCGCACCTGGCCGCGAGCGCCGCCGAGGTCCCGCTGCGGGCGGACGACCTCGACCTGTTCGGCCCCGCGGCGGGCGAGGTGCTCACCGAGCTGACCGACCGTGGCTTCCTGCGGCGGCGCGGGTCCGGTGTCGCGGGTCGGGAATCCCTGGTCGGGTGTGGTGCTGGGCGGGATGCATCGCAAGGCGGAGGAGGAGGTCGCACTAGAGGTGCGTCCGACGACGACAACGCAGCGAGGCGCCCGCCCGGTGCCGCAGACGATCAGGGATTCCCGGTGCGCGACACCAGTACGTGGTACTGGACGCACGCCCAGCCGGCGTCGTCGCTGACCGATCTGCGCGGCTCGGGCGGCGCCCCGGTCCAGGTGGTCGAGCAGGGCACCGGGCGGGTGCTCGGCACGGTCGACGCGGCGTCGGCCGACGCGACCGTGCACCCCGGCGCGGTGTACGTGCACCAGGGCCGCACGTTCGTCGTGGACGACCTGGCCGCTGACGAGCCTCTGGCGCTGGTCACCGCGCAGGACGTGGATCACGGCACCTGGGCACGGTGGCTGACGTCCACGACGGTGGTCAGGGTGGACGCCCAGGCCACCTGGGGCCCGCTGACCTGGTCGCACGGGCTGGTCGACGTGACCACGCAGGTCGTGTCTTTCCTGCGCCGCCGTCTGCCCGACCTGGCGGTGCTCGGCTCCGAAGAGCTCGACCTGCCGCCCCGCACCGTCCGCACCACGGCGGTGTGGTGGACCGTGCCCGCGACGCTGCTGGCCGAGGCAGGTATCAGCACGGAGGCGGCCCCGGGAGCCCTGCACGCCGCCGAGCACGCGGCGATCGGCCTGCTGCCGCTGCTGGCCACGTGCGACCGCGGCGACCTGGGCGGCCTCTGTTCCTCGCTACGCTCGTCAACACCCTCAATCGGCTCGGAGGAACGAGCGAGCTCGCTCGTCTCTCGCCTCAATCGGGTGTCAACCCTGACCCACCCCGACACCGGCGAGGCCACCGTGTTCGTCCACGAGGCCTTCCCCGCCGGGTTCACCCGCCGAGGCTACGACCTGGGCCCAGCCTGGCTGCGCGCGACCCGCGACACGATCGCCTCATGCCCCTGCCCGACCGGCTGCCCCGCCTGCGTCCACTCCCCCAAGTGCGGTAACGCCAACGACCCCTTGGACAAGGCCTCCGCCCTACGCCTGATCGACGCGATCCTCACCCACACCCCGGGCCCCGAAGGACCCTGAGGACACAGAAGGCGCGTCGGTGTCACTCAGGCGCGCTGCCGCCTCTGGCCTCGGGGAGCAAGGGCTTCCAGTCCTCGTCGTCCTTCCACTCCTCCACCGGGAGACGAGAGCCACCCAGACCCTTCAGACCCTGGCCCATCTTCCGCTGCTGCTGGGGCTGCCCAGCAGCACCGGCGGTACCACCGACCATGCCCGGCGGGTGCCCCGCACCTGCGGCCCCCGCACCCGAGACCCCCGCGCCTGCGCCTGGGGCGCCGACAGGACCACCAGCACCGCCGACGGCACCGGGAGCGTAACGTCCGGTACCTGCTTCCAGACCGCGCAAGCCCATGCCCATAGGGCGTCCGGTCGGGCCGATATTGGCACCCGACGCACCAGCGGCACCAGCGCCGACCTGGCCGGCGAGCATCCCACCACCAGCGCCGCCCGCGCCCGAGGCTCCGCCGAGGCCGCCGGCGCCCAGCAGACGCCCCGCGGCCAGCAGGCCCGCCCCGCCAGCACCGGTCAGGAGCCCGCTGCCGACGACGCTGTCAGCAGCGCCCGCCTTCCCAGGAGACAGCGGATACCCCGAGGGGTGGACTCCCGCAGGTGTGGGGTCCTGACCAGGGGCGAACACTCCCCCGCCGGGAAGACCGGGGATGTACCCGGCAGGGTAGACAGCATCCTGACCCCCGGGGATGCGCCGGTTCGGACCGACCCACCGGTCGGTGTCCTCCTCACCCACCTCCGGAGGATCAGGAAATACCCCTTCGTCCCCACCGCCGGGGTATTCCTGCTCGAGGGCCACCAGCCGGTAGTAGGCCCGGTCGAGGTGGTCGCACACAGCCAGGTAGCGCTGACGGGCCGCTTCTTGCTGGGCGGCCTCGTCAGCCTCGGCCTGCATCTGACCAAGGTGGTCAGTGGTGAAGTCGACCAGGTCCCACCCCCACTGCAACAACGTCTGACGCACCGGAGCAGCCCGCACCTTCTCCACCACGTCCAGCGCCTCCAACGCCATCTGACGTCCCTCGTTGGCGTAGTCGACCTCCTCCCGGGCCTTGCTCACCCATGCAGCCTCGGTCTCTAGCTCGGCCGCATACCCCAACGTCGCTTCCCGGTATGCCTCACCGGTCTGAGCACCGAACACCGGCTGAGCGGCCATCGTCGTCAACGACTCGGCGAACTCCTCCTTCCAGCCCACCAAGGTGTCTGAGGCATGGATCCCCCAGAACTCACCCTCATAGATCGCGTAAAGCTCCCGCTTCCAGTCCTTGTCCACCATCACGGCCTCCTATGTTTTCTCATCGAATGTTTCTCGCTCGGACGTCGAGCGTGGTTCGTGCGCGCCAGGCCTGGTGGCCCGTCGCGTCTCCTCACACGGCTCCTCCTCGCCCGCGCCTGGCGACCACGACCACCGCCACGACCACCCCCGCACCCAGCAGCACAACCACCACCGCGACCACCACCCACACCCACCCCGGCACACCGGCCGTGACGTCCGCACCGGACGAACCCGAGGAATCCGGCGACGGCGAGACCGTCGCCGTCGGCGCGGTAGCGAACGGGTCCGGAGAGAACGCCCCAGCGATATCAGCCGCAGACAAGTCCTCACGGAACTTCGCCTCAGGAACGATCAACGGACTCACATCCGGATACCCCGTCGGATCATCAGCAACCATCCCCACCAGGTTCACCGTCCCGTGCCCCACCACGGCCGGATCACCAGGGACCGCATGAGCCACCAGCACCTGCAACAGCTGGTTCGGCGTCGCCTCAGGATGAGCCGACCACACCACCGCCAACACACCAGCAACGATCGGCGTCGCGAACGAGGTGCCAGCACCAAGCCTCGTCGGAACCCAGTCATGAGTGCTCAAGTCCCCTTGAAGCAAGATGCCCACACCCGGAGCCGCGACGGTGATCTTGCGCACCGGATACGGACCACGCGAAGTCCCCTCACCCATCACCTGCCCGTCCACCCCGACCGCCTGGACACCGACAGTGCCGTTGAGCTCACCGATTGACGCCAAGTCCCCAGGCTGGGAAGGGAGCGAGGAGACGATGACCACGCCTTGGTTCAGTGCCCACGCCACCTCTTGACGCGTCCACGCGCTAATAGGGCCGCTGGTCTGGGTGCTGATGATCTTCGCACCGTCGTTCACTGCCTGAACGATCGCCGAACCCAGACCACCACACATGGCGGTGTTGCGGAGATTTCCAGCAGGGCTACCGATCGCGTAGAACTTCACCGTCGCATCAGGAGCTATCCCGCGGACCGACGGCTGGCCCTCGAAGCCGACGCCCGTGCCGACGATGGTCGCTACGACATTGCTGCCGTGGGAGGTCGAGAACGTGAGTGCCTCGCCCGTGGCAGGCAGGTTCGCCCCGGTGTCGGGGTCCTTGCACAAGGACCTCCCACCGTTCATGATCTGCACGTCAGCACCCTGGAGCACCGGCAGACTCGGGGTGATACTGGCGTCGATGACCGCCACGGTCACCCCCTGGCCCCTGTGTCCAGCCGCGTGGACCTGGGCCGTGCCCAACGTCTGGTGGTACCACTGACCGTCACCGTCCACCGCCGACGCAGGACCTGCCACCCCCACGAGCGGCACCAGAGCGACCACAGCCGCGACCACCCACCCCCAACCACCACCGCGCCGGCGGCTAACCGAGCTCGCATGTCGCCTTTCGCCCACACCCGCCATCACGACCTCCTAGCCTTGATCGAACGCCCAACCGATCTCATACGTGCTGATCCTGTCGACCCCTCACGTCTCCTCACACGGTTCCTCCTCGCCCGCGTCTGGCGATCACGATCACCGCCACGACCACCCCCGCACCCAGCAGCACAGCCACCACCGCGACCACCACCCACACCCACCCCGGCACCCCGTTCGTGCTGCCCGAGCCCGCCGTGCCGGATGAGTCCGGCGACGGCGAGACCGTCGCCGGCGGAGCGGTAGCGAACGGGTCCGGAGAGAACGCCCCAGCGATATCAGCGGCCGACAGGTCACCGTCAAACCGCGCCTCCTGCTCGATCAACGGGTTCACGTCCGGATACCCCGTCGGCTCATCAGCGATCATCCCCAACAGGTTCACCGTCCCGTGCCCCACCTTGTCCGGGTCACCAGGGATGGCGTGAGCCACGAGAACCTGCAACAACTGGTTCGGCGTCGCCTCAGGATGAGCCGACCACACCACCGCCAGCACACCAGCGGTGATCGGCGCCGCGAACGACGTGCCCTGACCGATCCTGGTCGGGGTCCAGTCGTGAGTGCTCAAGTCCCCTTGAAGCAAGATGTTCACACCAGGAGCGGCGACAGTGGTTTTGCGCACCGGGTACAGACCCTGCGTCGTCCCCTCACCCAACACTCGCCCGTCCATGCCGACCGCCTGGACACCAACAGAAGCGTTCAACTCACCAACAGAACTCAGACTCCCTGGTTGAGCGGGAAGCGAAGCAACGATGATCACGCCCTGGTTCAACGCCCACGCCACCGTCTGCCGCGTCCATGGATCGATGGGGCCGCTACGCTGGATGCTGATGATCTTCGCCCCGTCACCCACAGCTTGGACGATCGCATCCGACAAGCCTGCGCACGTGGAGGAGCGGTCGATAGCGGGATCTCCATCAGCGTAGAGTTTTACTGTCGCGTCAGGAGCTATCCCGCCGACCGAGGGCTGGCCGTCGAACCCAGCGCCCGTACCGACGATGGTCGCCACGACATTGCTGCCGTGGGAGGTCGAGAACGTGAGCGCCTCGCCCGTGGCAGGCAGGTTCGCCCCGGTGTCGGGATCCTTGCACAAAGACCTCCCACCGTTCATGATCTGCACGTCAGCGCCCTGGAGCATCGGCAGGCTCGGGGTGATACTGGCGTCGATGACCGCGACGGTCACCCCCTGGCCTCGATGCCCCGCCGCGTGGACCTGGGCCGTGCCCAACGTCTCGTGATACCACTGACCGTCCACCGCCGACGCAGGACCTGCCACCCCCACGAGCGGCACCAGAGCGACCACAGCCGCGACCACCCACCCCCAACCACCACCGCGCCGGCGGCTAGCCCGGCTCACGCCTGACCCCCGGTACCCGCAGCAGCGTCGCCCGTACCCGCAGCGCCGCCCCCGGCGCCGGGGGTCGTCGCGTTCCCGCTGCTCTCCCCGTCGGAGTCGCCCGCAGCGGGAGGCCTGGTGGTGTTGCGGGTGATCACGGTCACGGCCTGCTCCACCGCCAGCTGGGAGGCCTCGCTGTCCGCCGCGTGGTCGGCCCGCATCAACAGGTACGCGCCCTCGGCCAGCTGCTCCTCACGGGCCTCCAGCTTCTCCTTCGAGGCGCGCGAGTCGGCCGCCACCATGTCAGCGATCGCGTCGATCGCCGCCTGACAACGGGCGACGGTGGGCGAGCCGGAGCCTGTCAGCCCTTCCCTGTACACCGCCCACTCGCTGGGAAGGCCGCCCTCGGCAACCTGCATGGCCCTGGCATGCTGGACCAGGCGCTCACGCGCGACACCGACCGCGCTAGAGACATCTTCAAAGGCTGACACGCCGGGAACCCCTCTCGACAACGATCGACCAACCGGTCATATCGGTCACCCTACAGCGGCACCACGAAGACCACCGTCACCCTGTGGACTGAAGAGCTGTCCCCAATATTGGGGACACCGTCGCCCCCGACCCTCAGCCCTGGCCGAGACTCAGGGCTCACGACAAGCACATCGTCGCGGACGCCATCAGCCAGCGCGCCGACCGGTCGAAGTCGCGCGCCGCAGCGGAGAGCTGATCGGCGACGACCGACCATCCGTGCCCACCGCTGTCACAAGAGCGCTCCTGCTCGACGCGGCGCTCAGGCACGCACCGGATCGAGCAGGCTCTGCGGAAATAGATGAGGTGGATGTCGGGGGGCGCGCTTAGCCTCGCTGTCGTGGATGAGCAGCGGTGGGTGCCGCGGGTCGCGTGGTTCTTGACCGGGCAGGCGGTGTCGCTGTTCGGCTCTGGTGTGGTGGGGTTCGCGATCATCTGGCACGTCGCCCTGGACACGCGCAGCGCGACGAGCTTCGTCATCGTCTCGTTCGTGGCCACGGCGCCACAAGGCCTGATGTCGCTGGTCGGCGGCCTGTGGGCCGACCGCTACAACCGCAAGGCCCTGGTGATCGGGGCCGACGCGGCCATCGCCGTCATCACGGTAGCCCTCGCGTGGCTGATGCTCTCCGGTCAGGACTCGTTGTGGCTGATCGCCGGGGCGCTGCTGCTGCGGGCGCTGGGCGGGGGCATCCAGGTGCCCACCGTGGCCGCGATCCTGCCGTCCATCACACCTGAACGTCACCTGCTGCGCGTCAACTCGATCTTCGGCTCTGTGCAGTCGGCGGTGTACCTGGCGGCCCCAGCCGTGGCGGCGGTGCTGCTGAGCGTCTGGGAGATCGGGTGGATCTTGCTGGTCGACGTGGTCACAGCCCTGATCGCGATCGTGATCCTGGCGCTGATCGCCGTGCCAGCCACACCCAAGGTCCCGGTCCGTGCGCCCGCGTCCGGTGCGGGTGCGGGCAGCGCCGACGACGAGAAGCCCGCGAGAGGCGGCATGTCCGAGGCTGTGAGGTTCGTCCGCAACCACCCGGGGCTGCACCGGACGATGCTGCTGGCCGTCGTCGTGGCCGCGCTCATCATGCCTGGGGGCTGGGCGATACCGATCATCGTGGTCAAGCTGTTCGGCGACTCGCTCTGGATGCTCGCCTCCGCGGAGATCGGCTACTCGGGCGCCGTCATCGTGGGCGGGCTCATCCTCGCGGCCTGGGGCGGCCTGCGGAACCGCATGACCATGATGCTGCTCGCGACAGGCGCCTGGGCGGTCTTCACCATCGCCCAGGGCCTGGCACCGTGGGCGCTCCTCTACATCGCGCTGTGGATCCCCTGGGGTCTGGTCAGCCCCGCGCTGATGGCGGTGTCGCTGACCGTGCTGCAGGAGGAGACGCCCCCGCACCTGCTCGGCCGCGTCATGGGGCTGCTGCAGGTCGTGTTCCTGCTCGTCGTGTCGTTCGTCCTGCTGCCGCTCGGCCCGCTGATGGACGCCGTCTCACCCCGCTGGGTGCTCGTGGTCGGTGGCGTCCTGGCGCTGCTGGCCACGTTCCTGCTCGCCCGGAAGGCACCACCGCTCATGGCGCCGCCCAAGGCCGAGACCACCACCTGACGAACGCAGCCGCCCCTGGTCTGGCGTGCCTATCGGTCCCGGGCGGAGGAGGGCCCGGCCCTGGCCGACGCTCTCACGATGCCGAACGGGGTTCCCATGCCGACGTCCACCGTCACCACCCCGGCACCCTCGTGACGGCAGCCGATCAGCGAGACGTCGTTGCGGGCCGCCGTCTGACCGGCCAGGTCGCAGCAGTCGTCCACGTCACCGGTGACGCTCAGCCGGGTGGCGGCCGAGAGCGCGGCCAGGTCGGCAGCGCTCTGGGCGCGAGCCTTGGTGACCACGACCTGCCCCAGCCCGACGACGGTCAGCGCGAGCGTCAGCGCCACCGCGACGACGGCCACCACCAGGACCGAACCAGAACCCCCGTCCCCCCGTCGACGCTGACGCCGACGTCCGGCGGGCCTCAAGGTTCCGCCCGGCCGGTGGCTGTCGCGGTCGCACGCAGACCGCCGAACGGCCCCTCCGCGACCACCGGTGCCGTGACCGTCACGGTGACCCACCCTCCGGAACGGTCGACCGTGGTGCTCGCGCCGACACCAGCCACCCGCTCCGCCACCGCCCGCACCGAGGCGTCGTCCTCGCCCAACGTGGCCACCCGGGTGGCGGCACGCGCCGCGTCGGTACAACGCACCCGGGTGACCGTGGCGGCGGCCACCGCGAGCACCACGACGACGAGCATGGTGACCGCCACCATGCCGATCGCCAGCTCGGCGGTGACCGAGCCGCCGTCGCCTCGTGCCCTCATCCCAGGGCTCGGGTGACGATGCCGAGCAGCAGCGCCCTCACCTCGCCGCCGTTGAGGACCAGCAGCAGGAGCCCGGCGAACCCGGCCGCCGCCAACGTGACCAGCGCGTACTCGGCCGTGGCCATCCCGGCGTCGCGAGCGGTGGCCGCCGCCGTGCGGTGTCGAGCCACCACGCTGCACCAGCTCACCACCCAGCGCCGACGCGGCCGTCGGGTGCTCCTCGCGATCAAGGGCATCGGGGTCAGGGACATGTCGTTCCTCCTGCGCTTCGCCGTCCGGCCGTGTGCCGGGCCAGCCCAGCCTCGACCACCACGACCCCGCACGGCCGAGCACCCCCACCGGTCCCGTGCCTCGACCGTCCCCGCCCAGGGCTGAGGACGGCCGTCCGCCGACCCCACCGGCACCGAGCTCGACCATCCCGTCACCCACCGACCGCTCCCTCGACACCAGCGTCTCCCGACATGAGACACAGTGCTTATCAGAAAACGGCGAGGTTCAGAAGAGGGTGACGTCAGGCCTCTGGGCTCACCGCGCAGCCCAGAGACGCGGCGTGGTCGACGACGCCGCACGCTTCGAAGGCACGGCGTGGTCCTCAGACACGGCTCGGTCCGCACGAGCGTCCCTGGTCAGAGAAAGATGCCGGCCAGCGAGAGGACGACAGGGAGCAGGCCCAGCAGGACGAACGACGGCAGGAGGCACAGCCCGAGCGGCAGCACCAGACGCACCCCGAGACGAGCGGCGGCGACGCGGGCGTGCTCGCGTCGCCCACGCACGACGCGCTCGCCGGCCTGGCGCAGCAGCGGGCCGGGAGCGGCACCGGTGGTCCATGCGGTGCTCAGAGGGTCGAGCACCGGCACCAACGCCGCCGAGACCCCGCGGACAGCCTCGGGCCAGGGTGCGCCGAGGGTGAGCCTCCCCCCGACCGCTCTCAGCGCGTCCCCGGCACTCCCACCCACCGAGCCACCGACCGTCACCAGGGCTCGCGGCACCGGCGTCCCTGCTGTGATCGCGGCATCGAGCAGCGCCAGAAGCAGCACCGGGTCAGGTGGCTCGTCGCACACCTGGCCTCGCTCGGCCGTCAGTGCCCCGCCCCGAGGGGGCACCACCCACGGCGCCGTCGCGAGCGCGGCAGCCAGCGCGGCCGAGACCAGCGCGGCCACGACAGGCAACACGGTCGCGATCATCCTTGCCACCGCCGGGCCCGCTCGACCAGGGCCTTGATCCAGACGCGGCCGACGACGAGCAGGAGCAGCCCGGCCACCCCCGCCACGCTGCCGAGACCACCGCCAGCGAGCACCGCGACCGGGTCCGCACCGACCACCAGGCCGAGGCCCAGCCCGAGCACAGGCAACCAGCCGACCAGCCGGGCGCTCGCCCTGGGCCCGGCCAGCGCGACGTTCAGGTCGCCCTCGGCCTCGGCGTCCGCCGCCAGCGCCGCCGCGACCGTGTCCAGCACCGGCGCCAGAGGTGCCCCCAGCTCCGCGGCCACCTGGTTCGCCGCCACGACAGCCCGGGCCCGCTCGACGGCACCGGTGGTCCGGCCGTCTCGTCGCGCCCGAGGCCGCTCCCCCACGGTGACGAGACGGGCCACGTCCGGCCCGTCGTCCCCCACGGGGGTCCCGAGAGCGTGCGACCACGCCTCACCCGCCCGAGCCCCGGCCCGCAGCCTGGCCGCGACACCGGCCACCACGGCCGCCAGGTCGGACGGCCCACCCGCCGCACCCGACGACGGCTCGGCACGCTCGACCCTCACCCGCCGCACCGGGCCTGAGGCCACCAGCACCGCACCCGTCACCAGCACCACGACGAGCCAGGTCATGACGCTCCCCGCAGGTCAGGCCCGGCGGCCGGAGGACGCGGGCGCAGCACCAACCCCCCGTCAGGGGTCGTGTCGGCGTACCCGAGCAGCGCCGCCAGGCGAGGCCAGGCCACCCCGCGAGCGACGTCACCGCCCGGTGAGGCGGCGAGCGCGACCTCGACCCGCACCGACCCGTCGGGGCCTCGCCCGACGACCCCCACCTGCGCCACGTACCTGCGCCCCGACGCGCTGTCGCGCCGCAGGTGCACCACGGCGTCCAGCGCGCTGACCGCCTGGGCTGCCATGGCCTCACGCCCCGTCCCGGCGAGCGCCCCCAGCGCCTCGAGGCGGGCGGGGACCTCGGTGGCGGCGTTGGCGTGCAGGGTCGCGAACCCGCCCTCGTGCCCGGTGTTCAGGGCCGCGAGCACGTCGAGCACCTCCGCGCCTCGACACTCCCCGAGCACGATGCGGTCCGGACGCATCCGCAGCGCGTGGCGGACCAGCGCACCGAGCCCGACGCCGCCAGCACCCTCGACGTTCGCCGGGCGGGCAGACAGGCTGACCACGTGAGGGTGGTCGACGCTCAGCTCTCGGGACTCCTCGATCACGACGATCCTCTGCGCCGGGTCCACCAGGCCCAGCAGGGTGGTCAGCAGCGTCGTCTTGCCGACTCCCGTCGAGCCGGTGACCAGCAGGTTCGCCCGCCGCTCCACGAGCGCCGCGAGCACCCCGGCCGACGCCGGGGCGAGCGTGCCGGCCGCGACCAGCTCGCTCATGGTGAACGGCCTGGAACGGGGCACCCTCAGGCTGAGCACCGCGCACCGGCCGCTCAGCGGCGGCAGCAGGGCGTGAAGACGAGTGCCGTCCGGCAGCCTCCCGTCGACGGCCGGGCTCGCGTCGTCCAGGCGTCGCCCGGCGACCGCCGCCAGCCGTACCGCCAGGGCACGCACCCCAGCCGCGTCGCCCAGGTCGACGCTCGCGCGGACAAGAGCCCCGTCACGCTCGACCCAGACGTCACGCGGGCCGTTGACCAGGACGTCGCAGACTCGCGGGTCGTCCAGCAGCGGCTGCAACGGCCCCGCCCCCAGCACCTCGCCTCGCACAGCCTCCACGGTGCGAGCCAGGGCTCGAGGCCCCAGCACCGTGGCCGACCCGGCCAGCACCGCGCTGACGGCGTCGGCGACCCCGGCCGGGTCCACCCGCCCACCCAGCAGGGCCCGCACCTGAGCGACCAGCCCTGGGTCTGCTTCCAGGTGCCCCGGCCCGCCCCGCCGCGTCGTGTCGTCGGGCTGCGCCGCACCCTCCCGCCGCGCCGTGCTGACGGGCTGCGCCGTGCCGTCGAGATCTCCGCCATCTCGGCGGTGACGACCGACGACACGACGGGAACCCGACGAGACGGAGACCCAGGGCGCCCTGGGCAGGGTGGGGGTCATCGAGGGCCCAGGAGAGAGGTGGCGAGGGCGGTCATCGCCCGGGCGGTGCGCAGACCCGGGGTCAGCATGCCGCGCTCCGCGCCCAGCGCGAGGCCGCGGTCGCGCGGGACGCGGCCGAGCAGCGGGAGGGCCGTCGCCTGCTCCATCTCGGCCACCGACAGCCCGCCCGTGTCGCGCACCACCAGCCCGGTGCGCGACGCCGCCGGGCCCAGCGCGACCCTCAGCGCCACCGCCCCGCCCGCCGACATCGCGTCCCGCCCGACCACGACGACCACCAGGTGGCAGCGCATCGCCACCGAGGGGTCCGCGAGCACGCCGGCCCGGGAGAGGTCGAGCACGACCGCGCCGGCGGCCTCACCCAGCCGGTCCAGCACCTCGGCCCCCGGCAGCGCGGCCGGGCGCTCCCTGTCGGCGGACAGCACCGCGCAGCGACCCCACCGGGGGAGCGCCGCGAGCAGCTCGGCACCGGCGACGTCCCCCGCCCCGACCAGGTCGGGCCATCGCGGGCCCGGGACGGTCTCGAGGCCGAGGAGCACGTCGAGCCCGGCCCCCGCGCACAGGTCGACCACGACCGTCGCCGTGCGCTCAGCCGCCTGGGCCGCCAGCAGCGCGGCGAGCACCGACGCGCCGACACCACCGCGAGCGCCGACCACCCCCACGACGACGGCTCGAGCTGGTCCAGACGGGTACGTGAACGTCTCTCGCACCCGGCCAACGTGACAGACACGGACGAGCGCGGGCCGACCGAGCCGCCCATCAGGGAGAACAACCTCTGGCGCGCTGGGCTGGGGACGGCTCGTCACGGGAGCGATCCGTCCGCATGGTGAGCCGGCCGTCCACGATCTGAGTCAAGGAATCGCAAAGAGTTGTCTAGGGCCGATTGACCCTTCCTGGATCGCTCCTCATGGTCCACAATGGTTCTACAACTTCATGGTTCACCAGAACCCACGAGCAGGCTGACCCACTTATGGGCGGGTCGACCGGGCTGGTCCCGTAGCGGCCGACGAAGCGCTCGCTTGATATCTGGAGGATCAGAGGTTTCGGGTGGCGGCGACCAACGTTGGTCGCCGCCGCTTCGTGTCTGGGGCGTGTCTGGCAGCATCGGCGCCGAGCGCTCGGGACGCGCGACCGACAGACGCCGCTGAGCATGATCGACGGAGCCGGTTCGACCCGCCTGCCGCCGAGGGTTCACAATGAGCGGCGTGTCTGTGCCCTCCGTGTCCTCCGCCATCACCGCCCGCCTCCAGGTCCAGCCTCGCCCGACAGCGGTCTCCGAGGTGACCACGGCCATCGAGCACACCGGGGCCGTCGTCACCGCGCTCGACGTGGCCGCCTCCGGTTCCGACCAGATCCTCATCGACGTCACCTGCGCCACACGCGACGACGACCACGCCGCTCAGGTCGTCACGGTGCTCAAGTCGCTGCCCGGGGTGAACGTCAGGCGGGTGAGCGACCGCACGTTCGCCCTGCACCTGGGCGGCAAGCTGTCGGTGGAGTCCAAGGTGCCGCTGCGCAACCGCGACGACCTGTCGATGGCCTACACCCCCGGCGTCGCCCGGGTCTGCCAGGCCATCGCCGCCGACCCGGCCGAGGCCCGCCGTCTGACCATCAAGCACAACACGGTGGCCGTGGTCACCGACGGCACCGCCGTGCTCGGGCTGGGCGACATCGGCCCGCTCGCGGCGATGCCGGTGATGGAGGGCAAGGCGGTGCTGTTCAAGCAGTTCGCCGGCATCGACGCCTTCCCGATCTGCCTGGACACCACCGACACCGACGAGATCGTCAACGCCGTCACGGCCATCGCACCGGCGTTCGCCGGGATCAACCTGGAGGACATCGCCGCGCCGCGCTGCTTCGAGATCGAGCGCCGTCTGCGCGAGCGTCTCGACATCCCGGTGTTCCACGACGACCAGCACGGCACCGCCATCGTGACGACCGCCGCGCTGCTCAACGCGCTCAAGCTGGTCGGCAAGCCGATCGGCGACGTGCGGATCGTGCTCTCCGGGGCAGGGGCCGCGGGCTCGGCCGTGCTGTCGCTCGTGCTGGCCGCCGGCGCGCACGACGTGGTGGTCGGCGACATCGAGGGCATCGTGCACCACGACCGCCCGGGCCTGACACCGAACCTGGAGCGGATCGCCTCGATCACCAACCCGCGCGGGGTCACCGGCTCGATCCCTGACGCGCTCGTCGGCGCCGACGTGTTCATCGGCGTCAGCGCACCCGACGTCATCAGCGCCGCCGACGTGGAGCGGATGGCCCCCGACGCGATCGTGTTCGCCCTGGCCAACCCTCGCCCGGAGGTCGACCCCGACGAGGCGGCCAGGTACGCGGCGGTGGTCGGCACCGGGCGCAGCGACCACCCGAACCAGATCAACAACGTGCTGGCCTTCCCGGGCGTGTTCCGCGGCCTGCTGGACGCCCAGTCGCACACCGTGACCGAGCCGATGCTGCTCGCCGCCGCCCGTGCGCTGGCGTCGGTGGTGCGCGACACCGAGCTGAACCCGGCCTACATCGTGCCGAGCGTGTTCAACCCCGACGTGACCCCGGTGGTCGCCAAGGCCGTGGAGCAGGCCGCGCTGCTGGCCGACCAGACCCTGGAGGACGGCACCCCCTGGCCTTTCGCCCCTCGGTTCTGAGCCGGGTCGGAAGAGCCCTGCGCCACGGCGGCCGGCCCTGTGGCGACCGACCCTCGCCGTGGGAGGATGGGGCGCCCGAACGCCATCTTTGGGACATCCTGGGACACACGTGAACGACGACACCACCCCGCGCAGAGGCACCTACCGGCCGCCTCGCGTCGCCTCGAACCTGGACCCCCCGACCGTTCCCCTCCCTCCTCTGCCGCCGCCGCGCGACGACGGGCCCCCCACGCTGCCCTTCCCCGCGGCGCTCCCGCCGACCGGCCCGGCGGCTCCCGCTGGCGCCCAGCCTCGATACGCCCAGCCCCAGGCCTTCTCCCCCGCCGGGTCTGTGCCCGCTGGACCCGCGTCTCTCGGGCCGACGCCCCCGGCCCCGGCACGGGCTCGCCAGCCCGCTGGCGCGGCTCGTCGGGCCGCCGCCAACGCCCTGGCGCTGCTGGCTGTGGTCAACGCCGTGTTCCTGCTGGCCACGCAGGTCCCCGAGCTTCTCCCCACGTGGCCGCCGCTGTTCACCCAGCTCACCCCGCTGGTGGCCACCCCGCTGACCGGAGGGGTGGCGCTGGTCGACGCCCAGGGGTCTGGTCTGGTCCAGACCGTCTGGTTGCTGGCGGTGCTGGTGCTGTACGTCGCCGCACGTCGGCAGGGCCCGTACCGTCTCGTCGGGCTGGGCGCCGCTGTGCTGAGCACCGTCCTCGCGGTGGTCGCGGCGCTCCTCGGCCTGGTGTCGGCCGACAAGGACGCGGCGGTCGGCGCCGCGCTGGCCATCATCGTCGGCCTGCTGACCGGCAGGGCGGCCAACGCCCTGCGGACCGCCGCGCCGCCCGACTCTGACCGGGCCGCGCCGCGCCGGGACCAGATCGGGACGGGCTTCCTGCTGGTCTACGGGGCGAGCCTCGTCCTGCCTCTGGCGGTCGGGCGGGCGCTCTTCGCCCCAGAGCTGGCAGAGATCGCTCGGGCCCTGTCCGACGGGCCGCTCGAGACACGCTTCCTCGCGCTGGGCCACATCACGACGCTGTGGCTGTACCTCGCGGGGCTGTCGGTCGGCGTCGTGGTCTGGGCCGCCCTCCAGCTCTTGCCGCCCTGGGCCGGGCGCTCCCTGGTCAGGCCGGCCTCGGTGGCGCTCCTGGTGCTGGCAGCCGGCTGGGTGTGGATCGGCTCCCTGGCCTCGTCCAGCGGGGAGCAGCGGGTCACCGAGATCCGCGTCGAGCACCCCGAGGTCTTCCTCCCTGTCGTCCCTCCGTCGTGATCTGCCCACACCTCACGCGGCGTAGGTGCGGGCCAGCACCGGCTGACCTACTGTCGGATCGTCCATCGAACGTCGGAGCCACGTCATGACCCAGAACAAGACCGACCTCACCCCGCTGCTCGACCTCCTCCCCGAGACACCCGGAGAGGGTCAGCCCGACGTCGCCCGCCACGCCGTCGCCCGTCCGCTCCCGACGGCACCCGACGAGCCGGACGCCACGCTCGACACCACACCGGACACCGCGGACGACCCGACCCCCGACCCCGCCACGTCCACCCTGGTGCTGGACACCCCGGCGACCGGCACGACGGCTGCGGAGCGGACGGCCGCACCCGCCGCGAAGCCTGCCGACGTCGACGCCGGCCCCTCACCGAGGCACCCGGGGTGGACCGCCCACGTGCTGGGTGTCTGGGTGGGCCTGCTGCTGGGCACGGCCGGCGCGGGGGCGCTGCTGCTGGGTCAGGCGGGCATCGTCGAGGCCCAGGCCGACGGGTGGCGCGGCACCGTCGAGACGCTCGACATCGCGCTGGTGGCCGGTGGGACGGCGGCTCTCGTCCTGCTCGGGCTGCTCGCCTCGTGGACCGCGGCGGCGCCGCTGACCGCGGGTGTGGTGACCACGCTGCTCGGCGGGTACGCCTTCGTCGCCCCGGGGTACTTCGGCGACCACGTGGTCGCGCTGCTGGAGTCGCCGGCGTGGCGCCCCACCCTCGACCAGATGATCGTCTCCGCGTCCACCGGCACGCTGCTGCTCGTCGGGCTGCTGCTGCTCGCCGCCGCGTGGAGCACGGCCGCCGCCCGCCGCGCCGGCACCAGGTTCGGGGCGTACCGCGAACGGCACACCCCGACGCTGTGACGGCCAGACACCTCCTGACCCCAGCCTGATCCGCACCAGACCGGCTTCACAGAACCTCGCAGGGCCTGTCCGGACTCGCCGAGAGCCCGTGCTGGTTCGACGGCCGGTGCTCGCCCTGACGGCCAGCTCTGGTTCAGGCGGCGGCCAGGGCGGTGACGAACCTGTCGATCGCCGGGCGTGCCGCGGTGCCGTTCGGGGCCTCGTCGGTCATGACGACGAACACCAGGGCCCGGCCCTCGGCGGCGACGACGGTGCCGGCCAACGAGCTCACCCCCGGCAAGGAGCCGGTCTTGGCGCGCACCAGGCCGCGCGCGTCGGAGGTGACGAACCTGTCGTGCAGGGTTCCGGTCAGCCCGGCGACCGGCAGGCTCACGATCACGTCGCGCAGCGCCGGGTGCTCCACGCTCGTCGCTCGCAAGACCACCTGCGCCATCATCGTCGCCGTGACCGACGAGCCGGCGGCCAGCCCCGAGGCGTCGGCCAGCCGCGCCCCCGTGGTGTCCACCCCGAGCCCGGAGATCACGCTCAGCATCGCCTCGCCCGCACCCTCGAAGCTCGCGGGTGCCCCTTGGCTCACCGCGACCAGGCGGGCGACCACCTCGGTCACCGTGTTGTCGGAGGTGAGCAGGAAGTAGCCCACCACGTCGCGCAACGGGGCCGAGTCGACCTGTCCCAGCCGGGGGGCGTCGGCCGGTGCCGACGTCCGGGTGGCACGCCCGGTCACGGTGATCCCCTGCTCGGTCAGCCGGTCGGCGAACACCGCCCCGGCGGCCAGCGACGGGTCGGCGTGCCGGGCCCCGTACTCCTTGCTGGGGTCGATCTTGGCGATGTGCACGGCCAGCGCGGTGACCGGGGCGGCGTAGCCGTCGGGCACGTAGGAGGGGCTCCACCCGGGGGCGGTCGTCGGGCCGGAGAACAGCGAGTCGTCCACGCCCAGCCGCACGGTGGTCACCCCGGCCTGCCGCAGGGCCTCGGCGGTCTGCGCCGCCAGGTCACCCAGCCCTGCCCGGCCGTCCACGACCCCCGGGTCGCCCGCACCGGGGCCGAGCATGATGTCGCCGCCGCCGACGAGCACCACCCGGTCGCCGTCGAGCACCGCGACGGTGGGCAGCGTGGCGTCCAGGTCGAGCGCGGTGAGCGCCGCGACACCGGGGATCAGCTTCATGACGGACGCGGGCTGGAGGCCGGTGTCGGCCGCGTGGGAGCCGAGCACCTCACCGGTGATCTGGTCGACGACCGCCACGCCGACACGCGGTCCCATCCGCGCGTCAGCGGCCAGGGTGCTGATCGCCGCCCGCACCGCGGCCTCGCTCGGGAGGGGAGCCGCGGCGTCCAGGTCGTCCAGCGCGGGCCTGGCCGGCCCGGCCTGCGCACCCGGGGGCGTCGGGAAGGGGGCGGGCTCCGGCCACGGGTCGGCCAGGGTCAGCGGGCCAGGGACCACGTCGTACGCGTCGAGCGCCGCGTAGGTGCCACCGCCGAGCACGAGCGTCGCCGCGACGCCGACCGCCGTCCATCCTCGTGCTCTCACCGACACCTCCCGGTCCGTGCGACGATCTGATCGCCTGAAGTCTGGTCGACCCCCTGTCCGATCGACCCGCTGTCTGCTCACAGCATGGTCCGTTCACACCACGGGCGTCTGATAGGCCAGACTATGGCAAGACAATCGTGAGCATCTGGCGTCCTGGCGCGCCAGGAAGACCCGCCGAGGGGCGGCATGGAGGAGACCGTGGACTTCGACGTCACCATCGAGATCCCCAAGGGGCAGCGCAACAAGTACGAGGTGGACCACGTCACCGGGCGCATCCGCCTGGACCGGATGCTGTTCACCTCGACCCGCTACCCGGACGACTACGGGTTCATCGACGGCACCCTCGGCGAGGACGGCGACCCGCTCGACGCCCTGGTGCTGCTGGAGGAGCCGACGTTCCCCGGCTGCCTGATCCGCTGCCGCGCGCTCGGCATGTTCCGCATGCGCGACGAGGCCGGTGGTGACGACAAGGTGCTGTGCGTGCCGACCGGCGACCAGCGTGCCGCCTGGCGTCAGGACATCGACGACGTGTCGGACTTCCACCGCCTGGAGATCCAGCACTTCTTCGAGGTCTACAAGGACCTCGAGCCCGGCAAGTCCGTCGAGGGCGCCCACTGGGTGGGCCGGGCCGCCGCCGAGGAGGAGATCCAGCGCTCTCGCCAGCGTGCGATCGACGCTGGTCTCGACCACTGATCTGACAGCACAGAGCCGCGCGCCGTCGTCGGGGATCCCCGACGACGGCGCGCGGCTCTGTGCTGTCAGTGAGGCTCAGCGCTGTCGGTGAGGTGTCAGCGGGCGTCGACGATGTCGACGACGAAGACCAGGGTGTCACCGCCACGGATGCCAGCCTGAGGCACGCCGCGGTCGCCGTAGCCCAGGTGCGACGGGATGGACAGCAGCACCCGGCTGCCGATCTGCTGACCGACCAGGCCGTCGTCCCACCCGGCGATGACCGCTCCCTGGCCGATCGGGAAGGTGATCGTGGAGCCACGGTCGTAGGAGTTGTCGAACACCTGGCCGGCCCAGGTCTGGCCGAGGTAGCTCACCTCGATCTCCTGGCCGGCCTCGACGACAGCACCGGTGCCACGGACGAGCACGCTCGTCTCGAGCCCGGCGGGAGCCGACGCGTCGGGAAAGGTCAGGGTCGGCTTGTCGCCGAAGCCTCCGGACGCCTGGGGCAGCGGTGCGGCCATGAGCGGGTCTCCACGTCTGTGATCGGGTCAGGGACGGAGGGAATCATCGCCTATCGCACCCGCACCCGACCGCACCCGCTCCGGGTGTGTCGCCGGTGCGCGTCATCCGCGCCGAGGCCCGGCACCACCCCAGGCACGACGCTGCCCCCGAGGGATGACATCAACCTCGAGGGCAGGTCTTCTCTCATGATACTCGCGACAACCCTGGTGGGAGGCGGTTTCACGAGACGGGTTCCGGGGCTCTCGCGCGGGCGAGAGCCCCGGGGTCGAGCGCTAGTCTCGCCCAGCCAGCATCGCGAACAGACGCAGCAGCTCCAGGTACAGCCAGACCAGGGTGACGATCAGGGCGAACGCACCCGTCCAGGCGTACTTGGCCGGGGCGCCGCCCTCGACGCCGCGCTTGATGAAGTCGAAGTCGACGATCAGGCTCATGGCCGCCAGGCCGACAGCGACCAGCCCGATGATGATGCCGAACGTGCCACCGCGCAGCGGGCCGAAGCCGCTGTGAGGCATGAAGAGCGCCAGCACGAAGTTCAGGATCGAGAACACCGCGTAGCCGCCGACCGCGATGATCAGCCACCTGGTGAACTTCGGGGTGACCCGGACCTTGCCGGACCTGAACAGCATCAGCGAGACGGCGAACGTCGCCATGGTCGCCAGCACGGCCTGGAGGATGATCGGCTGGACGCCCGCCCCACCGACGTACAGCTCCTGGAACACGAAGCTGATGCCACCGAGGAACACGCCCTGAGCGACCGCGTAGGCGATGATCAGCGGCGGGCTGGGCTGCTTCTTGAACGCGTTGACCAGGCCCAGCACCAGACCGGCGGCCAGACCGACCCACACCAGGGCCGGCATGCTCGGGGTGAGCTGGTACGCACCGGCCGCGACGACGACCAGCAGCGCGAGCAGCCCACCGGTCTTCATGATGACGTCGTCGTAGGTCATCCGGCGCATCTGCGTGCTGGTCGCCGGCGGTGCGGCGTACATCGACTCCAAGGTCGCCGCGTCTGTCGACGCCCCGCCGTACGGGGAAGCGCCGTAGGGCGCGGGTGTGCCCCACGACGGGTCGGTCGCGAGCTGGCCGCGACGCTCACGGACCTTCGGGTTGTGCGGGTCGCCGAAGACACCGCTGTTGTTGAAGACGGGGTTGCTCATCGGATCGGGCTCCTCGCCAAGGTTGGGGATTCCGGCAGCACCAACGCGTCAGCACGCGTCAGCGTTCCCGCACCACGGTAGCGTGCCGTCGCGCACCCGTGCCCTGGTTCTGGTGACAGGCACCGGCACGGACGACGCCGGCACAGCGCCGACAGGCCGACGCGCGCGAGGCACCCACCTGCGCGGGCTCCAGGTGCCCCCGCCCGGGTTCGAACCGGGACTGGACCGGTTTTAAGCCGGCTGCCTCTGCCAGTTGGGCTACGGGGGCCGGTGCCGCGAGCAGCGACACCAGACGCCATCCTGGCACCTCGACCCGGAGAGGTCAGGCCAGACCAGGCGCTGGCCCTGAGGTGCGAGCCTCCTCTTGGCCCGCCTCAGGCCAGAGACAGGGCGATCCCGTCGAGGATGTCGTGCTCCGAGGTGACGGTCTCGGTCAGGGTGCCGCCCGCCGCCTCGACCTCGGCCACGACACGACGCACCACACGCGCCCAGATCAACGCACCCGCCCCGATGACGTCGACCCTGCCCGGGTGCATGAAGCCCAGCCCGGCGCGCTGCGCCCGGGTGCGGCCCAGCAGGTCGTCGCACGCGGCCAGCACCTGGTCGACCGGCAGCACCGCGGCGTCGATGCGGGTGCTGTCGTAACGGTCCAGCCCGAGCGCGTGCGCGGTCACCGTCGTGACCGACCCCGCCAGCCCCACCAACGTGCGCACGTGGCCCACCGGCACGTGCGCGAACGCCTCGTCCAGCGCCTCGTCGACGGCGGCGGTGGCGGCGGCGACCTCCTGCGGTGTCGGCGGGTCGGCGCGCAGGTGCCGTTCGGTCAGCCGCACCGACCCGACGTCCATCGACCAGGCCGCCTCAGGCCGCCCGCTGCCCACCACCAGCTCGGTCGAGCCGCCGCCGAGGTCCACGACGCACCACGGGGCCTCACGCCCGGCCAGGGCGCTGGTCGCGCCGACGAACGACAAGGTGGCCTCTTCCTGGCCGCTGATCACCTCAGGGGCCACCCCGATCGCGGCGCGCACCCCGGCCACGAACTCGGCGCGGTTGGCGGCGTCCCGGGTGGCCGAGGTCGCCACGTACCGGATCTGCCGCACACCGACGTCGCGGCACACCTGGGCGTACTCGCTGGTCCTGGCCAGCGTGCGGGCCAGCGCGTCCGGGGCGAGCCGTCCGGTGCGGTCCACGTCCTGCCCGAGCCTGACCACCTCGGAGCGACGCACCACCTCGTGCAGCCGGCCGCCCGCGACGTCGGCCACCAGGAGCCGGATCGAGTTCGTCCCACAGTCGATCGCCGCCACCCGAGTCACGCAGGACATGGTGCCAGCAACGGCGGTCGATATGCTCACACGTCGCTACGTGCACACCTTTGGGGAGGACGCCCGCGATGAGCCTGCCACCACCGCGCCGAGCCCAGGCGTGGGCGGCGGCCGCCGGATGGACGCTGGCCATGGCGGCGGTCTACGGGGTCGCGGTGCGCACCGAGCCCGGCCAGCGCCTCGACGCCGCGCTGACGGGGCTCGTCCAGCTGGGACCCGTGGTCGACACCGTGGCCCGGGTGGCACGGCCGCTCGTCCTCGTCGTCCTCACCGTCGTGGTGGTCGTGGCGGGCCGACAGGCCTGGCGGCGGGGACGCCGACGGCTGGTCTGGCTGGTCGTGCTCGTGGTGGGGGCCGTCGCGGTGGTGTCGCCGCTGCTGCGCGACGTCGTGCTGACCAGGCCGCACCTGGGGGGTTTCGTCGTCTACCCCTACAACACGCTCCCCTCGACCCACATGGCGGTGAGCACGGCGCTGGTCGTCGCGGTGGTCCTGCTGCTGCTCGCCGAGGGACGCCCCGTCCGACGGGCCGCGACCGTCCTGACGGCCCTGCTGGTGGTCGAGGGGGCGGCCAACGTCGTCATGATCGTGCACCTCCCCGCTGACGTCCTCGCCGGCGCCATGCTGGCCCTCGCGGTGTGGTCGGCGGGCTGGGCGTCGCTCGGCGCCTGGGTGAGCCGCGCTCCCGCGGTGCGAGGCGAGACCCGAGACCCCCTGGAGCGCTGACCGCTCACCTCATCGACGGGGGCGCACCCATCCCAGGTCGAGCGGCAGGCGGATCAGGTCGCCCACGACCGTCTGCACGCCCGGCAGGGTCCAGTCGCGGAACACCACCCGCAGGCAGCGGCGTCGCTCGGCGCGGTCCAGCCCGGCGTCGAGCACCGCCCGACGCACCAGCGGGATCTTCCGAGAGTACGGGAACGCCACGTGCGGGCGGTTCGGGTCGACCCAGACCGCCTCGCTGCGCCGCTCACCACCAGAGCGGTCGACGTGGTGACGGATCTGCTGCACCGCCTCGGGCACCAGGCGCACGTTGCCGCGCACCGCGATCGCCGCCGGGAGCACGTACTCCCCCGCCGTGGAGACGTAGACACCGCCCGCCGCACGGACCGCCGAGGTGCGGAACATCCCGAACTGCACCGGCCAGATCCGGTGCCGCAGCACCTGCGCCAGCCGCTCGTGCGCGGGGCCGACGAGGTCGACGTACAGCCGCTCGTCCCAGCGGCCCAGGTCGGTGCCGTCCTCGTCGATCTTCATCACCGTCGGGCACGCGGCCACCGCGTCCGGGTCGGCGTCCAGCTGGGCGACCAGGGCCGAGACCATCCCCGGTGCGCACCGGTCGTCGTGGTAGGCCCACTTGAAGTACTCGCCGCGCGCGGCGTCCATCAGCACGTTGGAGTTGTGGGCGCCGCCGATGTTCTTCTCCTGGCGCACCACCACCACACGCGGGTCTCGGGCGGCGAACTCCTCGGCGATCCTCACCGTCGCGTCGTCGGAGGCGTTGTCGCTGACGAGGATCTCCATGTCCTGGAAGTCCTGCTCGACGAGCGAGGTCAGCGCCTCGGCCAGGTAGCGCTCACCGTTGTAGACCGGCACCCCGATGGTGACCCGCGGGCTCGCTGTCATGACTGTCCTCTCTGCGCCGCGACCACCGCGGCCCTCTCGACGCCGGCCGGCTCTTCTCTTGCCGTCCGGCACGAGGCGTCGTCACCCTCGATCCCACCTGCGTGCCACCGGGTATTCTGCGCCCCCGAACAGTCGTCTACGCCGTTCTGCCGCTCTTTCACCCGATTTCACCAGGCGCCTTCCCCTGATTTCACCAGGGTGTTCCGCCGTGTGCCACCGCGAGGGTTAAGGTGGCGTCCGCCGACCCGAGAGGATTATCTGATGACCACCCCTGATCTCGCCCCCCCGATCCCGACCTGGACCGACCGGTGGAGCGGCGAGCCCGGTGGCTCCGTCGTCCTCGACCTCGGGATGCAGCCCCCGTCCGACCTGTTCCCGGCGCTGACCGACCCGCTGCCCGACCCGGCCTACCGGCTGCGCATGGTGATGAGCGGCGTCAGCGGTCTGCTCCAGCTCGAGGACGACCCGACCGACCCCGAGGAGCCCCTCGGCGTCGAGCCCGCCGCACTGGTGCGCCAGGCCGAGCTGTGCGTCACCGACGCCGCGGCCGCCGGGTACGTCCGCCCGGGGGCGAGCGTGCTGGAGTACCCCAGCCCTCACGGCGGGTCGTGGCGCGGGTTGCTGATCGAGCGCGGCGCGCAGATGACCGACACCGGGCAGGTGGACCTCGTCGTCGACGTGCACGGGATGATGCACGACCGCGACCAGCACGCCGCGTTCGTCGAGCGTCGCGAGCACCTGGCGCCCGACGGGGTGCTCATCATGATGATCCACGACGCCGCGTCGATCGTGCGCCTCGGCATGTGGAACGCGCTGAAGAGCGGCCACTTCGCCTACTACTCGGTGCCGGCCCTGGTGTCGATGGGCCGCGAGATCGGGCTCGTCGGGATCGGCGCGTGGCAGTACCCGCTGTACGGCGACAGGGGCACCACGCTGATCGCCTTCGCCCGTGAGGGCAGCCGGTGGGGCGCCCAGGCCCCGGTGGTCACCGACCTGGTGGCCTCCCAGACGGCCGAGGGCATCACCGACCCCGCGCGCGTCGCCGCCCTGGCCGACACCCTGACCGCGTCGGTCACGTCGATCCGCTCCTACCTGGACGACGCGCGTGCCGCTGGGCTGACCGTCGCCGGCTACGGTGCCGCGTCGCGCACCTCGGCCCTCCTGGTCAGCGCGAAGGTGACCACCGACGACCTGGTCGGGATCGCCGACGCCGCCACCGGCAAGCACGGCCGTGCCATGCCCGGCAACCGCATCCCGATCTGGTCGCCGGCCCAGCTGGTCGAGGCCCGCCCCGACCGCGTCCTGCTGTTCGTCCCCGACCTGCTGCCCGAGGTCCGCGCCGCCTACCCCCAGATCGAGGCGAACGGCGGCCGCTGGGTCGTCATGGACCCCGACCCTCGCGAGATCTGACCCCGCAGCCGTCTGAGATTCCGCAGGCGCAAGACGCGAAGACCTCTGCTTCGGGTACAGGAAAGTCCCTGGACCCGAAGCAGAGGTCTTTCTGTGTGGCTCGCTGCTGGGCTCTGCCCGCCGCAGGACGTCAGGCGCCGATGAGCTCGCGGTAGGCGTCCCAGGTGAGGCCGTTGCGGTCGCGCTCGCTGACGATGGTGATCGGGGCGGGCCAGGCCACGGCCAGGGTCGGGTCGTCGTAGGAGACCGTGACATCCTCGGACGGGCCGTAGAAGTCGTCGATGCGGTACACGAAGTCGGTCACCGAGGTGAGGGCCTGGTAGCCGTGCAGGAAGCCCCGGGGGATGTACACCTGCCGGTTCAGCTGGTCGTCCAGCAGGAACGTGGAGACCACCCCGAAGGTCGGAGACCCGGGGCGGGTGTCGATCGCCACGTCCAGCACCGCGCCGTGCGCGCAGCGGACGAGCTTGGCCTCGCCCTTGTTCAGCCGGCCGTGCAGGCCCCGGACCACACCCTGGTAGGAGCGCGACTGGTTCTCCTGCTTGAAGCCCGCCGGGTCGATGCCCGCGTCGGCGAGGATCTGCACGTCCAGGGTGCGCGAGAAGTACCCGCGCTCGTCACGGTGGGGCGTCGGCTCGAAGACGATGAGCCCGTCAACCTGTGTCTCGATGACTCTCACGCGGCTCAGCCTATTGCTTGGCGCATGGCGTCGAGGCCCAGGTACTCGTCGACCTGCGCGCGGGTCGCCTCCAGCGGCGTGGCGCGCCCGGAGCGGACGTCGCGCTCCCAGGTCACGACGCGCTCCAGCGCGCCGGCCACGTCGTGCACCGGCGCCCAGCCCATCTCGGTGCGGGCCCGGGCGGAGTCGAGCATCAGCAGCCCGGCCTCGTGAGGGCCGGGGTCGCCCTCGCCGTGCCACGTCGCGCCGTCGCCCCACGCGGCGGCGACACGGGACGCGACCTCGCCGACGGTCAGCGCGTCCTCGACCGCGGGCCCGAAGTTCCACACGGTGTCGTGGCGCCGCGGCGTCAGGTGCTCGGCCAGGGTGAGGTAGCCCGACAGCGGCTCGAGCACGTGCTGCCAGGGGCGCACCGCGTCCGGGTAGCGCAGCACGGCGGCACGACCCTCGGCGTAGGCGCCGACCAGCTCGGGCATCAGTGCCTCCGGGGTGGCGTCACCGCCGCCGACGACGTTGCCCGCCCGCGCGGTGGCGACGGCGTACCCCTCCCGGGGGAACGAGACGGCCATCGAGTGCGTGACGATCTCGGCGGCGGCCTTGGACGCCGAGTACGGGTCGTCCCCGCCCAGCCGGTCGGTCTCGCGGTAGCCCCAGGCCCACTCGTTGTTGGCGTACACCTTGTCGGTGGTGACCACGACGCACCGGGTCACCTCCGGGGCCCGCCGGCACGCCTCGAGCACCGAGAAGGTGCCCATGACGTTGCTCGAGAACGCCTCGCCGGGGTCGTCGTAGGACTCCCGCACGACGGTCTGGGCGGCCAGGTGCAGCACCACCTGCGCCCCCGAGGCGACGATGGCGTCGCGCAGGGCGGCGGTGTCGCGGATGTCGGCACGCACGTCGGAGGCCAGCAGGTCGGTGATCCCGGCCCGCTGGAAGAGGTAGTGCTCAGGGGTGTCCAGCGCGTAGCCGTGCACCTTCGCGCCGAGGCGCTCCAGCATCACGCACAGCCACGCGCCCTTGAATCCCGTGTGCCCGGTGACGAACACCGACCGACCTGACCAGAACTGTGCATCCACGGCACCCACCGTAGCGCCGGGAGGAGCACCGTCCTCTCGCGGCTGGTCGGACGTGGCCGTCTCGCCGGCTTTTAGCACGAGGCGATACGAGGTGAGAGGGCCTGGTTGCCGCCCCCCGGGTGATTTCGACGCAGCGTCTGGGTCTGCTCCGGGGAATTCGAGCCGGCTCGTCTGGCTCTGGTCCAGAATCGGTCAGGACTCATGAGGGGGGGATCGATGCTGCTCGACGCACCACCGCACCTCACGACCGACCCACGACAACGCACCTTCACCCGTTCGGCCGCCGCCCAGCGACGGCTGCACGAGATGGTGCCAGGCGGCGCGCACACCTATGCCCGTGGCTCCGACCAGGTGCCCGAGCACATCACGCCGATCATCGAGCACGGTGTCGGGTCGAAGGTGCGCGACGTGGACGGCAACTGGTACGTGGAGTACGGCCAGGGCCTGCGGGCGGTCACGCTGGGCTACGGGTACCAGCCGGTGGTGGACGCGGTGACCGAGGCCGCGCGCGGCGGGGTCGGCTTCTCCCGGCCGAGCGTCTGGGAGCTCCGGGCGGCCGAGCGCCTCCTCGGCCGCGTGCCGGGGGCCCAGATGGTGAAGTTCGCCAAGAACGGCTCCGACGTGACCACCGCCGCGGTGCGCCTGGCTCGCGCGGCGACCGGCCGGGACGTGGTCGCGGTGTGCGGCACCCAGCCGTTCTTCTCCGCCGACGACTGGTTCATCGGCGCCACGCCGATGCGTGCCGGGGTCCCCCGCCGCGACCGGGAGCTGACCGCCCGCTTCGCCTACAACGACCTGGCGTCGGTCGAAGAGCTGCTCGCCCAGCACCCCGGTCAGGTCGCGGCGTTCGTCCTGGAGCCGGCCACCGCCACCGCCGAGCCCGCGCCAGGCTTCTTGGAGGGGCTGCGGGCGCTGGCCGACGCGCACGGCGTCGTGCTCGTCTTCGACGAGATGATCACGGGCATGCGCTGGTCGGCCGGCGGCGCCCAGGAGGTCTACGGGGTCACGCCGGACCTGTCCTGCTGGGGCAAGGCCCTGGGCAACGGGTTCTCGGTGTCGGCGCTGGCCGGCCGGCGCGAGCTGATGGAGCTCGGCGGGCTGAACACCGACGAACCCCGGGTGTGGCTGCTGTCGAGCACCCACGGCGCGGAGACCACCGGGCTCGCCGCGATGCTCGCTGTCGCCGACGCCTACGACGAGCGCGACGTGGTGGGCGAGATGACCCGCGCGGGTGAGACCCTGCGCGAGGCGTGGACGCGGGTCGCGGCCGAGACGGGTGTGAGCGACCATGTGCCGGTGCTCGGCCGCCCGACCTGCATGGTGTTCGCCACGCGAGACGCAGAAGGTCGCCCGTCCCAGGCCTACCGGACGCTGTTCATCCAGGAGATGATCCGTCGGGGCGTGCTCGCCCCGTCGCTGGTGGTCTCCGCCGCGCACACCGACGCGGACATCGAGCACACCGCGGAGGCGGCCCGGGGTGCCATGACGGTCTACGCCCAGGCCCTCGACGCGGGGACCACCGACGGGTTCTTGGAGGGACGGCCTGTGGCGCCAGCCCTCCGGGAGCACGCCGCACCACGACGGATCGGAGCATCCAGATGAAGGTAGTGCTGTTCTGCGGAGGCCTCGGGATGCGCATCCGCGAGAACGCGAGCGACGCGATCCCCAAGCCGATGGCGATGATCGGCGGGCGGCCGCTGCTGTGGCACCTCATGAAGTACTACGCGCACTTCGGGCACACCGAGTTCGTGCTCGCCCTCGGCCACGGCGCCCAGGTCATCAAGGACTACTTCCTCCACTACGAGGAGACCGCGACCAACGACTTCGTGCTGCACGGTGCTGGCGGGTCGGTCGAGCTGTGCTCCACCGACACCTCTGACTGGACCATCACCTTCTGCGACACCGGGCTGGACACGGCGATCGGTGAGCGCCTGCGGCGGGTGCGCCCCCACCTCGGTGGCGACCCGGTGTTCTTGGCGAACTACGGCGACGGGCTCTCTGAGGTCGACGTCAACGACCTGATCGACCGGCTGCCCGACGACCACGTGGGCTCGCTGCTCGCCGTCCACCCGCAGGACTCGTTCCACGTCGTCGGGATCGACGCCCAGGGCACGATGACGGGGCTGGAGCCCGTGGCCGACATGGACATGCGGATCAACGGCGGGTTCTTCGTGCTGCGCCAGGGCATCTTCGACTACCTCGACGAGGGCGAGGACCTGGTGCTCGACGCGTGCGTGCGTGCCGCGAAGGACGGCCGTTTCTCCGCGCACCGCTTCGACGGCTACTGGGCCTGCATGGACACCCAGAAGGAGCGCGTCGAGCTGGAGAAGCTCGACCGTGCCGGTGCGGCTCCCTGGAAGGTCTGGCAGCGGTGAGGTTGCGCCTCCCTGACGGCCCGCTGCGTGTGGTCTGCGTCGCCGCTCACCCCGACGACGTGGAGATCGCCTGCGGGGGGACGCTGCTGCGCCTGGCCGCCCGTGGCGACGTCACCGCACGCTGGCTGACCCTGACCGGCACGCCCGACCGGGTCGCGGAGGCCGAGGCCGCCGCCGAGACCTTCGTGCCCGGTGCCGTCACCACGTCCCTGGGCATGACCGACGGCTACCTGCCCGAGGCCTGGGCCGAGGTGAAGCGGGCGATGCACGCTTTCGCCGACGACGCCGGGCCGGCTGACCTGGTGCTGGTGCCCTGGGCCGGCGACGCCCACCAGGACCACCGCCTGCTCGGCGAGCTGGCGCCCACCGTGTGGCGGTCGGCACAGCTGCTGCACTACGAGATCCCCAAGTGGGACGGCGACGTGGGCAGACCGAGCCTGTACGTGCCTCTGGACGAGGCGACCATGGCCCGCAAGGTCGACTTGCTGAACGCCTGCTACCCCTCCCAGCACCATCGGGACTGGTGGGATGCCGAGCTGTTCCGCGGCTTCGCACGTCTTCGCGGCATGGAGGCCAAGGCCCGCTACGCCGAGGCCTTCCACGTCACCAAGGCCGCGCTCGACCTATGACGAGACCCGCCTCGTCCTCACCACCACCCCCGTCGACCTGTCTGGAGGCACGATGAAGGTCTTGCGCCTGTCGCACTCCGGCGTGGTCGACGCCTGGCGCGAGCGTGAGCGCGAGCTGCGTCGGCGCGGGGTGGACGTGCGCCTGCTCTCGGCCCGCCGCTGGTACGAGGGCGGCCAGGACGTTCCTCTGCGACCGCGCCCTGGGGAGGACGTCGTGGGGGTGCGCACCTGGGGCACGCACCCGGCGCTGTTCGTGTGGGACCCGATCGCCCTGTGGCGAGAGCTGGGTGCTGACGTCGACGTGCTGGACATCCACGAGGAGCCGTTCGCCCTGGCCACCTGGCAGGTGCTGGTGACCCGGAGGTTGCGCCGGGTGCTGACCCGCCGCCCGGCCCGTCTGGCGCCGTTCGTGGTGTACTCCGCGCAGAACCTGGACAAGCGCTACCCGCCCCCGTTCCGCTGGATACAGCGCTGGGTGCTGCGCGACGCCGCCGGGGTGAGCGTGTGCAACACCGAGGCCGGGGAGATCTGCCGCGACCGGGGCTTGACCGGGCAGGTCGCGGTGATCCCGCTCGGCATCGACCCGACCGAGCTCACCCCTGACCCGGACGCGGCACCCGCGACCGACCGGGTGGTGGTCGGCTACGCCGGGCGGTTCGAGGAGGCCAAGGGCCTGCGGGTGCTGCTCGATGCCGTGCGCGACGAGCCGCGCCTGGAGCTGGTGCTCGCCGGTGGCGGCACCCTGGCTGACGAGGTGGCGGCCGCGAGCGAGGCCACGGACGGGCGCATCCGCTCGGTGGGTGCGCTCGACGTCGACGCCCTGCCCGGTTTCTACCGGGGCCTGACCGTGCTGGCCGTGCCGTCGCTGACCACGCCGGCGTGGGTCGAGCAGTTCGGCCGGGTGGTCGCCGAGGCCATGGCCTGCGGCGTCCCGGTGGTCGCCGCCCGCAGCGGGGCCCTGCCCGACGTGGTGGCCGACGCCGGGGTGCTGGTGGACGAGGGCGACCCGGCGGCCCTGCGCGAGGCGCTGCTCGCCGTGGGGAGCGACCCCGCGCTCTGGTCGCGTCTGCGGACGGCCGGCCTGGCCCGCGCCGAGCGGTTCACGTGGGGCGCGGTGGCTGACGCCTACCTGGAGCTCTACGAGCGAGTGACGTGATGAGCCCGCGTCGCCACCTCGGAGGCCGAGCGCTCGCAACCCGTGCGGTCACCACCCGCGCCACCGGCCCGGGCCTCACCCCTGGCGGCCCCGCTCTCGACGGTTCTGCTCGTGACGGCTCTGCTCGCGGTGGCTCTGCGCAGGTGGTGGAGCAGGCCCGACGGCGCACCGAGGTCGCCGCCTCGATGGTCGTGGTGGTGATCGGCTCGCTGGCCCTGATCGCGGCCCTGGGTGTGGTGCTGCCTGTGGCGGGTGTCGTCGCGGCGACGGTGCTCGGGCTGGCGGCGGTGCTCGTCGCGGCGAGGTCCGAGCCGGTGGCGCTGGCGGTGTGGTCGATGCCGCTGCTGCTGTCCGTCCAGCGGCTGGGGGGCGAGGACGCCAGCCTGTCGATGTCTGACGCGCTGCTGTTCGTGCTGTTCTGGGTCGTCGCGCTGCTCGGCCCCCGGCCCCTGTCGCCGGTGCTGCGGTCTTTGATGTGGCTCACCGTGGTCTACCAGGCGGCCACCATCTTGACGGTGCTGGTCAACCCCTACCCGTCGAACCTCATCGAGTGGTTCCACACCTGGCTGCTCACCGCCGCGGCGATCCTGGTCGGCTGGGCCGCCGGGGTGCGCGGCTACGCGACGAAGGCCCTCACCCTGCTGATCCTCACCACGGCCGCCATCTCGGTGCTCACCCTCGCCGCCGTGGCGCAGATGGTCGCCCAGGGAGGCCTGGGGGCGGTGGTCGAGGTGTACCTGGACTGGCCCTGGGCGATGCACAAGAACGTCATCGGCACCCTGCTGGCCTTCACCGCGATCGTGGTCTACGCCCGCCCGCCCTGGCTGCACTGGCCACGTTGGGCCACCACCCCCATGTTCTGGCTGCTGAGCGCCGGGATGGCCGCCTCCCAGTCGCGTCAGGCGATCATCTCCGTGGTGGTCGCGGTGGTGCTGATCGCGCTGCGGCAGTCGTCGATGGCTCGGCGCTCGAAGGCCATCGTCGTGCCGGTGTTCGCCGCGATGGTGGGCGTGATGCTCATGGTGGTCGCCCAGTTCTCCGAGGCCAACGCCTTCAACTCCGTGTATCAGCGCATGGACTGGTACGCGCAGTCCACCGACGTCTGGCTCATGAACCCCTGGTTCGGCATGGGCAACCGCTGGTGGTACACCGGCCTGCTCAACGAGGAGTTCCAACCCCCGCAGGCCATCCTCGAGGTGCTGTCGACCACCGGGATCTTCGGCATGATCGGGTTCGTCATCATGCTCGGCGGCTTCATGGTGGTGCTCTGGTACCGCCTGCCCCCCGAGTACGGCACCCTGGCGGTCGCGGTGGTGCTCGCCCGGGTCGTCCAGGGCCAGCTCGACCAGTTCTGGGTCACCGTCCAGGTGTCGATGCCCCTGCTCATCGCCGGCATCTGCGTCGGCGCCTACGACTGGGCCGCACGGTCTGCCAGACCCTCGGACGCCTCGCCCGACGAGCAGCCAGAGACCGCCCCTTCTTCTCAGCCAGCACTGGTGACGCGGTAGACCCCCCACCCACCGTAGACAAAATCTGAGTAATCAGATTACGATGATGGGCATGAAGACTCTCACTGCCACCGAGGCGTCGCGAGGCTTCTCCGCGCTGCTGGACTCCATCGCCCAGGGCGGCGACGACGTCACCATCACGCGAGGCGGGGTGCCGATCGTGCGCATGACCGCGATCAAGACGCACACCTGGGCGCAGTTCAAGCGCGGCATGGGGGATCTCGTCTCGAACAACCCGCGCCCCGACGACGGCTGGGCTGACGAGGTCGACGCGCTCCGCGCCCTGCTGACCGAGCCGGAGAACCCGTGGGCCGACGACTGATCCTCGACACGAACCTGTTGATCGAGATCGAGCGCGGCGCAGCAGGCCCTCTCGACGATGACGACGATCTGGCCGTCGCGGCGCTGACGCTCGCCGAGCTCGAACGCGGGGTCCACTCAGCCAAGGACGCGCGTGTGGCAGCGCGTCGACGCCGGTTCGTCGAACGCGTCCCCCACCTGGTCGAGGTGCTCGCCTACACCGACCAGACAGCGCACGAGCACGCCGTGCTGCTCGCGGAGACCGCAGCAGCTGGCCGACCACGTGGCGCACACGACCTCATCATCGCCGCCCACGCCCGCGAGACCGGCCGGACCATCCTTACCAGCGACCGACGTGCACGATTCGACGGGCTGAGCAACGTACGCGCCGGGACCCTGACCTCGGCCTGATCTGCTCACCTCCAGCCCGTAGAGGCTCTGGTCGCTCACATCGACCTCGTCGATCGACGGCGTCTGCGTCAGCGCCGACGACTGGGCCACCCGCCACACCCGACCAGGCACCGTCAGATCGGACCGTGCGACGGCGCTGGGTTTCCTGGCAGCGTCTCGCTGCTGACACGCCGAGCCTCGGCCGCCGCGGCCTCGACCTTGAAGCGTTCCGCCTGGTCGCTCGTCAGCACTGACACCGCGCCACAGTAGACACACTCCATGAGATGCTTGCTCTGGAACGGGAATATCGGCAAGAAGAACAGCGTGAACCATCTCCTCTGGTTCACCAGCCGCTGAGCGGCCGTCGCGTGACAGTGGGAGCACCGCAAGATCAGCGCCGCAACCACCTCTCTCTTCGTCGACACCCCAAAGATGATCACCAGAAACCTCCGAGCCCGAACCCGACAAGAACCACATCCATCAAAATATCGCACCTCACCAATCATCGAGAGGAGGACGACCCTGTGACCCCCGCGGCCAGACGCTGTCGCGATAAGTCTCCACGACCTCCGTCAGCTCGTACTGTGGCACCAGAGCCTCCCATTCAAAACCTTTCTCCGTCACCGTCACCGCGGGATGAAGAGATGAACCGCTCCAGCGCCGATCTCCCCGAACCAGCACTCTGCCATCTTCTCTGATGTAGTCCACTTCCACGCGCTGCCCTTGCCACACGGCCGTCGTGGTGACGGAGAACCGGTGTTCGACCTCGGAGATGTGGAACTTACGGACCCATCCTAGCTGGCGACTATATTCAAATCCTTCTGGCCGAGGTTGTGAGGTGGGTCGGAAAAGCCAGATGTTCGAC
>WQWY01000012.1 GCA_009785115.1 Micrococcales bacterium
CCCGGGCAGCACGGGCATGCCGGCGTGCGGCGTGGCGGTGCGGGTGTCGCTCTCAGTCATCGTCTCGTCTCTCTCTCCGTGGCCAGCCGACGCGAGCGCACCGGCCACATGTCGATTTCACCACGGGTCACCCCCATGCCGCAGGTCAACAGCGTCAGCATCTGCGCGGGCTCAGCCCCACCACTCCTCGTCCTCGGTCTCCACCTCGACCCACACGGTGCGACCTCTGCCCTCCAGACCAGGCAGGACGCCCCACGCCGCGGCCAGCGCACCGAGGATCGCCAGCACCGGGGCGCTGGGGTCCGAGGTGTCCTCGGCGTCGTCGACCACCTCGACACGGACGACCACGCCGTCGTAGCGGACCCGCACCTCGACCTTCTCGGGCGTGCGCAGGAGGGCCTGGCCGACGAGCTCGGCGGCGAGCAGCTCGACCACCTGGTTGGCAGCCCCCCCGACCCCGGCGTCGCCCAGGGTCGACATCACCCAGTGCCGCGCGGTGCGCGAGGCCTGGAGCTGGGGGTCGACCTGGATGCACGCGTCGACCAGCGCGGGGCGACGGCGTCGCCCTGGCGCGCTGTTCAGATCTCGCGTCTCCGGCACGTTCAAAGAGTTTGCCGGAGGACGGCGCGTCGCGCTGGCCGATCGGGGCAGAAAGAACCCGGAGGAGTGACGCGTGCGTCGCGTCGTGACGCTCTGGTCACCCGAACCACTCCTCCAGCTGCCGGATCAACGCCTCTTCGAAGGTGTGATCGTCGTGCTCACGTGCGATCCAGGAGGTGAACTCCCCACCGACGAGCGCGTCCAGCTCGGCCCGGCAACCCTGCGGATCGCGCAGGGCACGGATCAGCATCGCCTCTGCCTCACCCGGCTGGCGCCAGAAGAACGGATACCCTTCCGGCACCAGCGCCCGCGCCCAGTCGCTGTCAGGCAGGATGCCGACCACACCGGCGGCCATCGCCTCGACGTACTCCAACCCGTACGACTCCTGCGTCGCGGTGGCCAGGAAGGCCGTGGTCGACGCCAGCGCCTCCCAGTACTCCAGCCTGGTCGGGGTCAGCGGGCCCACCCAGATCCAGTCTTTCTGGGACAGCTTCATGGCCAGCTCGGAGACCAGGTGGGACTCGTGGAGCCGCATCGCCACCCGTATCGGCATCTGCTTGTGCACCCGCTCCACCACGTCGAGGAACAGCGAGGGCTGCTTGCGCTCAGACAGGTAGATCGCCGGGTAGAGCACCACAGGCAGGTCTGTGGTGCGACGCGGCTGCACGTGGTCGACCCGGAAGCCGAGGTTGACCCAGGCCGCCCTCGCCCTCGCGGCGACCTCGGGGACGGTCCACCGACGCACGACCTCACGCACCTCGTCCGCCGTGCGCTCGGAGTTGGCGAACGTCGGGAACAGCGCGAAGCTCAGCGCCTCGGCCAGCTGGGGCACCCGGTCGTCGTGGCGCGTGGTCGGCCCCCACTGGAAGTTCATCACGGCGGGGCGCTCGCCGCGCTCGCGCAAGACCCGCCACACCGTGGTGGAGTCCAGAACGTCGAGGTTGACCACGACGGTCGTGTCCGTGTCGACGAGCTCCAGCGGCACCATCTCGAACCCGTCGCACCGGCGCGGCCCCGGCCCGACGAGCTGGGGCGCCTCGCCCAGCCTCAGCAACCGCCGCACGATGGTCGCCCCGGCGTCCTTGCCGATCACGTGCCCGTCGGCGTCGACCTGCGCCGGGTCCCACTTGACGGCCAGATGTCTCATCGCTGCTCACCTGCCTGGGCTTCGTCGACGGACGCCCGGGCAGTCACCGGGGCGTCGTTGGCTGGGCGCTGGGTGGGGACGGCGGGCAGGGCGTCGCCCGTCGCCTGGGCCGCGCTCTGCTCGAGGGTGCCGGGCTCCATGCTGACGGGCTCGGCGCTGCTGGGGTCGGTGGTGCTGGGCTCGGCGCCAGGTTCTTCTGGGAGTCCGCCAGCCTGGCCGATGCCGCCCCGGATGCGCATGCCGTAGAACGACCGGTGCACGAAGTACACCGAGACCGCGAAGAACGCGGCGGCCAGCACGTGCACCGCGACCCCCTGGCCCCGCGCGGTCATGGTGACGGCCAGCTCGACAGCGAGCAGGCCGAACAGGGTGGTGAACTTGATGACCGGGTTCAGGGCCACCGACGAGGTGTCCTTGTACGGGTCACCCACGGTGTCGCCGACGATGGTCGCGTCGTGCAGCGCGGTGCCCTTGGCGTGCAGGTCGACCTCGACCAGCTTCTTCGCGTTGTCCCAGGCTCCCCCGGCGTTGGCCATGAAGATCGCCTGGTAGAGCCCGAAGACGGCGATCGAGACCAGGTAACCGATGAAGAAGAACGGCTCGACGAACGCGAAGGCCAGCGTGGTGAAGAACACCGCCAGGAACATCGTCAGCATGCCCTGCTGGGCGTACTGGGTGCAGATGTCGACCACGCGGCGCGAGTCGGCCTCGCTGGCGCGGGTGCCCTCGAGACGGATGTTGTCCTTGATGAACTCCACCGCGCGGTACGAGCCCGTCGTCACCGCCTGGATCGAGGCGCCGGTGAACCAGTAGATGACCGCACCGCCCGCGACCAGCCCGAGCAGGAACGGCGGGTGCATCAAGGACAAGTTCTGCATGTTCTCGGTCAGGCCCGACGTCAGGGCCATGACGATGGAGAAGATCATCGTCGTCGCACCCACGACGGCCGTGCCGATGAGCACGGGCTTGGCCGTGGCCTTGAAGGTGTTCCCGGCCCCGTCGTTCTCCTCCAGCATCAGCTTGGCGGTGCCCCAGTCCGGGTCGGTCGCGAAGTCGCGGCGCAGCTCGGCCTCGATGCCGTCGATCTGCTCGATGAGCGACAGCTCGTAGACCGACTGGGCGTTGTCGGTGACCGGGCCGTAGGAGTCGACCGCGATGGTGACCGGCCCCATGCCCAGGAACCCGAAGGCGACCAGCCCGAACGCGAACACCGCCGGGGCGGTCATCAACGCGTCGAGGCCCTGCTCGCCGACGAGGAACGCCCCGCCCATGAGCCCGACGATCGCCATGCCCAGCCAGTACCCGGAGAAGTTGCCGGCGACCAGACCAGACAGGATGTTCAGGCTCGGGCCCCCCTCGCGAGAGGACTTCACGACCTCGCGCACGTGCTTGGCCGAGGTCGAGGTGAACACCTTGACCAGCTCGGGGATCAGCGCCCCTGCGAGCGTCCCGCACGAGACGATCGTGGCCAGCTTCCACCAGACGCCCGCGGCCCCGTCCAGCTGCCCCAGCACCCACCAAGACGTGACGTAGGTGAGCGCGATCGAGGCCACCGAGGTCAGCCAGACCAGCTGGGTGAGCGGCTGCTCGAAGCTCATCCTGGGGGCCTTGGCGTACCGCCGTCTGACGATCAGGTCGTTGACCAGGTAGGAGCCGGCCGAGGCGATGAGCATCACGGCACGCACCGTGAACAGCCAGACCAGCAGCGTGGCCTGGACCAGCGGGTCGGGGACGGCCAGCAGCAGGAACGTCACCAGCGCGACGCCCGTGACCCCGTAGGTCTCGAAACCGTCCGCCGAGGGGCCGACCGAGTCTCCGGCGTTGTCACCGGTGCAATCAGCGATGACGCCGGGGTTGCGCGCGTCGTCCTCCTTGATCTTGAAGACGATCTTCATGAGGTCCGAGCCGATGTCGGCGATCTTGGTGAAGATGCCCCCGGCGATGCGCAGCGCGGAGGCTCCCAGCGACTCCCCGATGGCGAACCCGATGAAGCAGGCCCCGGCCAGGTCGGCCGGCAGCAGGAGCAGGATCGCCAGCATCATCGCCAGCTCGGTCGAGATGAGCACCATGCCGATGCTCATGCCCGAGCGCATCGGGATGCGGTGCATCGGCAGCGGCCGTCCGGCCAGCGCGGCGTGCGCGGTGCGGGAGTTGGCGAAGGTGTTCACCCGGATGCCGAACCACGCGACACCGTAGGAGCCCGCCATGCCGAGCAGGGAGAAACCGATGATGATCGCGACCCGGCCCCAGCTCAGGCCCACCAGCGCCTTGTAGTACACGACGATCACGGTGGCGATGAACACCCACAGCGTGAGCAGGAACCGTCCCTGACGCAGCAGATACGCCTTGCAGGTGCTGTAGATCAGCTCGGAGATCTCGCGCATCGACGGGTGCACCGGCAGCCTGCGCAGCGCGACGAAGGCCATCACCCCGAAGCCGAGCCCGAGCAGGCAGACCACGACCCCCAGGCTGAGGACGAGAGGGCCGGAGACTCCCCCGGCCAGCGTCACCGCCGACAGATCGGGCAGGACGAGGCTGACCTCGCCGCCGTGCCCCGCCTCCCCTGGCCCCACCTGGCCCGCGCTCTGGCTCGCGCAGCCCGTGAGCGCCGCCACGGCCAGCAGGACGACGAGAGACCTGGGCCTCAGGAGCCCCGCACGACGAGGACGCCCACGGCGGTGGCTCTCGGCACGACGACGCTCAGGACCGGTCGGGCTGGTGCGCTCGATCAGACCCTCGTGCACGGGTCGCGTCTGCCTGAGAGCCACGGTGCTCCTCGCTGCACTCGTCAGCACCCTCGGTCGGGTGCGATGTCTCTCTATGAGACTCGGCAGCACCGTCCTCGCGCCGTGTGGACCAAAGGCCCACAGGTGTCGGGCATGTCCCGACATCGCACAGTCTTCGACACACACAGATCCGGCAGCTGGGGCATGCGTCTGCGGGGGACGGAGCACCGGACCTCGCGGCTCTCCGCTCACGACAACCCGCCCCGTGAGCACCCAGACCAGGCGTGCGAGGACCCCTCGTGCACCCGCCAGGGCCCACCTACCCTTGCTGCCTTCCGGCCCTGGGGGAGTTCAGCGGGATGACGCCGCACGAGGGGTCGTGCTCAACTCTACCGTTCCACGGGCAGGTTCCCGGGCCTGGAGCGGGGCGAGAGCGGCGCCCAGCACGTCGTCGGCCGCTCTACCTGCGAGAACCGGCCCGCAGAAACTGGCCTTCTGGCCTGTCGCAGAGGCCAAGATGGGGGACGTGAACCCCCCTTCGGCACCTGCGGGCACCTTCCGCGCAGAGCTCGGCGCCGGGCTGGGGGCGCTGCGGCGCGGCCTGACCCTGTGGCGCACCTCCCCACGGCTGATGCTGCTCGGCGCGGCCCCGGCGCTGATCGTGAGCCTGGTCTTCCTCGCTCTGTTCGTCACCCTGCTCCTGTCGCTGCCCACGCTGACGGCCACGCTCACCCCGTTCGCCGACGGGTGGGCCCCGTTCTGGCGCGGCTCCACCCGGGTCGGCGTGGGCATCGCCCTGACCGTCCTCGTGGCCTGGGCGATGGTGGCCTGGTACGCGGCCATCACGCTGATGGTCGGCAGCCCGTTCTACGAGAGGATCGCCGACCACGTCGAACGGTCGCTGGGCGGCCCGCCCGCCGGGCGTCGCGAGGGCTGGTGGGCCGGCATGGTCCGCCAGAGCGGCGAGAGCCTCCGCCTGGCGGTCGGAGGCGCGCTGATCGCGGCGTGCTTGTTCCTCGTCGGCCTGGTCCCGGTGATCGGCACGGCATCGGTGCTGGTCGTCGGGGCCCTCCTCGGAGGGCGCCTCCTCGTCACCCAGCTCACCGGCAGGGCCCTGGACGCACGCGGCTTCGACCTCACCCAGCGCAAGGCCCTGCTGCGGGCCCGTCGCACCCGCACCACCGTCTTCGGCGCGGCCGCCTACCTGCTGCTCCTCGTGCCCGTGGTGTCCGTCGTGGCGATGCCGTCGGTGGTCGCCGGCGCCACCGTCCTGGCCCGCGACCTCCTGCCCACCCCCACACCCCACCCGACCCCCGACCGAGGCGGCTGGGGCTGACGCCCAGGTTCGGGTACCATCGTCGCGCCCGGAGGATTCGCCTAGTGGCCTATGGCGCGCGCTTGGAAAGCGCGTTGGGGTAACACCCTCGGGGGTTCGAATCCCCCATCCTCCGCCGACACCGCCTCTGACCAGCAAAAGCGCAGGTCAGAGGCGGTTTTCTTCGGTCCGCACCATCCGCCGTCCGGGGCAGGTCGGGACGTCGGCGCTGCTCGCCTGCTCGTTCGTCGTGACGATGTTCGGCGCCCTGCTCGACCTGCCGTCGTGGGCCAGCGGGGTGTCGCCGTCCCGGCACATCCCCCACCTCCCCGGGGCGGACGTCCAGCCGTGGCCTTTCGTCTGGCTTACCCTCCTCGCCGGCACGGTCGTCGCACTCGGTCTCGCCGGCTTCCACGGCCGCGACGTCCCGCGTCCGTGATGGACCACCGTCGTAGCCTCCTAGCCCTCCAGACACGACACACCCACCCGAACACACCGCGCGTCTCGCACTCTGACACGCCGCATTTCCCGCACTCTGACATTCCACACCTACTGCAGCTCTGCTATGTGATACTCCTTCCCACAGCGAGTCGTAGGACTCGTTCCACTGAGATCATGAAGAAGGATGAACATTGCCACAACACACACTTGTCCGGACGGTAGCGGCTGGCTTGGCTGCGGTTGCGCTCATGGGTGCGGGCAGCGCAGGGGCCTTCGCTGACGTCCCGCCTGGCGAGGAGCCGGCCGCGATGACTGACGCGCAACGGGTTGCGGAACTGACGCAGACGCTCGCGCCGCAGGTAGAGACCGACCGTGCGACCACGGAGGCCGTCGGGTCGGGCTTCAGCGCATCCACGGACTTCGGGGACATCAACCTGCCGGCTGATCCTACCGAGGCAGACCTCACGCTCATCGCAGAGGACCGCTCGCTGCACGTGTCCCTGCCCCCCGAGGCCCGGACGAACGACGGCCAGGCGGTCGAAGACGGCCTGACGGTCTACCCGGCAGCAACGCCCGACGACGCGGCCATGGCGGTGGAGGCATTCGAGGACGGCTCGGTCAGGATCCAGACGATCATCCCCCACGCCCAGGCGCCGCACGAGTTCACCTACGGGCTGTCCGTCCCCACGGGTGGCCGGATCGAGCTCACCGAGGAGGGCGGAGCCCTGGTCCTCGACGCCGAGGGGGCCTTCGTCGCGGGGGCGGCCCCCCGTGGGCCAAAGACGCGAGCGGCGCCGACGTGGCCACGCACTACGAGGTCCGCGCCACCGACCTGGTGCAGGTGATCGAACCCACGCGACAGACGACGTATCCCGTCGTGGCCGACCCGTGGCTCGGGCAGTGGCTGGTCAGCTCGGTGAAGGCCGTCAAGGTGTCGCAGGGCACGGTCTACCAGGTGACCCCTACCCTCTTGGGCCGCACCTCGAATTCCCTCATGTACTCGACGCTCTACTCCGACGCGGTGAGCCGAGGCATGCCCAACCAGCAGAAGTACCACGACCAGCTGATCTGTCACCCCCTCTCCGAAGTCGCTCGAGTTAAGAGCACCTGGAACATCGACTCCTGGCGCCCGAACGTCGGCATGGCACGCACGATTCTCGCAGGCTGCAACCCCTGATCTGGAGGAACGACATGTCACGCATAGTCTCCGTCACGCTGCTGATGCTCGGCATCCTCCTGGGGATCGTCGGCATCGTGACCGGGTACGCGGTCGGCGTCATCACCGACAACCCAGCTGCCGACGCCGCCATACCGCGCAGCCAGCTGAACCTCCTCTTCGGGTGCGCAGTCACCACGATGGCCGCGGGAGGGGTCGTCGCTGTGCTGGGACTCATCGGGTTCGGGTCGAAGCCCGTCCCCCGTACCGACACTCGCACCAGCGCGTAACTCGACAGCCTGTCGCGGCTCTTCCCAGATGAGGGTGTGGGGTCTCTGTGTGAGGGTAGAGGTCGAGGGCCTCTGATGATGGAGGTTCCGTCGTCCATCCAGAAAAACCTCGACATGCCCGACGCCACATCCTCATCTGGAAGAGCCAGGAACATCGATGCAGGCCAACCGCATCTAGGCGAGGATTCCCCATCCTTCGCGAGATCGAGGGCGACGAGGCTTGCGCAGTCCGCAAGCCTCGTCGCCCTCGTCATGTCGGGCGTGGTCCGGCCGCGCCCCCCACGCGGGCAATTCCCGTTAGCGACCACCTCGGGAGCACCTCGCACCGTTCTGCAGGAGGTCCAAGGCATATCGCGCACACTGCTCGGCGTCAGGCTTGGGCAGCGACTCCTGCACAGTGACACGTAGGACGTCAGCGCGAGACAGTGACGACAGCCCGGGACGGGCACCCCACCCTGCCCACCTGACAAACCCACCTACGTCATCAGTCGATGCCGAGTGCGCGGCGCAAGACAGCAAGGCCGTCTACGGCGCCCTCGACTGCCACGAGCGTCCGTTTCTCTGCGACGAGGGCTCCTACGGCTGAGACGAGGCGGCGGCGGTCGCGGGCCGTGGCCTCTCCGACGTGGTCAGACGGCACGATCAGGGTCGTCAGGACGGCGAAGTCGACCAGGTGTCGGGACCGGGCCGTGTCGCTGGTGATGTGGTATGCGGCGGCCTTTGCGACCAGCGCACCCAGAAGGTTCGGACGGCGGACGACACCTTCGCGTCCAGCGACGACGACATCCACGTCGCCGGTGCGGTCTAAGGCTTGCTGTGCGGCTGGCGTCTGCAAGGTAGTCCCGCCCGACACCCCTCGTCGAGCCGACGCTCGTTCGCCCACCCCGGAGGGGATGAGGACGTCGATCGACGCCAGACCACGAACCCACCGGTGCTGGTGCCCGGCTGGCGATGTCCCGGCCGATCGGAAACCCAACCTGGCCAGCACCGTCGTGAAGTCGTGAAGCGCTTGAGGGTTCGCGCGGACGTCGAGGACTGCGTCGAGGTCGTCGGTGGGGCGTTGCGGTGTCATGCCGCGCTCGGCGCAGTGCAGGTGGACCATCTGGCCGCCGACCAGGGTCCAACCGGTCGGCATCATGGTATGCAGGTCGAGCAGTGCCGACCAGACTTGGGTCTGGGCCTCGGTCATGGGCGGCAAGACGACCCTCATGCCAGGGCCTGGCTGATCAGGTCACGGGCACGGGCGGTGGGGCGAGGCTGGTGGTGGTCGGCCAGGTCGGCGGCGAGCAGCAACAACGGGACCGGGGCGGAAACGGCAACGGTGACGGGCTCCACGTGCACGACGACCGAAGGTGCCGCAGTGGCGGGCAGCAGTAGGTGGTCACGGCAGAACCCGTCGAGGTCAGACGCCGAGACCCACCCTTCGGCCAGGTCGGCAGCAGACAGCCCGGCACGCGAGTCGGACATCCCTGAGGGCGCCAGGCGAGGGTCAGCGACGACCGCACCCAGCTCACGTCCGGCGAGCTCAAGACGTTCTCCCCGCGACGCGACCCACGAGGCCAAGAGCGACTCAGGCTCGGGGTCGTCAGCCAGCTGTCGACGCCGCTGACGCCAGCGCCGCGCCGCTTGGGGGTCCGCAGGCTCGACACCCATGAGGAAAGCCCACGCCACAGACACGCTCATCGGACGGCTGCGGCGAGGCGTCGTCGGCAGTGAGGCGCCGTCGACCAACCACTGCCGTCCGACCCGCCGTGCTCGCAGACGACCAGCACCGATCAGCTGCCGCACGCGACGCGCAGAGAGGCCGAGCACGTCCGCGGCCTCCGGCACAGTGATCTCCACAGACACAACTATACCGCTAACGGAAGATGTGTGTATTTCCTGCCCTGGGGCAGCGCATCTCCGGACCGCAGCCGTCTTATCTGCGAGCGGTCGCCGCGATGATGTCGGCCAGCGCTTCGGGGGCAGACCACATGGGCCAGTGACCGGTCGGCAGGTCGAGGTACTCGAGGTCGGTGAGGTCGGCCGAGGGCGCGAACATGCCGGGCGCGGTGACCATCTCGCGTATGGCGGCGCTGGGGAACGAGCAGCACACGACGGTCGCCGGGACCTGGTTGCGTGCCGGGTCGTGCAGGCTGACCGGCTCACGCAGCGGCCCGGCGGGGTGCGGGACTGCACGGTCCCGGAAACGTCGGAGCGCGTGCTCGTCCAGCCCGTCCAGGCTGGCTCCGGCGGCCTCGAGCTGCGCCCAGGACGGCAAGGGGACCTCGGTGGTCTCTGGTCCGAGGTCTGGTCGGGCCACCGTGCCGTCTGCGACCGGGCCGCTGTCTACGTACACGACACGCCTCACCGTCTCCGGGGCCTGGTCGAGGACCGCGGTGGCGAGCACGCCCGCACCGCTGTGCGCGACCAGCACCACCGGGCTGCCCGCGTCGTGGATCGCCCCGACGAGAGCGCTGACGTGATCGACCAGGCCGATGCCGTCGCGCCGTGCGGTCGGTGACTCGAGGCCCGGCAGCGTGACCGCAGCCGCTGGGACACCGCGTCGCGACAGGTGTTCTGCGACGGCGTCCCAGGCCCAGCCTCCCAGCCACAAGCCAGGGACGAGGACGACCGGGGACGAGGTCTTGGTGTTCGTGTTCATGTGCCCCAGCCTCCACCCACCCAGTGACACCCCTATGTCACCATCTCAGGCATGAACCGAACTGATCGGCTCTACGCGCTCCGCGAGGAGCTGCGTCGTGCCGGCCCGGCCGGTCGCACCGCAGCGCGGCTGGCGGCCGAGCTCGAGGTCAGCATCCGCACGATCAGACGCGACGTCTCCGCCCTGCAACAGGCCGGCTTCCCGGTGTGGGCCAGGCCTGGACCGTCGGGTGGCTATGTCGTCGACGCCTCGGCCACTCTCCCACCGGTCAACATCACCGCCGCTGAAGCCTCAGCTCTCGCCGCCGCGCTGGCGGTCTGCCGAGATCAACCGTTCGCTCGCGACGGCACGGCAGCGCTGACGAAGCTGTTGGGCGTCATGGACGAGCAGACCCGGGCTCGGACAGAACGTCTCGCGTCTCGCATCTGGGTCAAGGACTCCGACAGGCTCAGCTCGCCCGCCGTGCTCGGTCCGGTCGAGCGAGGGCTGCAAGAGCGCCGCGTCCTCGCCGTCGACTATCGTGACGAGAACGGGAAGCAGACCTCTCGCCGGGTGGACCCGCAACTGCTGGGCAGCATCGACGGGCGCTGGTACCTCGTCGCGCACTGTCGCCTGCGTGATGGGTTGCGCTGGTTCCGGCTCGACCGCATCCAGCACGTGTCCATCACCGCTGAGCCCGCGACCGAGATCCCGGTCGAAGACATCGGCCAGCCTCCACCGACCGCGCACCCCGTCATTCCTCGCGCGTGAGACCTGCACCCGGGACGTGGGCGGCGGCACCTGTCCTGCCATACGGGCTCCACGCTGGCCGAGCGCCGATCAGCTGCCGCACGGGGGCAGGCCCCGTGAGCCCTGGCCAGGGTACCTCAGAAACATCTCTCACCGTCCTGCTTGCTCCACCTGCGAGCTCGGACATCGGCCGTTCCCCCTCAGCCTCGATCCTTCGTGAGCGTCTTCGTCCGTTCGATGATGTCTTCAAACCAGAGCTCTTGCGGGCCGAGGGAGCTCGGGCCGAAGTAGCGGCGGACGACGCGCTCGAGCCGGGCCTCCTTGGTGATCCCGAGCGTGACGCAGAGGCGGGCCGCGTCCTCGAGGTCGGAGGGCGACTTCCGCGAGACCATCGCCTTCATGGCGAGCAGGTACTCGGGCGAGGCGACCGAGACCGAGAGCCCGCCGAACTCACCGACAGCCCTGGGGCTGTCGTCGTCGACCGGCGGCATCATCTCCACGACCGCGTCATTGAGCCAACCCGTGGGCAGGCCCATCTCTTCGGCCATCGTGGCCGCTTCGCGGAGCACGACGTCGCGAGGATGCAAGATCGCGTCGATGTCGACCGTCGTGCGCCGGTCGTCGTAGACGAGAGCCATGGCGGCACCGCCGACGACAAACATCTCGGCGCGCAGCCCTTGAGCAGCCATGCGTCGCCCGAGCTCGGTGAGGAGCACGCGCACGCTCTCGCCGCCCATGTCGACCGTCGGCTTGCTGGTCACGCTGCCTCCATCCACTCGGCCGGGAAGATGACCCTGCGCTCCCGCAAGGACGGAGGGGTGTGGACGAGGTTCCAGTCGCGCCACCGTGGCGGCAGAGCACCGGGCTCCCACCAGCGCTCCAGAGGACGCACGTCCCGCGTCCAGTCGAGCGAGACCGCGTGCCCCGACAGCGACCACGTATGAGCGGCGACTCCGGCGACCAGCGCGTTCCACCGCGCGTCTCCCGTGGTCGGCGGCTTGATGTGATACGCGGTGACGTCTGGCTCGTCGGTCAGCAGACGAAGCTGCTGGACGGTCTGTCGCACCAACCGGGTGCAGTGGACGGGATCGGCGCTCATGTACCGCTTGATGGCTAGCGCGAGCTGAGGAAAGCACAGAAGATGCTGCGCGACGATGGGACCGTCAGGGTCCGTGCGCCCCGCGATCTCGATCCGACGAGCCACCACGGACGACATCGGCTTGGAGGCGTGCCTGTACGCGGACAGGTTCGGCTTCGAGATGCCGGTCAACCACGACAACGTCGAGTACGTATGCCGTTGCGGCCACTCCACACCCACCACCTCCTCTCACCATTTTATAACCCCACGCGCCTCGTGACCACCACCGCGCGACACGTGGTACGACGGGTCCAGATGCGCGGATCGTCCAGCACGATCGAACGACGAGCCTCACGCTGCTGTCGCGTCGTTCTCGACCTCTGTAGCATCGCATCGCGGGCCATCGGGCGTCGCGCTTGGTGGGAGGTCGGGATGAGTCGCATCGGGAAGAAGACAGCCGCGGCGGCGGCAGGCATCGTCATGATCGCCGGGCTCGTCGCGGGTTGCGGCGATGACGCGGACTCTCCGGCGACGCCGACTGCGGCAGCCGTGCTGAACCTGCCGACCGACTGCCGCACGCTCGGCTCCGCGACGACGCGCGCCGAGACCGTGGATCGGGTGGAGCTCATCGACCTGCGAGGCGACGAGTGGGAGGACTACGGGGAACACCTGCGCCCGGCTCCCGAAGGCGCGACGCTCGTGCTCAGGTGCGACTGGTTCGCGGGCGACGTGACCGGTATGGACCTGCGCATCAGCACCGCGACCCCGGACGCCGTCACCGCCGCCGTGCGCGGGCTGAGCAGCCAGGGCTACACCTGCGAGCCCTCCCGGGACTTCGCCGGCACGCTCTGCGAGCAGCCCGGCGAAGTGTCGTACGAAGAGTACCGGGCCAGCGCGCTGGAGCTGGTCGCGGCACGTGACGGTGTCTGGGTCTACATGTCCACGTCCAACATGGACGGCCGCGACGACGGCAGGGGCATCCGGGCCCTGTTGTCCGAGATCGTCAACGACATCTTCGGCTGACGCAGCCGCGCACCACAGCCCCGCGGTCTGCAGACCGTCTGTCTTGTCGCCAGGTCGCCCGCCCCTCGTCGCCGTGACCAGGACCTCGGCAGCGCACCGCGAGAGCGTTCTACAGCCTCTTCCTGCCCAGGCTGAAGGAGGCGGCGGCGCCGAGAGCGAACATCACGACGGCGATCGCGATCGTCAGGGCCGACACACCGCTCTCGAAGACGATCGGCTGCCGGAAGATGGCGTAGATCGACCCGGTCAGCAGGCCCAGGATGATCAGGTAGGCCGGCCGGTGATAGCTGGTCAGCAGCTTCTCGATGGTCCTGACCATCGAGAGCCCGCCGATGATGATGCCGATGCCCAGCGGGAGCAAGACCTTGCCCAGGCTGAGGAGCGACGGCGCGTCAGAGGCACCTCGCAGCGCGTCGCTCAGCGACGAGACGGCGAAGATGGCCAGCGGGTAGACCCCCAGCAGCAGCAGGACGAAGGAGCCGCTGACACCAGGGATGACCAGCGCGGCAGCAGCGACCATGCCGGCGACCAGAAGAAACAGCATGAACAGCCAGCCGATGTCTTCCACCGCGTCCTTCGGGGTGCCGAGGTCGAGGCTGCCGAGGCTCGACACGACGACCAGCACCACGGCCGGCACGGCGACCAGCAGGACCTCTGTGGCTGTGAATCTCGTTCCCGGTGTCTTGACCTTGGCATAGATCAGCGGGATGATGCCGGTGATCAGCCCGATGAAGAACACCATGGTCGGGAAAGAGTGGTTCTCCAGCAGGTAGTTCGCGATCGAGCTGAAGGTCAGGAGGCCGATCACGACGCCCAGGGCGATCGGCAGCAGGAATCTCAGACTCTTCTTGTAGTCTTTGCGGAAATTGTTGATCGCATGGATCAGGTTGTCGTAGAAACCCAGGATCACGGCGGTCGTCCCACCGCTGACGCCTGGCACGGTCTCGGTGATCCCCAGCGCCACGCCGTTCGCGAGGTTCCGGACCACACCGAGCTCCGGTCGTGGCGTGTCGACCTGCTCCGCGGAGTCTTCTCGATCGTCGTTCTCTCGAGCGTTCTTCTCGTCAGCGTCCATCACAGCCTCAGGATTCCCTCTCCTCGATGCCGCCCGGCGAACGCACCGAGCGCGAGACGCCCTGTGTTCATCCACCTCTGCGCTCACCCACCCCGAGCACGATGAGAGCCCGACCCACGACCGTGGGCTCGGGCTGTGTCGGCGAGGACTCGTGACAGCACGACGCGGAGACGGTGGGATTTGAACCCACGGAAGGAGTTACCCCCTTCACGGCCTTAGCAGGGCCGCGCACTAGGCCACTATGCGACGTCTCCTAGACAGGGGCCCAGCGTAGCCGCCACCCGTCTCGAACCCAAACCCGAGAGGCGTCCGGCAGGCGTGCTCCCGAGGTGAGCCGCGTGGGGGACGGGGGGCTCGCCCCCAGGCGGGGTGCTCCTCGCTACGCTCGTCAACACCCTCAATCGACTCGGACGAACGAGCGAGCTCGCTCGTCTCTCGCCTCAATCGGGTGTGCGGGGGCAGACGCCCCCGTCAAGCACGGCGAGAGCGACAAGGCTTGCGCTGTCCGCAAGCACACGTCGCTCTCGATCTCGCGGAGGGCGCGGGATTCGAACCCGCGGAGACGGTCAACCCGCCTCAGCAGTTTTCAAGACTGCCGCCTTCGACCGCTCGGCCAGCCCTCCTGGTGCCTCGACCGTAGCACCCTCGTCGCACCACCCACGACGCGCGTGCGGGAGCGACCAGGCGGGAGAGGCAGCCCTCACCGTCGGAGCACCCGTCACCTCGTCGGGGATCACCGACGACATGGCGACGACCCGACGGGCCGGCGACCCGAGAGGCGGCAGCGCAGCCAGGAGACGGCACCACGGCTGCTCCCGTCGCTCGGAGGGGAGCCGGACCGGTCTGGTTCAGCCGCGAGCGCGCAGACGCTCCATCGCGAGCTTGACCAGCGAGATCAGGGCCTGCTTCGTCGCCGCGCGGGAACGGGCGTCGGTGTAGAGCACCGGCACGTCCTGCCCGATGGCCAGCGCCTCGCGCACGTCGTCCAGGGTGTGGCGGGCCACACCGTCGAAGCAGTTCACGCCGACCACGAACGGGATGCCGCGCGACTCGAAGTAGTCCACCGCCGGGAAGCACTGGTCCAGACGATCGGTGTCCACGAGCACGACCGCACCGATCGCACCACGCACCAGGTCGTCCCACATGAACAGGAAGCGATCCTGCCCCGGGGTGCCGAACAGGTACAGCCACAGCTGACCCGGCAGGGCGATCCGGCCGAAGTCCATGGCCACCGTGGTCGTGGTCTTGAGGTCCGAGACCCCGCCGGCGTCGTCGACGCCGACCGAGTGCTCGGTCATGGCCGCCTCGGTGTTCAGCGGCTCGATGTCCGAGATGGACCCGATGAAGGTGGTCTTGCCGACGGCGAAGCCACCAGCGACGATGATCTTGACGACGGTGGGAGCGACGCTCGCTGCCTTCCCAGACGAGCTCGCGACCGTCGCGTCAGAGGGCGGAAATGCCATTGAGAACACTCTCCAGGACGCTCAGGGACAGGCCCGGCTCGCCACCGTTGGACGACGCGCCGTTGTCGGAACCACTGATGATGCGGATGTAGTCACCGTCGGCGAGGTCGGACACGATGATCCGGGTCACACCGATCGGCAGGTGAAGGAGGGCTGACAGCTCCGCGACGGAGATGTAGTCCTCGCTCGCGTACTGCAGGATCGACCGCTTCTCTGGCGGAAGGCCGCCCGTGGGCCTCGTAGCCGGCTGCGCTTCGATCAGTGCCTCGAGAGGCAGGTCTGAGCGCGCGCGGACGCGACCGCCGGTCACGGCATAGGGCCGGACCGTCCTGGCCTCGTATCCTTCGTCGCTCATCGTGGGCTCGCTCAGGCCACCGGCGACCGGGTGGCGCCGTCGACGGGAAGCATGTTGCGCATCTCGGCGATGAGCTGGGGCGTGAGGGTCGCCTCGGTGCGAGAGACCAGCATCGCCATCTCGTACCCGATGAGACCGACGTCGCAGGACGAGTCGGCGATCACGGCGAGCACAGACCCGTTCGAGACGCTCATCAGGAAGAGGAAGAACTCGTCCATCTCCACGATGGCCTGACGCACCTCACCCCCACGGAGCTGGCGTGCCGCACCCCGGGTGAGGCTCGACATGCCGGAGACGATGGCCGCGAGCTGGTCACCGCTGGTGCGGTCCAGGTGCTCCGACATCGCCATGAGCAGACCGTCGGCCGAGACCACCAGCGTGTGGCGGGTGCCGGGCACGGTCCGGACGAAGTTGTCCAGCAGCCAGCCGAAATTGGCTGCATCAGCGCTGAGCGAGCTCACGCTTCCTCCTTGGTGGTGTGATCGGCGGTTGCGCGACGGTCCATCCGTCATGCTCCTTGCGTATCGACAGAGGCACGCCGGCCTCGACTGGTTCCGGACTGGAAGCTGGAGAGCCGCGACCGCAGCTCGTCAGCGTCACGCCGGATCGGAGCGGCCCCCGCACCGGGCACCGCGACCGGGACGGCCGTCGGCACACGACGGGTGAGGCGCTCGTTGCTGCCGCCCATGCTCGGGCGGTAGGCAGACAGCTGGGACAGCTCGGCCAGCGCCTGCTCCTCGATGTCGGAGCGCAGGGCCAGCATCGCGGCCACGTCGTCGTCCAGGCTCACGCGCGTCGCCCCGGGGCCCGTCGCGGCGGGCGCCGCAGCGGGCTGGACGGGAACCGGCTCGGTCGGGGCGTAGTACTCAGACCTCGGCGGCTCGAACGCCTGCGAGGCAGGGGCGAACGACGACGGGGCGTACCCCGCAGGTTCCGGCGCGGAGGCGGGAGCCCAGGTCGGTGCCGGAGCCTGGCCCGTACCCTGCGGCTGCGCCGAGGCCTCCTGACCGGTGGGCTGCCAGGTCGCGGCGGGAGCCGACTCGACCGGCGCCGCCTCGGCAGCGGTGTCGTCAGGCTTCTTGCGCCCGAAGAGACCGAACTTCCGCGCGGCGGGCTTGGCCTCCTCGTGCTCCGGCACCGCGGGGGCCGGGGGCTGCGACCATGCCGACCCGGCGGCGGGCGCGGCCTCAGACCACTCCGGCGCGGGGGCCTCTTGCTGGGGCCAGGCGGGCGCCGGCTCCTGAGCGGCAGCCCAGTGCTGCGGCGCGGCAGGTTCCTGCCACTGAGCGGCAGGCTCTGGTGCGGCAGACCACTGCTGCGGCGCGGCAGGTTCCTGCCACTGGGCAGCGGTGGGCTCCTGCGCCCAGGCAGAGGCGCCAGCGTCAGAGGCCTGCGACCAGCCCTGCGCGCCCGGGTCGACCGGGGCGGGCTCCACGGCTGCCGGCCACGACGGCACGGCCTGGTCAGCCATCGGGGGCTGCGGCTGCTCGTGGTGGTGAGCGCCGTCGACCGGCGCCAGCGGGGTGGACGAGATGTCCATCACCGGCTGCCAGGCGGGCTCCTCGTCCCAGGCGGGCTGCTGAGGAGCGGCATCAGCCGGGAAGGCGGTGGGAGCCTCGCCAGCACCGAAGGACAGGGGGGTCTCGCTCGCCTCGAAGGCCGCCGGGCTGTAGGGGGCGTCAGCGTCCAGGGCGTGCGGGTCGAAGGACGGCACCAACGAGCCGTCCTCGGCGGTCTGGTCGGAGAACAGGCCAGCAGCCGGCTTCCAGGGCGCGGTGTGCCAGATCTCGCTCGGCCAGTCCGAGTCGTCCGTCGGCTCAGAGGACGGGATCGGCCCGGTGCGCCACGCGGCGACCTCAGCCTCTGTGTGGCCGAACGGGACGTCACCAGCACCTGGGTCCTGGCTGTGGCGGCCACGGCGCTGCGTGAGAGGCCCGCTCTGCTCGACCATCGGGTGACGCTCGGCCACAGGGTGCTCGTCAGCAGCCACCGGGTAGTCGTCGTAGCCGGCAGCCTGCTCCTCGTGCTCGACGGGCGCCTCGACCTGCGCGGCAGGCTCCGCGGGAGCGTCCCATGCCGGGCGCTGCGCGAACGGCGACGGCCGCTGCGCGGCCTCCGCGTCCTCGGCCTGGGTGCGCGACCAGCCGCGGAAGCCCGTGAACAGGCCCTGGCGGGACTCCGGGTCGACCGGGGATGCCTGTGTGAGGTCCAGCGGCGGGATCACCTCGGCCGGCTCGGCAGCCTCGCGACGGCGAGACGGCAGGCCCGCGCCCGCGGACATCATCGGCGTGAAACCGTCGGCAGGGGCCGCGGCGAGGTTGCTCGGCAGGTCGTGGGCCTGCACGGTCGGCGGCAGGACGAACGCCCCAGCCTCCTCCTCGGCAGCGGTGGCCCTGCGTCGCGGCAGCCCCTGGTCGGTGGCACCGTCGGTGAGCGCCGCCAGGTCGACCTCGGTCGCCACAGGCACCGCCTGCGCGTCGTACGCGGCAGCGAGGTCGTCGGAGGACGCGGGCGCACCGTACGACGGGACCTCGGCGGTCTCGTAGGTCGGCTGGTACGCGTCGACCATCGGCGCGCCGATCTGACCGGCGGGAGCGTTCTCGGAGTCCAGACCGGCGAACAGCGCGATCGGGAAGCGGACGAGCGTCTCGGTGCCGGGGCCGGACGGCGAGCGACGGATCTCGACCTCGGCGCCCAGGCGGCGGGCCAGGCGGGCGACCACGAACAGGCCCAGGCGCTGGGCACCCAGAGCGTCACCAGGCGACGTGGAGGCCAGCTTCTCGTTGACCGCGACGATCTCGGACTCGGTCATGCCGATGCCGTGGTCGAGCACGCTCACGGTGACGTACAGCTCGGTCATGCCGGTGGACACCTCGACGGGGGTGTCCGGCTCGGAGAACACCGAGGCGTTCTCCAGCAGCTCGGCCAGCATGTGCGCGGCGGGCAGGGCGTTGAAGCCCAGCATCAGCGGGTCGACGTTGAGGTCGAGCTCGACGCGGTCGTACTGCTCGATCTCCGAGGAGGCCGTGCGGATCACGTCCGAGAGCGGCATGGACTCGCGCAGACGGCGACCCGAGTCGATCCCGGCGAGCACCAGCAGCGACTCGGCGTTGCGCCGCATCCGGGTAGCCAGGTGGTCCAGGTGGAACAGGTTGGCCAGCACGGTCGGGTCTTCCTCGGACCGTTCCAGCGAGTCGACGAACGCCAGCTGGCGGTTGAGCAGCACCTGGTCGCGCCGGGCGACGTTGACGAACATCTCGGCGATGGACCCGCGCAGGGCGGCCTGCTCCTGGGCGACCTGGATGGTCGTGGCGTTGACCTCGTTGAACGCGGTCGCCAGCTGGCCGATCTCGTCGTCGGTCTCCACGGGCACCCGCGGCAGCTCGACCTCCGGGCCCTCCCCGGGGACGGACACCTGCTCGACGATCTTGGTGAGCTGCTGGCGCACCTCGCCGGACGCGGTGGTGAGGTGGGCGAGCGGGCGGGTGATCGCCCGGGCGACCATCGAGGCGATCAGCAGCGCGAGCGCGAGCGCGAGGAGCAGCACACCGAGCGTGATGCCACCGATGGTCATGGCTGTCGTCGCCTGCTGGGCCGCGACGTCGGTCGCCTTGTCCAGAAGAGTCTGGTCGGCGGAGCGGACCTGCGTCAGCCACATGTCGGCGAGCTGGTTCCAGTCGGCCTCGGTGAGGGTGGGGTTGCCCTGCTCGTCGCTCAGCTTGCCGGTCGCGCTGGTCTGGAGCTCAGAGCGGGCGAAGTCCAGCGTCTTGCCGCTCGGCAGCTGGATGGAGCCGCTGGCGATGAGCGCGTCCAGGTTGTCAGGCAGGTCACCGAGAGAGGTGACCGCGTTCGTCCGGGCCACCTCGCTGAACTGGTCCAGGGTCAGGTAGCTGGCCAGCACCTCGGGGTTGACCGTCGCCTCGGGGTCGGCCGCGGCTTCCTGCACCGCGGCGATGAGCGCGTGCCCGGCGCGCGCCTGGTTGCCGATCGCGATGGTGAAGGTGAACAGGTCGTCGTGGCCGGTGACCCACTGCGCCAGGGTCCGGTCCGCCATCAGGACCGCCCAGGAGCGCACGAAGCCCTGCTCGCTGGCGATGATCCGCATGTAGGCGGCGTCGGTCTCCTGGGAGCTCTGGTCAGCCATGCGCCGGGCGCTGTCCAGGGAGCCGTCGATCTGGCCGGCCAGGCCCGCGAACCGCTGCGCGGACTGCTCGGGCAGCCACTCCAGGGCGACCTCGTCGGCCGCGCGCTTGAAGTCGGCGACAGCGTTCTCCGTGGCGCTGCGGGCGGTGTCTCGCTCCTGCCCCGCCGGCGCGACCTGCTCGGCGCGGATCGCGTCCGCCACGACCTGGAACTTGTCGAGGGATCGAACCACCGCAGAGTTCGTCTGCGCGACCCTGAAGTCCTGGTAGGCGCCCCACCCGATGTACGAACCAGCGACGAGCAGCACGATCATGGGGACAGCAAGGACGACCCTCACCTTCGTGCTGACGTTCAGCCGTCGCAGCATGTCGTTCCTCTCGTCCGCCCGGTTTCGGCCACGAACCCACGCCCGGCTCTGACGTGGGTCCAGTCTCCTACTTCCGTGCGGTCCTCATCGGCTGAGGGCCGCACCGGCATTAGGCATCGCCCTATTGTGCCGCGAACGTGTCGGTCGCATCGACCTTCCCGCCGCACGAGACAGCCAGAAGCCTCTTGCCTCTACAGTCAGACGCATGCTAGCGATCCTGACTGAAGCCCCGGGCGAACCCGACACGCTCCAGCCTGCCGAGGTGGCGGAGCCGATCGCCACCCGTGGCACTGTGATCGTGCAGGTCGCAGGCGCTGGAGTCAACCGAGCCGACCTGCTCCAGCGCGCCGGGCACTACCCGCCACCCCCCGACGCACCGCCCTGGCCTGGCCTGGAGGTGAGCGGCGTCGTGGTCGAGGCCGGCGACGAGACGGGGCCCTGGCGTGTCGGAGACCACGTCTGCGCGCTGCTGACCGGGGGCGGTTATGCCGAGCGCGTAGCGGTCGACGCGGGCCTGGTGCTGCCCGTGCCGGACGGGGTCGACCTGGTCGACGCCGCCGCGCTGCCCGAGGCGGCCGCGACCGTGCTCTCCAACCTCGACGCGGCCGGGGCCCGTCCTGGTCAGACCGTGCTGATCCGCGGCGGGTCCGGCGGGGTCGGGTCGCTGGGTGTGCAGATCGCCACAGCCCTCGGCATGAGGGTGCTGGCCACCGCCGGCGGGCCGCAGCGTGTGGAGCAGGTCGCCAGGCTCGGGGCGGACGTCGTGCTCGACCACCGCGAGGACGGCCTGGTCGAGCAGGTGCGGGACGTGACTGACGGCCGGGGGGTCGACGTCGTGCTCGACGTGCTGGGCGCCGCCGGGCTGGCCGACAACCTCGCGATGCTGGCCGACGACGGCAGGCTCGTCGTCATCGGGCTGCAGAAGGGCCGGCGAGCCACGCTCGACCTCGGCCTGTTGCTGACCCGCCGGGCGAGCGTGATCGGCACGACGCTGCGGTCCAGGCCGCTGGCCGACCGCGTCGCGATCGTGGCCGGGGTGCGCGAGCGCGTCTGGCCCCTGGTCACCACGGGGCGGGTGCGTCCCGTGGTGCACGCGCGGCTGCCGCTGACGCAGGCCCCGCAGGCCCACCGCATGATGGAGTCCGGCGAGGTCTTCGGCAAGCTCGTCCTCACCTGCTGACCTGGCCCGCGACCCCTGGACCCGGCAGTCCTGCTACAGGTACTGACCGGGAGCGCGCTGCGTGTCGTCGGGGTCGCGCATCAGCATCCCGGGCACCGCGCCGGAGGGGACGGCCCGCCGTATCTGCACGAGCTGGTTCTGTGCGGCCATCTGCTGGGCGACCAGCGCGGTCTGGATGCCGTGGAACAGCCCCTCGAGCCAACCGACCAGCTGGGCCTGCGCGATCCGCAGCTCGGCATCGGTGGGAGCACCGTCGACGAACGGCAGCGTGATCCGACGCAGCTCGCAGACCAGCTCTGGGGACAGCCCCTCCTCCAGCTCGTGCAAAGACCGCTCGTGGATCTGCGCCAGCCGTGTGCGCGCGGCGTCGTCCAGCGGGGCCGACCGGACCTCGTCGAGCAGCTGCTTGACCATGGTGCCGATACGCATCACCTTCGCCGGGTGCCCGATCATCGAGCGCACGTCCTCGTCATCGGGGACGTCGGTCTCCTCCGGCGGTCCCGGCGGTGTCACGACGGGCTCAGGAGCGGCTCGGTCATCGTCAGGGCTCATCCCTCCATCCTGCCTGAGAGCCGCTGTCCGCTCCATCTCCAGACCGTGGGGAACCTCAGGCGGGTGATGATCGACCGGCTCTGTCAATACATGACACGAGACGTCTGGTATCTGGGGCAGAATCGAACGGTGCGCGTCGCCCGGATGATGTCTCTGCTCTGGATGCTGAAGTCGGGACGCACGCTGTCCGCGGCCGAGGCCGCCGCCGAGCTGGAGGTGTCGCCACGCACCGTGCTGCGCGACGTCGAGACGCTGTCGGCGGCCGGTGTCCCCGTGTACTGCGCGCGAGGGCGCTCCGGGGGTCTGCGCCTGGCGCCCGAGGGACGCTCGGACGTGCTGACCGAGGCTGAGGCTCAAGCCCTGCTCACCGTCGCGGCGGTGCCTGACGAGCCCGACCTGACCGCGGCGCTGCACAAGGTCGCCGTCCCGCACCCCGAGAGGGGCACCGGCCTGCTCCGGCGCGTCCTGCTCGACCCGGGCAGCTGGCACGACGAGCAGCCCCCTCTGCTGGACGCCCTGCAGCACGCGCTGCTCGACGGGCACCGCGCACAGCTGCTCTGCCACGACCGTCGCACCGGCGGGTCCACCGTGCGCACCGTCGACCCGTACGGCCTGGTCAACGCTGCCGGGGTCTGGTACCTGGCCGCTCGCCACCGGGGGCGCGTCCGCTTCTTCCTCGTCCACCGCATCCTCGACGTCACGGTGATCCCCGAGCCTGTCCGGGTGCCCGCGAGCTTCGACCTGGCCCTGGCGTGGAGACAGGCGCGAGCCACCTGGCGCAAGACCAACCCGCCGATGGCGGCCGACGTCCAGGTCCGGGCCGAGGCCCTCGCCCGGCTCCACCCCGGCGTCCTGGCGGGTGCGGCGCCCCCGCCCGACACCACGGGCTGGGTCCGTCTGACCCTGTCCTTCCACGACGCTCGTCACGCCCTGAGCACCTGTGTCGGCATGGGCCCCGACCTGTGCGTGCTGGCACCGGCGCACCTCAGGGAGGCGATCGTCGCCCGGCACCAGGCCGTCGTCGACCTCTACTCCTAGCCCTCGGTCCCCGCGTGACGCGGACCCCCTCGCGACAGGCCTCGCCGACGGGTCTCAGCGCAGCAGCGAGCGCAGCACGTCGACCACACCGTCGTCGTCGACCGTGCCGGTGACCTCGTCGGCCACCTCGCGCACCCGCGCCGAGGCGTGGCCCATCGCCACCCCTCGTGCCGCCCAGCGCAGCATCTCCAGGTCGTTGCTGCCGTCACCGACAGCGACGGTCGCGAACGGCTCCACACCCAGGCGCTGACGGATCTGCTCCAGGGCCGAGGCCTTGGACACCCCGCCGGGGGTCAGGTCCATCCAGGCGGTCCAGCCGATCGCGTAGGTGACCTCGTGCAGGCCGACGCGCTGCACGATCTCGTGGAACTCCTCCGGGGTGGCTCCCGGTGCGCGGATCACGACACGGGTGGCCGGGTCCGAGACCAGATCCTCGAAGCCGACGACGGAGTGCTCTCCGGCGAGCTCCCCCTCCGGGAAGGGCGCGGAGAGGCGGAACCCCACCCCGAGGTCTTCGACGGCGATGAGCGCGTCCGGCAGCTCGACGGCCAGGGCTCGCAGGGCCGGGCCCGGGTCGAAGGTGATGACGTCGGCCAGCTCGTACCCACCGGGGGCCTCAGGGTCCAGCCGCAGCGTGATCGCACCGTTGGAGCAGACCGCGTACCCGTCGGTCAGGCCGAGATCCTGCGCGACCGGCATGAGCGCGGCGACCGAGCGGCCGGTCGCCAGCACGACGTGCATCCCGGAGTCGCGCACCTGTGCGAGGGCGGCACGGACCTCGTCGGAGACCGTCTGGTCGTAGCGCAGCAGCGTGCCGTCCACGTCCAGCGCGACCAGGGCGGCACGGCTCATGGCTTCCTCACCGGCTCGAGAACCTCCAGCCCGCCGAGATAGGGCCGCAGCCCGGCCGGCACGACGACCGACCCGTCGGCCCGCTGGTGGTTCTCCAGGATCGCGACGATCCACCGGGTGGTGGCCAGGGTGCCGTTCAGCGTCGCCACGGTCTGGAGGCTGCCGTCGGCGAGGCGCTCACGCACCCCGAGACGTCGTGCCTGGAACGTCGTGCAGTTGGAGGTGCTCGTCACCTCCATGTACCGGCGCTGGGAGGGCAGCCACGCCTCGCAGTCGTACTTGCGCGCGGCCGACGAGCCGAGGTCGCCGGCCGCGGTGTCGATCACCCGGTAGGGCAGGTCGGCCAGGGCCAGCATCTCCTTCTCGAAGGCGAGGATGCGCTGGTGCTCGACGGCGGCCTCGTCGACCGTCGTCCAGCTGAACGCCTCGACCTTGTGGAACTGGTGCACCCGGATGATGCCGCGGGTGTCCTTGCCGTACGAGCCCGCCTCGCGCCGGTAGCAGGCGCTCCACCCGGCATACCGCAGGGGGCCGGCCGCCAGATCCAGGATCTCGCCGGTGTGGTACCCGGCCAGGGCCACCTCGGACGTGCCGACCAGGTACAGATCATCCGTGCCCAGGTGGTAGATCTCGTCGGCGTGCGCACCGAGGAACCCGGTGCCCGCCATGATCTCCGGCTTGACCAGCGTCGGGGTGATCATCAGCGTGAACCCGTGCCGTACCGCCAGGTCGGCGGCGGCGTTCAGCAGCGCGAGCTCCAGGCGGGCACCGATGCCGGTGAGGAAGTAGAACCGGGCCCCGGACACCTTGGCCCCCCGCTCGGTGTCGATCGCACCGAGGCCCTCACCGAGCTCCAGGTGGTCGCGCACGGGGAAGTCGGGCTCGAGGATCGCGCCGACGTGCTCGAGCACGACGTAGTCGTCCTCGCCGCCGACGGGCACGCCCTGCTCGACGACGTTGTCGATGCGCCGGGACAGCTCGGCGGCCGTGCGCTCGGCGGCGTCGGCGTCGGCCTGCAACACCTTGACCCGCTCCGCGAGCTGCTTGGCGTGGGCGAGCAGCTGTTGCTTCTCCTCGCCCTTCGCGGCGGCGACGAGCCTGCCGTGCGCCTTCTGCTCGGCACGCAGCCGCTCGAACTCGGTCAGCGCGGCCCGGCGCCGCGCGTCGGCGTCGAGCACCTGGTCCACCAGGCCGGGGTCTGCCCCCCGCGCCCGCTGAGAGGCACGCACCTGGTCGGGGTCGTCACGGAGCAGCTTGAGGTCGATCACGCCCCCGACCCTACCGACCACCCCCACCATCTGACGTCTCGCACGTCAGGTGTCCACGACCTCCCGAGCGTGCGACAGCGTCGCGCGCTCGGGCGCCGGGCTCACACGTCGTCGACGAGGGGGGTGACGTGCCAGATGCGGTCGATGTAGTCGCGCATCGAGCGGTCGGAGGAGAAGAAGCCGGTGCGGGCCACGTTGAGGATCGCCGAGCGCGACCAGGCGTCCTGGTCGGCGTAGGCGGCCTCGACCCTGGCCTGGGCCTCCAGGTAGGCGGCGTAGTCCGCGAGCACCAGGAAGCGGTCGTGGTGGAGGAGGTTCGACACGATCGGCTCGAACACCGACCCGTCCCCGCCAGAGAAGGCACCCGAGGCGATGAGGTCGATCGCCGCGCGCAGGTCGGCGTCCTTCTCGTAGTACGACGACGGGTGGTATCCCGCCTCGACCAACGCCTCCACCTGCGGCTCCAGCATCCCGAAGAGGAAGAAGTTGTCGTCACCGACCAGCTGGCGGATCTCGACGTTCGCACCGTCGTCGGTCCCGACGGTCAGCGCGCCGTTCAGTGCGAACTTCATGTTCCCCGTGCCTGACGCCTCCATGCCCGCGAGCGAGATCTGCTCAGACAGGTCCGCGGCAGGCACGATCCGCTGAGCGAGCGTCACGTTGTAGTTCGGGGGGAAGGCCACGGTGAGCACCTTGCTCGCCAGCGGGTCGGTGTTCACGGTGCGACCGACCGCGTTGATGAGCCCGATGATCTGCTTGGCCATGCGGTAGCCCGGGGCGGCCTTGGCCCCGAACACGAACACTCGCGGCGTGACGTCGGCCGGGTCCAGCGCACCGGTGCGCAGCTTGCCGTACAGCGTGACGATGTGCAGCAGCTTGAGCATCTGGCGCTTGTACTCGTGCAGACGCTTGACCATCACGTCGTACATGGGGTCCGGGTCCAGCCGCATCTGGTCGCGCTCGGCCAGGTGCTTGGCCAGCCGCACCTTGTTCGCGCGCTTGACCGCACGGAACCGCGCACGGAACTCGGCGTCGTCGGCCAGAGGTTCCAGCTCGCCCAGCTTGTCGAGGTCGGTGATCCACCCGGTACCGATGGCCTCGTTGATGAGCTCGGACAACCTGGCGTTGGCCAGGCGCAGGAACCGGCGCGGGGTGACCCCGTTGGTCACGTTGGTGAACTTCTGCGGCATGAGCCGCGAGAAGTCCGCGAACACCTTGTCCCGCAGCAGCTGGGACTGCAGCTCCGCCACACCGTTGACCTTCGACGCGGCCACGGTCGCCAGGTAGGCCATGCGCACCGCCCGGAACGGGTACTCACCGATGATCGACATGTGCCGCACGCGCATCTCGTCGTCGGGGAACTGCTCGCGCACCTTCTCCAAGAACTCGTCGTTGATGCGGTAGATGATCTCCAGGTGCCGGGGCAGCAGCCGCTCGAACAGCTCGGTCGGCCACACCTCCAGTGCTTCGGGCAGCAGCGTGTGGCTGGTGTAGGCGAAGGTGCGCTGGGTGATCGACCACGCCTCGTCCCAGTCGAAGCCCTTGACGTCGACCAGCACGCGCATCATCTCGGGCACCGCGATCACCGGGTGGGTGTCGTTGAGCTGGAACACCGCACGCTCGGGCAGGCCGCGCAGGTCGAAGCCCTCCGGCAGCACGTTGTCGATGAAGTCGGTGATCGAGCAGGCGGAGAAGAAGTACTGCTGCTGCAGGCGCAGCTCCTTGCCCTGCGGGGTCGAGTCCTCCGGGTACAGGACGGCGGAGATGTTCTCCGCGAACGTCTGCCCCTGCACCGCGCCCACGTAGTCGCCAGAGTTGAACTCGGCCAGGCGGAACGGCCGCGTCGCCCGCGCGCTCCACAGCCTCAGCGTGTTCACCCGGCCGTTGCGGTAGCCCGGGATCATGTAGTTGTAGGGCACGCCCAGCACGTCCCAGGCGGGCTCCCAACGGGTGCGGGTACGGCCCCTCTCGTCGGTGTACGTCTGCGTGGTGCCACCGAAGCCCACCGTCACGGCGCTCTCGGGGTGCGGGAACTCCCACGGGTTGCCCATGGCCAGCCAGCGGTCGGAGTGCTCGACCTGCCACCCGTCGACGAACTCCTGACGGAAGATGCCGTACTCGTACCGGATGCCGTAGCCGATGCACGGCACCGACATGGTGGCCAGGGAGTCCACGAAGCACGCCGCCAGACGGCCCAGGCCCCCGTTGCCCAGCCCCGGCTCGATCTCCTGGGCGCGCAGCTCGGCCAGATCGAGGCCCAGCCGGGCCAGACCCTCCTCCACGATGTCGTCCATGTCGGAGGCCAGCAGCGCGTTGCCCAGCTGGCGGCCCATCAGGTACTCGGCCGACAGGTAGCAGACGCTCTTGGCCTGCGCCTCGTGCTGCTTGGCCTGTGTGTCCATCCACCGTGCTTGCAGGTGGTGGCGGACGGTACGCGCCAGGGCGAGGTACTGGTCGTTCTTCGAGCTGCGGACCAGGGACACCCCCTGGCCGTAGTTCAGCTCCCGCATGAAGTCTGCGATGAAGCCGTCCACCGTGTGGACAGGGCCCTTGAGGTCGCGGTCGCCCGGCACGCTGTTCTCTGTCACCTAGGCAGGCTATCCGCGCGGCCAGCAAGCTGGCCACCCAGCCCGCTCCCCCGAGGCCGATCGGGTAGGGCTCAGCCAGACGGTGCGACCTGGGGTGCGGCCCCGAGCGCCGCACGCGACCATGGCACCCATGACGAGGCGCGCACCGAGGGTCGAGCTCCCGGGAGCGGGCGTGTGAGCGACGCCGTCATCGTCCTGATCATCCTGGTCGCGGCCGTCGGGCTGTTCGTCCTCAACCGGCTGTCGGTCGGGCTGGTCGCCGTCCTGACCGCCCTCGCGCTGCTGGCGACCGGGGTGATCGACGTGCCCACCGCGCTGGCCGGCTTCGGTGACCCGGTGGTCATCTTCATCGCGACGCTGTTCGTGGTGAGCGAGGGCCTCCAGGCCTCCGGGATCACCTCCTGGGCGGGCCGCACGCTGACCGAGAAGGCCGGGACGAGACGGGCCCCTCTGCTGGTCGCCATCATGGTGCTGTCCGGGGCCGTGTCGGCGCTCATCACCCCCAACGGCGCCGCCGCGGCCCTGGTGCCGGTGGTGGCGACGGCCGCTCGCCGCGCCCGGATCGCCGCGTCCTACCTGCTCATCCCCACGGCGTTCGCGGCCAGCGCGGGGGCGCTGCTGACCCTGTCCGGCAGCCCGGTGAACATCTTGGTGCACGAGGCCTCGCTCGAGGCCGGCGGCGGAGGCTTCGGCTTCTTCGAGTTCGCGCTCGTCGGGCTACCTCTGCTGGTCGTGACCGTCGCCGTGGCGGCCTTGTTCGGCACCCTGCTCCCCGACCGGGGCAAGGGCGCGCTCGTCGGTGACCTCGGGGGGCACCTGTCGACCCTGATCGAGCACTACGCCCTCGACCAGGGGTTCTTCCGGCTGCGCGTGGTCGGCGCGCTCCCGGCGACGGCGCTCGCGGCGCACCCGGAGGTCGAGGTGGTCGGCATGCAAGACCCCGGGGGCCACCCGTGCACGCTGGAGCGTGACTTCCGCGACGGGGACGTCCTGGTGGTCACCGGGGAGCCCGAAGCCGTCCAGGGCGCGGCGGCCGCGCTGGGCCTGGTCGTGGACACCGCTCCCCTGACCCGCGAGACACGCTCGGCGCTGCTCAACCAGGAGGTCGGGCTCGCCGAGATCGTCGTCCCGCCACGCTCGACCGTCGTCGGGCGGGTGTGCTTCCCCGGCATGGTCATGGGGAAGGTCACCGTGCTCGGGATCTCCCGGATGGGGCGCGACGTCGGCGCCCGCCGGGTCGAGCTCGTCGAGGGAGACTCGCTGCTGCTGCACGGCACCTGGCCCGCGGTCACCGCGCTCGCCCAGGAGGACGAGGTGCTGGTGGTGGACGCCCCCGAGCTGCTCCGCCGCCAGGCCCCACCACGGGGTGCCCCGGCGATCTGGACGGTCGTGGTGCTGGTGGGCATGGTGGTGATGCTCGCCTCGGGCCGCGTGGCCCCGGCCGTCGCGGGGCTGATCGCCGCCGCGGCGCTGGTCGCGCTGCGCGTGGTCACCCCTGCCCGCGTGTACCGGTCGATCTCGTGGCAGACGCTCCTGCTCATCGGGGCGCTCATCCCGCTGTCGGTGGCGGTCCGCGACTCTGGGGCGGCCGACATGATCGCCTCCTGGATGGTCGGGCTGGTCGGCGACGGCCACCCTCTGCTGCTGCTCCTGGCAGTGTTCATGCTGACCGCGCTGCTCGGGCAGTTCATCTCCAACGCGGCGACGGTGCTGGTCGTGATGCCGATCGCGCTCGCGGTGGGCGCCGACGCCGGGATCAGCGTCCAGACGATGCTCATGACCGTCGCGGTCTCGGGCGCGGCCTCCCTGCTCACCCCGATCGCCACCCCGGCCAACATGATCGTCATGGGCCCCGGCGGCTACCGCTTCGGCGACTACTGGCGCCTGGGCAGCCTGACCATGGTGGCCTGGCTCGTGGTCGGCATGCTCCTGATCCCGGTGATCTGGGGCTACCGCTGACCGCAGCGTGACATGACGAGAGCGACGCGGCTCGCGCAGCACGCAAGCACACGTCGCTCTCGGTCTCGCGCGCCTGGAGGGACTCGAACCCCCAACCTTCTGATCCGTAGTCAGATGCTCTATCCATTGAGCTACAGGCGCAGGAACCCCCAAGAACCGCAGGGTCGAGGCATGAGGATACAGCCCACCGCCCGCGCGCCCAAACGGATAGCGGTGGTGTCACCCGACGGTGAGCAGAACCTCGCCACCAGGGGTGCGGATCTGGGCGCGCGGGCGGTCGGTGACGTCGAGGTCGACGACCAGCTCGCCGTGCTCGGCCTCTCCAGGCTCAGCACTCGTGGCGTAGACGTAGCGGGTGTTGGTCAGCTCCAGGGGGCGGGTGCGGGCGCGGGTCAGCCAGGGGTGGCGACGGCGCAGGCCGAAGAGGTCTTGGTACAGGCGGAACATCTGCTCGCCGGCACCGAGGTCGGGTGCGGCGGGGAAGGCCGGGCGCACGGCGTCGTCACCGCCCCAGGTGTCGGTCTTCACGCCGGTCCAGCCCAGCTCGTCACCGGCGTACACGGCCGGGACCCCGCCGACGGTGGCCAGCACGACGGCCGCGAGCGCTGCGGCCTCCGGCCCGACCTTGCTCGCGATGCGGGTGACGTCGTGGTTGCCGACGAAGGTGCTCGGGAGGAACGTGTCGAGCATCTCGCTGTGCCGGGCGAGCGCCCAGTCCAGCTCGAAGAAGTTGCGGTCGAGCAACGACGACCAGACCGCCTTCCACAGCTGGTACTGGGTGACGGAGTCCACCGTGCTGGCGGTGACGAGCTCTTGGTAGTCGCCGTGGATCACCTCAGCGAGGAACCAGACCTGCGGGTGACGCTCACGGACCCGGGGCAGCACGTCGGCCCAGAACCCCGGGTCGACCGCGTAGGCCGCGTCCAGGCGCCAGGCGTCCACACCTCGGGAGGTCCACCGGTCGAGGATGCCCACCGCCCAGTCCCGGACCTCGGGGTGGGTGTGGTCGAGCTCGACCAGGCCTTCGTGCCCCTCGAACACGCTCGGTCTGGGGCCTCCCGGGGCGTCCCAGTCGATACCGAGCCACGACGCGTACCGACCGTCGGGCCCTTCGGCGAGCGCCTGGACGACGAGCGGGTGGTCGGCCCCGACATGGTTGAAGACCCCGTCCAGGCAGACCCGGACCCCGCGCTCGTGGGCCGCGGCGATCAGCGCGTCCAGGTCGTCGTCGGTGCCCAGGCGCGGGTCGACGCGATGGTGGTCGAGCGTGTCGTAGCCGTGGGTGGACGAGGCGAACACCGGGCCCAGCAGCAGGCCGCTGGCGCCCAGGGCGACCAGGTGGTCCAACCAGGCGGTGAGCGCGCTCAGCCGGTGCTCGTCCGCCGCCTCGACGGCCCGGGCGGTCAGGTCGGGGCGGGCCTCGCCCGCCGGCCAGTCCCGGACGGGGGCACCGACGAACCCCAGCGGGTACACGTGCCACCAGATCGCGTGCTCGACCCAGCCCATCGGACCTCCTCGTGAGAGCGGCGCGAGCCGAGCATAGGTCAGCGGCGGGCGGCTCCGGCAGGGTCTGGAGGTGACACCGTCCCGGCGGGACGTCTTTCACCACTCCTTCGCCTGGGTGTCCTCACCGGGAGATCATGGGGCGATGAGCCCGCACCTGCCGATGAGCCACCTGTGCCGATGACCCCGCGCCTGCTGGCCACCGACCTCGACGGGACCTTGTTGCGTCCTGACGGCGAGGTCTCGGCGCGCACGGTCGCGGCGCTGGCCCGCGCGCAGGCCGCCGGGGTCGAAGTGGTGTTCGTCACCGCGCGGCCGCACCGCTGGCTGACCCCTCTTGCCGCGGTGGTCCACGAGCACGGCACAGCGATCTGCACCAACGGCGCGTCGGTGGTGGAGGTGGCGACGCAGACCGTCCTGGTCGAGCACGGGATGAGCGTCGAGACGGTCGTGGAGATCGCCGCGCGGCTGCGCTCCGACCTCGGCCCCGCGATCCGTCTCGCCACGGAGAGCGCCGCCGGGCTGGTCTACGAGCACGGGTTCATGCCGAGCCGCCCAGCAGAACCGGGCGACCCGTCGGTCGACCGGATCGAGCGAGCGCTGCCCGCCGCCACGCTGAAGCTGCTGGTGCACACCGAGGAGATATGGGCGGCCCGACGCCCCGAAGAGTTCACCGCCCGCGTCGCGGCGTGCACGGACGGCCTGGCCACCGCGACCTCGTCAGGCGTCGACGCGCTGGGAGAGATCGCCGCCCTCGGCGTCACCAAGGCCCGGACCCTCGCTGACTGGGCGGCCGCGCGCGGCATCGACCCGGACGACGTGTGGGCCGTCGGCGACGCCCCCAACGACCTGCCGATGCTGGCCTGGGCGAGCAGGTCCTTCGCCGTGGCCAACGCCCACCACACCGTCCTGGCCACCGTCGACGAGGTGCTCCCCCCCAACACCGACGACGGCGTAGCCACCCTCCTCGAGCGGTTGGCAGCGCCCTCGAGGTGAATCGCCAAGGGTCAAGGACTGAGGCGAGCCCCGCACAAGAACACACGAAGGCCAGGAATCAGCCGAGCGGGAACACCTCAAAGGGCAAACCCCTCAGCGTCAAGGTCGGGCTGACAGACCCTGCACAGACCATACGAAGGTCAGAGACCGACCGAGCGGGGGTTTCCGAGGGGGCAAGCCCCCTCGGCGGGTGCGGGGCTGGGCCCCGCACAGATGGCGAGAGCGACGCGGCTTGCGCGGTCCGCAAGCACACGTCGCTCTCGATCTCGCGGTAGCGGTGGGATTCGAACCCACGGTGGGCTCATCACCCACACACGCTTTCGAGGCGTGCTCCTTAGACCGCTCGGACACGCTACCGCCGCACACAGTACCCGAGGCGTGTCGAGCGAAACCAATCGGGCCTGGGGCCGCGGCGACGTCTGGCTCAGCGGCGACGGGTGACGAAGAAGTCGCGCAGCAGCGCGCCGCAGTCGTCCTCGCGGACGCCGCCGACGACCTCGGCCTGGTGCAGCGCTCGGCGGTCGCGCACCACGTCCCACACCGACCCGCAGGCTCCGGCCTTCTCGTCCCAGGCTCCGAGCACCAGCCGGGGGACCCGGGCCAGGATCATCGCGCCCGCGCAGGCCAGGCACGGTTCGAGGGTCACGACGAGGGTGCAGCCGTCGAGCCGCCACGCACCGAGCGTCGCTGCGGCCTCGCGGATCGCGAGCACCTCGGCGTGGGCTGTCGGGTCGCCGGTGGCCTCTCGGGCGTTGCGCCCAGACCCGACGACGCCCCCGTCCGGCCCGAGCACCACCGCACCGACCGGCACGTCTCCGGTGGTCAGCGCTGCCCGCGCCTCGGCCAGAGCGAGGCCCATCGTCTCGATCTCGCGCTCGCTCGCCCGCACCGCCCCATTCTGCCCCGGGGCGGGCGAGGAAGCCGTCACGCCTCGAAGGTCGCACGGGCAGGTGGTGCCGTTGCCAGCACCGTCTGGGCGCGCGCCCAGACGGTGCCACCTGCCCGCGCGACCTAAGGTGAGGGCATGCGCGTGCACGTCGCCCAGCATCCTCTGGTCGCTCACAAGCTCACGGTGCTGCGCGACCGGACGACCCCGTCACCGACGTTCCGTGCGCTGGTGGACGAGCTGGTCACGCTGCTCGCCTACGAGGCGACGCGACAGATCGCGGTGCGCGAGACGGCGATCGTCACCCCGGTCTGCCCGACGGTCGGCATGACGATCGCCTCTCCTCGCCCCCTGGTGGTCCCGGTGCTGCGTGCCGGGCTGGGCATGCTCGACGGGATGGCCCGTCTGCTGCCCACGGCGGAGGTCGGGTTCCTCGGGATGCGTCGCGACGAGGAGACGCTGGAGGCCGTCACCTACGCCCACCGCCTGCCCGACGACCTGTCTGGTCGCCAGTGCTTCTTGCTGGACCCGATGCTGGCCACGGGCGGCACCCTCGTCGCGGCGGTGGACTACCTGCTCGCCCGTGGTGCCAGGGACGTCACCGCGATCTGCCTGCTCGCGACCCCGGAGGGTCTGAGCGCGGTCGAACGGTCTGTGGGAGCACGTGCGGACGTGACGGTCGTCGTGGCCGCGGTCGACGAGGGCCTCGACGAGAACGCGTACATCGTGCCCGGGCTGGGGGACGCCGGGGATCGGCTGTACGGCGTCGTCGGAGACCTCGCGCCCGACCGGTCGCTGTAGGACCAGGCCTGCGCGGAGCCTGAGGCGCCGAGCGTCAGCGGCGCCCTCGCCGCTGGTCGGTCGACGTCATCGGGCCCAGGTCGTTCGTGCCTGGCCGGACGGTCGAGGCGCTCGGCCGCGCGGTCGAGCCATGAGACGCACCCGTCTGGGCCGGGGCCGAGACGACGCTCGAGGCGGTCCCGGTGTCGGCGTCGCCAGCCCTCGCCAGGACGCTGACCGTCCCGGAGGCGCCGGGCCTCGCTGTCAGACGCAGCGTGGCGCTGGTCGACGCACCTGCCGCCAGCTCCCCGAGGTCGCACTGCACCGTCGTCGTGGACGACGACGAGGTGGCCAGGGTCGAGGACGACGAGGCCGAGACGGCGCACGACCAGTCACCGTGGGCGGCCCCGTCCAGCGTGACGCCACGGGGAAGGCTCAGGCGCAGGCTGACCGGAGCGGAGTCGAGCTCGCCGGTGTTCGTCACCGTCACCGGGAGGTCGGTCGCGCCGCTCGAGGCGGACGCCACGACGCGGGACGGCAGCTCGAGGCTGAGCCTCGCCGGCTGGACCAGCGTGTAGGGGATCGTGATGGCGCCACCGGACCGGCTCGCCTGGGCCCGGACGGTGAGGTTCCCTGAGCCGGACGCGGCGGCCGGGTCGACGCGCAGCGTGAGGTCGAGCGGGGTGATCGAGCCGTGCCTGCCGGCCGTGCTGGTGCAGGCGAGCACGGCGCGGTGGTTGGTGACGCACCTCCAGCCCTCGGGCGACCGACCCACCTGCCGGACCCCACGGGGCAGGTCGACCAGCGCGGTGGCCCTGCCGGCCGTCATGCCGTCGAGGCTCGACACGTCGATGGTCAGGGGCCGGTCTCGGCCGGCGACCAGCAGCAGCGGCGGCGTCTGCGCGGGCGGCTGCGGCTGCACCACGATGCGCTCCGGGGCCGCTCTCACGGTCACCGGCACGGCGAGCACCTCGACCTCGTCCAGAGCAGCACCAGACAGCAGGATCTCGATCTCCCCGCTGTCGTCGGTGTAGGCCTCGGTGACCGTCACCTGCAGGTTGAGGGTGGAGGCGGTCTCAGGGTCGAGCCGCGACAGCGTGCACGTCGCCTCCTGGCTCGACGTCCCGACACAGCCCCACGAGGTGGAGCGCGGCAGCGAGTACCCGCCTGCCGCGACACCGCTGACGTCGACCGTGGCGTCGAACGTCATCCCGTCAGGCAGGTAGACGGTCGCCGTGAGGTCAGCGGCCGCGAGGTCACCGGTGTTCTGGACGGCGAGCCTCAGATCTTGCCCCGACCGACCGGCCTGCAGGTCGAGCACCGAGCCGGACCAGTCGATGGAGACCTCAGGCGCCAGCACGTCGTCGAGCGTGGCCCCCGGCTCCTCCTCCGAGGTCGGCTGGACGGAGGCCGAGGGCTCGGCGGGCGAGGCCTGGATGTCGAGCGGGGCCTGGCCGAACAGCTGGGTGACGACGACCACAGCCCCTGCGACGACGACCGCGGCAGCGGTGGCGGCAGCGGTCACCGCCGGAGGGATCGAGGCGACGAGCGTGGCCGCGCCGCTGGTGGTCGCGGTGAGGCCGACAGACGCACCTCCAGCGCCCGCGGTGACACCTGCCGCGCTCCCGGAGGTCGCACCGGCACCCGTCACGGAGCCGGCGGTGGACCACGACCCGAGCGCACCCGCTCCCGTCGCGGCGCCGACCGCCGAGGCCGCCCCGGCACCCGTCCAGGCCAGGGCCGACAGCCCGCCCCCGATCGGCAGGCTCTGCCCGAGGGCGCCGAGCCCGGCGATGCCGAGGACCAGCGGGGCGATGACCCCGCGCATCTCGTGGCTGACGTCACCGAGCTCGGCCAGCAGCGCGGTGCACCGGACGCACTCGTCGAGGTGGGCGGCGACCTTGCGGGAGGCTCGCGCGCCGAGCCCACCGCGCACGTAGGCGCCGAGGTTGTCGGCGGTCGGGCGGCAGCGCTCGTCGAGCGACCCGGCCAGGTGCTCGCTCAGGTACGCCTGCCGCAGCCCCTCGCGGGCACGGTAGGCGAGAGCCGCTGTCGAGTTGGCGCTCAGGCCCAGCAGCGGCGCGATCTGGGCCGGCGTCGCGCCCTCGACCTCGGAGTGCCACAGCACCAGCTGCCAGCGCTCGGGCAGCGACGCGAAGGCCTTGGCGACCACGCTGGACTCGAACCCGGCGAGCGCCGGCTCGTCGGCGCCAGCTGCCGGGACCCCGACCTCGAGCGTGGTCACGTCGTCGGTCGCGAGCACCCGTCGGCCCTGGGTGCGGTGCAGGGCGGCGACCCGGCGCACCACCGTGAACAGGTAGGCGCGGAAGGCCTCCGTCGGGCCCCGACCACGGCGCAGCGCGGAGTACACGGCGGTGAAGGCGTCAGCGACGACGTCCTCCGCGTCGGCTCCCGAGTCGGTGTACTGCCGGGCGACGACGAGCGCGGCGGCGGCCTGCCGGTCGTACAGAGACTCGAAGCACTGGGTGTCACCGCCCCGGAAGGCAGCAAGAAGCTCAGCGTCGCCCTGTCGCAGCCCCTCGATGGTCACGTCCGCCTGCTCTCCTTCTGGCACTGTGCCCATAGGGTGCCATATCGGACGCGCCGGGTGAACTACCTTTCGTACCTGACTTCGGTGCCGTCACAGATCGCGGCTGTGCCACTCTCTCTTACTGTGACGACCCGCCTGCCCGCTGAGGAGCCGACGGCTCTGCGCGAGCGCTGGCGTGCCGAGAGCCTCGACTCCGTCTGGTTGCGCCCGGGCGACTGGTACCACCCTGCCGTGGACCTGCTCGCCCAGGCGGTGGCCTCAGGCGCGCCAGCGCTGGACGAGGCTGAGAACCTGGGCCGGGCCCGGGCCGACGCGGGGGTCGGCATCGGCGAGGCCATCGACGACCTCACCTGCCTGTACCGGACGGTCGGGGCGAGCACGCCGCCGGTGGACGTGGTGCGCGCGCTGAGCGTCGGCTGGGCCGACGCTCAGGCGGGCGAGACGATGGACACGGGTGTGCTGGACCCCGAGACGGGCCTGCCCACGAGCGGCTACCTGCGTCAGCGTCTGGTGGAGCTGTACGGCGTGGCGCTGCGCCGCCGCATCGAGGCTCGCACCACGCACGCGCTGATCGTGGTCGACGTCGCGGTCGAGGAGGTGCCCCGCCTGCTTCGCGCGGCCCGTTCGGCGGCGGTCGGGGCGGCCTTGCGAGCCGTGTTCGGCGCCGGTCACCCGATGGCCACCCTGGGCGGTGGCGTGGCCTCGGTGCTCGTCTCGCGTGCGGCCGCCCCGGAGCGGCACAGCGAGCGGCTGCGGGCCGCGATCGAACGACGTGTCGCCCCGCTGGAGATCAGCGAGGCGACACGGTGCCCGGTGCGGATCTGGCAGGTGCTGCTGCCCGACACCCCCGAAGAGGCGGCGACGATGCTCCACCGGCTCGCCCGCCCGACAGGCTGAGAAGACCTCCGCCGGGCGCGGCGCGCCAGCAGACGGTCAGAAGTCCCAGTCGGAGTCTTCGGTGGTGACGGCCTTGCCGATGACGTAGGACGAGCCCGAGCCGGAGAAGAAGTCGTGGTTCTCGTCGGCGTTGGGGCTCAGCGCGGCGAGGATCGCCGGGTTCACGTCGGTCTCGTCGCGCGGGAACAGCGCCTCGTAGCCGAGGTTCATCAGGGCCTTGTTGGCGTTGTAGCGCAGGAACTTCTTCACGTCCTCGGTCAGGCCGAGCGCGTCGTAGAGGTCCTGGGTGTACTCGACCTCGTTGTCGTAGAGCTCGAAGAGCAGCTCGAACGTGTAGTCCTTGAGCTCTTGGCGCTTGGCCTCGTCGACCAGCTCCAGCCCCTTCTGGTACTTGTACCCGATGTAGTACCCGTGCACCGCCTCGTCACGGATGATGAGGCGGATGAGGTCAGCGGTGTTCGTGAGCTTCGCCCGCGACGCCCAGTACATCGGCGCGTAGAAGCCGGAGTAGAACAGGAACGACTCGAGCATGGTCGAGGCGACCTTGCGCTTCAGCGGCTCGTCGCCCCGGTAGTACTGGAGGATGATCTCGGCCTTGCGCTGCAGGTTCGGGTTCTCCTCGCTCCACCGGAACGCCTCGTCGATCTCCGGGGTGGAGATCAGCGTGGAGAAGATGGACGAGTAGCTCTTCGCGTGCACCGACTCCATGAACGCGATGTTCGTGTAGACGGCCTCCTCGTGCGTGGTCAGCGCGTCGGGGATGAGCGACACCGCGCCGACGGTCCCCTGGATGGTGTCCAGCAGCGTCAGCCCGGTGAACACCCGGGTGGTCATGAGCTTCTCGGCCTCGGTGAGCGTGGCCCAGGACTGGATGTCGTTGGACACCGGCACCTTCTCCGGCAACCAGAAGTTCGCGGTCAGACGGTCCCAGACCTCCAGGTCCTTCTCGTCCTCCAGCCGGTTCCAGTTGATCGCCTGGACCCGGTCCACCAGCTTCAGCTTAGGCTGAATCACAGCCCGACCTCCTTGATGAGATGAGAAACACGAGGGGCGACGTCACAGACCAACCCGACCACCTACCCAACCCCCAAGACCCTCCCCCAGACGAGGTGGCGGGTCACCACGGAACGGGTGGGAGGGGGCGCCGACTCCGGTGTGGTGGGCATCAAAGACTCGCCGCAGGCGAGTCCGGGCAGAGGCGGCGCCCCCTCCCACCCACCCACTCACAACATGCACGACACACACCCCGCCACCTCGGTCCCCTCCAGCGCCATCTGCCGGAGACGGACGTAGTAGATCGTCTTGATGCCCTTCTTCCAGGCGTAGATCTGCGCCCGGTTGAGGTCGCGCGTGGTCGCGGTGTCGGAGAAGAACAGCGTCAGCGACAGCCCCTGGTCCACGTGCTGGGTGGCCTCGGCGTAGGTGTCGATGATCTTCTCGTAGCCGATCTCGTAGGCGTCGGCGTAGAACTCGAGGTTGTCGTTGTCCATGAAGGGCGCCGGGTAGTAGACCCGGCCGATCTTGCCCTCCTTGCGGATCTCGATCTTCGACGCGATCGGGTGGATCGAGCTGGTCGAGTGGTTGATGTACGAGATCGAGCCCGTCGGCGGCACGGCCTGAAGGTTCTGGTTGTACATGCCGTGCGCGGCGACGTCGGCGGCCAGCGCGCGCCAGTCCTCGACGGTCGGGACACGGACGCCCGCGTCGGCGAACAGCTCACCGACGCGCTCGGTGCGCGGGGCCCACTCCTTCTCGACGTACTTGGTGAAGTACTCCCCCGAGGCGTACGTGGAGTCCTCGAAGCCGAGGAAGGACTGCCCGCGCTCCTTGGCGAGCAGGTTCGAGGCCCTGATCGCGTGGTAGGCCACGGTGCAGAAGTAGATGTTGGTGAAGTCCAGCGCCTCGTCGGAGCCGTAGTGGATGCGCTCACGGGCCAGGTAGCCGTGCAGGTTCATCTGACCCAGGCCGATCGCGTGGCCGGCCTCGTTGCCGCGCTTGATGCTGGGCACCGACTCGATGGACGTCTGGTCGGCCACGGCGGTGAGCGCGCGGATCGCGGTCTCGACGGTGCGTCCCAGGTCGCCCCCGTCCATCGCCATGGCGATGTTCAGCGAGCCCAGGTTGCAGGAGATGTCGCGGCCGACGGTCTCGTACGAGAGGTCCTCGTGGTAGGTCGAGGGCGTGGCGACCTGGAGGATCTCCGAGCACAGGTTCGACATGGTGATCTTGCCCTTGATCGGGTTGGCCCGGTTCACCGTGTCTTCGAACATGACGTAGGGGTAGCCCGACTCGAACTGGATCTCGGCCAGCCGCTGGAAGAACTCGCGGGCGTCGATGCGCGTCTTGCGGATGCGGGCGTCGTCCACCATCTCGTGGTATCGCTCGGTCACGTCGATGTCGGCGAACGGCACCCCGTAGACGCGCTCGACGTCGTAGGGGCTGAACAGGTACATCGGCTCGTTCTTGCGGGCCAGCTCGAACGTGATGTCCGGGATGACGACGCCGAGGCTCAGCGTCTTGATCCTGATCTTCTCGTCGGCGTTCTCGCGCTTGGTGTCCAGGAACCGGTAGATGTCCGGGTGGTGGGCGTGCAGGTAGACCGCGCCCGCACCCTGCCGGGCACCGAGCTGGTTGGCGTAGGAGAACGAGTCCTCGAGCAGCTTCATCACGGGGATGACGCCCGAGCTCTGGTTCTCGATGTGCTTGATGGGCGCGCCGTGCTCACGCAGGTTCGACAGCAGCAGCGCCACACCCCCGCCGCGCTTGGACAGCTGGAGGGAGGAGTTGATGCCGCGCGCGATGGACTCCATGTTGTCCTCGATGCGCAGCAGGAAGCAGGAGACCGGCTCGCCCCGCTGAGCCTTGCCCAGGTTGAGGAACGTCGGCGTGGCCGGCTGGAACCGCCCGGAGACGATCTCGTCGATCAGGTGCAGGGCGAACTGCTCGTCACCGTCGGCCAGGGCGAGCGAGACCATGGTGACGCGATCCTCGAAGCGCTCCAGGTACCGCTTGCCGTCGAACGTCTTCAGCGTGTAGCTGGTGTAGTACTTGAAGGCGCCGAGGAAGGTCGAGAAGCGGAACTTCTTCGAGTACGCGAACTTGAACGCCTGGCGCACGAACTCCCGGCTGTACCGCTCCAGGACAGCGGCGTCGTAGTACTGGTGCTCGACCAGGTAGTCGAGCTTTTCGGCCAGGTCGTGGAAGAAGACGGTGTTCTGGTTGACGTGCTGCAAGAAGTACTGCCGGGCTGCCTCACGGTCGGCGTGGAGCTGGATGTTCCCGTCGGCGTCGTAGAGGTTGAGCATCGCGTTGAGCGCGTGATAGTCCAGCTCGGCCTGCTCGCTGCGAGGCTCGATGGTGGTGGTCATAGGGTTCTCGTCCTCGTCTGGGGCACTGTCTCGTCTGGGGCGCTGCGGGTATCTCGGCGCCCTGCTCAGGTCGTGTCGGTCATGCGAGAGGCCCAGACGCCGTGGCGCTGGGCCTCTCGGGTAGGTGCCAGCCGGGCCGGCACGGTGCTGTCCTGGCGCCGGCCCGGGGCGACTGCGGTCCGCGGCCCAGGCCTCGTGCCCAGGCTCGGCGGACGTCTCAGGCGACGGAGGACTGCGCCATCCTCGTCGCGACGGCTGCGATCTTGTCGGGCCGGTAGCCGGACCAGTGCTCACCACCGGCCACCACGACCGGGGCCTGGAGGTGCCCGAGCGACATCACGTAGTCGCGCGCGTCGGCGTCCTCAGCGATGTCCACGACGGTGTACTCGTGGCCTGCCTTGTCGAAGGCGCGGTAGGTCGCCGTGCACTGCACGCACGACGGCTTGCTGTAGACGGTGATCGTCATGATGGTCTCCTCTACCTCTGCGCCTCGCGCCTGTCCGGTCGTCCCGTCCGGCGCGCGCTGTCGTCTTCAGTCTGTCGTCTCGATCCGCCTGCTCGCCGCCGCCGGATCACTTGGTGACGATCTGGCGGCGACGACTGGCGCAACACTACACCTAGTGGCCCAGCGGGCAACCCACCCCTAGGTGTTGTGCTTACACCGGTGTGTTTTCACCCTGTGGATCGCGCGCTCCGACGCTGGGGACCGCGCACGGCTCGCGACCAGCGAGGACGTCGATCCACCGTCGAGACCGTCCACAAGGAGCACGCCGACACACCGTCGCCGCACCGACGACCCCTGCGTGTCGTCCACAGGTCGACCCACAGGCACCGCGTCGGTCAGACCCCCGACACCGAGGCGGTGACACCCTCCCGGGAGGCGACAGCCATGTACAGCACCTCGGTGATCTCCGGGCCGACGAGCTCGTAGCGGTCCAGCAGGGCGTCGCGCAGAGCCTCGACCAGGTCGCGGTTCTCGGCCAGGAGGACGCGGACCGCGTCGCGGGCCTCGGCGAGCACCTGCTCGAGCTGGTCGCGGGCGGCGGTGTCACCGACGACCGCCTCGACGATGTCCTTGCCCGTCGCGGCCAGGGAGACCAACGAGCCGGTCATGCCCGCGGCCCCGACCATCTGGGACGCCAGGCGGGTGGCAGCGGCCAGGTCCGAGGCGGGTCCGGTCGACGTGTCGCCGAAGAACAGCTCCTCGGCGCACCAGCCCCCCATGGAGATCTGGATCAGGGCACGCAGCTCGGCCGACGAGCGGGTGTAGACGTCCTCGGGGTCGTCGTGGGCGAGCAGCCCGAGCGACGAGCCGCGCTTGACGATCGTGACCACCTCGAGCACCCGATGAGGGGCCACCAGGTGAGCCGTGACCGCGTGCCCGGCCTCGTGGGTCGCGATGAGCGCCTGCTCGGCGCGGGTGTAGGTGACCGGCTGGCCCAGACCGACCATCTCTGTGATCCGAGCCTTCTCCACGTCGGCGTAGCTCATCGCCTCCGCCCCTCGACGCATCGCGTTGATGAGCGCCTCGTCCAGCACGTGCTCGATCATCACCGGCGTCCAGCCGTTGGTGGCCGCGGCCACCCGGTCTCGGACAGCCGAGGAGTCCAGCTCGGGGTCGTGGGCGCGCCTGGCCAGGAAGTGGTCCACCAGGGCGCGGCGGCCGTGCACGTCAGGCTCGGGGAAGGTCAGACGCCGGTCGAACCGCCCGGGGCGCAGCAGGGCCGGGTCTAGCGCGTCGGCACGGTTGGTCGCCGCGATGAGCATCAGCGGCGCCCGGGCGGGCTTGCGCATCGGGATCTGGCGGTGCGCGGGGAGCATCAGGTTGACCGCCGAGCGGAACCGGTTGCGCAGCTTGTCGGCACCCAGAGGCTCGTCGAAAGACTGCATCTGCACGAGCAGCTCGTTGAGCACCCCACCGGTCCCCTCGGAGACCGCCCGGTCGACGGACGGGCCGCGACGCACCAGGGTGCCGTCGGAGCGCAGCCTCGCGGGCATGAAGGCGCGGGCCATCGCGATGGCGTCGATCTCCTCGATGAACCCGATCGCGCCGCCCTCCTTGGCGGCGGCCTTGCGCAGGGCACGGAAGTAGGCCCGGATCTTGCGAGCGGTCGCTCCGTAGTACATGGACTGGAACGACGTGGCCGAGACGAACAGGAACGGCACCCCGGCCTCGGCGGCCATGGCCTTGGCGGTCAGCGTCTTGCCGGTGCCCGGGGGCCCCTCGAACAGCAGACCGCGACGCGGGCGCCCGCCGGTCTGCTCGGCGAACGTGCGGTGCGCCCAGAACAGGTCCAGAGAGCGGCGCACGTCCTCGATGATCGGGTCGATGCCGATCACCTCGTCCAGACGCACGTCCACCTGCTCAGGCCGGTAGGTGAGGTGGGGCGAGCGTCCTGAGCCGATCTGCGTGCCGACGATCAGCAGCAGCAGCGCGGTGAAGAACAGGATCGGGACGAGGATGAACGTGTCGATCTCGGGCATCGCCGGCAGCACCGGCTGCCCGAGCGCCTGGCGGGCCACCACCCACACCTGGACGGCGACCAGCACCACGAGCAGCCGGACGAGCCGGCGTCGTCGGGCCTGCTCCCGGTCACGGGCGATGTCGTGCTCAGGTGCTCTGCGCGCCACGATCCAGCCTCTCGGTCAGCCTCCTGCACGTCGCGTGCAGAGCAGCACCGTCTCAGCCCACGACAAACCCGGACAACCCAGACCATCCCGGCTCACTCGAACAGCCCACGTGATCTACGTCACACCTCGCTCTGTGGCGCGACGTCATCACCGGGCGTGAGCCTGGTCGTCAGGCACCCGCGCCTGGCGAGAGGGCCAGGGCGAAGGAGTCAGCGCGAAAGGTTCAGCACGAAAGGTTCAGCGCGAAGGGCTCAGGGCGACAGGCGGCGGATCAGCTGACGGGGACGCCAGGGGACGAGCGCCGAGCTGTGCGTGCGCGCCCGGGGGCGGACGGCCTCGACGTCACCGGTGGCCGAGGCGGAGAACACCCTCCCCGCCGGGTCGAGCAGCTCACGCAGGGAGAACAGCTGGCGGTGCAGCGTCCGGACCTCGTCCTCCAGCGCCAGGATGCGCTTGATCCCCGCGAGGTTGATGCCCTCGTCCTGAGACAGGCGCTGGATCTCACGCAGCGTGGCGACGTCTCGCAACGAGTAGCGGCGGCCTCGGCCTCGGCTGCGACCTGGGGAGACCAGGCCGAGCCGGTCGTACTGACGCAGCGTCTGCGGGTGCATCCCGGCCATCTGTGCGGCGACCGAGATGACGAACATCGGGGCGTCCTCGTCCATCGCTGCACCTCCTCACATCGTCGTCAGACCGCGCTCACGTTCGCGCGGCGGCGTACAGATCAGCTCGCGGGTTGTCCCCCGAGGTCGCGATCCCGAACGCCTGCACGGCCTCCTTGGCCGCCGGCGTGAGCTTCTGCGGCACCACCACCTGCACGGCGATCAGCAGGTCACCGGTGCCCTGCGGCGTGGCGACCCCCTTGCCCTTGACCCGCAGGTTGCGGCCCGACGGGGTGCCCGGGGGCACCTTCACCTTGACCGTGCCCGCGTCGAGGGTCGGCACCTCGATGGTCGCGCCGAGCGCGGCCTCGTCGAACGCGACCGGGACGGTCACCCGCAGGTTGCGGCCCTCGAGGCTGAACACCGGGTGCGGCTCCACACGCACCTCGATCACCAGGTCACCCGCGGGCGCGCCGTGCTCGCCAGGGCGGCCCTTGCCGCGCAGCCGGATCTTCTGCCCGTCGCTGACCCCCGCCGGGAGACGGGCGTTGACGGTGCGGCCCTCGACCACCAGCGACACCGTCGACCCCTCGGCCGCGGTGCGGAACGGCACCGAGGTGGACGCGGTCAGGTCAGCGCCTCGTTGCGGGGAACGCTGGCCGAAGGCACCGCTGAACAGCCCCCCGAAGAGGTCCTCGAACCCGCCACCGCCCGGAGGGGCGGGGCTGGGGCCACCGGCGCCGGAGGAGTACCGGACCCGAGCGCCCGGGCCGAACATGCCGCCCAGCACGTCCTCGAACCCGCCACCGCCGCCCGGGCCACCGCCGGCGGTGAACCTGGCCCCACCACCGAGCGCGCGCAGCTGGTCGTACTGGCGGCGCTGCTCGGGGTCAGACAGCACGGCGTACGCCTCACCGATGTCCTTGAACCGCTCCTCAGCCTGCGGGTCGCCCTGGTTCTGGTCCGGGTGCAGCTCACGGGCCTTCTTGCGGTACGCCTTCTTGATCGTCGCGGCGTCGGCGCCCTTGGGGACGCCGAGCATGGCGTAGAAGTCCTTGGCCAACCAGTCCTGACCGGTCACGGCGCCTCCCTCCTCGTCATCGTCTGCCGGTGCTGCCGGTGGGCCGCGCTGCGCGGCCCACCGGCACGGTCACCGGCCGTCGCCGGCCTCAGGTTCGACAACGGCGACGCGGGCGGCCCGCAGCACCCGCTCACCGGCCATGTAGCCCGGTTGCAGCACCTGCTGCACCGTCGGCTCGGTCGCATCCGTGGAGTGCCCGTGCATCAGAGCCTCGTGCACCGCCGGGTCGAACGGGTCGCCGGCCGCGCCGTAGCGGACCACCCCGAAATGCTCGAGGATCTGCTCGAGCTTCTCCGCGATGGAGCCGAACGGACCGGTCAGGTCGCCGTGCTGACGAGCCAGCTCGATGTCGTCCAGCACCGGGATCAGCCCCTCGGCCAACCCCTCGACGCCCCGGGCGAACGCCGCCCGCTCCTCGTTCTTCGACCGCTTCACATAGGCCGAGTACTGGTTCTGGAGGTTGACGTAGTCGGCGCTGACCCGCTGGAGCTGGTCGAGGCGTTCGGCGGCCAGCCGCTCGGCCTCGCCCGGCTCGGCCTCACCCGCGTCGACGGTCTCGGACGAGGCCGGGTCGCGGACCTCGCCGGTCTCCGGGTCGATCTTGCGCCGGTCCACGATCCGAGGCTCCTCGCCGCCCGGGTCGCCCGAGGAGGCCGTCACTTGCGCTCGTCCTCGTCATCGACGATCTCGGCGTCGACCACGTCGTCGTCGGACGACGCGGGCGCGTCACCGGCCGGGGCGTCCTGCGCCGCGTCCGGCTGGGCGTACACCGCCTGGCCGATCTTCTGGCTGGCCAGCGTCAGCGCCGCGTGCTTGGCCTTGACGGCCGCGACGTCGGTGCCCTCGAGCGCCTTCTTGAGCTCGTCGACCGTGGTCTGCACCTCGGTCTTCACGTCGTCGGGCAGCTTGTCGGCGTTGTCAGCGAGCGCCTTCTCCGTCGAGTAGAGAGCCTGCTCGGCGACGTTGCGGGTCTCCTGCTCCTCGCGGCGCTCCTTGTCCTCGGCCGCGTGAGCCTCGGCCTCCTTGACCATCCGGTCGATCTCGTCCTTCGGCAGCGCGGAGCCGCCGGTGATGGTCATCGACTGCTCCTTGCCGGTGCCACGGTCCTTGGCGGAGACGTGCACGATACCGTTGGCGTCGATGTCGAAGGTGACCTCGACCTGCGGGACGCCGCGCGGGGCGGGGGCGATCCCGGTCAGCTCGAAGGTGCCCAGCGGCTTGTTGTCGCGCGCGAACTCGCGCTCGCCCTGGAACACCTGGATGAGCACCGACGGCTGGTTGTCCTCGGCGGTGGAGAAGATCTCCGAGCGCTTGGTCGGGATGGCCGTGTTGCGCTCGATCAGCTTGGTCATCACCCCGCCCTTGGTCTCGATGCCCAGCGACAGCGGGGTGACGTCGATGAGCAGGACGTCCTTGCGGTCGCCCTTCATCACACCGGCCTGGAGCGCGGCGCCGACCGCGACCACCTCGTCGGGGTTGACGGACTTGTTCGGCTCCTTGCCGCCGGTGAGCTCCTTGACCAGCTCGGTCACCGCGGGCATCCGAGTCGAGCCGCCGACCAGCACGATGTGGTCGATGTCGGAGACCGAGATGCCGGCGTCGCGGATCACCGAGGCGAACGGAGCGCGGGTGCGGTCCAGGAGATCCCTGGTCATCTCCTGGAACTGGGCCCTGGTGAGCTTGGCGTCCAGGTGGATCGGGCCGTTCTCGCTCATGCCCAGGTACTGCAGGGAGATGTTGGTGGTGGTCGCTGAGGAGAGCTCCTTCTTGGCCTGCTCGGCGGCCTCGCGCAGCCGCTGGAGGGCGACCTTGTCCTTCGACAGGTCCTGGCCGTAGCCGTTCTTCACCTCGGTGACCAGGTAGTCGACGACCTTGTTGTCCCAGTCGTCGCCACCCAGGTGGTTGTCGCCGGAGGTGGCGCGCACCTCGATGGTGGAGAAACCGTCGTCGTCCTTGCCGACCTCCAGCAGGGACACGTCGAACGTGCCACCGCCCAGGTCGAAGACGAGGATCAGCTCGTCCTCCTTGCCGCGCTCCAGCCCGTAGGCGAGCGCCGCGGCGGTCGGCTCGTTGATGATGCGCAGCACGTTGAGCCCGGCGATGGTGCCGGCGTCCTTGGTGGCCTGGCGCTGGGAGTCGTTGAAGTACGCCGGGACGGTGATGACGGCCTCGGTGATCGTCTCCCCCAGGAACGCCTCGGCGTCGCGCTTGAGCTTGCCGAGCACGCGGGCGCTGATCTCCTGCGCGGTGTAGGTCTTGCCGTCGATCTCGGGGCTCTTCCAGTCCGAGCCCATGTGCCGCTTGACCGAGGTGATCGTGCGGTCGACGTTGGTCACCGCCTGGCGCTTGGCGATCTCGCCGACGAGCACCTCGCCGGTCTTGGAGAACGCGACCACCGACGGGGTGGTGCGCGCACCCTCGGCGTTCGCGATGACGGTGGGCTCGCCACCCTCCAGCGTCGCGACGACGGAGTTGGTGGTCCCGAGGTCGATCCCGACGACTCGTGCCATGTGCCTTGCCTTCCTTCCGGGGTCCGACCCCCTGGTGTCTCTGTCTCGCGCGGAGCCTTGAGCCCGCCCGGCTCAAGTCTGCCTCGACATCCCAGCCGAGGCAACCCCAGAGCCAGACGAAGCTGAGCCCACCAGACTCAACCGCGACCGAGACGTCGTTGTTCCCGCTGCTCGAGGAAAAACCTGCCCGTGTCTGAGGTGCGTGCGACGATCGCGGCGTGCAGACCGCCCCCACCCTGGTGGACCCCGCTGTGGCGTGTGGGTGCGACATGGAGGGGGCGCTGGTCTGGCGGCTGGGGCTCTTGAACGACGCCGAGCACCTGGTGCTGCCTGACCTGTCGTGCGACGCGGTGCGGAGCGACGATCCGTCGAGCGCCCAGAAGACAGCGAGCTCTTCATGAGCCACGTCTTCGTCGACGAATCGACGGCTCGCGACTACCTGATGGCTGCGGCGCTGGTAGACCCTCAGGGCTTAGACCGTGCCCGGCGCGCGATCCGGGCACTGAGGATGCCAGGCCAGCCACGTCTGCACATGAAGAAGGAGAGCGACCGGCGAAGAAGATTGATCCTGACTTCGGTCGCAGAGCTAGCCCCGAAGGTCACGATCTATCGAGCGGGAACCTCATATCGCACCGAGCTCGAACGACGTGAACGATGCCTACGAGCCTTGGTCGCTGACATCGCCCGCAACGGACACACCCACCTGTACCTGGAGCGCGACGCGAGTCTGGTGCGCCGGGATCGACAGCAGCTGATCGAGGCCACCCGGATGGTCGGGTACGCCGACCGGCTCCGCTACCAGCACGAGTCTGCGACCTCAGAGCCCCTGCTCGCGATCCCGGATGCGGTCGCATGGGCCTGGGCAAAGGGCGGTGAGTGGAGGAGGCGCTGTGAGCAGGTGGTCGTCGACGTGATCGATGTGTAGCCAGGAAGCGCGAAGCCCGAGCGCCACGACCATTCCGGACGGGTCTCGGGCTCACTTCCCGAAGCTCAGCGCAACGGGCCTCCTCAGTGTACGCCGGGCACCTCAGCACCTTCAATACCTGTAGACCAGAACGGTGATGGCCGCCTCGGCGTCTGGAGAAGAACCTTCCTGTGTCTGAGGTGCGTGCGACGATCGCGGCGTGAAGACCGCCCCCACCCTGGTGGACCCTGCTGTGGCGCAGGGGCGCGACATGGCGCTGGCAGGGGCGGTGGTCTGGCGGCTGGAGCTCTTGAGCGACGCGGAGCACCTGGTGCTGCCTGACCTGTCGTGCGACGTGGTGTGGGACGGGACGTCACCGGTCGCCGTACCCCGGACCACCTCCCGCCTGGTGATGCCCGCGCACCGGGGCGAGGTCGCCGCCGGTCTGCGGCTGCCTGCTGGAGCCACCAGGGTCACCGTCGACCCGACGTGGCCCGGGTGGCACCTGGACGACCCTCGTGACCTCGCTGAACGTGTCGACCGACTGGTCAGGGCCGTCGAGGCCAGGGCTGTGCGCTGGCAGGTCGACACCGGCCGTGACCGTCTGCTGAGCCTGCTCGACCAGCCCGGGGTGCGGCTGCGGGACGTGACGGCAGCCACCGGCTGGTCGGAGAGCACCGTCCGCAGGGTCTGCCACGAGTGGTTCGGGGTCTCGCCGGGCACGGTCGCGCAGGTGCTGCGGCTGTGGAGGTTCGCCCAAGCCGTGGCGAGCACGTCGCTGTCGGACGCCGCCTACGACGCGGGCTTCGCTGACCAGCAGCACGCCAGCCGTGGCGTCCGAGCGCTGGCAGGGCTGCAACCGTCCGAGCTGGCCACCTGGGCGTCGGCGGCCCGCTGACCGGATCGTCCACGACGCACCGGCACGAGGCGTCGAGCATGGCACCACCTGATCCCGATGAACGGAGCGACCTGTGCGACTCGGCTACACCATCGTCTACGTCCCTGACGTCCCCGCGGCCCTGGACTTCTACGTCCGCGCCTTCGGCATGGAGATCGGGTTCCTCCATGAGTCCGGTCAGTTCGGCACGCTGGCGACCGGCGAGACCACGCTCGCCTTCACCAGCCACGAGCTCGGAGCCGAGGCCGTGCCGCCGTACACCCCGCTCGACCCCGATCAGCCCCCAGCCGGGTTCGAGGTGACTCTGATCAGCGACGACGTGGACGGCTCGTTCCGTCGCGCGGTCGACGCCGGGGCACGACCACTGACCGAACCGCACGACGAACCTTGGGGTCAGCGCGCCTCCTACGTGCGCGACCCGTTCGGGACGCTGGTCGGCATCGCCTCACCCATGTCCACCTGACGGGCCTGTGCACCAGAGCGCGACGTGAGAACCGACGTGTGCCGCCGGGCGCTGAGCATCCGGCGGCACACGTCGTCTCGGCGGGCGGGGGTGAGGAGGTCGCACCCGCCGAGACGTTCAGACGGTGAACCTGCGCATCTCGTCAGCGGTCCGGGTGGCGCCCGCGAACATCTCCTGGGCGTTCGAGACCACCTCTTCGGCGTCCTTCATCGAGGAGGCGGCGATGGTCGCCACCGTGATGATGCTGTGCGCGATCTGCGACGTGCCCGTGGCAGCCTCTGCGACGTTGCGGCTCATCTCCGAGGTGGTCACCGTCTGCTCTTCCACCGCAGCGGCGATGGTCGCCGAGTAGTCGTTGATCTGCTCGATGATCGAGGAGATCCTTCCGATCGCCTCCACAGCACCACCGGTGTCGGACTGGATCGCCTCGATACGCCGAGCGATGTCCTCGGTCGCCTTCGCCGTCTCCTGAGCCAGGTCCTTCACCTCACCAGCCACCACCGCGAAGCCCTTGCCAGCATCACCGGCACGAGCAGCCTCGATCGTCGCGTTCAACGCCAGCAGGTTCGTCTGCTCAGCGATCGACGGCACACCGCCACGGAGGGAGCTCCCGAGGCCCGTCGGTCGAGGTCGGCCAGCACGAGCCCGGCCCTGCCCGCGGACGCCTGACCCCGACGCCTCGGCCAGCGAGGCGGACGCGCTGGCCAGGTTCCTGGTGGTCGCGACCGTCCCGAGGGTGCTCGCAGAGCCGAGACGCCTGGGTGGCAGCGCTCGGCGCTGCCACCCAGGCGTCGAGGTCAGGAGAGCGCGAAGAACACCGGCTTGCTGGAGAAGCTGAACGACTCCTCGACCGACCAGGAACCCCCGTCGATGGCTGCCGTGGGCACCGAGAGGCAGACGTTCGCGGCGGACGAGGCACCGGCGTACATCTCCCCGACGTCCATCAGACGCGGAGAGGGGATGACGCCGCAGCCGTCGTCGGTCCCCGAGCTGTAGGTGTTGCCGTCCGACCCGACGAACTTGATGCTCAGGCTGACCCACGGGGTTGCCGAGTCCTCACCGTCGTACGCGAACGACACCTCGGTCATGATGAACTGGCGCCCCTCCTCGGGCGGGTCGTTGTACGAGTTCTCCGCGAGGACGACGTCGGCGGCGTCCAGCGTGGTCGGCGCCAGGGTGATGGTCCAGTCACCGACCTCCGCCGACGTCCCGGCCGGCACAGGGTTGGCCCTGGTGCCGGTCTGGGCGCTCGTCGACGTGTCACCGTTGCTGCCGGACGAGCCGCCCGCCTCGTCATCGGTGCCGCAGGCCGTCAAGGTCATCGCCCCGCTGAGCGTGACGATCGCGGCGGCCGCGACGACGGCCCGGCGGCGGCGCCTCGGCGCTGGACGGGTGGACAGGACAGGCTGGGTAGACATCGGCATCTCCGTTCGTGCTGGTCCGGCCTGATGCCGGGCGCCTGGTCTGGACGCGCGGGCCACTCTTCCGGGCTCGCCTCCGTCGGCGCATCGTCCGACCGGTCAGTCGCTGCTGGCCGATCGAACGACAGACCAGCGGCGCACGATCCCCTCTCTGGCTGACCCGACGCGGCTCCGCGCGCAATACGCTCGCCTCGTGGACATCGGAGCACACCCGGCGCCGGAGGAGCGTCGACGACCAGGCGCACCACAGGTACCCGTCGGCGCTCCTGGCAGCCCTTGGCCAGGGCTCAGTGCCGCCGGGCCGCTCCCGCGCACCTCGGTGACGCCCGGTGACCCAGCGACCAGCGGCCCGCTGCCGCGTTGGCGCTGGCGGTATGTCGGCGACGTCGCTCTCCTGGTGACCTGCTTGATCTCCACCACGTTCACGATCGTGTTCGCCACCACCTCCCTCCCCGAGGACTCCCCGTGGGTATGGGTCTACATGCTCGTCTTCTGGCCGCTCGCTCTCGTGCTCGACGGAGCGGTGCTGCTGCGCCGCGGCCGCCCGCTCCTGGCGTCTTTGATCGCCTGCACCAGTGCGCTGCTGCTGCCGATCGACGCGCTGGCCGCCCTGATCGTGCTGCCGTGGGTGATCGCTCGCTGCCGACCTCGGGCCGCGTGGGGTGCCGCGGTGCTCACAGCCCTGGCCACCCTCGCCACGCTCACCCGGGACTGGGACCGTGGGTCGGAGGCGATGCTCACCCTCGGCAAGACCGCCTCTGGTGACCCTCTGCCGTTCCCTGTCCTCGGGTTCGTCACCATCGGGGTCTTGGCCCTCGGGGTCGCCGTGGTGACAGGCGTGGTGCGCCGCCTGCGGCTGGCCCAGCGCGAGCAGCAGCGCGCCGTCGAGAACCTGCGCTCTGAGCTGTCGTCGGAGACCATCCGGCAGGACGAGCGTGACCTGATCGCCCGGGAGCTGCACGACAGCGTGGCCCACCACCTGTCGCTGGTCGCGCTGCGCGCCTCCGCGCTGGAGGTCACCTCGTCTCACGAGGCCAAGGAGACCGCCCGGTCGGTACGCGCCACGGCCCACGACGCGCTGGAGGAGATGCGCGATCTCATCGGCGGTCTGCGGCAGGGTCATCTGACCCCCGGACCGGCCCCGGGACGGACCCTGGTAGACCTCCCGACCCTGATCGACTCCGTGCGGGCGGGCGGCACGGGCATCGACGCGATCGTCTACGTGTCCGGCCCCGACACCGCACCGCGAGCGCTGGCTCAGGTCGTGTACCGGATCGTCCAGGAGTCGCTGACCAACGCGATCAAGCACGCGCCAGGAGCCCGGATCGACCTAGACCTACGAGCGGCACCTGGTTTCGGGGTGCGGCTGCGCGTGCGCAACCCTGTGCCCGACAGCGGCCCGCCGGGGGGCCCCGGAGAGTCAGGGGCGGGGACGCTGCCAGGTTCTGGGACGGGGCTGGTCGGGATGCGCGAGCGGGCGGCATCTGTCGGTGGTGTCGTCGAGCACGGCCCGGTGTCCGAGGACGGCGCACCCCGCTGCTGGCAGGTGGCGGCCCACCTGCCGTGGCCTGTCGACGAGCCCGGGTAGCTATCATCGGGGCGTGCCCCGGGTGCTGATCGTGGACGACGACGCTCTGGTGCGTTCGCTGCTGCGCACGATCCTGACCCAGCAGGGTCTGGACGTCGTCGGGGACGCCTGCGACGGGGACGAGGTCGTGGCCGCCGTCCAGGCGCACCACCCGGACGTGGTGCTCATGGACCTGCGGATGTCCCGCATGTCGGGCATCGAGGCGACGGCCGCGCTGCGACGGCTCCCCGACCCGCCGGCGGTCATCGTCCTGACCTCGCTCGACACCCGCGACACGGTGCTCACGGCGTTGCACCACGGTGCGCGCGGCTACCTCAGCAAGGACGCCGACCCCGAGGAGATCGCGGCAGCGGTGCGGCGGGTGGCCGACGGCGGCACCTGCCTCTCCGACCGTGCCATGGGAGTCGTGGTGGACCATGTCGGCGCCGACGAGGACGGCCGCCGCCGGGCCGACGCTCTGGCCCGGCTACGGGTGCTGACCGAGACGGAGCGGGAGATCGCCGTCGCTGCCTCTGCCGGCCTGTCGAACGCGGAGATCGCCGCCCAGACCTTTCGCAGCGAGGCGACCGTCAAGACGCACCTGTCCCGGGCGATGACCAAGCTCGGGCTGGAGAACCGGGTCCAGCTCGCGACGCTGGTGGATCGCGCCGGGCTCTCCCAGCCCTGACCTGACGGATGCTTCAGAGGATGTCTCGGCCGGAGAGCACCCGGAACGAGACGGCGCCCGGGATGATCGGCACCCAGAACGTCGCGAGCCGGTAGAGCGCCACACCGGCAAGAGCGGGCTGTGGGGGAACCCCCAGCCCCGTCAGCGAGGCCAGCAGGACGGCCTCGACAGCACCCAGCCCGCCGGGCGTCGGTGCCGCCGTGGCCAGCGCACCCGCCGTGAGCGAGATCAGCGCGACCGCGACGAAGGACGGCTCGACCCCGAAGGCCCGCACCGCGAAGTACAGCGCGGACGCGTACCCGAGCGGCAGCAGGGCGACACCGCCGAACAGCGAGATCACCTTCGCGGGGCTGGACACCACCTCGCGCATCGCGTCGGCCGAGGAGCGCACCGCCGGGATCAGCTTCTGCGTGATGAGGCGCCGCACCCGTGGCACGGCCAGCGTCACCCCGACGATGGTGAGCACCCCGCCGATCACCCCGGCGACGACCGCCGGCGACGTCCACCCCCGCAGCTCGTGAGCGAGCACGTCGGTGTTGCCCGCCCAGATGGCGAACCCTGTGAGGATCGACAGGTGCACCGTGAGCACCGCGGCCTCTTTCGCGGCGCTGGCCGAGGCGGCGACAGACGTCGGGAAACCTCGCTTCTGCAAGAAGCGCACGTTGAGCCCGACCTGGCCGATCCCCGGAGGGGTGAACGACGAGACGAACGAGGCCGCCACCGCCACCGCCGTGGCCTGCCCCACCGGCACCCGCCCCGGGGTGCCCCCGACCAGCCCGAGCGCGGCGCCGACATACGTCGCCGCTGAGGCGAGCACCAGCGGCAGCACCCAGCGCCAGTCGACGTCGACGATCACCTGGAGCAGCGACCCCAGGTCGGTGAACTGCGGGGCGAGGAAGATCACCGCCAGGCCGAGCATCGTCACCATGACCAGGGTGCGGGGGCGCAGACGCTCGATCCGCTCGAACTGCGGCTCCTCGACCCCGGTCACCGCGCTGACCTCAGCGACCAGCGGTCCTAGACCACCGGCGGCCTTGACGGCCGCCCGGGTGGTGGGGGTGAGCGCCTCGGGCACCAGACGAGACAGCGCGGCGGTCAGCCGGGCGCGACCGAGCACCCGGTAGGCCACCGCGACCGCACGCTCCGGGCCGACCAGCGCCGAGGTCGAGGCGAGCAGCTCGGCCACGTCCCCCGCGAGCACACCGTCCGGCGCGGCCGGCTGGGCCCTGCTCAGGCTCACCACGACGACACCGTCGTCGGTGACCACGATGTGCTGCGCGGCGAGCCAGCGCACCGCGACCCGGGCGTCAGCGAGCCTGGCGACCTCCTGCCAGGTGGCGTCCAGCACGTCGTCACCGACCGCCTCACCGAGGTCGGCTAGCGTGGGACCCCGCACGTACCCCACGGCCAGCACCGCCTCGCCGTGGGCTCCCGCGGCCACGGCCAGCACCGGCGCGACAGACACCTGACGGCTGGCGGCGAGCAGCCCGACCATCGCCTCGTGAGACACCGCACGCACCGGGGACCCGAACGGCGCCTCGTCACCGACCGCCCGCCACCGCAGGCGTCGGTAGCCCCTCCGCACCCGGTCGGTGCGCCACTCCCGCTCACCCAGGACGCGGATCAGCACCGGGCCCTGGTCGCTCGTCCCCCGGTAGGCCCAGCCAGGCTCCGTCGCGGGCTCGAGGTCACGGACGGGCAGACCGCACCCGGCGAGCACCCCGGTCACGCCTGTCGGGGTGAGCACCGACACCGCCCGGCCGACCAGCAGCGCCACCGACGACCCGGCCACGCCGCCGATGCCGACCGCGAGCAGCACCCCGACCGGCCCGGCCCCGGTCGAGACCACCCGGGCCAGGGCCAGCAGCACCAGCAGCGACCAGACCATCCGAGACCAGCTGGGCCTCAGCACCGGAGCGACCACGGCCGTCACCGCCGCGAACGCCGCGATCTCCCAGGCCTGCGGGACGCTCACGTCGCGCGTCGACACCGTGATGGCCGTCGCCCAGTCGCGCGCCGAGACCGCCTGGGTGATGAGCACGTACCCGACCAGGCCCGCGAACGCGGCCAGCACCGCCCGCCCCAGCGCCGCGAAGCGCCGACGGACCAGCAGCCAGAGCGGCCCGACGACGACCATCACCAGATAGGCGGCGCCCACCAGCCCGAGCAGGACCGTCGCGACCCCCTCGGGAACCCCGGCGAAGGCGGTGCGCAGGTCACCGGCGATCCCCGACGCGGTCCGCTCACCGACCCGGGAGAGCCCGAGCGCGATGCCGACGACGACCGCGAACCCGACGAGGGTGCGGACGTCTTGCCAGCCCGCGCGACGTGTGACGTCACGGTAGTCCGGCTCGACCCGCTGGCCGTCGACCATGCCCTCCCCAGTCGCCGCTGCTGAGAACACGTTACCGACCATCGGCTCACCCAGCGTCCCTGTGAGCACGCCGATACACCCGTTCGGTGCGCCTGGCGCGATTCGAACGCGCGACACCCGCTTTAGGAGAGCGGTGCTCTATCCCCTGAGCTACAGGCGCGGGGACCGTCGTCCAGCGTACCGGGCGCTGGCGGCAGTATGGGCACCAGAACCTGCGAGGCCGGTGTCTTCGGTCGCAGCGTCCTCGACCGGACGGCGACGACACGTCGTCCTCGAGGGGATACCCGGGGTGCGGCCCTCGCCAGCCTCCAGGAAGCCGTGAGGGTGGGGGCGATGTCGGCATCGTTCACGACATCGCCCCCACCCTCAGGCCCTCATCGACCTTCGTGGGCTACGCAGGTGGCGGCTGCTGGCCCGGGTACGGCGGCTGCGCCCCTGGGGGCTGCTCCGGCTGGCCGGGCTGCGGGTAACCCTGCGGCTGCCCCGGCTGCGGGTAGCCCTGCGGCTGGCCGGGCTGGGGGTAGCCCTGCGGCTGGCCGGGCTGCGGTGGATAGGGCTGTCCCGGAGCCGGTGGCTGCGGCTGCCCTTCCGGCTGGGGCGGGTACGGCTGCGCCGCGCCTGGCTGGGGCGGGTAGCCCTGCGGCTGCCCCGGCTGGGGCGGGTACGGCTGCCCCGGAGCCGGCTGCGGTGGGTAGCCCTGGGGTGTGCCCGGCTGCGGGTAGCCCTGCGGCCCGGGCTGAGGCGGGTAGGGCTGCCCCGGTGCCGGCTGCGGGTAGCCCTGCGGCTGCCCGGCCTGCGGCGCGTATCCCTGCACCGACGCGGGAGCGTTCTTGCCCTTGCGGCGGAGCACGAGCACCAGCGTCACGATCCCGGCCACGACCACGAGGCCGACAACAGCGAGCACGATCCACACCAAGGAGGAGATCCCGGACGTCGCGTCCTCGTCGACAGACGCTACGTCGTCACTGATGGGCACCGGGGTCTCGCGACCAGAGGACGACCCTCCGGACCCCGTGGCCTCGCCGACAGCCCGCAGCCCCTCGGCCGCCATCATGTCTCTCGGGTCGTCCCAGGTCACCGTGGTCCCGTCGACCTTCGACGAGCCGTTGTGCTCGAGAACCTGGCCAGGGAAGGTCACCGAGACCCGGAACGAGTCGAACATCCCCGCGGCCATCGCGGCGCCAGCGGCGCCGGCGTCCGCGTCCTCCTCGTCAGAGGTCATGGTGAAGACGTACGTCCCGTCGACGCGCTCCAGGCTGCCGTCCATGTCAGCCAGGGTGGTGGTCCCCGACATCTCGCACGCCATGTAGTCGGCGTCCGACACGTCTCTCACCGTGTAGTCCGCGCCTCCGGACCCGATGCCGGTGCTCGACTCGCTGCACATGTCCTCGATGGAGAGGGGCTCGCCCATCTCCGCCATCATGTCGGCGGTCTCCTTCGACACCCCGATCAGCGCCTGGACCTGGACGTTGTCATCAGACTTGATGGTGACGTCCATCTCCATCTTCATGCAGCCGCTCAGAGCGAGCAGCGCGACCGCTCCCGCGGCGATCACCGCAGAACGGTGACGACGCCTCCTGGGCGTCATTGTCTTGGACACCTCGACCACTCGCTTCCCTGAGACGTTGCGCCTGCCGGTCTTGGCCGACGAGCCGAGGGTACCGCTGTACCCGGGTTCGCACGACGATTCCGCGACGCTCAGGACGCATGTCGGCCGCGCCGCGAGCCTGACCCGTCGAGCCTGGGACGCGCCCTACCCGTTGATGAGGTCTCGGCGGCGCAGGCCCAGGGCGCCGACGACGGCCAGGGCGACAGCCACGGCGACGAGCGCGACGAGCGTGCCCGCCGAGACGGTCTCGCCGGGCACCCGGGGCACCAGGGCGTAGGGGGAGATCTTGGCGACCCAGCTCGGCAGCCCGAGCAGCACGGCGGCGATGTCCATGATGAAACCCCAGACCACCAGCACCCAGGCGGCCACGACCGCGCGAGGCGCCCACCCGTAGAGGGCCAGGGCGAGCCCGGCCACCACGAGCGACGGCGGTATCTGGACCAGCGCACCGCCCAGCGGGTCGGTCAGGCTGGTCGGCATCGGCCCGCCCGCCATCAGGTGCCCACCGGCGAGCATGAGCGCGAACACCACCGGGATCGCGACCACGCCGATCACGAGGAGCCCCGCGGCGGCACCCGCGAACCGCCCGCGCGAGACCGGGGTGGAGAGCACCAGGCCCAGGCGACCCAGCGACTCGTCGTGCACCAGGGCCATGGTGACCGTGATGGCCCACGCCCCGGCGGCCATCCCGGCGAAGCCGACCACCGTCGCGGTCATCACGTTCTCCAGGCCGCTGGCCCCGCCCAGCGCCGTGAGCGCCTTCTCCAGCCGTGGGGACGAGGTGAGCAGGCTCGCGATGGACGGCAGGATCAGCCCGACGATCAGCCCGTACGACCCAGCGGCGACGGCCCAGGTCGGCACCGTCGACCCGTGCACCCGCACCTGGAGCGCCCACGGCGAGCGCAGACCGGCCGCGCGGGCCGGCCCCGGGCGGGGCTGGATCAGCCCGGCACCCAGGTCTCGGTGCAGCGCCACGACGCCCGCCACCACCGCCAGGGCCACCCCGAGAGCCAGGCAGAGCACGAACGGCCACAGCGAGGGCGTGCCGAACGGGTCGACCTTCTGCGCCCACCCGATCGGAGACACCCAGTGCAACCACCCCAGGTCTTGCCTGACGTCAGCGACCCCGCGCAGGGCGTAGCCGACCATCACCGTCGCCGCGGCCATCGCCGTGGCGGTGCGCGAGGTCGTCGCCAGCTGGGCCACCAGCATGGCCAGACCGGCGGCGGCCACCCCGACACCGAAGTACTGCGCCCCCACCCACCAGGCCCCGGGCCGCCCGTCGGCGAGCCTCGCGGTCACGAGCATGATCGGGACGGCGCTGGCCGCCGCGGTGATGACCCCGACCTTCCCGGCGGCGAGCAGCGGGGCCAGCGCCCCCGTCGCCCCGGCCCGGACGAGCTCGGTGCGCCCGGCTTCCTCCTCCTTGCGGGTGTGGCGCACCACAGACATCGCCACCACGACGCCGACGGCAGCGATCATGAACAGCCCGACCCGCCAGGACGAGACCGCGGCCACCCCGGTGGCCTGGAGCGGCCCGAGCAGGGCGAGGAACGCCGGGCTGGCACCGAGCGTCGCCGCGAGCTCTTGGCGAGACGCCGCGGTGGGGTACCCCTTGGTGATCGACGCGGCCGTGATCGCCACCATGGCCACGATCACCGCGGCGGTCGCCGGCAGGGCGGTCCGGTCACGGTGCAGAGCCATGCGCACCAGCCGCCAGGTGCCCGCTGTCACCGTGGTGCGGGCACCACCCCGTCGTCGTGCGGCTGGCGACCGGTCGACGGCCGGGGCGAGGGTCGCGCTCACCGCCGGCTCCCACGGCGGGTGGCGGGCTCGTCGTCGGACTCCAGCGCGGCGAGCTCGTCGCCGTACTCGCGCAGGAACATCTCCTCCAACGACGGCGGTGCCATCGTGAGCGCCCGGGGGCCGAGCGTGGAGAGCGCGGCGGTGACCTCACCGGTCGCGTCGTCGTCCACCGTGAACCTGACCGTCTCGCCATCACGCACCAGATCGTGCACACCAGGCAAGGCGGCCAGGGGCGCCGGGTCGCCGGTCAGGTGCACGGTGACGGCCGACCGGGTGAGCCGGCGCAGCTGTTCCAGGCTGCCGGACTGCACGGCCTTGCCGGCACGGATGATGGTCACCGTGTCGCACAGGGCCTCGACCTCGGCCATCACGTGGCTGGACAGCAGCACCGCCGTGCCCCGGGCGACGTGCTCACGCACCGTCTCCTCGAAGACCGCAGCCATGAGCGGGTCCAGGCCCGACGTCGGTTCGTCGAGCACCAGGAGGTCCACGTCGGCGGCCAGCGCGGCGACCAGGGCGATCTTCTGCCGGTTGCCCTTGGAGTAGCTGGCGACCCTCGTCGTCGGGTTCAGCTCGAAGCGACGCATCATGCGGTCACGGCGGGCCGGGTCGGTCCTCACGCCGCGCAGGCCCAGCAGCAGGTCGACGGTCTCGCCGCCGGTCAGCTGGGGCCACAGCGCGACCTCGCCCGGCACGTAGGACAACCGCTGGTGCAGGGCGACCGCGTCGCGTCGCGGGTCGCCCCCGAGCAGACGCACCGTTCCCGAGTCTGGCTTCAGCATGCCGAGCAGGACGCGGATCGTCGTGGACTTCCCGGCCCCGTTGGGGCCGAGGAACCCGGCGACCTGCCCAGGTTCGACCACGAGGTCCAGGCCGTCGAGGGCCCGCACCGTGCCGAACCGCTTGCGTAGGTCTCTGATCTCGACGGGCTGCTCTGTCATGGCGCACCTTTCCGGTGACATAGATCGAGACAGGCGATACGTGGGAGGATCGCACCATGAGCACGGCGTCGCATGCTGAGGTCACCCGACCAGACCCGCTGGCCGATGCCGCCGGGACCCGCCTGTGGGTCGAGCGGGTGGGCTCGCGCCGCTGGGTGGGGCACAGCTCGCGCGGCGCCACGGTGCGGATCGGCCCAGTCGGCACCGACGGGGCGTTCTCCCCCGCTGAGCTGCTGAAGATCGCGCTGGCCGGGTGCGCGGGGCTCACCGCTGACGCCCCGCTCGAGCGACGCATCGGCCCGGACGGGCCCGCCACGGTCACGGTCGACGGGTCGTTCGACCCTGAGGAGAAGCGGTACACGACCCTGACCGACCGGCTCACCGTCGACCTGTCCGGGCTGGACGAGGCCGCCCGGCAACGGCTGTTCGCGAGCCTGCACCGGGCCGTCGAGGGGCACTGTGTCGTGGCCCGGACCCTGGATGCCGGGGCGAGCACCACGTTCACCGTCGTCGGCGAACCAGAGCGCGAGCACGCGCCGTGACGAGCCCGAGCACGTCGGGCCTGAGCGCGGACATGCCCGGCGCGGACACGCCCGGCGCGGACACGCTGAGCGCGGACGTGCCGGGCCCGAGCCCCACCCGACGGCACTATCTGATGTGCCCGCCCACGTACTACGCCGTCACCTACGAGATCAACCCGTGGATGCATGCCGACCAGGCGACCGACACCGCCGTGGCGCTGGCCCAGTGGGAACGGCTGCGCGACGTGTACCTCGACCTGGGGCACACGGTCGAGGTGATCGACCCGCTGCCCGGGCTGCCCGACATGGTCTACGCGGCCAACGGCGCCATGGTCGTGGCCGGCACGGTGTACTCGGCCAGCTTCCTGTACCCGCAGCGCCAGCCCGAGGGTCCCGCGTACGAGCGGTGGTTCACCGACCGGGGGTACGAGACCTTCACCGCCCAGCACACCAACGAGGGCGAGGGCGACATGCTCGTGGCGGGTGACCTCGTGCTGGCCGGCACGGGGTTCCGCACCAGCCGCGAGGCGCACGAGGAGCTGCGAGGCCTGCTCGGTGTGGAGGTGCTGGGCCTGGAGCTGGTCGACCCGCGCTACTACCACCTGGACACCGCGCTCACGGTGCTGGCACCGGGCGAGATCGCCTACCACCCGCCGGCGTTCTCCCCGGAGGCCCGCGAGCTGCTCGCCCACCGCTTCCCCGACGCCGTGATCGTCGGGGCCGACGACGCGGCCGTCCTCGGGCTCAATGCGGTGTCTGACGGCAAGCACGTCGTGGTCGCCCCGGCCGCGACCCGCTTCGCCGACCAGCTGCGCGAGCGCGGCTACGCACCGATCCCGGTGCCGACCACCGAGCTGCTCAAGGGCGGCGGCGGTGCGAAGTGCTGCACCTTGGAGATCAGGCCCCGGCTCCCGTGACCGCTCGGCTCAGGCAGCCGTCTGGCACGCACGCCCGCTCCAGGTGACCGCTCGGTCCCTATGAGCACCGAGCCCATAGAGAACACCGGGCCTATGGAGAACACCGCGCTCACATGAACGCGGCAGCCCCGTACAGCCAGCCGTCGCGCATCGCGCCTCCGACGCGCACCGACGTGACGTCGGTGCGCAGCATCTGCGCGTTGTGCGGTGCTGAGCGTGACCAGGCGACGACCAGGGAGGTCGCGCTTCCGTTGCTCACACAGCCCACGATGTTGTCGGCGCCGGAGTGCCAGATGCCTCCGGCGTTCGCCATCGTCACCGAGTGGGAGCCCAGCGTGCCGGAGGAGACCGCGCTCAGCGCCGGGAGCCCGTTGCGCACCCGGTAGTCGTTGATCGCTGCGGCGATCTCGCCCGCCGACGCCGAGAAGGCACCCCCACCGGCGGACGTGCACTGCTTGCCGCCCGCGGGGATCGACGAGACCGTCGGGGCCGACGGTGCCGGGGTCGCCGGGTTCTGGCTCGACCGGACGCTCTGGCCGCTCGCCGTCCGCTGCGCGGCGGCAGCCCTCTGGGCGGCAGCGGCGGCCTCGGCCTGCGCGGCGGCGAGACGAGCGGCCTCGTTCGCCTGCCACTGGGCCTCCATCTCCCGCACCTGGGCCATCGGCTGGTCGAGCGCCGCCGTCGCGACCGCCACCTGCCTCAGGCTGGTCCGCTCCTGCGCGAGCAGGCTGCTCAGGGAGTCCGACAGGGCGGCGAGCTGGGCACGGGGCACGTCACCGGCGTTCGGGGACTCCCCCAGGGCGGTGCTCGCCTGGGAGAGCGCCGCCGTCGCGGCCTGCGTCTGCGCGGTGCGCGTCGAGGCCGCGGTGTCTGTCGTGGTGCGGGTGTAGAGGGTGCCGTAGGCGTCGACGTCGGCGTGCATCGCGATGCCCGCCTGGGCTACCCGCGCCATGGCCGCGGCGCGAGCCGCGTGCGAGGAGAACAAGAGGGCAGCACCTGCCCCAGAGCCACCGATGACCAGCACACCGGCAAGCACCACCGCGACCGCGCCCCTACCGCGCGGACGCGGTCTTCGTCGCTCTGCCCGAGACGGCGTCCGTTGGGTGGGGACGCTGGAGAGTCGCGCGTCAGCGTGCGAGCGCGGCTCGAGAACCTTCTGACGATCCATCGTTGTGTCCCATCCATGGGTGACACCCGTCCATGGGTGACCTCTGCCCCGACCGATCGACGCCCCGCCCACCCCGGTGAGCCGACTCACACCGACGGCGGACCAGACTCACCCGCGGGCGGCCCTGGGCACCAGCAGCATCGGCGTGAGCACTCCGACCATCAGCGGCGCACCTGGGAGGAAGCACAGACGCAACCGGCAACCCGAGTGCAGCGAAACTGAAGGCAGCGGGTTGGAACGCTGAAGACTGATGTGAGTTCTGCTCCGGTCAGCCGCGAAGAGGTGGGCGCACTCTCCGGCAGCGCCAGGGTCGCCAGAGCCATCATTCGGGTCAGGCTCGTCGACGCTTCACCAGACGATTGCTAGCATGGATGCATTCATTTGGGAGGAGGGGCTGTGAGCGTCATCACCATCCGCAGCCTGGACCCTACGGTCAAGGCTCGTATCCAAGCCAGGGCGAAAGCCAACGGGCGGTCGATGGAGGCCGAGGTCCGCGCGATCCTGTCTGAGGTGCCCGACCCCACGCCCAGCGGCATCCGCGCCGGGATCGCTGCCGTCCGCGAGGTCGTGGGCGACACCGACGTCCCCGACAGCTGGCTGGTCCGTCACGACGAACCACCGAGGGACCTGTTCTCGTGATCGTCCTGGACACCAACATCGTCTCTGCCGTCATGACCACCAGAGGCGACCGAGGCCCCAGCCCGGTCGAGGACTGGCTCCAGACCGTGCCCGACGAGGTGTTCACCACCGCCGTCACCCGCTCCGAGGTTCTCGCCGGGATCGCCATGCTCCCCGCAGGCAAGCGCAAGAGCACCTTGACCACGGCAGCCGACGTCCTGTTCGCCGCCATGCGCGACCGCACCCTGCCCTATCTGCCACAGCACGCCCCGCACTACGCCCACGTCGTCGCCGCACGCACCAGAACCGGGCAACCCGTCGGCTCCATGGACGCACTCATCGCCGCCACCACCCTCGCCCACGGGGCGACGCTCGCCACCCGCAACACCAAAGACTTCCTCGGCGTAGGGCTCGTCCTCGTCAACCCCTACGACCCCACCACCTGGTGAGGGCGAGAAGGACGCTCCACCCCCGGGCATCACGGCAGACAAGACAGGCCCGCACCTTCGGGTCTACGACCGCCTAGAGACCAGCAGGAAAAACTTGGACGGGTCTCCTCACTCGTCGGGCGGGGTCTCGTCGGCCAGTGTGTTGCGGCTGTTGATGATCATCACGGGGCACTGGGAGTGGTGGAGGACGGCCTGGCTGGTCGAGCCGAGGAGGAGGCCGGCGAAACCGCCACGGCCGCGTGAGCCGACGACGATCAGGTCGGCCGCCGAGGAGAACTCGGTCAGGAGCTCGGCTCCTGTGCCGTCCAGGACGATACGACGCACGCGCAGGTCGTGGCCCTCGAGCACACGGTCCAGCATCTGCGACACGGACGTCTCGTGGTCGCGCAGCACCTTCTCGGTATCGACCGCCGACGGCAGCCAGGCCAGGACCCCGGTCATCTGGGCGACCGGCACACCGGCGACCGCGACCAGCTCGGCCTGCCACATCTCGGCCTCGACGACAGCGTGGCGCAGCGCGAGCTCTGACGACGGTGAACCGTCGACACCCACCACGATCCGCTTGACCGGGACGGTGGCGCCGTCCTGGGTCTCTCGCAGCGGCACCACGACGGTCGGGCACGACGCGTGCGCGGGCAGCGCCGACGACACAGCACCGAGCAGCCGCCCGGCGAAGCCGCCACGGCCCCGGGAGCCGACCACGACGAGGTCGGCCGTCTTCGAGGCGGCGACGAGCACCCCCGACGCGTCCCCGACAGCCAGCTCGGTGCTCACGGTGACCCCGGCCGTCTCCGCGTGCACCGCGGAAGCGACCAGCACCTGCTCGGCCCCGGCGCGGATCGCGGCGTCGTTCAGCGCCGCGAAACCACCGTCGAGCGTCGTCGCACTGAAGGCGGGGACGGTATAGGCGCACACGAGCACCAGCTCGCGCTCACGCGCCACCGCCTCCTGCATCGCCCAGTCCAGCGCACGCAGACTCTGGGCCGAACCATCGACCCCGACCACGATCTTCGACTCGTGTCCCATCGAGCACCTCCCGCGTCCCCATCCTGACACGTCGACGCGCCCAGGTCAGGCCCACGAGGCCCGGACCTCACCGAGAATCACCACCCCTGGTCCGGGCCCGGCAGCCTGCTGCCTCGTCGGGCTCTCGGGCGAGGATTCTCAGGCAGCGAGGTAGCGGGTCCACGCCGGTTCGGTGCGGACCCCGGTACCGAGCACGGCGGCCGACCATCGCGGCGGCCGTGGTGCGAAGGGCAGCTCCCAGCCGATCTCGTGCAGCAGGCGGTCAGCCTTGCGGTGGTTGCAGCGCCCGCAGGCGGCCACGACGTTGCTCCACTCGTGGGCACCGCCACGAGACCGGGGACGAACGTGGTCGACCGTGTCAGCCCCGGAGCCGCAGTAGGCGCAGCGGTGGTCGTCACGAGCCAGCACGGTGCGGCGGGTCGGCGGCACGGGCCGGCGCACCGGGACGTGCACGTAACGCGTCAGCGAGGCCACCAGGGGCGCGGGCATGACGTGCCGCGCCGAGCGGAGCACCCCGGCGGTCTCGAGCACGGTGGCCTTGCCGCTGAGCACCAGGACGACCGCCCGGTTCAGACCGACCACGCACAGCGGCTCCAGGCTCGCGTTGAGCAGCAGGACGCGGCCGACGACCGGACGTGTCTCGTCCCAGATCAGCACCGCGACCTCCTCACTCGCCCAGGGCCCGACCGTCTGGCAGACGGCCGACGCCACTGTGGCCGGCGAGCGGGGTGCCTGTCGAGGTCTTTGCGCCGGGGGTCCTCGTGCCAGCGGTCGACACGGCGGGGCAAGACGACGCCCCGGTGACGTGCGTCACCGGGGCGTCGGGAGTCATGCGCGTGGGGTCAGACCCTGATGAACACCGGGTTGGACTGCCACATCTTGCGGAACTGGACGGTGGTGCCAGGCGTGCTGGCGTCGATCATCTGGTTGCCGCCCGCGTAGATCGAGACGTGACCAGGGGTCCAGATGATGTCACCGGGACGAGCCTCGGACGCGGAGACCACGGTCCCGACGTTCCTGATGGAGCGCGAGGAGTGAGGCAGCGAGACGCCGAGCTGGCCGTACACGTACTTGACGAACCCGGAGCAGTCGAAACCAGCCGGGGACGAGCCGCCCGAGCGGTACGGCGTACCGATGTACTTGGCCGCGATCTCGAGGACGGCGTTGCCGCTCACGCTGGCCGGCACCGGACCGCCGCGCGCGGCGGTGGACGTGCCGGTCGACGCGGCCCTGGTGGTGGTCGCGCGCGGTGCGGGCGCCGCGGGCTTGGTGGCCGTGACCTCGACCGTGTCGGCGGTCCACTCCGCCTCGAGAGGCGACATGACCACCGGCGCGGTGGCGAGCTGGGCCTTGGCAGCGCTGGTGACCGCCGAGGTGTCGACGGACGCCAGGGTGAGGCCCCCGTCGGCCGCGGTGGCGGCCGGGGCGGCGATCAGGCCGACCGCTGAGGAGGTGGCGGCGACAGCCGCGATCGTGGAACGGCGAGAGACAGCGCCGAGCTGACTGGTGAGTTCGGTGAGCGGGGTGGACGGGCGCCGGTCGGCACGATGCCGAGGCCCCGTAGTCGCAGACACTGACACGAACAACAACCTCTCTTGCGCCTACGAGGTGAGCTGTCGGGTTCGGGCTGAGAGATCGCCCGGCCGGTTCGGATCGCTCCGTCCCGGCTTCACCCCAAGGGGCCCTTCGCAGGACCCCGGAAGTGGGTCCCCCGTCCCTGCCGATGATGTCTCGGGACCTCGGGTGCGGCGGCAGGGCTTGGCGTCCCGCACGAGGACCTCGCCGGATCTTCCGACGAAGCGGGGTCGACGCTACCCGAGATCGCCGCCGAATGTCACGTATTGGTCACGAGTGTCGCGCACACCGCCTCGTCCGCCCAAGAGACCATCGTCCTAAGCACGCCGCTGACCTGCGAAGACACCGCCCGTCTCACAAAACGGACAGATCGGCACGAAGCGGACAGTGACGAACATCACGTCGCTGGCTGGGCTGCTCGGACGAACAGATGCCTCGCCTGGTCCGTCGAGAGATCGACCCGCGACCCCGACACGGGCAGCGACACGCCGACCAGACCAGACCCAGACGACACGGCGATCGTCGCCCCCGGCTCGATCCCGGCCTGGGCGAGCCGCTCGAGCAGCGACACGTCGACCTGGACCGACTCACCGATGCGCGCCAGCACCGCCGCCGGGGAGGTCCAGGCCGCCAACGACGCCACCGGGGCGCCGAAGGGCTCGCCCGGCTCTGAACCCTGCCTGCCCGGACCCTGACCGACGGGACCTCGCCCACCGGAACCCTGCCCGTCCGGGGCGTCCAGCTCGGCCAGGCCCGGGATCGGGTTGCCGTACGGGTCACGGTCGGGGTGGTCCAGCAGCGCGGCCAGACGCCTCTCCACCGGTTCGCTCATCACGTGCTCCCAGCGGCACGCCTCCTGGTGGGCCAGCGACCAGTCCAGCCCGATGACGTCGACGAGCAGCCGCTCGGCCAGGCGGTGCTTGCGCATCACCCGCACCGCACGCGCCAGGCCCTCGGCGGTCAGCTCCAGCTGCCGGTCACCACCCAGCACCACCAGCCCGTCACGCTCCATGCGCGCCACCGTCTGCGACACGGTCGGGCCCGAGTGGCCCAGCCGCTCAGCGATGCGCGCACGCAGCGGCGGGATGCCCTCCTCGGTCAGCTCGTAGACCGTCTTCAGGTACATCTCTGTGGTGTCGACGAGGTCGCTCACGTGTCGTGCCCTCTCATACGTCATGACGTGGCGCCTATCCTCGCACCCGTGACCACTGCGAGCCCTGCCATCACCATCCCTGCTGACCTGCTCCCGGCCGACGGCCGGTTCGGGTCGGGCCCGTCCAAGGTGCGCCCCGCCCAGGTCCAGGCCCTGGTGGAGTCTGACCTGCTGGGCACGTCGCACCGCCAGCGGCCGGTGCGCGCCCTCGTCGGCCGGGTCAGGGAGGGGCTGCGCGAGCTGTTCGACCTGCCCGACGGCTACGAGGTCGTGCTCGGCAACGGCGGCTCTACCGCCTTCTGGGACGTCATGACGGCCTGCCTGGTCGAGCGACGCTCTGCCCACGGCGCCTTCGGGGAGTTCGGCTCCAAGCTCGCCGAGCAGGTCGCCGCCGCGCCGTTCCTGGACGCCCCTGTGGTCACCAGGGCCGCACCGGGCTCGGTGGCGGTGCCCGCGCACGCCGACGGCGTGGACCTGTACGCCTGGCCGCACAACGAGACCTCGACCGGCGCCGTCGCCCCCGTGCGGGCGGTGCCCGGGGCCCGGGACGACGGGGCGCTCGTCGTGATCGACGGGACCTCGGCCGCCGGCGGGGTCGACGTCGACGTCTCCGAGGTCGACGTCTACTACTTCGCCCCTCAGAAGTCGTTCGCCTCTGACGCCGGGCTGTGGTTCGCCCTGGCCTCGCCGGCGGCGATCGAGCGGGCCGCCCGCATCGAGGCCGGCGCCAAGAGCTCAGGGCGCTGGGTGCCCTCGTTCCTGTCGTTCACCACCGCGGTCACCGGCTCCCGGGTCGACCAGACCCTGAACACCCCGGGCATCGCCACCCTGGTGATGCTGGCCGACCAGGTCGACTGGCTGCTCGGCCAGGGCGGGCTCAGCTGGGCCGCGTCACGGACGGCGACCTCGTCGGAGCACCTGTACTCCTGGGCCGACGCGCGCGACGTCGCCCAGCCGTTCGTCGCGGACCCGGCCCACCGCTCCCCCGTCGTGGTGACGATCGACCTGGCACCCGGCCTGGACGCCGCCCTGGTGGCGTCGGTGCTGCGGGCGAACGGCATCGTGGACACCGAGCCGTACCGCAGGCTCGGTCGCAACCAGCTGCGCGTAGCCACGTTCCCGGCGGTCGAGCCCGACGACGTGCTGGCGCTCACCGCGTGCCTGGACTTCGTGATCGACGCGGTGAGCGCCTGACGCCGCGCGGTCAGACGGTGCGACGCCGCGAGGCCAGGTAGATCAGCCCGCCGAGGATCATCAGACCGGTCGCCAGGCCGACCATCGGGCCGACCTGCGAGCCGGTCGCGGCCAGCACGGCCGAGCCACCAGACGAACCGCCGCCGGACGCGGCCGGCTGGCTGGGGCCCGGGGTCGGCGTGGTCTTCGGGTCGGAGACGAGCACCCCGGAGGCGCACTCGGGTGCGGTGACGGTGACCGAGGTGGTGTAGGCCGGGTAGGTGGTCGTGGTGAAGGTCACCGTGGCCGGGCCGGCCCCGACCTCCTCGGGCCAGGCGACGGAGCCGTCCATCGACCCGGTGGTCTGCGAGGTGCTGGCACCGTCGGTGATCGTGATGCGCACCGAGCCCGAGGGCACCTGGGAGGTGACCGTGTAGGTCAGCACGGCGCTGGTGCCGTCGTCGGTGCACACGGCCTGCGCGTGGCTGACCTGCATCGCGCAGCCAGGCGAGGGGATGTAGGTGTCGGTCTGCTCGCACGGGTCGGTGCTCGGGGTCGCGCTGGCCGGAGCCGAGGCGGCCCACAAGACCCCGAGCGCCAGGGCGGAGGCGGCGAGACCGCGGAGGAACGTACGCATACGATCCGTCCTTTCGGGATATCCGGTGAAATCTGGACGTTCATCATCAGTCACCCCATCCCGACCTTCCGAGCGGATCGGGTCACCACCACCCCGCTGGCCGAACGAGGTTCGCCCGTCCGGACCAGTCGGCTGCTCAGGTCTTCCTCGCGCGCCTGCCAGGGGTACCAGGCACCCACCCCGACGCGCCACCGAGCGCTGGAGGAGCGTGTCGGGCGCCTGCACCGCGCCTGCCGCCCCGGCGCGGCAGGGGACGGTCAGGGCGAGAGACCAGAGCGAGAGGTCAGGGGCACCGGTCGACGACGATGCCGCCTGAGGTGACCGTGGGCGTCGTCCAGACCGCAGCCTGACCGTCACGCACCGGGACGTCGGCCCGCAGCGTCGTCGTCTGCCCTGGCGCCAGGGTCACCGGGACGCGCACCCCGGTGCGACCGGAGCGGACGACCTGCTGCCCCCCGAGCGCCTGGCCGTCCTGGGTGACAGAGCCGACCGCCCCGCCGACGGCCGGGTAGAAGGAGACGAGCAGGGCGTTGTCACCCGGAGCGAGGTACGGGTGGTCGTGGCCGCGCAGGAACACCGAGCTGGTCGCCACGTCCACGGGAGGCTCGTAGGTCAAGGTGAGGCTGAGCCGGGCCGTGCCGCCGGTGCCGGTGCAGACCAGGTCGCTGACGCTCGTCGTCACCGTCAGGTAGTAGTCGAGCTTGCCGCCGGTGGCGTCGGTGAGGAACACCCCGGAGGAGCCCGCGAACGGCCCTGCGAGGAAGGCTCCCCCGACGGTCGTGGCGCTGAGCGCCTGCTGCTCGTAGGGGCGGGCCGACCAGATCTTCAGCCTCTGCTCGGAGACCACGGTGCGCATGGTGGACAACAGCTGGGCGCCGTCGAGGTCGGAGGAGAGGAACCCTCGGAACACCGAGGCGGCGACCTCGGCGAACATGTGGTCCAGGGCCTCGGGGTCCACCGTGCCGAGGTACGGCTGGCTCATGATCGCGGAGACGAAGGTCGCGCCGTCGAGCGTGGCGCCGTCCTCGGTCGTCACCGGCCCGACGGCCTTCAGCATGGTGGCCACCGCGACGGGGTCGAGCGCGACCACCCCGTCGACGTCGCCGCCGACCTCCTCGTGCCATCGGGCCACGACCAGCTCGGCGGTCCGTGGGAAGTCGGGCGTGAGCGTGGCGTTCTGCAGGTAGCGACCCATCCCGTCGGTGTCGGCGGCGAGCTCTTCGTCAGAGAGGGGCAGCACCGGCTCTTCCAGGCCCTTCAAGGACGACGCGGCGACCTGCTCCCCGAGCGTGAGACGACCCTCGTCGACGGTCATGGCGGCCACCGAGCCGACGATGCCGCCACCGGGGCGCAGCTCGGCGTTGTTCAGCGCGAGCACCAGATAGGTGCGCGGGCCCTCGGCACCGAGCATCCCCGGGGCGAGGTCAGCGACCGTGCGGGCCTGGTGCACCGTCTCGGCGACCGCGCCCAGCGCGTCGTCGGCCTCGTGCACGGCGGTCGCCAACCGGCTGAGCAGACCGTCGGTACGCAGCGCGGCGACCCGCTCGCGTGCCGCTGCCATCGCCTCGTCGGCGGCGCGCAGGTCTGGGCTGGCGGCCGCGACGAGGTCGAGGTCGATCCTGCCGTCGGGGGTGCGCAGCGAGCCGTCGTCCACCGCGGTGACCAGGTCGACCAGCGGCGGCATGACCCGGGTGGTCACGTCGTCCAGCGCCTCGGAGACGGTCGCGACGGCGACCAGCTGGCGCCCGACCCACGGCAGGTGGCTGACCATCGTGTAGACGGGGTCCGACGTGGCCGCCTTGGCACGCCCGGTGGCGCGCTGCGCGGCCCCGAGGTCGCTCATGGAGGGCGCGACGCCCGAGCGCAGGTCGGCCTCCATGCGCCCGGCGGCCGCACGGGCCTCGGTCAGGGCGTCGGCGGCCTGCCACGCCTGCCACCCCGCCCAGGCACCGGCCAGCGCCACGACGCCGAGCACACCGAGGATCACCCGTGCGGTGATCTGCCCTCGCGGGCGACGCCGAGACCCTCGAGAAGGCCTGGCCCGAGCTCCGTCAGTCGTCACGTCCCCCAGGGTGGCACCCGAAAAACCGTTCTGGCTCGCTTCAGGGGTGATTCTCCCCCTCCTGGCCCTGGGTTCACCTCGTCCCGACGACGGTCAGGGGCGGCCCAGCGCCCGGTAGGTCCACCCGGCGGCACGCCAGGCCGCGGGGTCGAGGATGTTGCGGCCGTCGAGGATGCGCCGGTGCGCGACCACCTGGCCCAGGGCCTCGGGGCCGAGGGCGCGGTACTCGGGCCACTCGGTCGCGAGCAGCACGACGTCGGCACCGGCCGCCGCCTCTTCCGGCGTCGTGGCGAAGCGCAGGTCTGCCCACGTGGCGCGGGCGTTGTCGATGGCCTGCGGGTCGGTCACGGTGACGTGGGCACCCTGCAGCTGCATCTGGGCGGCGACCGACAGCGCCGGGGAGTCGCGGACGTCGTCGGAGCCGGGCTTGAACGCCGCGCCGAGCACCGCGATGCGGCGCCCGACGATGGACCCGTCACACACCTCACGGGCCAGGTCGACCATGCGCACCCGGCGGCGCATGTTCACCGCGTCGACCTCTTGGAGGAACCGCAGGGCGTCGAACACCCCGAGCTCTCCGGCCCGGGCCATGAACGCGCGGATGTCCTTGGGCAGGCAGCCGCCCCCGAACCCGAGCCCGGCGTTGAGGAAGCGCCGCCCGATGCGCACGTCGTGCCCGATGGCGTCGGCCAGCGCCGTCACGTCGGCACCGGTGGCCTCGCACAGCTCGGCCATGGCGTTGATGAAGGAGATCTTCGTGGCGAGGAAGGAGTTCGCGGCGACCTTGACCAGCTGGGCGGTGGCGTAGTCGGTGACCACGAGCGGGATGCCCTCGGCCAGCGGTGTGGCGTACACCTCGTCGAGCAGGGCTCGCGCGGCCTCGCCGGCCGCCGTGGTCACGCCCCCGTCGGTGGGCAGGCCGTAGACGATCCGGTCGGGGTGCAGGGTGTCGTGGACGCCGAAGCCCTCGCGCAAGAACTCGGGGTTCCAGATCAGCGTCGCCCCCGTCGGCGCGAGGTCCTCGGCGATGCGCTCCGCGGTGCCGACCGGGACGGTGGACTTGCCGACCACCACGTCACCGGGCCGCAGGTGCGGCATCAACGCCTCGAGCGCGGCGTCGACGTACTGGAGGTCGGCGTGGAGCTCTCCGCGCATCTGCGGGGTGCCGACGCACACGAAGTGCACACGGGCCCCGGCGACGGCGGCCGGGTCGGTGGTCCAGGTCAGCAGGTCGGGGTCGGCCTCTTCCAGCAGCTCGGGCAGCCCGGGCTCGTAGAAGGGGGCACGCCTGGCACGCAGGGCCGCGATCTTCTCCGCGTCGACGTCCAGGCCGACGACCTCGTGACCGAGCGAGGCCATGCTCGCGGCATGGACCGCACCCAGGTATCCACAACCGATGACGCTGATGCGCATGCGAACCCTCCCGACTTCCCGTGGTCAGCCACAGTACCGACCCGGTGACCTCTCGCACCGGACCGTCACCCGGACGGCCCGTCAGCGCGCCGGCGGCCTCTCGAGAGGCAGGAGATCAGCCGGAACAGGGCCGATTCGGGGTCAATTCGGACCGAAGCGGCGACGCGGGGCACCACGGACAGCGATGATGGGGTGGTGAGCTCGATGCGGGTGCTAGCGGTGTGCACAGGAAACCTCGCCAGGTCTCCGGCGATAGAACGGCTGCTGGACGCCGCGGTGTCCCACACCGACATCGTGACCGCCTCGGCGGGCACCTCCGCGAGGGAGGGGGAGCCGATCGTCGCCCCGATGGCCGCGCTGCTGCGCTCCGTCGGTGCCCGCACCGACGGCTTCGCCGCGCGCCAGCTCACCGAAGACGTGATCGCGGAGTCGGACCTGATCATCACGGCCTCTCGCTCTCACCGTTCCGCCGTGGTCTCCCTGGCTCCCTCGGCGGTGCGTCACACGTTCACGCTCATCGAGCTGGCCCGGCTCGCCCGCTTCGTCCCCACCGAGGCCATCGGCGGCGACACCTACGGCGAGCGCCTGCGCTCTCTGGTGACGGTGGCCCCCTCCTACCGGGCCCAGGCGGGCCAGGGCCCCTCGTCGATCGCCGACCCCTACGGCAAGCCAGACACGGTCTACCGCCGCTGCTTCGACGCGATCTTCGCCAGCACCCTCGACATCATCGACGCCATCACCCGCTGACCGCCTGCCTGCACAGTCAGGCCAGGCCGCCCGGCGGCCTAGCCGCCTCCGACCCTGGGCGTGACGCCTGCTCAGACACTTGTCCACAGGAAGTCTCCCCTCGGGCACTTCGGCTGTTATACGGTCAAACCTCGAGATTCACCCGAGCGGCGTAGCTGACGCGCCAGGACCCCGAAGAGGCAGGAGTCGCGATGATCGAGATCGACCACGACGAGATGCGTCGGGTGTCCCAACGCCTGGAGGACGCGGCACAGCAGGTCCCCAGCCTGGCCAGCCGCACCCCTACAGGTGTGACGTACGGGTCACCGATGCTGGACGCGACCGTGGCCCGGTTCGTCTCCGTGGTCGACACCAGCACGAAGAAGACCGGTGACGAGATCGCCCGCCTCGCCACCGGGGTCGAGAAGACCTCTGAGGACTTCCCACGGCTCAGAGAGCACGTGCTGGCCGTCATCGCCGGGCTGCGCCGGCTGGTCCAGGTGTTGCGATGAGACGCGACAGCTCGTTGCTGGGTGCCATCGAGGGTGTCCCCGCCTCCTGGCAGAGGTCCGCCGGCCTGTACCTGGAGTGCGCCGACGAGCTGCGCCGCTCACGCTCGTGCACCTGGGAGGGCCAGGCCGCCGAGGCCTTCCGAGCCGCTGCCACCAAGGTCGAGAAGAAGATCGAGGACCATGCCGAGCTGAAGGTCGCCGCGTCCCGCATCATGGCCGCCCACTTCGCCGTCCTCGGCTCGGCGGAGGCCGCCAAGGAGCGCGCCAAGAGCGAGCAGGCCGACGCCTCGAGCCGCCTGGCCGCCGACGTCTTCGACTTCCGGGCGCTGAGCGACCTCGTCGCCGCCCGACAAGCCTTCGCCGAGGCCGAGCGCACCATCAAGACCTCCGCCGACGAGACCGCCCGCCGCCTCCAGGCCCTCCTCAACCAGTACGGCCTCGCCTGGGGCGAGGACTGGGGAGGCCCCCTCGGCTGGTTCTCCCGCATGGAACCTGTCAGAGAGGACGTGCTAGACGCGAGCTGGGACCACACCCAGATCCGCCAAGGGCGTCAGGGAACCTGCTACCTGATCGCCACCCTGGTCAACATCATGCGCTTCGACACCGGAGACGACTTCCTCCGAGAGCACGTCCGCTGGAACAGCGACAAAGAGCTCTTCGAGGTCACCCTGTACGTCGACTACAGGCCAGTGGTGGTCGAGGTGGACTACATCTACCAAAGAGGCTCCAACCACACCGTCGACGGCCTCCTGTGGTTCGACCTCTACAAGCCCAACGTCGTCAGCATCTACGAAGCAGCCGTCGGCCAGGTCATCGGCTGGGACGACCTCGTCGACGGAGGAACCCGGCAGTGGGCGATAGAGACGATCACCGGCCGACCAGCGGCAGCCCAAGAATCGACCTTCTTCATCGACAACGACGACCATCGACAGTGGCTCCGAGAGACTCTGCGTTCAGGCGGCATAGTCACCGCCGGTGGCGGAACATCAGACCTGACGTTCAAGAACGTCGATGTCGAACAACCGGACGGACGACTGATAACCAAGAGCGTGACGATCTTGAAGAGCCACGCATACTCAGTGGAACGAGTAGAGATCGACGGCTCCGTCTGGGTTCGCAATCCCCATGGACCTGGAGGCGGAGGAGGAGGGCTTATACACCTCTCCAGAGAACAGTTCGTCACCGCACTTCCTCATACCACAGCCCAGCCACTTCCCCAGGCCTACCACGATTCATCTGTCCCGCACCCCAAAGGCCGACGATAAGAGAGCATAGAGCGACATGCCTTCTGCCGACAACAGCCCTCCGAGCGACAGCTCTGGGAAACCGACAAAAAGTAAACACTGGGCACGAAGGGTCGTCTGGACATTTTTTTCGATACTTCTACTTGCTGGGGTCGGTGCGGTAGGGGTCAGTCCTTACCTGTGTCTGCCCGGCCAGAACGCGATAGTTCTCGAGTGCTGCGTCAACTCAATCAACGGAATGAAAATCAGTCCATCAATCACCGACGAGGACACTGTGACGATCCAGATCGGACGCGAAGTTCTTGGAGTAGCGGAAGAGTTGAACGTTGGCGATTCAGTGCGCGGCCCGTGGTGGTGGGGTCGACTGACCGTCGTCCGGATCGACCCCGACATGGAACGGGTCAACTGGGCCCCTCCAGCGTATTGTGATGAAAAACCCGAGAGGCCGGAATTGTTGCCGACACCGTGCAGCAGGTCGTCACAGACAGCCTGGGAGCAATGCATCAAAGAAAGAGACGAGGCGCTCGTAGCCCTGTCCATCCCTTCAGAGTGCTCCCCCAAAGACGGCGGTGGCGGGAGCGTCACCGTGCGCTGGACGCCCTGGTGAACTCTGACAGGACTGCGGAATCAGGTTCGTTTCTCCGACGCTGGGCACGGAGAGGAATGAGGACGGATCTCGTCTTTCTTGTGCTCGCTGGAGTCGGGTTGATACGGGCTCACCCTGACCTGTACCTGCCCGGTGAGACCGTGACTCTTCGAGAGTGTTGTCGAAACTCTGTTAATGGCGTTTACGCCGGAGTCTCGATCGGCGGTAAAAATACTACATCTATGGCGATCGGGTACAACAACCCGCTTCCCGATGGATTACGCGTCGGAGACTCTGTACGTGGCCCATGGTGGCGGGGGAGGCTGACAATCATAAGAATCGAACCCGACGCGGACAGGCTCCATCTCGCGAGGGAAACATCCGTCTCACCAGAATCACTTCACCCGGCAGGAAGTCGCGGGACCGTCACAGTGCGATGGACGCCCTGGTGACCTCCGATGCTGATGGCGCGCCGCTATCAGGCGACCGCGCGGACGCTGCCGGGCTTCCGCCGTCTCGTCAGAAACGTCCGCCGATGCGACGGAAGCCCGGAGCACCCGACCGTGAGGTCAGGGGACGGCGATGGAGAGGATGCCCTCGGGGTAGCCGGGGATCTTGATCTTGAGGTTGTGGCGGGGGACGTAGGCCGAGACCATCGGGTCGACGTCCTTCGGGAGCCGCTCGCCGGGCAGGTAGACCTCGTCGAGGATCACGTGAGGGGCGCCCTCGGCGTTGAGCAGGGAGCCCGTGACGTTGACCGCCTCGCGGACGTTGTCGGCGAGCATCGGGGTCAGGCCCAGCTCGGCGGCCTCCTCGGCGGCGCCAGCCGGCATCAGGCCGATCGCGGCCCCGATGGTCGCTGAGATCGCCAGGTCGCTCACCCACAGCGCGGCGAGGTTGCGGATGGGCTCGGTGATGAACACCCCGACCACCAGGCGGCTGTCGGCCGCCCGCGACGGCATGTCGGCACCGATCTCCATCTCTACGTCACGACCCAGCAGCATCTCGAGCATCTCGCGGATCTGCTGCGGGGCCGGCAACGGCGTCTTGCTCTGCATGGTCCTACCCTCCTTCGGTCCTAGGCTCAGGCCAGCACCGGCTCGATGACCTCCCGGAAACCTTCCGGGGTGAACGGCTTGGCGATCAGGAACAGCGCGCCGGCCTCCGCGGCCTGCTCGCGCATCTGCGGCGACCCCTCGGAGGTCACGAAGCCGAACGGGGTCTCGAAGCCGTTGGCGCGCAGCGTCTTCAGCAGGTCCAGACCACCCATCTCGGGCATGTTCCAGTCAGACAGCACGACGTCCGGCTCGTCGGCCTGCACGGCGGCGAAAGCCTCGACGCCGTTGCCCGCCTCGCGGACCTCCCAGTCGTACCCGGCCTGACGCAGGGTACGGATGACGATCTGGCGCATGACGCGCGAGTCGTCGACGACAAGAACCCTGATCATCAGATCTCTCCTTCCGGGTTCACACGGTTCAGCCAGATCACGACGTCCAGGGGATCACCGCGCCAGGCCAGGTGCAGCTCGTGCACCATCGGGTAGTCGGTGGGCGGCAGCTCGGTGGCCACCTGGGGCATGGAGAGCGTCCCCTGGTCGGGGAGCAGCGCCTTGACGTTGCCGCCGACGACGTTGGCGATCTCACCGAACGCGTCGACCAGGTCGTCGTCGCTGACCGGCTCGTCGGCACCCATGCCCATGAGCGCGCGGGCCAGCGCGTGGGCGGTGTCTCTGCTGGTGGTCAGGGCAGCACGGCCGACGATCGGCCCCTCGACCTCCACCCAGGAGACCACCGGGTCGTCGATGACGGGCGGGTCGCCGTCCCAGGGCAGCAGCAGGCCCTCGTCACCGTCGATCATCGCGGCGAACACCGCCTGGGCGATCTCGTACACCGACCCGTAGTCCATGATCGTGCTCATGCGTACTCCCTCATCGAGACGAGCCCGAGCAGCTCGAGCTTCTCCCTCATCGCCTGGGGTGTGAACGGTTTGATGAGGTACTCGTGGGCGCCCGCGGCCAGGGCTCGCACGATCTGCCCCTGCTCGGACTCCGTGGTGACCATCATCAGCGTGATGCCGCGCAGCTCAGGGTTCGCGCGGACCTTGGTCACGAAGGTCAGACCGTCCATCACCGGCATGTTCCAGTCGATGCAGGCCAGGTCCACCTCGACCCCGGAGTCGAGCACGTCCAGCGCCTCCTGACCGTCGCCGGCCTCCACGGTCTCGAAGCCGAGCTCACGAAGGTTCCCTCCGACGATCTTGCGCATCACGCGCGAGTCGTCGATCACCAGGGCTCTCATGACAGCGCTCCTCGGGGTGCGGCAGCAGGCTTGGCCACCCAGCCGGCCTTCGGACCAGCCTGAGTCGGGACCCGTCCGCCCGCAACGCCAGCACCCCCGGTGCCTGGCGACGGGACGGAGGGCGGTGCCGCGCTCGGCGCGGCGGACATCTTGCGGTAGGCGGACCCGGGGCCGATCTGCACCCTGTCCCACCGGGTGTCGACACCGAGAGTCGTCTCGGCGGCGCCGAGCATCAGGATGCCGTCGTCAGCGATCACCCGCGACATGTGGTTGAGGATCGCCTGCTTGGTCGGCATGTCGAAGTAGATGAGGACGTTGCGCAGCAGGATCACGTCGACCTTGCCGATCACCGGCGGCGAGGAGAGCAGGTTGTGCTGACGGAAATTCACCTTCGAGCGCAGGTCGGGGTTGATCTCCCACTCCGCCCCCACACGGGTGAAGTGGCGCACCATGAGCGGGGCGGGAAGGCCCCGGTTGACCTCGAGCTGGGAGTACCGACCGCTCTTGGCCCGGTCGAGCACCTCTTGGGAGAGGTCGGTGGCGAGGATCTCGAACGTCACCGACGGCGGCAGCGCCTCGGTGAGCGTCATCGCCAGGGAGTAGGGCTCCTGGCCGGTCGAGCACGCGGCCGACCAGATCTTCAGGTGCGCCGGGCGCTGCCGGTTGGCCAGCAGGTCGGGCACGATCTTCTGCTTCAGCGCGACGAACGGGCTGTTGTCCCGGAACCACGAGGTCTCGTTGGTGGTCAGGGCCTCGACCACACGACGCACCAGGATCTCGTCGTTGGACGAGCGCGCTCGCGCCACGAACCCCGTCACCTCGGTGAAACCGGCCTCGCGGGCCAGCGGCAGCAGCCGCGACTCCACGAGATACTCTTTCCCGCCGGGGAGCTGGATCCCCGACCGCCTGCGCACCAGGTCGGAGACCCAGGCGAAGGCGTCAGCGCTCAGCGCCACACCGCACCCCCGGTCGGGCTCGACGCCAGGCGCCGCTGGATCGCACCGGCGACCTCACCGATCGGCAGCACCCGGTGGGCCAGGCCCGCACTGGCCACCGCGCCGGGCATCCCCCAGACCACGCTGCTCGCCTCGTCCTGCACGTACACCGTGCCGCCGGCGGTCACGACGTCGTCGCAGCCGGTGCGCCCGTCGGCGCCCATCCCGGTGAGGACGACGGCGAGCAGCTGGCCGCCGTACGCCTTCACGGCCGAGCGGAACATCACGTCGACCGAGGGGCGGCTGTAGTTCACGGGCGGGTCAGAGTTCAGCTCGGTGGCGAACCCCTGAGCGACGCGGTGCAGCACCAGGTGGTGGTCCCCGGGGGCGATGTAGGCGTGGCCCGGTTCGAGCAGCTCTCCTCCCACGGCCTCCTTCACCCTGGTGGGGCCGAGCTTGTCCAGCCGCTGCGCGAGCTGCTTGGTGAACACCGGAGGCATGTGCTGCACCATGAGCACAGGCACCGGGAGCGGGGTGGCGAACGCCGAGAACACCCGAGACAGCGCCTCGGGGCCACCGGTGGACGAGCCGATGAGCAGGGCCCGCACCGGGTGCGGTGGGGGCTCGGTGCGCAGCCGCACCGCCGCCGACTTGCCGGGCTGCTGCGACAGCGCACCCGGGGAGAACGCCCGACGGCGGCCGACCAGGGCCTTGACCCTGGGCACCAGCGCGGCACCGACCTCTTTCATCGAGGCGGCCAGGCTGCCGGTGTTCGACGGCTTGGTGACGTAGTCGCTGGCCCCGGCGGCCAGGGCGTCGAGGGTGGCCGACGCGCCGCGCTCGGTCAGCGTGGAGAACATGATGATCGGCATCCGGTGCCCAGCCTTGCGCAGCGCGCGCACCGTCTCGATGCCGTCCATCAGCGGCATCTCGATGTCCATCGTGAGGATGTCGGGCCCGTACTCCTCGACCCGGGAGAGCGCGACCTTCCCGTTGGGGGCGGTGCCGCAGATCTCGATCTCGGGATCAGCGGCCAGCACGTCGGTGACCAGCTTGCGCACGATGGCTGAGTCATCGACGACGAGGACACGGATTGCGGTCACGGCGGCCCTATCTTGCGCGGTCTGGACGAGGTGGCACGGCTCTGGAGATGGTGTCTGAAACCCCTATCGACGCTGATGGCGCCGATCTGACCGATCGGCGCCATCAGCGTGGTGATCTCAGACCTTGAACTTGCCCAGCTGGGTCGCGGCCTCAGAGGCCCCGGCGGAGATCTGCTGAGAACCAGCAGCCACCTCCTGGGCCTGCCCGGTCGAGGCGGACACGATCCCCGCGACCTCGGTGATGTTCTCCGCGATCTGCGACGAGCCCGTCGCGGCCTCGGCCACGTTGCGGGACATCTCCGAGGTGGTCACCGTCTGCTCCTCCACCGCAGCGGCGATCGTCGCCGAGTAGTCGTTGATCTGCTCGATGATCGACGAGATCCTTCCGATCGCCTCCACAGCACCACCGGTGTCCGCCTGGATCGCCTCGATCCTCCTGGCGATGTCCTCCGTAGCCTTCGCCGTCTCCTGAGCCAGGTCCTTCACCTCACCAGCCACCACCGCGAAGCCCTTGCCAGCGTCCCCAGCACGAGCAGCCTCGATCGTCGCGTTCAACGCCAGCAGGTTCGTCTGCTCAGCGATCGACGTGATCGTCTTGACCACCGCACCGATCTCCTGGCTCGACACACCCAGACGAGCCACCTGCTCATTCGTCAGAGCCGCGACCTGCGTGGCCTCGGCAGCGACCTTCGCCGCACCCGAGGCGTTCCCAGCGATCTCCGCGATCGACGAACCCATCTGCTCAGCACCAGCGGCGACCGTCGCCACGTTCCGCGACACCTGCTCCGCAGCGGCAGCGACGACACCAGCCTGCGTCGCGGCCTCTTCAGAGTCCTTCGCGACAGAGGACGCGATCTCCGACAGGCGCGTCGACTCCGACGCCGACCCCTGGGCCATGCCGATGGCACCCTGCATCACCTGGGCCAACGAGTCCGCACCCTTGCTGTAGGCGGTGGCCACCCGACCGATCTCGTCGTGGTAGCGCACCTGCGGACGGAAGGTCAGGTCACCCCTGGCCAGAGCCTCGGCGGCCTTCTCGATGTCGTTCAGGGCTGTCTTCATCGAGCGCAGCACCAGCAGGCTCAGGCCGACGGCCAGCACGGCACCGGCGGCGAGGACGAGCCAGATGACGACCTTGGCGTTCGCCGCGATCTGGTTGCCCTGCTGGTCGAGCTCGGTGATGCGGGCGTTGGCGATCTGGATCTCGCTCCCGATCTGGTCGGCCATCCCCTGGCCCGCGGCGTCCATCTCGTTGTTCGCCCACGCGACCGCGGCCTCCGTGTCGCCGGCGAGCAGCAGCTCGCCCAACGTGGCCTGGGTCTCCCAGTTGCGGACGTGGGCGGCCCTGAACTCCTCGAACGCCTCGGGCGAGCTGGCGAACTGCCGGAACCCCTCGACCAGCTCGTCTCGCGCACCGGCGGTGGCGTTCATCTCCGAGACCCATGCCCTGACCTCGGCCTCGGGGGCCGTCAGCTGCTGCCAGCTCACGACCCGGTCGGTACCCAGGGCGAGCGACACGTTGCCGAGCAGGGCGACGATCTCGGACTCGTCGTTCATCTCTGCCTGTTCTCGGGCGAGCCTGTCCAGCTGCATGCCGGCAAAGGTCACCACGACCACGGCGGCCACGACGACCAGACCGACGAGAGAGATCATCTTCACGAGGATGGGGCGATCCATGAACCAACGCACTGCCGTCACTCCTTCATGTGCTGAGGGGCCGGGTCGGTGCGCTCCTCGCACCGGTCTCGGCCGTCTCATCGAATGCTCGGGTGGAAGATCTTCTTCCAAGGAATTCTTTTATGTCGCCTCGCAGCGAAGCAGGGGTCTTGATGGTGCGTGGTGGTGCCGACCTCGCACGGTCGGCACCACCGCACCCGGGTCTCACACGGTGAACCGCCCCAGCTGGGTCGCGGCCTCACCGGTACCGACAGAGATCTCCTGCGCGCCCGAAGAGACGTTCTGGGCATGCTTGGTCGACTCGGCCACGATCCCGGCGACCTGCGTGATGTTCTCCGCGATCTGCGACGAGCCCGTGGCAGCCTCGGCCACGTTGCGGCTCATCTCCGAGGTCGTCACCGTCTGCTCCTCGACCGCCGCGGCGATCGTCGCGGAGTAGTCGTTGATCTGCTCGATGATCGACGAGATCCTTCCGATCGCCTCCACAGCACCACCGGTGTCCGCCTGGATCGCCTCGATCCTCCTGGCGATGTCCTCCGTGGCCTTCGCCGTCTCC
>WQWY01000013.1 GCA_009785115.1 Micrococcales bacterium
ACGGCGGCCACAGCGGCAGAGACACGCCCGGACCCATCCCGAACCCGGAAGCTAAGCCTGCCAGCGCCGATGGTACTGCACCCGACAGGGCGTGGGAGAGTAGGACACCGCCGAACACCATTCAAGTAAGCCCCCACCACCGGTGGGGGCTTACTTGTACCCAGAACACAACACCCATCCCCAGAGATACTCTCCACCACCTGACTCTCGAGAAGCACAACCCCCACCATGTCGTCAGGATCTTGCCGCTCTGTCTGCATGACGAGACGACGGGTGCGCGATGGGCTGGGGAGCACCGAGCGCGTGGGAGCGGGGCCGCTCGAAGGCTGACGGCCCCCTTTCTCGGGTGGAGTCTGGGAGACTGGCACCCTCGAAGATCGACAGGAGAACAGCGTGGAGAGCGTGGCACCGGGCACCGGGCCCGAAGGATCGGGTGACCGACCGTTCAGACGAGGGCCAGGTCGCCAGCAGCGCGACGGAGGTGCTGCTTCGAAGCGCTCTTCTTTCCGTGACGGTGGTGGCACCGATCGGCGGGAGGGCGGCAGGTCACCCTGGCGCGACGACAGGGGTGGGTCTCGCGAGACAGGGCGTGCTCCAGGCAGTCGTGAACCGCGACGAGACAGCGAAGGGCGCCCGGGGAGAGAAGGGACTACCCGTGACGCTCATCGCTCCGGGCAGCAGCGGTCGGGTTGGAAGGACGACAGGAGGGGGTCTGCTCGCCCCGAGGGTGGTGGCACCGGGGGGCGAGGTCCGAGGCAGGACAGCGACGTGCGCTCCGACAGGTACGCGCCTGCTCGGGACGAGCGTCGTCCTGACAGGTCCACAGGTGGCCGATCTGAGTGGCGCGGGGACTCGAGCCCGTCGGGTCGGACGGAACGTGGCGCTGGCGCACGCGGATCGTGGAGAGACCGCGACGATCGCCCCGCGAGAGGGGAGGCTCCTGCGGAGCGCCGCTCTGGTCGCTCGGGAGACGGAGGCCCAGGCTGGCGTGACGGCAAGAGCACCTCGTCAGGCTGGGATGAGCGCGGCGCTGGCCCTCGCCGGCAGCGAAGAGAGGACAGCGGACCGCGAAGAGAGGACAGGGGAGACCGCGAGAGGGGTGGACCGTCCCGCGGCGAGCCTCGCGCCGACCGCTCTGCTGGGGAGCGTTCGCGCTGGCAGGAGGGCGCCGATGCGCCTTCCAGGGTCGGGCGTGGCGCGCCTCGAGGAGCACGTCGCTGGGAGGACGACTCTCCAGGCGCTTCGCGTCGTCAAGGAGGGGCAGACAGACGTGAACCGCTCTCTCGCGAACCTGACGCGCCTCGTCGTGACCAGGAGCCACGGCGAGACAGTGCTCCGAGGCGCGAGTGGAGGGCTGACGGCGACCGGCGACCGGCGCGCCGTGGCCAGGATGCGCAGCGTGACCAGACATCACAGCGTCACCAGACTGAGCGGGGTGAGCGCGACGAGCGAGACAGAGCACCGAGGTCTGAGGCGGGGAGCAGGTCAGGCGGCACAAGACCGCGAGGTGCGACGGGGGCTTCAGGGCCTGGGGGTGCCAGGACGTGGGCGGCCCGGCCGGAGCGGGGCTCCAGGCCTGGGCAAGACCGCCGCTCCGACCGCCCCAAGGAACCAGAGCTTCCCGACGAGATCGACTTCGCGATGCTCGACCGGGAGTCCCGTGCCCGGCTGCGCACCCTGAGCAAGGAGAACGCGGAGGTCGTGGGGCGGCACCTGGTCATGGCCGGGAGGCTGCTGGACGTCGACCCCGAACGTGCCTACGAGCACGCTCAGGCGGCGGTGCGTCGCGGCGGGAGGGTCGACGTCGTGCGGGAGGCCGCCGGGCTGACCGCCTACCGGACCGGTCGGCACGCCGAGGCTCTGCGCGAGCTGCGCACGGTCCGCAGGCTGTCGGGCTCGGCTGAGCACCTGGCCGTGATGGCCGACTGCGAGCGCGGGTTGGGACGCCCGGAGCGAGCCGTCGCCCTGGCAGCAGACCCAGACGCCGCCGACCTGCCGCTCGACGCGGCGGTGGAGCTGGCGATCGTGGTCAGCGGGGCCCGGCTCGATCTCGGGCAGCCTGACGCCGCGCTGGCCGCGCTCGGCTCGCAGCAGGTTCGCCAGGCCTCCGGTCTGCTCGCGGCTCGTGTCGCCCAGGCCCGAGCCACCGCGCTCGAGGCAGCGGGGCGCCCAGACGAGGCGGCCCGCGAGCTGGCCGCGTACAGCACGGACGACCTCGAGGAAGCCGCCGGGAACGTACCGGTCGACGAGGAGGTCGTCGTCTTCGACCTCACCGACGAGGAGGACAGCGAGCGCGACGTCTCGGGCGAGACCTCGACCGAGCAGGAGGAGGACGTCAGCGAGGTCGACGTTCCCGGGGAGGCGGAGGTTCCGGACGAGGTCGCCACCTCGGGACCGGATGCCGAAGCTGACGCCCCGGGCGAGACTGGTGCCGAGTCGGGAACCTGAGGAGAGCGTGCCGGTGATGAGCGTCAGGGCGAGTCTCAGCGGTCCCCGCACGGCCGAGGTCGCCGTGAACGGTGCTGACTCAGCGTGTGTCGAGGCGACCTCGTGAGCGTCGGCCTGGAGTCTTGCGACGTCCCGCTGGTCGAGCGTTACGACCTGGCGCTGGTCGACCTCGACGGGGTGGCCTATCGGGGGCACCTGCCCATCGAGGGCGCGGCCGAGGCCCTGACCGGCGCGAGAGCGGCGGGGATGCGGGTGCTGTTCGTGACGAACAACGCGTCTCGGCCCCCGGAGGTCGTCGCTGACCAGCTCACCGGGCTGGACATCCCCACCGCGCCGCAGGACGTGCTCACCTCCGCCCAGGCCGCGGCGGCCGTGCTGCGCGAACGGCTCGAGCCTGGCGCCACGGTGCTGGTGATCGGCGCGGACGGTCTGCTCGAGGCGGTGGCCGCCGAAGGGTTCCGGATCGTCACCTCCGCCGACGAGCGACCGCAGGCCGTGGTGCAGGGGTTCGGGCCCGAGGTGGGCTGGCACGATCTCGCGGAGGCGGCCTACGCGGTCAGCGCCGGGGCCTGGTACGTGGCGTCCAACCTCGACGGCTCGCTGCCGACCACCCGTGGCTACGCCCCGGGCAACGGTGCGCTGGTCGCTGCCGTGGTCACGGCGACGGGGGTGGAGCCCGACAGCTGCGGCAAGCCGTCACCGACCATGTACCGGATCGGTCAGGAGCGTGTCGGGGCGTCGCGGCCGCTGGTGGTCGGTGACCGGCTCGACACCGACCTGGCCGGGGCCCGTGCGGGTGGCTACCCCGGGCTGCACGTGCTCACAGGGGTCTCCCGGGGCCGCGACGCCGTCATGGCAGCACCAGGGCTGAGGCCTTCTTACATCGGTGCTGACCTGCGCGCTCTGCACGAACGGCACCCTCTGCCCGAGCCGGACCAGACCGGGTGGTGGCGCTGCGGGCAGTCTGGCGCGCGGGTCCGGAAGGGCGGCGACGGGGTGGGGACGCTCGAGCTGCGCGGTCCGGACGACGTGAACCTGGTGCGTGCGGCCTGCGCCGCCGCGTGGGACTTCGCCGACGCCGGGGGGCGGCTCGACCCCGGCTCCGTCCCAGAGATCGGGCCGCACGTACGGTGAGGTCGTCGACGGCTCGACATGGGCACGGATGCTCGACACGGGCACGTTCGGCACCTCGTGGGCGGTAGCGTGAGCGGATGCACGTTGAGCAGACCGGGCTGACGAGCCAGAGCAGCCCGACCGGCGAGGTGGTGCCGCGTACGCAGGACGCGGCCGTGGACGAGATCCTGCACAGCCTGGTCGAGGTCGACGGTCTGTCGCTGCGCGAGCAGGTGGCGCTCCTCGACGACGCCCACCAGCGGCTGCAGGGCCGGCTGGCTGAGTCTGACGGTGGCGCCCGGTGAGTGCCCGTCTGGACGTCGCGCTGGTCGAGCGCGGGCTCGCCCGCTCCCGTCAGCACGCCAAGACGCTGATCGACGCCGGGCGGGTCCAGGTCGGCGCTGCCGTCGCCCGCCGCCCAGCGGCAGCCGTCGCCCCTGACACGACGGTGCGTGTCGCCGCCGACCCGGACGACCCCGGCTACGTCTCTCGGGCCGCGCACAAGCTCGCCGGTGCGCTGGACCGTTGGGAAGACCTGCGGGTCGCGGGGCGCGACTGTCTGGACGTCGGCGCGTCGACCGGAGGGTTCACCGACGTCCTGCTGCGCCGTGGCGCCCGGCGGGTGGTCGCTGTCGACGTCGGGCACGGCCAGCTCGACCCCCGGCTGCGCGCTGATCCCAGGGTCGAGCTGCGCGAGGGCGTCAACGCCCGCGACCTGAGAGCTGGGGACGTGGACCCGGCCCCGACGCTGGTGGTCGCCGACCTGTCGTTCATCTCGCTGCGGCTGGTGCTCGAGGCCGTCGCGAGCGTCGCTGCACCTGACGCCGACCTGGTGGTGCTGGTCAAACCGCAGTTCGAGGTGGGCCGCTCAGGGCTCGGGCCGGGTGGGGTGGTCCGTGACCCGCGGGCACGGCGCCAGGCTGTTGTCGGGGTGCTAGAGGTAGCCGAGACTCTCGGGCTCGCCGCGCGCGGGTTGGCCGCCAGCACGCTGCCCGGCCCGGCCGGGAACCTGGAGTACCCGCTCTGGCTGACCCGCGGTCCGCGAGAGCCCGGGCAGAGAGAGACTCTGCTCGACGAGGTGTTCGGGGGCCTGCGATGACCCGCCGTGTCCTGGTGGTCACCCACCATGGCCGTCCCGAGGCCGTCGCGGCCACCGCCGTGGTGCTGCGCGAGCTCGAGGCCGCCGGTATCGAGCCGGTGCTGGCCGCTGAGGAGTCCTCCGTGGACGACCTGCCGTCGTTCGAGCTCGCGGTGGTGCTCGGTGGTGACGGGACGATCCTGAGAGCCGCGGAGATGACCCGGACCGCCGGTGTGCCGATGCTCGGGGTGAACCTGGGAAGGGTCGGGTTCCTCGCTGAGATCGAGCCGGACGACGTCGCTGACGCGGTGCGTCGGCTGGCCGCCGGTGACTACGAGGTCGAGGAGCGCCGCACCATCGAGGTGTGTCTGACGAGGGCCGACGGGCAGCGCACGACAGGGTGGGCGCTGAACGAGGCCGCCGTGGAGAAGATCGACCCGGCTCGGATGCTCGACCTCGGCATCGAGGTGGACGGGCGGCGGCTCGAGCGCTTTGGGTGCGACGGGGTGGTCGTGGCCACCCCCACGGGCTCGACCGCGCACGCCTTCTCTGGTGGTGGGCCGGTGGTGTGGCCGGACGTCGAGGGCGTGATCGTCGTCCCGGTCGCCGCCCACGCCCTGTTCGCCCGCCCGCTCGTGGTCGGGCCGTCCAGCACCGTGACGCTGCTGGTGCTGGAGGACGTGACGGTGTCCGGGCGGCTCACCTGCGACGGACGCCGGGTGCAGAGGGTCGGCCCCGGGGACCGGATCGAGGTTCGCGTCGCTGACCTGCCGGTGCGGCTCGCACGCCTGAGCCCGGCCCCGTTCACCACCCGCCTGGTGCACAAGTTCGCGCTGCCCGTCGAGGGGTGGCGCGGGGTCTCGCAGAACGGGTCGCCACAGGGTGGTCCGACGGCATGATCGCTGAGCTGAGGATCGAGAACCTCGGGGTCATCGCGGACGCGGGGGTCGAGCTGGGCCCTGGTCTCGTCGTGCTGACCGGGGAGACCGGGGCGGGCAAGACGATGGTTCTCACCGCGCTCACCATGCTCACCGGCGGGCGGGCCGACGCGACGCTGGTGCGCACGGGTGCGACGTCGGCGGCGGTCGAGGGACGGCTGGTCGTCGGGCCTGGCTCACCGGCAGCCGTCCGGGCAGCCGAGGCCGGGGCCGAGCTCGACGGTGAGGCTGGCACCGACTCCAGCCTCGTGGTGGTGCGCACCGTCACCGCCCCCCAGGAGACCACGCCGGGCCGCTCGAGGGCCTTCTTGGGCGGGCGGAGCGTGCCCCAGGCGGTGCTCGCGGAGGTCGCGTCGACGCTGGTCACCGTGCACGGGCAGTCGGAGCAGCTGCGGCTGCGAGCCCCGGCGCGGCAGCGTGAGGCGCTGGACGACTTCGCCGGGCCCGAGCACCGGGCGCTCGTCGCCCGCCACCGTGAGACGTGGTCCGAGCGCCAGGCGCTCGCCAGCGAGCTGACGCGGCTGCGCGCCCAGGCCGCTGAGCGTCGACGCGAGGCCGAGCTGCTGCGTCTGGGGCTGGCCGAGGTGGAGCGAGTCGCGCCGCAGGCGGGGGAGGACGACGACCTCGCCCGCCAGGTCTCCAGGCTCGGGCACGTCGAAGACCTGCGCGCCGCGGCGTCGAGCGCGCACGCCGCGCTGGCCGGCGAGGACGACGAGCACCCCGGGGCTGCCAACGCCGTCCAGACGGCGGTGCGGGCGCTCGAGCAGGTGGCGGGGCACGACGAGGCGTTGGCCGACCTCGCCCGGCGCGCCACCGAGGCCGGGTACCTGCTCGACGACGTCGCGGGCGAGCTGGCCGCGTACGTGGACGGCCTCGCGGCCGACCCGGCGGCGCTCGAGACGGCCCAGCAACGGCGTGCGGAGCTGTTGACGCTGACCCGCGCCTACGGGCCGGACGTGGCCGCGGTGCTCGCCTGGGCCTCCGAGGCGGGCCTGCGCCTGCTCGAGCTGGACGGGGGCGACGAGAAGGTGGTGGCGCTGGGGGCTGATCTCGACCGCCTCGACGCCGAGCTGGTCGACCTTCAGACAGCGATCTCCGCGGCTCGCACCGATGCCGCCGGGCGCCTGTCCGAGGCGGTCAGCACCGAGCTGGCCGGGCTGGCTATGGCCGGGGCTCGTCTCAAGGTGGCGGTCAGTCCTGGTGAACCGGGGCCTTCGGGTGCCGATCAGGTAGAGATGCTGTTCGCGGCCCACCCCGACTCTCCGGTGCTGCCGCTCGCCCGGGCCGCGTCGGGCGGCGAGCTGTCCCGGGTGATGCTGGCGCTCGAGGTGTCCCTCGCGGCGGACGGCCAGGGACACACCCCGGGGACCTTCGTCTTCGACGAGGTGGACGCCGGTATCGGTGGGCGGGCGGCGGTCGAGGTCGGGCGCCGGTTGGCTCGCCTCGCCCGGGGCTGTCAGGTGCTCGTCGTGACGCACCTGGCCCAGGTCGCGGCGTTCGCCGACCGGCACCTGGTGGTCTCTCGTTCTGAGGGTGTGGTGCGAGCCTCGGACGTGGCGGAGGTCAGCGGCGACGAGAGGTTGGCCGAGCTCGCACGGATGCTGTCGGGCCAGGACTCGCCGGCCGCGCGAGCACATGCGGACGAGCTTCTGAGCCGCTGCGACGTGGGACCATGAGGGACGATGAGAATCTTCACGAAGAAGCGTGACGCGAGGTCTGCCGGCGACGGGCTGGCGGGGCCGGCACGGGTGGACGCACGGACCAAGAACCTGACCAAGCGCCTGCTGCCTGGCGACATCGCGGTGATCGACCACCTGGACCTGGACCGCGTCTCTGCCGAGGCCCTGGTCGCGTGCCGGCCCGCCGCGGTGCTCAACGCCGCGCGCTCCACCTCGGGGCGCTACCCCAACCTCGGGCCGGGGATCCTCATGGACGCGGGCATCCCGCTGATCGACGACCTGGGCCCGGACGTGATGGCGATCTCCGAGGGGCACGAGCTGCGCATCGACGGCGCGGCCGTGCACGACGGTGACACCCTGGTCGCCGAGGGGGTGCTGCAGACCGCCGAGACCGTCGGTGCGGCGATGGACGAGGCCCGCGCGGGCCTGTCGGTGCAGCTGGAGTCGTTCGCCGCGAACACGATGGACTACCTGCGCCGTGAGCGCGAGCTGCTGCTCGACGGGGTGGGCGTGCCCGACATCAGCACCGACCTGGACGGGCGGCAGGTGCTCATCGTGGTGCGCGGCTACCACTACAAGGAAGACCTCGTCACCCTGCGGCCCTACATCAAGGAGTACCGGCCGGTGCTCATCGGGGTGGACGGCGGCGCCGACGCGATCCTCGAGGCGGGCTGGAAGCCGGACATGATCGTCGGTGACATGGACTCGGTCTCCAACAAGGCCCTGGCCTGCGGTGCGGAGGTCGTGATCCACGCCTACCGGGACGGGCGGGCGCCCGGCAAGGACCGCGTCGAGGAGCTCGGCGTGCCGTATGTGCTGTTCCCCGCGACCGGGACCAGCGAGGACGTGGCGATGCTGCTGGCCGACGACAAGGGCGCCGAGCTCATCGTGGCGGTCGGCACGCACGCCACCCTGGTGGAGTTCCTCGACAAGGGCCGGGCTGGGATGGCCTCGACCTTCCTCACCCGGCTGCGGGTCGGCGGCAAGCTGGTCGACGCCAAGGGTGTGTCGCGGCTGTACCGGCACCGCATCTCCAACCTCCAGGTCTTGCTCCTCGTGATCGCCGGTCTGCTGGCCCTGTTCATCGCCCTGGCCTCGACCGAGGCCGGGCAGACGCTGATGGGTCTGATCGGTGCGGGCTGGGACGACCTGCTCTCGTGGGTCGGACGTCTCTTCGGCGGCGCGACGTGACCCCCTGGACCTCCTCTTCCGACCTTCGACGACTGAGAGCAGCCCCGTGATCGACTTTCGTTACCACCTCGTCTCTCTGATCTCGGTGTTCCTCGCCCTGGCGGTGGGCATCGCGCTGGGTGCGGGGCCTCTGAAGGAGACCATCGGCGAGTCGCTGACCGGCCAGGTGGAGCGGCTGCGCGGCGAGAAGGAGGCGTTGCGATCCGATGTGGACGCCGCCCGCAGGGCGCTGAACAACGAGCAGGCCTTCATCGACCAGTCGGCCGGGCCCCTGCTCGCAGGCCGGCTCACCGACCGTCGTGTCGTGGTGATCGAGCTCGGTCCCATCCCGGACGAGACCGTCGCCGCCGTCGTCGCCCGTCTGACCCAGGCTGACGCGTTGGTGACCGGGCACGTCAGGCTGACCGACACCTGGACCGACCAGGCTCAGCGCCCCTACCGCACGGCGCTGTCCGGGTCGCTGACCCCGTATCTCGACACCGTCCCGCAGGGGGTGTCCACTGAGGGCGTGCTCGCCATGTCGATCGTGCAAGGTCTCGTCGGTGCTGACGAGGCCGACCCGACCAGGCTCAGCGACTCGGCGTCGATGCTGCTGGACCTCCTCGCGAGCGGTGACCACCCCCTCGTGGTCATGGACGAGCAGATCATCGAGGCGGCAGACGCGATCGTGGTGATCGCGCCCCCGTTGCCCGCCGCTTCCAAGACCAAGCCCACCCCGCCGTCCGACGCCGTGCAGGCCGCGCGTCTGGCCGTGGTCACCGCTGCCGCGTCGGGGTCGGCCGGGGCGGTGCTGGTCGACGGCTCCCGGGGTGAGGGAGCCCTGGTGGACGCCCTGCTCAACGACGTCACGCTGCGCGACACCGTGACCACGGTGTCCGGTGTGTCCGCGGTCTCCGCGCAGGTCACCGTCCCGATGGCGCTGGCCGCACAGATCGCCGGGACGGTCGGTCACTACGGGTTCGGGGAGTCTGAGACGGTGCTGCCGCCGACGCTCGTCGGGGTGGCCGGGTGAGCCGCTGGCTCCCGGCGCTGGCGGGCGGGCTCGCCGGGGCCGCCGGGGCGGTGCTCGCCCGCAAGGCGCTGGACGCCCGCCCTCCGGGCGGGGCCGCGCGCTGGACCCGCACCAACCACGCCGGAGACCCGGTGAGCCTGCTGGAGGGTCCGGCGCTCGGTGCCGGGCTGATCGCCGGCGGGGCCGCTGGTGCGCTCGTGAGCGGATCACCGAGGGCGGCCGCTGCGGTGGCTGTCGCCGGGGGGGCAGGGCTGGCCTTCGGCCTCCTGGACGACCTGGGGGAGGACACCGAGAACCGCCGCAAGGGGCTGCGCGGGCACCTGGGCGCCCTGGCCCACGGCGAGGTGACGACCGGAGGAGCCAAGGTGCTCGGCATCGGGGCCGGGGCGCTGGCCGCCTCGGCGCTGCTGCCACGTTCGGGAGCGACCAGGGCGGCGCGCACCCTCGACTGGCTGGGCACCGGGGCGCTGGTCGCGGTGAGCGCGAATCTGCTCAACCTGCTCGACCTGCGTCCAGGTCGGGCGCTGAAGGTCGGGGCGGCCCACCTGCCGGGGCTGCTGGCCCGCGGAGGTCCGAGCGCGGGTGTCGGTGGCGCCGTGCTCGGTGCGGGCGCGGTCGTGGCGCCTGCCGACCTCGCGGGTGAGGACATGCTCGGAGACTCGGGGGCCAACGCGCTGGGTGCGGTGCTGGCCGTCGGGGTGGCAGCGGTAGCCCCGCCGGCGGTGCGGTGGGCGCTGCTGGCCGGTGAGGTCGCGCTCACCGTCGCCAGCGAGAAGGTCAGCTTCACACGGGTGATCGAGCGGACGCCGGTGCTGCGTGAGATCGACGCCTGGGGAAGGCCGGGACGAGAGGGACCGCAGGAGTGAGCCCGGCGGTCCGTCGGGGGCTGCTCGGTGCGGCTGCGATGATCGCGGTGATCACCGTGATCAGCCGCCTGCTGGGCCTGGTCCGCTGGTTGGCGCAGGCGTCCGCGCTCGGGGCGTCAGGCATCGGTGACGCCTACACCGGGGCCAACATCATCCCCAACGTGCTGTTCGAGACGGCGGCCGGAGGTGCCCTGGCAGGTGCGTTGATCCCGGTGCTGGCCGGGCCGATCGCGCGCCGTGCCGCGGACCAGACCCGCGCGATCATCGCCGGTGCCCTGGGCTGGACCTTGCTGGTGCTGGTGCCGCTGGGCGTTCTTCTCGCCCTGCTGGCCGACCCTGTGGCGCTGGCCCTGAACGTGGGTGACCAGCTGCGGGCGACCACACGGTTCTTCGTCCTGGTGTTCTCGGTCCAGATACCGCTGTACGGGTTGACCGTCCTGGCCTACGCGGTTCTTCAGGCTCACCGCAGGTTCTTCTGGCCGGCGTTCGCCCCGATCCTGTCGTCTCTGGTCACCATCGGTGCGCTGGTCTGGTACGGGCGCATGGCGGAGTCTGCGACCTGCCTCTCGACGATGCCGGTCGGTGCGCTGGAGGTCTTGGCGTGGGGCACCACGGCCGGGGTGGTGGCGATGTGCTTGCCGGCGCTGGTCGTCATGGCACGGGCCGGATGGTTGCCCGCCCCTCGGTTGCGCTTCCCGGACGGGGTCGCACCGAGGGTGCGGTCGTTGGCTCTGGCCGGGGTGGCCGGTGTCGCTGCTCAGCAGGTGTCGGTGCTGGTCCTCAACCTGGTCGCGGGCTATTCCACGGTCGGGACGCGCATCGTGCTCCAGTGGACCCAGGCGATCTACCTGCTGCCCTACGCGGTGCTGGTGGTGCCGCTGGTGACGGCGACGTTCCCCCGGCTGTCGGAGTGGGCGGCACGCGAGCGTCAGGATCGTTTCGCGGCGCTGTCGGCGACGACCACGCGGGCTGTCGTCGTCGTGGCCGGCATGGGTGCGGCGGTCTTGGCGGCGGCCGCCCCGGCGGTGGCGGCGGTCTTCGCCTTGCTGGACCGGCAGCAGTCGGCCCTGGTGTCGGAGTCGATGACGGGCGCGCTGACCTGGATGGTGCCGGGCCTGCTCGGGTTCGCGGTGATGTTCCACGGTCAGCGCACGCTGTACGCGCTGGAGCGTGGGCGTCTGGCCCTCGTCGCCGGTGCCCTGGGCTGGGGGGTGGTCTCTCTGGCCGCTGTCGGAGGGTTCTTCGTGGTCGGGCAGGGGGGTCCCGTCCTCGAGGTGCTGGCCGCCGCGGTGACGCTGGGCATGACGGTCGGCGGTCTGGTCACGGTGGCCCTGGTGGTTCGGGCCGCGGGTCGGGCCGCCCTGGCCGGGCTGGCCCGGACCGCTGGTGTCGTCGTGATCGCCGGGACCCTCGGTGCTGTGGCTGGACGCTGGGTGGTCGACTCGGTCATCGTCCTGATCGGCCATGGCATGTGGCAGAGCCTGGGTGCGGGGGCGGGTGCCGGGCTGGTCGCCGTGGTGATGATCGGGTGCGTGCTGTATCTCGGGGACAGGGCCGTCGTGCGGGATGTCGCCGGTCTCGCCCGCCGTTCGCGCACGACGCGACCGGCAGAGGACCCCAAACGCGACGATCTCGGGTAGATTGAAAGCCCGTGACAGAGCGTGCGCACCGACTCTCCGGGCGGTCGGATCATACGACCCGGCACATCTTCGTGACCGGTGGAGTCGTCTCCTCCTTGGGCAAGGGCCTCACAGCGTCCTCGTTGGGCCGGCTGCTGCGCAGCCGGGGCTTGCGGGTGATGATGCAGAAGCTCGACCCGTACCTGAACGTCGACCCGGGCACCATGAACCCGTTCCAGCACGGTGAGGTGTTCATCACCGACGACGGGGCGGAGACCGACCTGGATGTCGGTCACTACGAGCGCTTCCTCGACATGGACTTCAAGGGCTCGGCGAACGTCACCACGGGGCAGGTCTACTCCTCGGTGATCGCCCGGGAGCGTCGCGGGGAGTACCTGGGTGACACGGTGCAGGTGATCCCGCACATCACCGACGAGATCAAGGCGCGGATGCGCTCGCAGGCCGCCCCCGACGTCGACGTCATCATCACCGAGATCGGTGGCACGGTGGGCGACATCGAATCCCAGCCGTTCCTGGAGGCTGCCCGGCAGGTGCGCCACGAGATGGGCCGCGACGAGGTGTTCTTCCTGCACGTCTCCCTGGTGCCCTACATCGGCCCCTCGGGAGAGCTGAAGACCAAGCCGACGCAGCACTCGGTCGCGGCGCTGCGTAGCATCGGCATCGCCCCGGACGCGATCGTGCTGCGCTGCGACCGCGACATCCCCGACCCGACCAAGCGCAAGATCGCGCTGATGTGCGACGTGGACATCGAGGGCGTCGTCACCGCGAAGGACGCCCCGTCCATCTACGACATCCCCCGGGTGCTGCACAGCGAAGGGCTGGACGCCTACGTCGTGCAGCGCCTCGGCCTGCCGTTCCGTGACGTCGACTGGACCGGGTGGGACGGGCTGCTGTCGCGGGTGCACCGCCCGGCCTACGAGGTCGAGGTCGCTCTCGTGGGCAAGTACATCGACCTGCCCGACGCCTACCTGTCGGTCAGCGAGGCGCTGCGGGCCGGGGGCTTCCACCACGACGCGAAGGTGCGGTTGCGCTGGGTGCCCTCCGACGACTGCCAGACCCCCGAGGGAGCGCACAAGGCGCTCCACGGCGTCGACGCGGTGCTCGTCCCCGGCGGTTTCGGCGTGCGCGGCATCGAGGGCAAGCTCGGTGCGCTGCACTGGGCGCGAGAGTGCCAGGTGCCGACGCTGGGCCTGTGCCTGGGCTTGCAGTGCATGGTCATCGAGTACGCCCGCAACGTGCTGGGGCTCGAGGCCGCCTCGTCGAGCGAGTTCGACCCGGAGACGTCGCACCCGGTGGTCGCGACGATGGCCGAGCAAGAGTCGATCGTGGACGGCCAGGGCGACATGGGCGGGACGATGCGGCTCGGCGCCTACGAGGCCCATCTGACCCCTGGGTCGCTGGTGGCCGAGGCGTACGGTGCGACGAAGGTCTCTGAGCGTCACCGGCACCGCTACGAGGTCAACAACACCTACCGCCGTCGGCTCGAGGGGGCCGGCCTGGTGGTCAGCGGCGTCTCCCCAGACACCGCGCTGGTGGAGTTCGTCGAGCTGCCGCGCGACGCGCACCCCTACTACGTGGGCACCCAGGCGCACCCGGAGTTCAAGTCGCGGCCGACCCGGGCGCACCCGCTGTTCGCGGGGCTCGTCGGTGCCGCCCTGGCCCGGCAGCGTGAGACCCGGCTGCTCGAGGTGGAACCGATCCGGTGAACCAGCCTCCCGACCCTCGGTCGCAGGTGCCGCCGCACCCGTTGCGCGACCAGCCTGGCGATCACCCGGTGGTCGGCCACGAGACGGTGTTCGAGGGCCGGATCTTCGACGTCGTCCGCGACCAGGTAGACCTCGGGGTCGCGACGGTGGTGCGCGACTACATGGCGCACCCCGGCGCGGTCGTCGTCATCGCCCTGGACGACGAGGAGCGGGTGCTGCTGCTGTCGCAGTACCGCCACCCTGTGCGCCGTGTGCTGTGGGAACCTCCCGCCGGCTTGCTGGACGTGGCGGGGGAGTCGGAGCTAGCGGCCGCGGTGCGTGAGCTCGCCGAAGAGGCCGACCTGAGGGCCGCGTCGTGGTACCGCCTGGCCCAGATGTACGCCTCTCCGGGCGGCTCGTCCGAGCACATCACGATCTTCCTGGCCCGAGACCTCTCCCCAGCCCCGCAACCCTTCGCCCGCACCGACGAGGAAGCCGCCATGGTCCCCGTCTGGCTCCCTCTGGACGAGGCCGTCGCGGGCGTCCTCTCCGGCCGTCTCGAGTCCCCGAGCACCGCCATCGGCGTCCTCGCCGCCGCCACCGCCCGAGCCCGAGGCTGGGCTGACCTGGTGCGAGTATTGCCCGAGCCCTTGCCGTGACCACCCCTCCCGAAGGCGTCTTGGTCTGTCGCGCTCGGCGGGCGTTGCCCTGACTCTCGTAGGCACACGTCGCAGGCGGCGCTGTCAGGTCTCCGATGCTATGCACACGTCTGGTCGGTCATCGGTTCTCTACGACTGGGCTGACGGACGCTGGGGTAGGGTGTCGCGGTATGACCGTTTCGCCGGGATCGAGATAGAGCTGTGGGCACGCTCGCCTCTGGCGCAGTCACTGTGCTGCGTGAGCGTGTGATGCAGCGCCTCCGCCACGTGCGAGCCAGAAGCGGGTCAGGCTCCCTTGTCGCAAGAGGTCGACGAGCGTGCGCGGGTGGTGAGGCGTATCAGGGACGAGTGGGTCGAGCTCAACCAAGACTACGCTCGTGACCTGAGAGCCTTGGCTGAGGCTTTCGAGCTCGGCTATCTGAGGGGGCCGTGAGCGTGGGTGTGGTTGTGGTGTGCGTGAGGTGGTGTGGTGATGGGTCGTAGGACTATCTCTGGTGTCGGTGATGACTTCTTCCCCCCGGAGTCGTGGGCGAGCCGCGTGTGGAGCAGACCTCGTGTGCGTCGCAACACCGCTGTTACGACTGCCGCGCTGGTGCTGCTTGTTGTCGCCGTGGTGGTGGCGGTGCGCCTGGATGCTGCGGCGCGTGCTCTGAACCCTCCTGCTCCTGCGGTCGCCGGGCAGGCAGAGTCCGCGACGCAAGCTGTCGTCGGTTATCTGACAGCTGTGGCCGAGGCAAAAGCTGATGACGCTCTGACCTACCTGGCCGAACCGCCGTCGTCGACGTTGTTCATGACCGACGAGGTGCTCGGTGCCTCCGCGAAGATCAACCCGATCACTGATATCAGGATTCTCTCTGCATCGGGACAGGGCGACAAAAAGAGCGTCGAGGTCAGATATCGTTTCGGTGGCGAGAGGGTGGAGGGTTATTACCACGTATCGGAGAGCAGTGACGGGCATTGGCGGTTGGATACCGCATCAACAAAGTTCAGGGGAGGTGGGTTCGTCACCATTCCGTTCTCTGGTGGTGGAGTCATGGCGAGCGGGGTTCCCGTCAGGTTGAACGGCGTTGTTGTGCCTGTGGAAACCGAGATTCTAGAGTTGCTTCCCGGCACCTATGTGCTTGAGGTCGATCACCCGATGCTCGCCAATCCTGATCCAATGGTTGTGTTGACGTCGCGCATCTCGCTTGCTCCACGCGAGTGGTCGCGCCTGCCTTCCGGAAATGCTGTAGAGAAGGCGGTGCTGACGGAAGATGGGAAGCAGAAGGTCTATGATTTTGCACGATCAGCTCTAGACGCCTGTTTGAAAGAGATGGGATTTCAAACTTCGTGCGGACCGGCTATTGGAACATTGCGATTTTATAATCTTCCTGTCGTTGACTCAACTGCGAGGTGGAGTCTCGTCCCGGGAACTCCTGACATCGCAGAGGCGATACTTGTGGAGCAGTGGGTCCTCCCTCTGTCCGCACCGGTTTACAGCGAGAGGTCCACGGCCCTATGGGTGGAAGCCTTCTTCCCGTACGTTGATGGCCTTTCTGAACCGGATGGCCCTGTTGTTCGAGGTGAGGTGGCTTTGATTTCCGATGCACCCCTGAGAGAGTGGCAGACTCTTCGAAAATATTATGTTAACATTCTCGATCCCGACAGCCTTGAGATCAATTTTTATTGGAGTTCTTATCGCCGCATATCGGAAGATCCGTCGTGATTGACCAGTCCTCGTGCGGTCGCTGCGACGTGACGGGTCTCGTCTGGTCTCGTAGATCCGCTGTTCGCCGTGGAGGCGCTCTTCGTCTTTGAGTAGAAGAGAGCTGCGAAGGTCGCCCTCCTGATGGGTGTGTGCTGCTTCAGGTGGCGACGAGTACCCGGGCGGAGGTGCCGGGGATGCTCGCGAGCTTCGTGTCGGTGGTGATGACGGGACAGCTCAGCGTCTCGACCAGCGCGAGGTAGGCCGCGTCGTCCGCCGTTGCGTCGCTCCCTGGGGCGCGCGTCCTGACCTGATCTCGCAGGGTGGACGGTCGCCCGGTAGGCGGAACGATATTGGCAACGGTCGTGTTACCTTATTCGACGGCGCCGTGGGGGTGCTGAGCGAGCAGGAGAGGGATCGGATGGGGACGGCGCTGGAGGCGGTGCCCGCGCGCGGCGGGCATGACGAGGCCGGTACGCGGCGTCGCATCCTTCAGCTGGTCGCCTCTGACGGTCCTGTGTGTGCGACCGAGCTCGCCGAGCAGATCGATGTGACGCCCACCGGGGTGCGTCGGCACCTGACCGAGCTGGAGCGCGACGGGCAGATCACGGTGCACCGGGTCGGCACCGCCGACGGTGCGGCACGTCGCGGTCGTCCGGCTCGTCGCTACGTCATCACCACCGACGGTCAGGCCGAGCTCGCCCAGGGCCATGCAGACCTGGCCGTCGAGGCTCTGCGCTTCCTGCGGGACGTCGCGGGAGACCAGGCTGTCGAGCAGTTCGCCCGACAGCGGGCTGCCCGGCTGGCCGAGCGGCTGGGCGACATCGACGCCTCCGACGTCGCGTCCCGCGCCTCGGCCGTGGCCGACGTGCTGTCAGCGGACGGCTACGCTGCCACCGCCCGTCCTGTGCCCGGGGTCGCGGCCGTCCAGCTCTGCCTGGGGCACTGTCCCGTGCGGGAGGTGGCCGAGCAGTTCCCGCAGCTGTGCGAGGCCGAGACCCGCGCCCTGGCGCAGGTGCTCGGTGTGCACGTGCAGCGGCTCTCGACGCTGGCCGGAGGCGGCCACGTGTGCACCACCAACATCCCGACCGTGAACATCTCGACCGGGAACGTCCCGACCGTCGCGCCGCCGGCGCCGAGCCCGGAAGGAACACGCGCATGAGCGCCCCCGTCGAACCGCTCACCCAGGACGAGGCCATCGCCTCTCTCGGGAGCTACACCTACGGCTGGCACGACCCGGACGTGGCGGGCGCCAGCGCCCGTCGAGGCCTGTCCGAGGAGGTCGTCCGCGACATCTCCCGCCTCAAGGACGAGCCGGAGTGGATGCTGAAGACCAGGCTGAAGGCGCTGCGGCTGTTCGACCGCAAGCCCATGCCGCACTGGGGCCCCGACCTGTCCAACCTCGACTTCGACACCATCAAGTACTTCGTGCGCTCCACCGAGCGGCAGGCCACCACCTGGGACGACCTGCCCGACGACATCAAGCGCACCTACGACCGGCTGGGCATCCCCGAGGCCGAGAAGCAGCGCCTCATCTCCGGGGTGGCCGCGCAGTACGAGTCCGAGGTGGTCTACCACCAGATCCAGGAGTCGCTGGCTGAGCAGGGCGTGATCTTCCTCGACACCGACACCGCCCTGAAGGAGCACCCGGAGATCTTCGAGCGCTACTTCGGCTCGGTGATCCCGATCGGGGACAACAAGTTCGCGTCGCTGAACACCGCTGTGTGGTCGGGCGGGTCGTTCGTCTACGTGCCGCCGGGCGTGCACGTGGACATCCCGCTCCAGGCGTACTTCCGGATCAACACCGAGAACATGGGCCAGTTCGAGCGGACGCTCATCATCGCTGACGAGGGCTCCTCGGTGCACTACGTCGAGGGCTGCACCGCACCGATCTACAAGACCGACTCGCTGCACTCCGCGGTGGTCGAGATCATCGTCAAGAAGGACGCCCGCGTCCGGTACACCACCATCCAGAACTGGTCGACCAACGTGTACAACCTGGTCACCAAGCGGTCCACGGTCGCTGAGGGCGGCACCATGGAGTGGGTGGACGGCAACATCGGGTCCAAGATCACGATGAAGTACCCGGCGGTCTACCTCATGGGGGAGCACGCCACCGGCGAGACGCTGTCGCTCTCCTTCGCTGGCGTCGGCCAGCACCAGGACACCGGCTCGAAGATGGTGCACGCCGCCCCGAACACATCGAGCCACATCGTGGCCAAGTCGGTGGCTCGCGGCGGCGGCCGCGCCTCGTACCGGGGCCTGGTGCAGATTCTCGAAGGGGCGCAGGGCGCCAGGTCGAACGTGCTGTGCGACGCGCTGCTGGTCGACCAGGTCTCGCGCTCCGACACCTACCCCTACGTCGACGTCCGCGAGGACGACGTGACGATGGGCCACGAGGCGACGGTCTCCCGGGTCAGCGAAGACCAGCTGTTCTACCTGATGTCTCGCGGCCTGGACGAGCAGGAGGCCATGGCGATGATCGTGCGCGGGTTCGTCGAGCCGATCGCGCGCGAGCTGCCGATGGAGTACGCGCTCGAGCTCAACCGCCTCATCGAGCTGCAGATGGAAGGATCCGTCGGCTGATGACGACCACCACACCCACAGCCCTCACCGGAGCCACGGCGCTGCCCCTGGACCACAGCCGGGCGACCGCCGACGGCGCTCACAACCACGGCACCGCTCCTAGCCACAGCGGTGCACGCGAGACCTCGCGCGGGCAGCGGCGCACCTCCTTCGACCTCGAGGACTTCCCCGTGCCGACCGGCCGAGAAGAGGAGTGGCGGTTCACACCGTTGGCTCCGCTCGCCCCGCTGCTGGCCGGCCGGGTGGACGGGAACGGCGTGCGGACCACCGTCACCCCGGCGCCCGGCGTGAGCGTCGAGCAGGTGAGCCGCGACGACGCCCGCCTCGGCCAGGCCGGCAGGCCTGGTGACCGTGCCGCCGCTGTGGCGTGGGCCTCGTTCGACACCGCCACCGTCGTCACCCTGCCCGCCGCCACGCCGTCCGAGGAACCGTCAGAGGTCACCTCGGTGCTGGTCGAGGGTGTCGGGGACGCGCCGACCGCCGCGCACCTGGTGGTGCGTGCCGAGACCGGCTCGTCGGGCGTGGTGGTTCTCGACCACGTGGGCCAGGCAGCGCTGACCGAGACGGTCGAGATCGTCGCCGAGCCCGGCGCGAACCTGACCGTCGTGTCGCTCCAAGGCTGGGCGTCCGGTGCGGTGCACGCCGCCAGCCACCGCATCAGGCTGGACGAGGGCGCGACCGTCAAGCACGTCGTGGTCTCGCTGGGCGGGGCGCTGGTCCGCATCACCCCCGACGTGGAGCTCGTCGGCGAGCGGGGCTCGGTGACCGCGCTGGGCCTGTACTACGCCGACGCCGGCCAGCACCTGGAGCACCGGCTGTTCGTGGACCACGCGGTGCCCGACTGCCGGTCCAGGGTCACGTACAAGGGTGCCCTCCAGGGCGAGGGCGCTCGTTCGGTGTGGGTCGGGGACGTGCTGATCCGGGTGGAGGCCGAGGGGACCGACACCTACGAGGAGAACCGCAACCTGGTGCTCACCGACGGTGCCCGGGCCGACTCGGTGCCGAACCTGGAGATCGAGACCGGGCTGATCGAGGGCGCCGGGCACGCCAGCGCGACCGGTCGCTTCGACGACGAACAGCTCTTCTACCTGCGCAGCCGTGGCATCCCGGAGACAGAGGCCCGTCGCCTGGTGGTGCGCGGCTTCTTCGCTGACCTGCTCGCCCAGGTCGGCGTGCCCGAGGTCGAGGAGCGCCTGCTCGAGCAGATCGAGCTCGAGCTGGCCGCCGTCTCGACACCAGACGTCTCCACGCCAGCCGTCTCCACGCCAGCCGTCTCCGTACGAGAAGAGGATGTCTCATGACCGCTCAGATGGTGTGCCGCACCGGTGACGTGCCCGTGCCCGGAGCCCTGCGCCGCGAGGTCGACGGGGTGGCGGTCGCGGTCGTGCGCGACTCCGACGGCACCTGGCACGCGATCTCCGACCTGTGCTCGCACGGGCAGGTGTCCCTCTCGGAGGGCGAGGTGGTCGACGGCACCATCGAGTGCTGGGCCCACGCCGCGAGGTTCGACCTGGCCACCGGGGCACCGACCTGCCTGCCCGCCGTCGAGCCCGTGCCCGTGTACCCCGTGACCATCGACGGCGACCAGGTGCTCGTCGACGTCGCCAACCCGATCTCGCCCGCTGTCGAAGGAGACTGATGTCCACGCTCGCGATCCGCGACCTCAAGGTCAGCGTCGAGACCAAGGAAGGCACCAAGGAGATCCTGCGCGGCGTCGACCTCACGATCCGTGCCGGTGAGACCCACGCGATCATGGGCCCCAACGGCTCGGGCAAGTCGACCCTCGCGTACGCCCTGGCAGGCCACCCGAAGTACCAGGTCACCGAGGGTGAGGTGACGCTGGACGGCGAGGACGTGCTGGCCATGTCGGTCGACGAGCGCGCCCGGGCCGGGCTCTTCCTGGCCATGCAGTACCCGATCGAGGTGCCTGGTGTCTCGGTGTCGAGCTTCCTGCGCACGGCCAAGACCGCGATCGACGGCGAGGCCCCGCCGCTGCGCCGCTGGGTCAAGGACGTCAAGGAGGCGATGGGCCAGCTGCGCATGGGGCCCGAGTTCGCCGAGCGGTCGGTCAACGAGGGGTTCTCCGGCGGGGAGAAGAAGCGGCACGAGATCTTGCAGATGGAGCTGCTGAAGCCCCGTTTCGCGATCCTCGACGAGACTGACTCGGGCCTCGACGTCGACGCCCTGCGGGTCGTCTCCGACGGTGTGAACCGCGCCAGGGAGGCCACCGGCGCCGGCCTGTTGCTCATCACCCACTACACCCGCATCCTGCGGTACATCAAGCCCGACTTCGTGCACGTGTTCGTCGCCGGCAGGATCGCCGAGGAGGGCGGCCCGGAGCTCGCTGACAGGCTGGAGGCCGAGGGCTACGACCGCTTCGAGCAGCTGAGCGCCTGAGATGACCTCTGCCCCCTCGACAGGGTTCGCCGCCGCGTCGCTCCGTGCTGACTTCCCCCTGCTGTCGCGCACGGTGGGCGACGGGCGTCGTCTGGTGTACCTGGACTCCGGGGCGACCGCCCAGAAGCCGCAGGTGGTCATCGACGCCGAGGTGGACTTCTACACCCGGCACAACGCTGCCGTGCACCGTGGTGCCCACCAGCTGGCCGAGGAGGCCACCGACGCCTTCGAGCGCGCCCGCGAGCAGGTCGCGACGTTCGTCGGTGCCGACCCTGGCGAGATCGTCTGGACTCCGGGGGCGACAGCGGGGCTGAACCTCGTCGCCTACGCGATCAGCAACGCGACTGCCGGTCGGGGCGGGGAGGCGGCGCGACGGTTCGCGCTCGCGTCGGGTGACGAGCTGCTGGTCACCGTCGCCGAGCACCACGCCAACCTCGTGCCGTGGCAAGAGCTCGCGGCCCGCACCGGGGCGGTGCTGCGCTGGGTCGACACCGACGAGCAGGGCCGGCTGAGGATCGACCAGCTGGACCACCTGGTGACCTCGCGCACCCGGGTGGTCGCGTTCTCCCACGCGTCCAACGTCACCGGGGCGATCACCCCGGTCCAGCCCTTCGTCGACGCCGCGCGCCGCGTCGGTGCGCTGACCGTGCTGGACGCGTCGCAGACCGTCCCGCACCTGCCTGTGGACCTGCACGCCCTCGGCGTGGACCTCGCTGTGCTGACGGGGCACAAGATGCTCGGCCCCACCGGGGTGGGCGCGCTGTACGGGCGCCGCGAGCTGCTGGAGGCGATGCCCCCGGTGCTCACCGGAGGTTCCATGGTCGAGGTCGTCACCATGGAGGCCGCCACCTACGCCCCGCCACCGCAGAAGTTCGAGGCGGGCACCCAGATGGTCGCCCAGGCGGTCGGTATGGGCGTGGCCGCCGAGTACCTGACCGCGCTGGGCATGCCCGAGGTGGCCGCCCACGACCACCACCTGACCCGGTTGCTGCTCGACGCGGTCGCTGACCTGCCCGGGGTGCGCGTGATCGGGCCGCGAGACGCTGCCGACCGCCTGGCCATCGTGTCCGTGGTGGTCGACGGTGTGCACGCCCACGACGTCGGGCAGGTGCTCGACGCGGCCGGCGTCGCCGTCCGGGTCGGCCACCACTGCGCACAGCCGCTGCACCGCCGCTACGGCGTGGCGGCCACGACCCGCGCCTCGGCGTCGGTCTACACCACCGAGGACGATGTGGCCGCGTTCGCCGACGCCCTGGCAGGGGTCCGGCGCTTCTTCGGCCTGGACGACAGCTCGAGCAGGACGGGGGACCGGTGACCGTGGACGCCATGGAGCAGCTGTACCAGCAGGTGATACTCGACCACGCACGCCGCCCGCACGGGCGGGGTGACCTGCCCGTCGAGGGTGCGGAGGGCACGGGGCGCTCGCACCAGGTGAACCCGACCTGCGGCGACGAGGTGACGCTCGAGGTGCGGGTCGACCGCTCCGGTGCGACCCCGGTGGTCACCGCCCTGCGCTGGGAGGGGCAGGGGTGCTCCATCTCCCAGGCGTCGGTGTCGATGCTTCACGACCTGGTGCTCGGGGCCGACCTGCCAGCCGTGGACACGGTGGCCGCCACGTTCCGCGACCTGCTCGGCACCCGCGGGGCCGGCCTGGAGGACGAGGACGCGGAGGACCTGCTCGGTGACGCCACCGCGTTCACCGGGGTGGGCAAGTTCCCTGCCCGGATCAAGTGCGCGCTGCTCGGCTGGGTCGCGCTGACCGATGCCCTGGTGCTGTCGGGCGCGAGAGAGGAGCGGTCATGACGACCGAGAAGACCCCGGCGACCGCCGCCGACGTCGAAGAGGCGATGCGTGACGTCATCGACCCCGAGCTGGGCATCAACGTCGTCGACCTCGGGCTGGTCTACGGCGTGGCGATCGACCAGGGGACCGCGGTGGTCGACATGACCCTGACCTCGGCGGCGTGCCCGCTGACCGACGTCATCGAGTCGCAGTCCGCGGCCGCGCTCGAGGGCCTGGTGGACTCCTTCCGGATCAACTGGGTCTGGATGCCGCCGTGGACCCAGGAGCGCATCACCGAGGACGGCCGCGAGCAGATGCGGGCTCTGGGTTTCAACATCTGACGGGAAGGGTCGTTCCTGACCGGGGACGACGGCCACTACCATCGGAGGGCCGTCCTACCTCGGAGGAGCCATGAAGACCGGTGGCAGAGCCAGACGCCTGCTCGGCGTCCTCTCGGCCGTCGGCTGGGTCGCGGTGTGCGTGCTCGTGATCTCGGTGCAGATCACCCGACCCCTGGGCGGGGCGTATGCGAACGCCGCGGTCGAGGGGCCGGCCCATCCCGGTGCACAAGGGCTGTCCGTGGACGTGTCGAGCTGGGCGGTCGGCGCTCAGGGTGGCGAGAAGACCGTGACGGTGCTCGCCGAGCAGGGGTGGCAAGCCCTGTCAGACCGCGGCTGGTTGCAGGTGGCCTATGTCGAGGGGCAGCTGCTGCTGACCGCAGAGCCGAACGCCGGCGGGCTGCGTGCCGCGACGGTCATGGTGACCAGCGGCCGCGATGTCGCCATGGTGGAGGTCGCTCAGGAAGGTCTGGTGCAGGCGGTCGGAGAGGACGCCACGGCGACGCCCGCGCCCACACCCTCGCCCAGCCCCTCGGCCTCGGCCCCGGCGGTCGTCGCCCCGCCTGTCGTCGCGCCGCCCGTAGACCCTCCGCCGGTCCCGTTGAACCAGCCCGACGTGAGAGGCACGGTCAACCTGGTGTTTCCCCCCGGGTGGGGAGAGGGCTCTCTCGCCGGGGTGACGGGCCACATCGTCGACGTGGCCAACCCGGGTCGGACGCTCAGCTACCAGGTCTACGGCGTCTACAGCTCACCGGGCGGCCGCGAGGAGGTCCATGCTGGCCGGGGCTCGGCGAACCGGCCAGAGGCCGGGGTGGGCAACCACGGCTACGCCGTCCTCGACATCCCCACCACCAGGCCGAACGACATGTCTCTGCTAGGTGTGTGCGTGTACCACCTCGGGGGAGGGGCCTCGCCCACGCTTCTCGCGTGCAAGTACTTCATGGGCTGAGGGCGTCGCACCGCTACCACCTGGCCCCAGGTGGGGCACGCACTTTCTGGGCAAAAGGTAGACAGGCGCTGGCCAAGGGTGGGTGATCCTCGGTAGCGTTCCTCCCTCGAAGACTGGTGACGGCTAGGGCGTGAGGAGCACATGGTGGTGCGCGGTGTGAAGCCAGCCCTTGGCCTGGTCGGCGTCACGGCGTGGAGCCTGGTGATGGCGAGCACCGTCTCGTTCGAGATCACCTCAGCCCTGCCCGCCCCGCTGCGACTGGGCGCGTCTGGTTGGGCGCCGACCGCGGAGAAGGCGGAGACCACCGTCGTGGTGCAGGCAGAGGGTGAGTGGGAGGCCGCGTCGGACCAGCATCAGCCGTGGTTGACCGTGAGCCCGAAGTCGGGGGTCGGGAACAGCCGGATCACCCTGAGCGCTGCCGCCAACTACCAGGCGGAGGCACGGTGGGCGACGGTCTCGGTCATCGATGCTGGGTCGGTGCGCACCGTGACGGTCAGCCAGGCTGGGCAGGGAGGCACCAAGGCGGTGCCGCTGAACCTCGAGCAGACCGACTGGGACGTCAGCCAGTACAGCGGCACCACGACGGTGCGGGTCGGCTCGGACCGAGACTGGACTGTCGAGTCAGACCAGCCGTGGGTGACGGTGGAGAAGGTCGGCCCGGACGCGCTGGTGGTGAGCGTGGTGAAGAACACCGGTGCGGACCGCTCAGCGATCGTCAGGGTGAACGACGGCACCTCCGTCCGGGTCCTCGTGGTCAACCAGGCAGGCCGCTCCGCGGGGCCCCAGGCTGCCGCGTCGTTGCAGGTGGAACCCGCCAGCCTGCACCCTGGGTGGGAAGCGGGGCAAGAAGAGGTGTTGGTGAGCGCCGACGGGCCGTGGTCGCTGATCAGCGACGTGGCCTGGATCACAGGTTCGGAGCTGTCGTCAGGTGCGGCGGTGGTGACCTGGGCGGCGAACCCGGACTCCTTGCCCCGGACGGGGACGCTCCGTGTGACCAGCGGCGGCATCACCCGGGTGCTCCAGGTCGACCAGGAAGGTCAGGTCGACAGGTATGCCCCCGAAGGGGTGCTGGAGAAGGTCATGACGGGGCGCGGCCAGGTGCGGGTCCAGGGCTGGGTTCTCGACCGTGACCAGCCCAGCGCGAACGTGCCGGTCGAGGTCTACGTGAAGACCGACACGGTCGGCCTGACCTTTGTCGGCAACGGCATGGCGAACCGTCCCGGCAGCAAGGGCCAGGAGTTCGACCTCACCGTCCAGACAGAGCTCCTCGACGGCATCGTCGGGCGCTACGAAGTCTGCGTCTACGCCAAGAGCATCCCCTCAGGTGCGGGCCTGCACCCTCTGGGCTGCATCACCTCCTCCTCCGCCGCGGTCTTGCCTCAGCAGGCTGGCCCGATCTCGCTCCCGGCGCACCGATGACCAGCTGGCCTACCTCGCACGAGGTTCCCACGACGCCTTCAAGCACCCCGCCCGGAGGCTCCCAGCCGTCCCGGGAAGGCATGCTGCTGCTGGTGGACGACGAGGAGGTGATCACCTCGACGCTCTCCCGGTTCTTCGCGAAGGCCGGTTTCGAGGTGGTGGTCGCCGCCGACGGTGCGCAAGGTCTGGCCGCGGTCGACGCCTACCGGCCCGACGTCGTGGTCACTGATGTGCGGATGCCGGTGATGGACGGGCGGGAGATGGTCCGCCAGATGCGCGCGAGGGGGGCGTGGACGCCGGTGGTGCTCCTCACCCAGCTGGGCGAGTCGGCAGACCGGGCGACGGCCATCGACGAGGGTGCCGACGACTACGTGAACAAGCCGTGCGACCCTCAAGAGCTGCTGAGCCGGGTGCGGGCGCTGCTGCGCCGCCAGGTGGTGGGCCGCCAGCCGCTGACGACGGTGACCGAGCTGGTCTCCGACGGGCTGCGGGTGAACCGGATCACCCGCGAGGTGACCCTGGACGGCCGCGAGGTGACCTTGACCCCACGGGCCTGGCTGCTGCTGGACCACCTGATCACCCGCCCCGGAGAGCTGCACACCCGCGAGGACCTGTTGACCGCGGTCTGGGGCTTCGACTTTCCCACCCCGACGCGGTCGGTGGACGCCAGGGTCTCCGAGCTGCGGCGGGCGCTGCGGGAGTATGCGGTGAAGATCGAGACGGTGCCGGGCGTGGGGTACCGGTTCAGCGGCGACGTTCGGGTCGGTGCACCGTGAAGCGGGTGGGCGGGCTGGCTGTGCGAGTGGTGCCAGGTCTGATCGGGCTGGGGTTGGGTCTGGCGCTGCTGCTGCGCGGTGACGACCGGACTTTCCATCTGCGCGGCCCGCTGTGGGTGTGGGTGGCGAACGCGGGCCTGCTCGTCTCGTTGGTGCTCGTCGCGGTGCTGCGCGAACGCAGGGTCCGCATCGAGCACGCCGCGATCACCGCCGAGGCCGTCCGTGCGACGCGCGAGGAGGCTGACGCCCGAGCCCGGGCGGAGCACCGCACGTTCGTGTCCCGGCTGGACCACGAGCTGAAGAACCCGGTGATGGCGATCCGCACGGCGGCCGGGGTGATGCGCACCGGCGAGGTCGACGCCCAGCTGGTCGGCGTGGTGGACAGCCAGTCGGCCAGGATCGCCATGCTGGTGGCGGACCTGCGCAAGCTGGCCGACCTGGAGACGGTGACGATCGCCACGGCACCGGTGGCGCTGGAACCTCTCATCGACGACGTGGTCGCCGTGATGCGCGACGAGATCAGGACCCGGGGCCTGCCGCCGTGCACCATCGAGGTCCAGCTGCCGCACATCCCCTGGTCGGTGCCAGACGTGGCCGGTGACGCCGACCTGCTGTTCCTCGCCGTGCACAACCTGCTCTCCAACGCGGTGAAGTATTCCGGACCGGGAGGGTCGATCATCGTGCGTGCCATGGAGGGTTCCGGCGGGGTGACCCTGGAGATCGCGGACACCGGGCAGGGCATCCCGGCCGACGAGGCCGAGTCGGTGTGGGCCGAGCTTCAGCGCGGGTCGAACGCCCGGGGGCTGCCCGGCTCGGGCCTGGGCCTGCCGTTGGTGCGCACCATCGTCGAACGCCACGGCGGGCGGGTCCAGCTGCTGTCTCGCGAGGGCCGAGGCACGTCGGTGCGGATGTGGCTGCCGTTCGGCTCGTCGTCGTCCGCACAGCCCCCCGTGTCGACCATGGAGCTGCAGATCGTGGCCCCGGCGAGCACGCCGACGTCGTAGCCTCACCAGCCTCGTCGACCCGGGCGCCGGGCAGGACGAGAGAGGCTGCCCGCGTCTGAGACCGGCGGACGTGCAGGATGTACGGATCTTGTTACCGATGTTCGGGTATCCGTACCTCAGATCGCTTTCCCTGAGGTTGTCGGCGCTCCTAGCGTGGCAGGCGGTTCGACATGCCGCCGCTGACGAGGGGAAGCGACTGATGAGCGGGAAGAAGAAGGGCATCTCCAAGGGCACCGCCGCGGTCGCGGGCGCCCTGGTGGTGACGGCCGGTGTGGGTGTGCCGTGGCTCGCGCAGGCGACCGGCGACCGCTCCGCACCTGACAGCACCGCCCAGGACGGCGCGGGCCTGGCGGCCGGCGCGGCCCAGGCGCAGGCCGTGCCGCCCACGACACCCCCGATGCCGACGGCGGACGTCCAGCCGCTCGTCGTCGTGGTGCCGCCGAGCGCGGAGGTGTGCGCGCTCGCCGCCGCGCACCCCGACCAGGTGCACGTGCCTGACAACATCTGCGACTGGTGGAACCAGAGCGTCTCGACGCCGCAGCCCGCGCAGGAGCGGGCGACGACCGGGCCTTCGGCCCGTCAGGCCACGCCTGCCGCTCAGCGGGCTCCCGCGACCAGCACGGGCACCTCAGCCACCACGAGCACCTCGGCTGCCTCGTCCACCGCCGCGGCCGCGCAGCCGGGGGCGGCAGGCGCGAGCGTCGACAGCGGCAGCTGGTCGGGCGGCTACCTCGCGGGCAAGGTCGACGGCTACGACCGGGGCGTGTACGACGGCTACGTCGTGGGCAGCACAGACGGATATGTCCAGGGCGCGTACGACGGCTACTACCTCGGCACGCTCGACGCTCACCTGAGCGCGGCGGGCAACGACGTGCGTTCCACCCTGACGATCAACGGTCAGCAGCTGAACCTTGTCGGCGCGGACCCCGCCAACCTCCCGAACCTGTCGTCGTCGACCCTCGCGGGTGTCCCGTCGCAACCGGGCGCGGCTCAGGCATCGACGGCTGTCGTGGTCGACCCGCAGGTGGTTCTCGCGGAGTGGTTGGACAGCAAGGGGCTGGACTCGCGGTCGGTGGTCGACGCCTGGCTGGCCGACCAGGGGTCGGGCTCGGCCGTGGACGCCTGGCTGGCTGCTCAGGGGTCCTCGTCGGTCTCGGACGCGTGGCTTGCTGCTCAGGGGCTGGGCTCGGCCCTGGACGCATGGATGGCTGACCGAGGGCTGACCTCCTCCTCGGTCGTCGAGGCCTGGTCGGCTGCCCCAGGCTCCGACTCCCAGGTGACAGCGGCTGGTGTCGCTGTCGAGCGGCACGGGCAGACGGTGGATGCCCGAGCGATGTTCTGGGCAGAGGCACAGGCCGCGGAGTGGGCGGAGGCACAGGCCGCGAGCTGGGTGTCGAGCCAGGCGACGGGTTGGGCGCAGGCTCAGGCCGCGGAGTGGGCGACCACCCAGGCGACCGCCTGGGCGCAGGCTCAGGCGACGAGCGGGGCGCAAGCCCAGGCCGGGGCCCCGGCGTCGGCCCAGGCGGTGAAGCCCGAAGGAGGGCACGACCCGCTGCACAGCGCGCCGTCGTCGTTCGACGGGACCTGGGAGACGTCGTTCCAGTGGTCGGCCGACGCGGTCGACCACTCTCGGGCACAGATGAGCCTGGGGGCCGACGGGACGTTCTACGCCGACTTCGGCAAGGCTCCCGAGGGCAACGCCGTGGTGTGGACGGGCACGTGGACGCAGGACGGTGACGTCGCGGCGCTCGGCTACACCATGTGGAACGTCGTCGACGCCCCGGACTGCACGAGCTGTTGGCGCGTCAAGGGCGACCAGGGCCAGGCATCGTTGACGCTGGCCGAGCCAGGCGTCATGGTGCTCGACTCCGACAGGGGCCGGATGGTGCTGCTCGCCGTCTCCGGGACGCTCGCGGACGGCGAGACCGTGCTCGCGACGGCCGTGGTGCCCGCGGTGTGGGCGGGCTCGAAGGAGTGGACGCCCGAGCCGGGGGAAGACCTTCCCGGTGTGAGGTCAGGCCCGTTCCGGAGCGGGTGGGACGGGCACCTCCGCGACCTCAGCGAAGACATGCTCGGATACGACCTGGGCGACCCGGTGGAGAACATCCTGTTCGGGCTCGACCCGTTCGGGCTGGTCACGGGCAAGGGCCTGCCGAGCAGCCTCGTCGCTGAGGTGTTCACCGACATGAAGAACCCGTCGGTGACGGACGTCGTCAAGAAGGCTGTCGACCCGCTCGGCGTGGCCAAGAAGCTCAAGAAGCTCTTCTAGCCATGGCTGGTCGCGGTGTGCGGAACCACGAGCTGATGACCTGTGCTGATGATCCTGTGCTGGTGTGTGTGAGGAAGGACGAAAGATGAGCGAGAAGAAGACGACCAAGAAAGACGCTGCTCTGGCCTCGACCGGTGGGGCGGCCTTGGCGGGTGCGCTGATCGCGCTCGTCGGGATGGGCGCGCCCATGGCGACGGCGCGGGCGATGGAGAGCGACGCTCCGGAGCCCCGTACGGGTGCGTTCGACGCGGACGAGCCCCTCCAGATCCTGATCACCGGCCACGCGGACTCTCCTGAGAGGGAAGGCCCGACCTTCATCCCGCTCGTCGCCACCGACGCCGCGATCGTCGATGCGCTGCAGGCTGTGACGGACGTGGTCGCGCACCAGAGCCCGACCACCGCCGAGGCCAGCGGTGACCAGGGTGGCCTGCTGGGGTCGTTGCAGCAGTGGTTCACCGACCAGCTCGGCGGTGCCCTCTACGGCCCCAGCAGCTCTGACTCCGAGTCTGTCGGTGTCACCTGGGTGCTGGACGGGAACATGCCCGGCACGGGTGAGGAGGTGCAGATCGGACGGTTGACGTACGACAGCGACGGGGCGATCGACCGTCTCGACCTGATCCGGTATGTCGACCCACGCCAGGACAACGGTCTGCCGTGGTACTGGGGGCCGTCGACCACGGAGGCGTCGGTCGGCGCGCACGGGACGTTCGGCGTGGACGACTCGAGCGCCGGGCTCGACCTGTTCGCCGGTGCTCGAGCCGAGCTCGGCTGGGAGCTGTCGGTCGGTGGGGTCGGCCTGCGTATCCCGGTGACCCTCCAGTACGGTATCGGGGCCACCGCCAAGGTGGACTATCTGAGCCTCGACCCGCAGACCGGTCAGTTCGTCGTGCTCCAGCCGCAGCTGGGCGCCGCTGCCGGGCCCGGTGCTGGGCTCGGTCTCGGGTTGTTCTTCGACGGCAAGCAGGCCGAGCGCGCCTGGATGCAGAACGAGGTGAGGCTGCGCTACGAGGGCGACCTGCTGCCGTCGGTGCTGCAGAACAACGACGTCGGCGGCCAGTACTGGATCGACAAGAACAGCTGGGTGACGCACTTCGGCGAGCTGCGCCCCGACGGGTACTACGTGGACGGCGTCAAGACGGAGCACCTGGGGAACGGCGTCTATCGCTGGAACGACGACGCCGGCCAGCCGGTCTACCTGAGCGTGGCCACGCCGCTCGTCGGGCCGGCGATCGTCAACGGCCTGTTCCGCGACACCTTGGACTTCGCCGACGGCCGCAAGGTGACGACGCTGGGTTCGGACCTGTGGACCGACGGCAGCGTCAACATCGTCCGGGACCCCGACGGCTCGTTCACCGCACAGCTGGCAGACGGAACCAGGGTCCCGGTCGTGATGGCTGCCGACGGGACGATGAGCTATGTCGACGGGACCGCGACGGTCTCGTTCACCGTGGACCGTGGCGCGATCCCGGCGGCGTGGAGCTGGCTGTTCGGGGACAAGGGGCCGCAAGGCCCCGAGGTCAGCGCGTCGCTGACGCTCGACGGGACGACGCTCGACCTGTCCAGGTCGTTCGTCGACGCGCTGCTCGGGGACCAGCCAGGGGTGCCAGACACGGGGTGGCACCCCTGGCTGGGGACGACCCCCGCATGGGGCGGTGCGGTGTCGCAAGGGTCGCTGCTCGACGGCACGCTCGACCTGTCGAGCGTCGACTGGTCCGGCTTCCAGGTCGTCGACCTCTCCGGCACGCAGCACTGGAACCTGCTGCCGGACAGCACGTATCCGATCATCGACCTGTCCGGCAGCGGGCAGCTCTCAGGGTCGCTGCTGGACGGCACCGCCAGCTGGACCGGCAGCGGGGTAGACCTGGGCGGTCTGAACGGCTTCGGCCTCGGTGACCACGGGCTGGGCGGAAGCACTCTCAACCTGGGTGACTACGGCTTGGGCAGCAACAGCTGGTGGAACCTGAACGACGTCGGCTACACCGGGTGGGGCGGCTCTGGCTCGCTCTCCGACGGTCTGGGCGGTCTCAGCGGCAGCAGCCTCTACGGTGACGGCTACTCAGGCAGCGGCCTCGGCTCGAGCGTCTTCGACTGGGGCTCGTCAGGGCTGGGGAGCAGCTACTCCGACCTGGGTTCCTTCGGGTCGTACGACTCGGTCTACAGCTACCTGTCCGACTACGCCGCCTCGACCAGCTGGTTCGACTACGGCAGCCTGCCCGACTACGGCAGCACCAGCGGGTTCGGCAGCTCGTACGACTTCGGGAACCTGTACACCTACGACTTCGGCTCTCCCTACGACTTCGGCAGCTCGTACACCTACGACTTCGGTTCCTCGTACGATCTCGGGAGCTCGTACACCTACGACTTCGGTTCCTCGTACGATCTCGGGAGCTCGTACACCTACGACTTCGGCACCTCTTACGACTTCGGTTCTTCCTACGACTTCGGTTCTTCGTATGACTTTGGCTCCTCCTTCGACTTCGGGAGCTCGAACACCTACGACTTCGGTAGCTCGTTCGACTTCGGTGGCTCGTCCGGGTTCGGCTCTTCCTACGACTTCGGCTCTTCCTACGACTTCGGTTCCTCCTACGGCTTCGGCGGAGGATGGTGGTAGACAGCGGGAGCGCCTGTGAGCAGGGCGTGCGTCCGGCTAGCATGCGTCAGGTGGGAGACGCGCCGGTGCAGCAGACGACCGAGGTAGAACCGGTCGAGATCGTGACGCACTTCGTCACCGGGGCCTTGCCGTCCTACACCTTTCGGCTGCTGCTGAGCGAGCACCAGCCGCTGCAAGAGCACCTGGCGGCCGGGGACGCGCCGACGTATCCGGACGGCTCCCTGCTGGTGCACCTCATGGGCCTGGACTGGCAGTCCCCGGAGGACGTGCTCGCCGCTCAGCAGATCTTGCTCCGCCTGCTGCGCGACCAGGGGCGTGAGGTCGAGCCGACCGATCGCTACCGTCGGTGGGCCGCGCTCGTCGAGGAGCAGTTCACGTTGCGAGCGCGGGTACAGCCGATCTGGCTGAACATGCCGGCCGCCTATTTCGCCACGTTGCTGGACGAGTTCTCAGACATCTCCGGCGCCACGCTGGAGAACGTCCTGCGCAGAGAGATACGGAGACGTTTCCGCTATCAGGAGCGACCGCCCCGGTGGCTGCACGACGAGATCTGGCCGGTCAACGCTGACGGTCCGCTGACGTTCGTCGAGCAGATCGACATGTCCTCTGGCGAGCACGAGTCGTTCGGCTACGTGTTCCGCGACGAGCCCGCCGACGACCACCTGATGCTGGTGCAGTCCACCTGGATCGCCCCCGCGCCGACGCGCAGGGAACCCGCTGGCCCGGCCGCACCGCGCGAGACGTCCGTCCCCGACCCGCGCACCTCTTCCGACGAGGTGCCGATCGACGCTCCTGTGCCGCAGGAGCCGGACCAGGCCGTGCCCGCCGAGACGTCGGTGAGCAGACCGGTGGCGTGGGCCCCTGTCCCCGCGGCTCCGCCGAGCCTGCCTCCTGCCGTGAGCATCGCGGCGGAGCAGGACGACGACGTCGAGGCGACCGTCGTGGTGGACCGGTCGGTGCGCGGGCAGTGGTCGCTGGTCCTGGACGACGGGCGGACGTTCGACCTGTGGTCCACCTCCGTCGTGGTCGGTCGCCGGCCTGGTACGGGGAGCCACGGGGCGCAGACGCTGGCGATCCCTGACGAGGCGTTGACCATGTCGAAGACGCACGCCCGTCTGGACCTGGTCGACGGCACCTGGCAGATCACCGACCTGGGCTCGACCAACGGCGTCCTGGTCGCCGCCGCTGACGGGCGGGACACCGAGGTGCCCCGGGGCGGGGCGGCCCCGGTCTACGGCTACCTGGAGCTCGGTGCGGTCGGGGCACGGATCGTCCCGACCTCCCAGGTGGTCGAGATGGTGCCCTCAGCCTCCGGCGACCACGAGGGTGCCGCGGACGCTCACCCGACGACCGAGAAGCAGACCATGACAGAGGGAGCGCCCATGACGGAACGCCGCGAGATGGAGGCGGTGCGACGGTTCGTCGCAGGAGACCTCCCGCTCGGCCTGTTCATCCATCTCCTGCACCGTGACCTGCCGCTGCGCGAGCTCCTGGTGTCGGGAGGTGGCCTCGAGGCGTATGCCCAGGCAGACCTGCTGGGGCACCTGATACGAGCCAGGTGGCAGGAGCCGGCCGGTGTGCTGGAGGCGCAGCGCATCCTCGAGCGCTTCCTGCAGGCCCACGGCGTCGACGTGAACCCCACGGACATGTACGAGCGGCGGGCGAGCTTTCACGAGAACCTCCAGCCGTTGCTGTCGCAGGTCCAGCCACCCTGGCTGAAGATCCCCGCGCCCTACGTCGCCCTGCTGCTGAGAGAGTGCGGCAACCAGGCTGACGGTGACGTCGAAGACCTGATGAGACAGCAGATCACGAGCCGTTTCCGATACCTGGCACACCCGCCGCGGTGGTTGTACGAGGAGTGCTGGCCCGTCTTCCGCAACGCGCCGCTGGTGTTCGTCGAGCAGATCGACCTCTCACCAGACCGGCCAGGGACCGCGGTGAGCTACGTCTTCGTCGACCCGAGGAACGGCGCCTACCTGGTGCTGCCGCAGACGCTGCCGGTCCCGGACGCGGCGCCCGCACCGCCCGCGCAGGCCGCCGTGCAGCACCCGCAGGGTGTGCTCACCGTGCTCGCTCGTCCCGGCGCTTTCTGGCTGACCCGCCCGACCGTGGGTCGCGGGTCCGCGATCGACGCTCAGCTCTCTGGACGCGAGGGTGACGAGCCGGGCAGCGACGGGCCGACTGTCGCAGAGCCGGACGTGCCAGCACAGGCTGCTCCTGCCCCAGCACCTGACCCCGTACCCGTACCCGTGGCTCCCGAGGGTGCCCTGTCGCCTCCTCCGGTCCAGGACGTCTGGGACGCGCTCGCACAGTCCTCACCTCCTGCGGACACCTCACCTCTTGCGGACACCTCGTCACCGGTCGCCGTGCAGCCCGAAGAAGACGACCTGGAATCGACCGTCATGCTGGACTGGTCGCCGTTCGAGCCGTGGACGCTCGTCCTGGACGACGGTCGCAGCTTCCCGGTGACCGCCCGGTCGGTCGTCGTGGGCAGGCGGCCCGAGACCGACGACCTCGGGGTGCAGGCCCTGGCCATCACCGACAAGAAGCGTTCGCTGTCGAAGACCCACGCTCGTCTGGACCTGGTCGACGGCGTCTGGCACGCGACCGACCTGGGCTCGACCAACGGTGTCGTGGTCGTCACCGTCGACGGCCAGGAGACCAAGGTCGAGCCCGGGCAGCCCACCCCGGTGCACGCTCGTGTCGAGCTCGGCTCGGTCAAGGTGCGGCTAGAGCCTGGGCGAGCCGACTGACGATCACCCAGACGCCTTTTCCGGGCGCACCCTCGAGGTCGCGCGGGCACACTGGGAGCATGGTGAGCACGGGTGTGCGCGCTCGACGGTGGCAGTCGGGGAAGGTCGTCGCTGAAGGGTCCGACCTCACCGGGATGGCCGACCATCTCACCGACCCCGACCAGATGATCTGGGTCGACCTGGTCGACCCTGACCATCGTCTGCTGACAAGTCTCGCCGACGAGATCGGCCTCGCCGCCCAGGCGGTCGAGGACGTGGTCGAGACGAGGGAACGGCCCAAGGCCACGCGCAGCCCCGGTCAGCTGCTGTTCGTGGTGTACGCGACGTGCCTGGAGCCGGACGCGACGGTGGCCAGCGTGTCCAGGTTCCGGATGACCAAGATCTCCGCGTTCTTGCTGCCCCGTGGGCTCATCACGGTGCGTACCTCAGACATGTTCGACATGGACGAGGTCGTACGCCGTTGGGACGCGGACCCCGAGCTGCTGGTCGCCGGGCCGGCGGCGTTGCTGCACGGTCTGCTGGACACGGTGGTCGACGGGCACTTCGACACGGTGCAACAGCTGGACGACGCCATCGAAGAGCTCGAGGACGGGCTGTTCGACGGCGAGCCGTTGTCGCAGGAGACCCAGAAGAAGTCGTTCCGGGTCCGCAAGGAGCTGGTCGAGCTGCGCAGGGTGGTGCTGCCGATGCGCGAGGTGGTCGGCGCGGTGCAGCGTCACCGTGAGGAGTGGCGGCAGCCCGGCACGGAAGAGCTCGACGCCTGGTTCGCCGACCTGTACGACCACGTGCTGCGGGTCACCGAGTGGACCGAGTCGCTGCGCGACATGGTGACCACGGTGTTCGAGACGAACCTGGCCCTGGCTGACGCCCGCCTGAACACCATCATGAAGAAGCTCACCGGCTGGGCGGCGATCGTCGCCGTCCCCACGGCGATCACCGGCTGGTTCGGCCAGAACGTCCCCTACCCAGGCTTCAGCCAACCCCTGGGCCTGTGGCTGGCGGCGGGCACCATCCTCGGCGCGTCTTCCGGGCTGTACATCCTGTTCCGCCGCAAAGACTGGATCTGAGAGAAGGCCCCAGGGCGTGTCTCACGACCCCGCACGGGCTGCGGGGCCCCGGCACGCACGCTGGCTGCGTTGTCGTCGCACGCGCCGGACACCCCTCGCTCACGCACGGGGTCACGAGACACGCCCTAGACTGTGGCGGTTCGTGCGGCGGTGGCCGCGCACCGTCCCCGGAGGAACCTGTGATCGTCGCTGCCGACGTCGAGCTGCGCGTGGGCGCACGTCAGCTGTTGGCACCGACCTCGTTCCAGGTGAACCGTGGGGACAAGATCGGGCTGGTCGGGCGCAACGGCGCTGGCAAGACGACCCTGACCCGAGCCCTGGCCGGGCAGTCGCAGCCCACCGGCGGGACGATCACCGCGACCGGGCCGGTGGGGTACCTCCCGCAGGACGCACGCGCGACGGACCTGAGCACCCTCGTGCGTGACCGCATCTTGTCCGCACGCGGGCTGGACGAGGTGACCACGGCGATGCGCAAGGCCGAGGGCGCCATGGCCAGCGCCGTCGACGCGACCCGTGAGAAGGCCATGGAACGCTACACGCGCCTAGAGGCTCGTTTTCTCGCCGCCGGGGGATACGCGGCGGAGTCAGAGGCGCACCGCATCGCGGCGAACCTGGGCCTGCCCGACCGGGTGCTCGCCCAGACCCTCGACACCCTGTCGGGTGGCCAGCGCCGTCGCGTCGAGCTGGCCCGCATCCTGTTCTCCGAGACTGACACCCTGCTGCTGGACGAGCCGACCAACCACCTGGACGCCGACTCGGTGGTCTGGCTCCGCGACTGGTTGCGCTCCTACTCCGGGGGCCTGGTCGTCATCAGCCACGACGTCGAGCTGCTGCGGGCCTGCGTCACCAAGGTGTTCCACCTGGACGCCAACCGGGCGGTCATCGACCAGTACAACCTCGGCTGGGACGCCTACCTCCAGGCCCGTGAGACCGACGAGCGTCGCCGCCGCCGCGAGCGAGCCAACGCGGAGAAGAAGGCGGCGGTGCTGCTCGCCCAGGCCGACAAGATGCGGGCCAAGGCCACCAAGGCGGTAGCCGCGCAGAACATGGCCAAGCGGGCCGAGCGGATGCTGTCCGGCCTGGAGTCGACGCGGGTCGCCGACAAGGTGGCGCACCTGCGGTTCCCCGACCCGGCCCCGTGCGGCAAGACGCCGCTGACCGCTACGGGCCTGTCGAAGTCCTACGGCTCGACGGAGGTCTTCACCGACGTGGACCTCGCCATCGACCGGGGCTCCAAGGTCGTCGTGCTCGGCCTCAACGGTGCTGGGAAGACGACGCTGCTGCGGCTGCTGGCCGGGGTGGACGCGGCCGACACCGGCGAGGTGCTGCCCGGGCACGGGCTCAAGCTCGGCTACTACGCCCAGGAGCACGAGACCCTGGACATGGACAGGACCGTGGTGGAGAACCTGCGCAGCGCGGCCCCCGACCTGACCGACACCCAGGTGCGCTCGGTGCTCGGCTCCTTCCTCTTCTCCGGCGACGACGCCGACAAGCCCGCGAACGTGCTGTCCGGCGGGGAGAAGACGCGCCTCGCGCTCGCTACCCTCGTCGTCTCAGCAGCCAACGTGCTGCTCCTGGACGAGCCTACGAACAACCTCGACCCCGCCAGCCGAGAAGAGATCTTGGCCGCCCTGCGCGGCTACACCGGCGCGGTCGTCCTGGTCAGCCACGACGAGGGCGCGGTCGCCGCCCTCGACCCCGAACGAGTGCTCCTGCTCCCCGACGGCGCCGAAGACCTCTGGAGCACCGACTACCTCGACCTCGTCGCCCTGGCCTGAGAGCCGCCCCGTACGAGGGCGTGGGCGGTAGCGCGGGGGCTCGTGCTCAGGCGGTGGCGCGCTGGGTGGTGAGGAGGGAGTTGACCTCGACCACGGAGCGCAGGAAGTCGCGCACCGTGAGGAACTGGGAGAGGTGGTCGACGTGCTCGCCGCAGGAGAGCCAGACTTTGCGGCGGTCCGGGGTGTGGAGACGGGGGTTGTTCCACAGGAGGGCCCACGTGGCCTCGCCTGTGCACCTGCGGGCGCTGCAGACCAGGTCTCCTAGGACGTCCGGTACCGGTTCGCTCACTGGTCTGCCCTTCGCCTCGTCGCGCGAGCCGCCCGTGCCCGGGCCCACCCGTGGTGCCGGTTCGCCGTCGTCCGGCTGCCTACGGGTGATCGTAGTCCTGCGCAAGCCGAGCGGCACGGGTGTCCACGGAGCGGGCTTGTGAACGTCCGACAAGGCTCGGCCCGGTTTTCGTGGCCGAGCCCGACCAGGGCCTGGCCAGCGGGTCGGTTAGCGTCGTCGGGTGGCTACCTCTCAGACCTCGCCCGTCCAGGCCCCGCGCTCCGTCCTGATCACCGGTGCTGGTCGTGGCATCGGCCGCGCCATCGCCGAGCGGTTCGTCGCTGCCGGTGACCGGGTGGCCAGCCTGCAGCTGTCGAGCGACACCGAGGTGCCCGACGGCGTGCTCCGGGTGCCGGGCGACGTGCGGGACACCGCAGCGGTCGACGAGGCCTTCAAGACCGTCGAGGAGGCTCACGGGCCGGTCGACGTGCTCGTGGCCAACGCCGGGATCACCCGCGACGGGCTGCTCATGCGGATGAGCGACGAAGACTTCGACGCGGTGCTCGACATCAACCTGACCGGCGCCTTCCGGGTGGCACGGAGGGCCAGCACCTCGATGATCCGGCGGCGGTCGGGCCGCATCGTGATGATCTCCTCGGTGGTGGGCCTGTACGGCGGTGCGGGGCAGACGAACTACTCGTCGTCGAAGGCCGGGCTGGTGGGGCTGGCCCGCTCGATCACCCGAGAGCTGGGCGGGCGGGGGATCACCGCCAACGTCGTCGCCCCAGGGTTCATCGACACGGCGATGACGCAGGGCCTCCCCGACGACCTCAAGGCCCGGTATCTCGCGGCCATCCCCGCGGGCCGGTGGGGCACCGCCGACGAGATCGCCCAGGCGGTCGAGTTCCTCGCCTCGCCCGCCGCCGCCTACATCAGCGGTGCTGTGCTGCCGGTCGACGGCGGCCTCGGCATGGGCCACTGAGCCACCAGAGGACAAGAAGACCGACGACACCACGGACGACGAGAGAGAGACGACGATGGGGCTGCTCGAGGGCAAGACGCTGCTGGTGACGGGGGTGCTCACCGACGCGTCGATCGCGTTCCACACGGCGAGGCTGGCCCAGCAGGAAGGGGCCAGCGTGGTGCTGACCTCCTTCGGCCGTCAGCACCGGCTCACCGAGGTGGTGGCCCGACGTCTGCCCACCACCGCGCCGGTGGTGCGCCTGGACGTGACCGACGAGGAGGACCTGGCGACGCTGGCCGAGCGTGTCGGTGAGCACACCGACCGGCTGGACGCTGTGGTGCACTCGATCGGGTTCGCCCCGCAGAGGGTCATGGGTGGGAACTTCCTGGCCGGTGAGTGGCCCGACGTGGCGATCGCGGTCCAGACCTCCGCGTTCTCGCTGAAGTCGCTGGCGGTGGCGGTCAAGCCGCTCATGGGTGCCGGTTCGGCGGTGGTCGGCCTGACCTTCGACGCCCGCTACGCCTGGCCGGTCTACGACTGGATGGGTGTGGCGAAGGCGGCCTTCGAGTCCACGGCTCGCTACCTGGCTCGCGACCTGGGCCCCGAGGGGGTCCGTGTGAACCTGGTCTCGGCGGGGCCGGTGCGCACCACGGCCGCGAAGTCCATCCCTGGCTTCGAGCAGATGGAGAGCGCCTGGTCAGACCGGGCACCGCTGGGCTGGGACGTGTCCGACCCGGAACCCACCGCCCGCGCTGTGGTCGCCCTGTGCTCCGACTGGTTCCCCGCCACGACCGGCGAGATCGTCCACGTCGACGGCGGCGTGCACGCGATGGGGCAGTAGCGCTTCTTCGAGGAGTCTCCGCTGCCTAGGGCGTCCCGCGTCGAGAGGTGGGTGCGACGGGTGCGACCATAGGCACCGTGAGCCACACCCGACGACTGGTCCTGCTGCGTCACGCCAAGGCCGAGCAGGCCGGACGGACCGACCACGAGCGCCCCCTGGCCCTGGCCGGCCGCCGCCAGGCGACGGCCGTCGGCACCGCCATGCGCGCCGAGGGCGTGATACCTGACGTGGTGCTGTGCTCCTCGGCGCTGCGCACCCGTCAGACGTGGGACCTGGTGTGCTGCGCCCTCGGCCCGAACCCTGACGGCGTCGTCTATGTGCGCGACGAGCTCTACGACGCCGGACCGCGCGACGTCCTGGACCTGCTGGCAGGTGCGGGGGAGGCCCGCACCGTGCTGGTCGTCGGCCACGAGCCCACGATGTCGAGCCTCGCCGTGCTGCTGGCCGGGCCCGACTCCTCACCCGAGGTGGTCGACCGGGTGAGTCGCGGTGTGCCGACCGCGAGCTGGAGCCTCCTGGAGCTCGACGCTCCGTGGGATGCGGTGGCCGCGGGTGGTGCTCGTCTGCGAGGCTTGAGGGTGCCCGCACGAGACTGAGCGGTGCGCCGGGCACGACGTGACGACACCCGAGGAGACCGACGATGACGACTCTGCGACCGTTCCGGGCTGTCCGGCCTGTCGACAACGCCGCGGCCGCACGGGTGGCCGCGCTGCCCTACGACGTCATGAGCTCAGCCGAGGCACGTGAGGCGGTCGTGGGCAACCCCGACTCGTTCTTGCACGTGGACAAGGCGGAGATCGACCTGGACCCGTCGGTCGACCTGTACGACGACGCGGTGTATGCCAAGGCGAAGGAGAACCTGGCCGCCCTGCTCGAGCGCGGGGTGCTGATGCACGACGACCGGAGCGCCTGCTTCTACCTGTACCGCCAGACCATGGGCGGGCGCTCCCAGACAGGTGTGGTCGGGTGCGCCTCGGTGGACGACTACCTGGACGACCGCATCAAGAAGCACGAGCTGACCAGGGCGGACAAGGAGGCGGACCGCATCCGCCACGTGGACACCCTCGACGCCAACACCGGCCCGATCTTCCTGGCCCACCGTCCCCACCACGGGCTGGCCGCCCTGATCTCCGGCTGGACCTCCAGCCGCGCGCCGATCTACGACTTCATGGCTGACGCGGAGTTCCTCGCTCCGCTCGTCAACACCGCTCAATCGGCTCGGACGAACGAGCAAGACTCGCTCTCCTCGCCTCAATCGGGTGTGCACCACGAGGTGTGGAAGGTGTGCGACGTCGCGACGAACCTCCAGATCGCCGCCACGTTCGCGGACATGGCGGCCCTGTACATCGCCGATGGGCACCACCGGTGCGCCTCGGCGGTCAAGGTCGCCCAGCTGCGCCGTGCCGAGAACCCGGGGTACTCCGGCGACGAGGAGTTCAACTACTTCCTCGCGGTCGTCTTCCCTGAGGACCAGCTGCGCATCATGGACTACAACCGGGTCGTCGCAGACCGGGCTGGTCGCACCCCTGACGAGCTGCTGTCGGTCTTGGCCGAGGTGGTCACGGTGGGGGAGCCCCAGGACGCGCCGTACCGACCCACGGGCAAGCACGAGTTCGGGATGTACCTGGCCGGGTCGTGGTACCCGTTGCGTGCCCGGCCTGAGCTGATCGACGGGTCCGACCCGGTGGCGTCCCTGGACGCGGCCTGGTTGCAGACGAACGTCCTCGCCCCGCTGCTCGGGATCGAAGACCCCAGGGCCGATCAGCGGATCGACTTCGTCGGGGGAATCCGAGGCCTGGACGAGCTGGCTCGCCGTGCCGGGAGCGACGGTGTGGCCTTCGCGCTGCACCCGGTTGTCATGGGCGACCTGTTCGCCGTCGCCGACGCGGGCCAGATCATGCCGCCGAAGAGCACCTGGTTCGAGCCCAAGCTGCTGTCAGGGCTGTTCGTCCACGAGCTGGGCTGATCGCCCCCAGCCGGCGAGACGTCTCCACGCCAGGTAGACGGTGAGAACTGTCTACCTGGCGTGCACCCGAGGCTCAGGTCTGAGGGTCACTCGGTGATGGTGATGCCCTTGGGGACGACGGTGAGGCCCGACTCGGTGACGGTGAAGCCTCGGGCGCGGTCGTGGTCGTGGTCCAGGCCGATGCGGCAGCGCTCGGGCACCACGACGAACTTGTCGATGATCGCCCGGTGGATCTGGGCGTAGCGCTGCACCTGGACGCCGTCGAACAGCACCGAGTCGGTGACCTGAGCCCACGAGTGCAGCCGGATGCCCGAGGAGAGGATCGAGCCGGAGACGGTGGCCCCGGAGACCACGGTGCCGGGGGAGACGATCGAGTCGGCGGCGTGCCCCAGGCGGCCCGGGCCGGCGTGCACGAACTTGGCCGGTGGCAGGCCGATGTACCCGGTGTGCAGGGGCCAGGCGTCGTTGTAGAGGTTGAACACCGGCTCGATCGCGATGAGGTCCTGGTTGGCGTCGAAGAAGGCGTCGATGGTCCCTACGTCGCGCCAGTAGTCCTTGTCGCGAGGCGTGGAGCCCGGCACGTCGTTGCGGATGAAGTCGTAGACCCCGGCGGTGCCGCGCGCGACGAACGCGGGCACGATGTCGCCGCCCATGTCGTGGCGCGAGGCCGGGTCGTCGGCGTCGGCCGTGACAGCGTCGACCAGGGCGTCGGCGTCGAAGATGTAGTTGCCCATCGAGGCCAGCACCTCGTTCGGCGAGTCGGCCAGCCCCACCGGGTCAGACGGCTTCTCGCGGAACGCGGCGATCTTGGTCGGGTCGTCGGCGGCGGTCTCGATGACCCCGAACTGGTCGGCCATGCCGATCGGCTGGCGGATGCCGGCCACGGTCAGCTCCGCACCAGAGTCGATGTGGGCCTGCATCATCTGCGAGAAGTCCATGCGGTAGACGTGGTCGGCACCGACTACGACCACGTAGTCCGGACGCTCGTCGTTGATGATGTTCAGGCCTTGGTAGATCGCGTCGGCGCTGCCGAGGTACCAGTGCTTGCCGACCCTCTGCTGGGCCGGGACGGCCGCGACGTAGTTGCCGAGCAGCGGCGACATGCGCCACGTCTTGGACACGTGCCTGTCCAACGAGTGAGACTTGTACTGGGTGAGCACGATGACCTGGAGATACCGGGAGTTGATGACGTTCGACAGAGCGAAGTCGATCAGACGGTAGATACCCCCGAACGGCACCGCGGGCTTGGCCCGCTGGGCGGTCAGCGGCATCAGTCGCTTACCCTCGCCGCCCGCGAGGACGATGGCCAAGACGCGCGGTGTTCCCATGCTCTGACCCTAGTCCGACCAGCCCGTGGTGCGCATGGGACTCGACGGGGTTCCGCGCTAACGTGGGCGAACACCCCGTCCCGCGGAGGCCGAAGTGCGCGTCGACCTGATGACTCGTGAGTACCCACCGAACATCTACGGAGGAGCCGGCGTCCACGTCGCCGAGCTGGTCCGGGTGCTTCGACCCGACACCGACGTGCAGGTTCACTGCTTCGACGGTGCGCGTGCCGAGCCGTGCGTGCACGGTTACGACCAGCCGGACGGCGACGCCGCCCTGACCACGCTCGACGTGGACCTGCAGATGGTGGCCGGGGTGGCGCGGGTCGATCCCGGGAACAGCCCGGACCTGGTGCACTCCCACACCTGGTACGCCAACATGGCCGGCCACCTGGCGGGCATCCGCTACGGCGTGCCTCACGTGCTGACCGCCCACAGCCTCGAGCCGCTGCGCCCGTGGAAGGCCGAGCAGCTCGGCGGCGGGTACGCCCTGTCCAGCTGGGCGGAGCGCACGGCGTATGCGGGCGCGGCGCGGGTCATCGCGGTCTCGGCGGGCATGCGGGCCGACATCCTGCGCGTCTACCCGTTCGTCGACCCCGACGACGTGGTGGTGGTGCACAACGGGATCGACCTGGACTCCTGGGTGCGTCCTTCTGACGCCGAAGGTGTCGCGGACGCGGCGGAGCGTGCCCGTGCCCTGGGCATCGACCCTGAGCGCCCCGCGGTGGTGTTCGTCGGGAGGATCACCCGGCAGAAGGGCCTGCCGTACTTCTTGCGTGCCGCCGCGGCGCTGCCGCCCGAGGTCCAGCTGGTGCTGTGCGCCGGGGCTCCGGACACCCCGCAGATCATGGCCGAGGTCGAGCGGCTGGTGGCAGACCTGGCCGCCCAGCGCTCCGGGGTGGTCTGGATCGAGCGGATGCTGCCCCGCGCCGACCTGGTCGCGCTGCTCTCGGCGTGCACGGTGTTCGTGTGCCCGTCGGTCTACGAGCCCCTGGGCATCGTCAACCTCGAGGCCATGGCTGTGGGTCTGCCGGTGGTCGCCACCGCGACCGGTGGCATCCCCGAGGTGGTCGTGGACGGCGAGACCGGCCGGCTGGTGCAGATCGAGCAGGCCACCGACGGCACCGGCACCCCGTTGGACCCTGAGGCCTTCGTCGCCGACCTGACCGAGGCGCTCCTCGACGCGCTGTCAGACCCGGAGCGGGCCCGACGTTGGGGCGAGGCGGGTCGCGAGCGTGCCGAGAACCACTTCTCCTGGGACGTCATCGCTGAGCGCACCCTCGAGGTCTATCGCGGCGTGCTCTGACGCGTACGATCACACCTCGTGCCTGACGTGTTCAAGCGTCTGCTGCTGGGTCGGCCGGTCCGCTCGGACCGGAGGCCTCGCGCGCTGCTGCCCAAGCGGGTCGCCATGCCGGTGTTCGCCTCCGACGCGGTCTCGTCGGTGGCCTACGCCCCCGACGAGATCATCCTCACGCTGGCCCTAGCCGGGCTGGTCGCGACCACCGTCTCGCCGTGGGTCGGTCTCGCGGTCGTGGTGGTCATGGTGACCGTCATCGCCTCCTACCGGCAGAACGTGCGCGCCTACCCCTCCGGCGGTGGGAACTACGAGGTCGCCTCGGTCAACCTGGGGCCGCGCGGTGGGCTCACCGTCGCCAGCGCCCTGCTCGTGGACTACGTGCTCACGGTCGCGGTCGCGGTCGCCGCCGGTGCCCAGTACGCCGCGTCGGCGATCCCCGGGCTGCGCGGCAACGAGGTGGCGTTCGCTCTGGTCATCATCGCGGGGCTCGTGCTCATGAACCTGCGCGGGGTGCGGGAGTCTGGCGTGCTGTTCGCGATCCCGCTATACCTGTACGTCGGTGCTGTGGGGCTCACCGCCGTGGTCGGCCTGGTGCGGTGGGCCACCGGGACCCTGCCGCAAGCAGCCTCCGCCCAGTACGACCTGGCCCCCGTGCCCTCCTACGAGCAGGGGCTGATCGGTGCGCTCGGCGTGTTCCTGGTGCTGCGGGCGTTCGCGTCGGGGTCGGCCGCCCTCACCGGGATCGAGGCGGTCTCCAGCGGGGTGCCGGCCTTCCGCGAGCCCAAGGCGCGCAACGCGGCGACGACGCTGACGCTGGTCGGGGTGGTCTCCGGGTTCCTGCTGCTGTCCATCCTGTTCCTGGCCCGGGCCACCGGGGTCCGCTTCGTGGACGACCCGGCCACCCAGCTGCTCCACGACGGTGCTCCTGTGGGTGAGGCCTACGTGCAGGACCCGGTGGTCGGCCAGCTGGCCACAGCGGTCTTCACCGGCGTGCCCTGGGCGGCGCCTCTGGTCGCCGTCACGGCGGTGCTGATCTTGGTGCTCGCCGCGAACACCGCGTTCAACGGGTTCCCGGTGCTCGGGTCGATCCTCGCCCGCGACGGCTGGATGCCGCGCCAGCTGCACACCCGGGGCGACCGGATGGCGCTGTCCAACGGGATCGTCGCGCTGGGCGTGGCTGCCGCGATGCTGGTGTGGGTGTTCGACGCGAGCGTGACCGCGCTGATCCCGCTGTACACGATCGGGGTGTTCGTCTCCTTCTCGATGTCCCAGCTGGGGATGCTGCGGCACTGGGCCCGGCACCTGCGCACCGAGCCAGATGCCCGGGAACGAGCCCGGATGCGACGCTCCCGCGCGATCAACGGCTTCGGGCTGGGGCTGACCACCACGGTGCTGGTGGTCGTGGTGGTCACCAAGCTCACGCACGGGGCGTGGGTCGCGATCCTCGCCATGGTCGTGGCCTTCGTGCTGATGACCGGCATCCGGCGTCACTACGACAGGGTGGGCGTCGAGCTCGCGGTGGACGTCGACGCACCCGCGACCCGGGCGCTGCCGAGCCGGGTCCACGCGATCGTCCTGGTGTCGCACCTGCACCTTCCCGCCGTGCGGGCCGTGGCTTACGCCCGGGCGTCGCGCCCGTCGGTGCTCGAGGCGGTCACGGTCGGGGTGGACGCGGACGACGTGGCCGCGCTGCGCGCCGACTGGGAGCGGACCGGGCTGCCGGTGCCGCTGAAGGTGCTGGACTCGCCGTACCGAGAGATCGTCCGCCCGGTGCTGGGCTATGTGCGCTCGATCCGGCGAGAGTCTCCGCGTGATCTCGTGGTGGTGTACATCCCCGAGTACGTGGTGGGGCACTGGTGGGAGGCTCTGCTGCATAACCAGAGCGCGATACGGTTGAAGAGCCGGCTGCTGTTCATGCCCGGGGTGATCGTCGCCTCGGTGCCGTGGCAGCTGGACTCCTCGGCACGGACCCGAGCGCTGGCCGAGCACCTGGACGCCCGGCCGCTGCCGGGCGACGTGCGTCGAGGCCTGACCCCGCCGCAAGGCCCGACACCGCTGCAAGGAGCAGACCGGTGAACGCTGCGTCGAAGAACGCCAGGTCGAAGAGCACCCCGTCGAAGAACACCGCGTCGACGGGCGCAGCGACGCCGACGGACGCGGCGACCATCGACCTGGAGGTCGGTCCGCCCGCGCACGGTGGGCACTGTGTCGCGCGGCTCGACGGGCGCGTCGTCTTCGTGCGCCACGCCCTGCCGGGGGAGCACGTCCGTGCCGTGGTCACCTCGACCGGCTCGAAGTTCTGGCGGGCCGACGCGGTCGAGGTGCTCGGTGACCCCTCGCCGGACAGGGTCGCCTCGGCCTGGCCGGCCGCTGGTCCCGGTGGTGTCGGTGGGGGAGAGCTGGCCCACGTCTCGCTGCCTGGCCAGCGCGCCTGGAAGGCTGCGGTGGTCGCTGAACAGCTGCGCCGCATGGCCCGCGTGGAGCTCGAGGTGCCGGTGCTGCCCGCTCCGGGTGACGACGAGCGCGGAGGGCTCGCCTACCGCACCCGTATCGACCTCGTGACCGGCCCGGACGGTCGCGCGGGCATGTTCGGGTGGCGCAGCCACGAGGTGCACGTGCTGGACGCGATGCCGCTGGCCGTCGAGCAGATCACCGACCTGGACCTGTTCTCCCGTCGCTGGCCCGCCAGGTCGCGGATCGCGGTGGCCGCCCCGGCCACCGACCGGCCCCTGCTGATGGTCGACGGGGAGGTCTGGGACCTGGCCCGGCACCGGCGTGACCAGCGCGGCACCCCACGACGGTCGGTGCGCGAGCAGGTAGGTCGCTTCGAGTACCGGGTCGCCGCTGACGGGTTCTGGCAGGCGCACCGAGCCGCCCCCCAGGTGCTGGTGGACGCCGTGCTGGGTGCGGCCGGCGACGTCACCGGGGCGACCGTGGCCGACCTGTACGCCGGGGCCGGGCTGTTCACGGTCGCGCTGGCCGACGCGGTCGGTGAGCAGGGCAGGGTGGTCGCGGTCGAGGGCGACGCCCGCGCGGTGCGCGACGCACGCCGCAACGCCCACGACCTGCCTCAGGTGCAGCTGCTCGCCGGTGACGTGCGCGACGTGGTGAGCGCCGACGCGCTGGTGCACGCCGACGTGGTGGTGCTCGACCCGCCGCGCGCCGGTGCGGGACGGGTGGTGGTCGACCGGATCGGCGAGCTGCGCCCCGAACGTGTGGTCTACGTCGCGTGCGACCCGGCGGCACTGGCGCGGGACGTCGACCTGCTCGCCGCGCACGGCTACCGGCTGGTCGAGGCGACCGGGCACGACCTGTTCCCGATGACCCACCACGTCGAGACCGTCGCTGTTCTCACCCGCTGACATCCTCACCGGGTGGCGGCCTGTCGCCTTCGTCGTGCGATGCGCCTACCGTGGGTGCCGAGCATCTTCAGACCAAGCACCTTCAGGCGTGGGTGGCACCTTCAGGAGGCCGAGATGACGGACGCGCACAGCAGGCTGGCTCAGGCCAAGCGAGCGGTGGCCGCGGAGCTGGCCAAGCAGGGCACGCCCGGCTTCGACCCGAGGACGTACGAGCGGCTGATCGAGGCTGAGCGCAAGGCCGCCGAGGAGGCCAGGGCGGCAGCCGGAGGGAACAGCGCCGCGGCCGAGGGGAAGTAGCGGCAGACTTTCTGTTCCGCGGAAGGGCGAAGGCGTCCGTACTGCGGCGCGTACCTCGTCGTGCCGCGCCTGCGGTGTTAGGTTCACGTCGAGACACCCCACGGCGCAAAGGAGACCTCCGGTGACGAACCTCGACAGCTTCGGATCGCGCGGCACGCTGGAGGTGGGCGGCACCGGCTACGAGGTGTACCGGCTGTCTGCCGTGCCCGGCCTCGACAAGCTTCCCTTCGCCCTGAAGGTGCTGGCAGAGAACCTGCTGCGCACCGAGGACGGCGCGAACGTGACCGCCGACCACGTGCGTGCCCTGGCCGGGTGGGACCCGACCGCGCAGCCCAGCACCGAGATCCAGTTCACGCCCGCCCGCGTCATCATGCAGGACTTCACCGGCGTGCCCTGCGTCGTGGACCTGGCCACCATGCGCGAGGCCATGGTCGAGCTGGGCGGCGACCCGGCGCGCATCAACCCGCTGAGCCCGGCCGAGATGGTGATCGACCACTCGGTGCAGATCGACATCGCCGGGCGCCCTGACGCCTTCGAGCGCAACGTCGAGCTCGAGTACGAGCGCAACCGTGAGCGCTACCAGTTCCTGCGGTGGGGCCAGACCGCGTTCGACGACTTCAAGGTCGTCCCCCCGGGCACCGGCATCGTGCACCAGGTCAACATCGAGTACCTGGCTCGCGTGGTGATGGCTCGTGCTGTGGACGGTGCGCTGCGGGCCTACCCGGACACCTGCGTGGGTACCGACTCGCACACCACCATGGTCAACGGCCTGGGTGTGCTGGGCTGGGGCGTCGGCGGCATCGAGGCCGAGGCGGCCATGCTCGGCCAGCCGGTGTCGATGCTCATCCCGCGTGTGGTGGGCTTCAAGCTCACCGGGTCGATCCCGGCCGGGGTCACCGCGACGGACGTCGTGCTCACCATCACCCAGCAGCTGCGCCAGCACGGTGTGGTCGGCAAGTTCGTCGAGTTCTACGGCGCCGGCGTCGCCCAGGTGCCTCTGGCCAACCGGGCGACCATCGGCAACATGAGCCCCGAGTTCGGCTCCACGGCGGCGGTCTTCCCCATCGACGACGCGACGCTGGACTACCTGCGCCTGACCGGTCGCTCTGACGACCAGGTCGCCCTGGTCGAGGCCTACGCCAAGGAGCAGGGCCTGTGGCTGGACCCGTCGGTCGAGGCCAAGTACTCCGAGTACCTGGAGCTCGACCTGTCGACGGTCGTGCCGTCCATCGCCGGGCCGAAGCGCCCGCAGGACCGCATCGAGCTGTCCCGCGCCAAGCAGCAGTTCGCTACCGACCTGCCCACCTACGTCCCGGCGCTCGCTGCTGCCGACGAGGCTGAGAAGGAGTCGTTCCCGGCATCCGACGCCCCGGCCACCTCGGCCGCCGACCTGCCCTCGGTGCCGGTGACCACGACGGACGGCAAGTCCTTCGAGCTGGCCCACGGTGCGGTCGCGATCGCGTCGATCACCTCGTGCACCAACACGTCCAACCCGTCGGTGATGCTCGCCGCCGGTCTGCTGGCCAAGAAGGCCGTCGAGAAGGGCCTGACCGCCAAGCCGTGGGTCAAGACCTCGATGGCCCCAGGCTCGCAGGTCGTCACGGACTACTACGCCAAGGCCGGGCTCTGGCCCGCGCTGGAAGCGTTGGGCTTCCACCTGGTCGGCTACGGCTGCGCGACCTGCATCGGCAACTCCGGCCCGCTGGACGAGAAGATCTCCGAGGCTGTCGGCGCCAACGACCTGACCATCGTCTCCGTGCTGTCCGGCAACCGGAACTTCGAGGGTCGCATCAACCCGGACGTGAAGATGAACTACCTGGCGTCCCCGCCGCTGGTGGTCGCCTACGCGCTGGCCGGCACGATGGACTTCGACTTCGACGCCCAGCCGCTCGGCACCGACGCCGCTGGCGCCCCGGTGTTCCTCAAGGACATCTGGCCCTCGGCCGAAGAGGTCCAGGCGACCATCGACGCGGCCATCGACCGTGACATGTTCACGTCGAGCTACGCCGACGTGTTCGCCGGTGACGACCGCTGGAAGTCGCTGCCCACCCCCGAGGGCAAGACCTTCGACTGGGACGCCGACTCCACGTACGTCCGCAAGCCCCCGTACTTCGAGGGCATGCCCGCCACCCCCGCCCCGGTGCGCGACATCGCCGGTGCGCGCGTGCTGGCCAAGCTGGGTGACTCGGTGACCACCGACCACATCAGCCCGGCTGGCTCGATCAAGGCCGACAGCCCCGCCGGTATCTACCTCGCCGAGAACGGTGTGGCAGGCAAGGACTTCAACTCCTACGGTTCCCGCCGTGGCAACCACGAGGTGATGATCCGCGGCACGTTCGCCAACATCCGGCTGCGCAACCAGCTGGTGCCGGGCGTCGAGGGCGGGTTCACCAAGAACCTGCTCACCGGCGAGCAGACCACCATCTACGACGCCTCCCAGGCCTACCAGGCTGCTGGCGTCCCGCTGGTGGTGCTCGGTGGCAAGGAGTACGGCACCGGCTCGTCCCGCGACTGGGCTGCCAAGGGCACCGCGCTGCTGGGCGTGAAGGCCGTCATCACCGAGTCGTTCGAGCGCATCCACCGCTCGAACCTCATCGGCATGGGCGTCCTCCCGCTCCAGTTCCCGGCCGGCCAGTCGGCCGACTCCCTGGGCCTGGACGGCACCGAGGTGTTCGACATCACCGGAGTCGCCGCCCTCAACGCGGGCACCACCCCGGCCACCGTCAAGGTCAAGGCCACCAAGGCCGACGGCACGGTGACCGAGTTCGACGCGGTCGTCCGCATCGACACCCCCGGCGAGGCCGACTACTACCGCAACGGCGGCATCCTCCAGTACGTCCTCCGCTCCCTGGTCGCCTGACCCGACGCGGACTCGAACCGGCGCGCGCTCCTTCTGGGGTGCGCGCCGGTTCGTCGTCTCCTCGAGAGCTGGCTGCTTGAGCAGAGAGGGCGCGTTGCGGTCGTCCCACGCGACAGATGACTCCTCTGGTTGACAATCTGAGGTGGCAACTCTCATAGTTGGATCGTGGGCGAAGGGCTGGTCATCCTCGGGTCTGCTCTTCGCCATGGAGTGAGCGAGGCCGACATGCTCCACGCCTACGAGTTCGCGCTCTACCACATGGACGGTGGTGATGGCGTCACGATGTATGTCGGTCCTACGCGCTCTGGCGACCCGCTGCTAGAGATCGGTGTCGCCACCAGGTGGGGGATGCGCGTCATCATCCACGCCATGCCCCTACGGAACCGCTACACGAGGTGATCTCATGGTGAACCTGACTCCCGAACAGCGTGCCGAGCTCGAAGCGTGGGGTGCTGTCCAGGCCGACCGGCTCGAAGCGCTCGACCCCGCACGGCTCGAGCTCAAGCCGATCAACGAGCTACCTCCAGAAGAGGCGCTGCGCCATGCTGCCGACAAGCGTGCCATCGCTCTGCGTCAGGCCGACCGTGAGCTCCAAGAGGCGGTCGACCAGGCCCGAGCTCAGGGTTGGTCGTGGCACAAGATCAGCGTCCCGCTCCAGATGACCCCCGAAGGTGCGCGCAAGAGGTTCTCTCACGCGTAGATCGCGTCACTGTGGATCGCGGTGTCTCGGGGAGGGGGTGTCCGATGACCTCCGAGGTCGCGGAGAGCGTGGCGCCACCGTCGGGCAAGTCTGTAGAGCGGCGTTCACGTCGCCGTAGGGTGGTTCGCGTAGCGGGCGTAGCTTCGCTGGTGGTTGTCGTCGTCGCTGTCGGGCTCGGGTTCGGAGGGAGGGCCGTGCAGGACCAGCTCGTCTACTTCCCGTCGCGGTCAGCGTTGCCGCCGGCCGCGAGCGTGCTGCCTGGCGCGCAGGACGTCACGCTGACCACCCGTGACGGGCTGGAGCTCGTCGCGTGGTTCGTGCCACCGAGCCCGGATGCTCCGGCCCGCGACCAGGCCGTGCTGCTGGCGCACGGCAACGGGGGCGCGCTGTCTGGGCGGGCGTCGCTGGCGGCCGAGCTCGCGGACCGTGGCTTCGCCGTGCTGATGCTGGGGTATCGCGGCTACTCGCAGAACCCAGGCACACCGTCGGAGGAGGGGCTGATCCTCGACGCGCTCGCCGGGCAGCAAGAGCTGGCCGCACGCGGCTTCCCCGCGGAGCGGACCATCTATCTCGGTGAGTCGATCGGCACCGGGGTCGTGACCGGGCTGGCCGCGCAGGTGCCGCCCGCCGGGCTCGTGCTCCGCTCTCCGTTCACGTCGTTGCACGACGTCGCCACCACGGTGGTGCCCGTCCCGTCGCTGGTGCGCTTCATCCTGGACCGCAACAGGTATCCCGTCGAGGAGCAGGTCGCGATCAGCGACGTACCGACCGCGGTGCTCTACGGGACCACCGACGATACTGTCCCCGCCGCGCAGAGCATCGCGGTGGCAGCCGCGGCGCAGAACCTCGTCGAGGAGGTCGAGATCAAGGGCGTCGGCCACAACGACGCGCTCTGGTTGGGGTCGACCGTCGCGGACGCCGTCGTCCGGTTGGCGGACTCAGTGGCATGACGTGGAATGAGGTAGCTCACGAGGTCCAGGTGCTGAGCGCGTCGAGGTGATGGCGGAGCTCCATCGAGTCGTGCAGCACGCGGCCGACGATCACGGTGTCTGTGTCGATCCGGAAGACCACGAAGTGGCGCGGGCGGTGGACGTTGCCACCGGTGGAACGGGCGCGGCTCTGGCGCAGGTGCCAGGTGAGCACCCCAGGCCCCAGCTCGGGACGGGCGGTGCTGCCCGGTCCGTCACGGCGCTCGGCGATGTCGCGCAGAGCCGCGGCGATGAGGGCTTGGTAGCGTTCGCGGGCCGCCTGGCCGAACTGTGTCGATGACCAGGCGAGGATCTGGAGGATGTCGGCCTGTGCGGCCTGGCTGAGCCTGTAGCGGGCTTCAGGCGACGGAGCTCCCGCAGGCTCAGCGGGGTTGGTCTGTGGCATCTAGCCGGCTCAAGAAGTCGTCAAGGTCAGAGTCGGCGACATCGACGTAGCGTCCAGCCGCGACATCCTCCCAGGCCACGGCGGTCGCGTCGCGGAGAGCGGCCAGCCGTGCGGCGTCCTCGCTCTCGCGCTGCTCGACCAGGCGCAGTCCCTCTCGCAGCACCTCGCTGGCGTTCTGGTACCGCCCTGAGGCAAGCATGGACTCCAAGAACTGCTGCTGATGATCCGTCAGCACAACATTGCGTGTCGGCATCGTGACCCTCCACTCTCGTGCGGCACGGTATGGCACATTGTGCCATACCGTGTGTGATGCGATCCGTGGGTGTGCAGGCACATGGTCGAGGCCCTGGTGCTCTACGTTCAGATGATGGCGCGGGTAAGCATCTGTGATCATCCGGCCCAGGGGTTGAGGAGCGGCACGGGGAGGAAGTCGAGGTCGGAGGTGTTGCGGGTGGCCAGGCGCGCACCGTGGGCTGCGCAGACGGCTGCGATCATGCCGTCCTCGACGCTCAGGCCGCCTCCTGCCGTACGGGCGGTCTGGCGGAAGTCAGCGTAGATCCGGGCGGCTCGTTCGTCGTAGGGCAGACGGACCGCGACGTCCTCCAGCACGTTCTCCATGGCTCGGGCGAGACCGTCGCGGCGTCTGCCCACAGGGAGCAGGCGCACCCCGGTCCACAGCTCTCCGAGGGTGATAGCGGTCACCGCCATGGCGTCTGTCTGTGCGGCCATCCAGGCCAAGACCTGGGCTGACGGGACGGCTCGCAGCGGCTCGGAGACCACGTTGGTGTCGAGGACGATCACAGCGGCACGTCGCGTGGCGTCGAGCGCTCCGGGATCGCGAGGTCGTCACCGCGCAGCAGCTCCGTGGCCTCTACCCACCGTGACCACCACAGACGACCACGTACCGCCTGGTCGATGATCTCGCGGGCTTCCGCCTCCATCGACCGTCCCGCCTGGGCGGCCTGGGCCTTCAACCCCTGGTAGATCTCGTCATCGACCTGTCGCACCGTCACCGTAGCCATCGTCCAGCGCTCCCCTCCATTGCTGTCACTATGCTAGCAGCGCGGTGATGGGCTGTCGCGCACCTGGGGCTCTGGTCGCCCAGATGGACTCCCGTCCGCCTGTGTTCCTCGGTCTGTGAGGTTGGTAACGTGATCCCGCTCGTGCGCACGCCGGTTGTTCGAGCACTCTGCAACGACAGATCGAGAGCATGATGAAGACGATACGAGCGCTGGTCGTGGGGTACGGGAACATCGGGCGTCACGCGGTCGAGGCGGTGCAGGCGGCACCGGACATGGAGCTGGCTGGGGTTGTTCGGCGCTCGACGGTGCTCACGGCCGACGAAGCCAGGGAGCTGGCCGGGGTCGAGGTGGCGACCGATGCTGGCGAGCTGGGCCATGTCGATGTGGCGTTGCTGTGCGGCCCGACCCGGAGCATCCCGGAGGTCGCGCCGGACTATCTGCGGCGTGGCATCCACACGGTCGACAGCTTCGACATCCACGGGGAAGCGCTGTGGCGGCTGCGGTCAGACCTGGACGCTGTCGGCAAGGAGCACGGTTCCGTCGCGGTCGTCTCCGCTGGTTGGGACCCTGGGAGCGACTCGGTGCTGCGGGCGCTGCTGCTGGCGATGGCCCCGCGCGGGCTGACCTACACCAACTTCGGCCCTGGGATGAGCATGGGGCACTCCGTCGTCGCCAAGTCGAAGCCGGGGGTCGTCGACGCGCTGTCGATGACGATCCCTGTCGGCACCGGTCTGCACCGGCGCATGGTCTACGTCGAGCTCGAGCCGGGTGCGGACCTCGCGGACGTGTCTGCGACGATCAAGGAGGACGAGTACTTCTCCCGCGACGAGACCCACGTCTTCGCCGTACCGAGCATCGACGAGATCAAGGACGTCGGTCATGGCGTGTCGATGACGCGCAAGGGCGTCAGCGGCGTCACGCACAACCAGACGTTCGAGTTCAGCATGAGCATCAACAACCCGGCGCTCACCTCGCAGATCATGGTCTCCTGCGCCCGCGCCGCCGCGCTGCGCCTCAGCCCCGGTGCCTACACCATGCCCGAGATCGCACCGATGGACCTGCTGCCCGGCGACCGAGAGACCCTCATCAAGACCCTGGTGTGACCTCCTGTGCGGAACGCGCTCATGTCGCTCAGGGCCCTTGCGGACCTCATGCCGACAAGCTCACGACCGCTGACGCCCGGAAGCACCGGGTGAGGACGTCGCTGCTGGTCACGGGTCCTGGTGTCGCCGAGACGGGCTGCGTTAGCCTGAACGGGTGAGCGTCGTGCTGGGCTACATCGAGCAGGCTGTGGTGCTCACGGTGGCGGCAGCGGTGCTGTCCGTCACGGGCTACCTGGCGGGCATGGTCATCCGGTGGTTCGAGTGGTTGTGGTCGACGGGGGACGACGACGCGCGGGAGGCTTCTGGGCTCTACGGCCCTCGCACCGTGGACCGAGAGGTGAAGCGACCGGCTGGCAGGCTCCGAAGAGCGGTGCGCGGGTTTGTCGGCCGGGGGGCACGGGGGCGCCGGTCGCGCCTGGTCGGGCGCGGGGTGTCGAGCCGAGGCTCGCGACCACCGGCGGGGCGTTGGTGGAGGCCGTGGGGTGACGGGCTGACGGTCGCGCTGGTCGTCTTGGGGTCGGCATGGGTGGCGTTGAACATCCTGGAGCCCTATGGCCCCTCGGAGACCGGGTGGTGGGCAGGGGAGGCCGTCGAGCCCGGCCTGTGGTTGGAATCCGCAGGGATCGGGTTGTGGTGGGTCGCGGCCTGGGCCGCTGTCGTCTTCTTCTTGGCCGCCCGTGCCGGATGGCGGGGGTTGATCGGCTGGGGTGTGCCGCTGGGAGCCTGGGTGGTGTTCGGGGCGGTGGCCGCTGCTGCCCCGATGCTGCGACACCTGGCTGTCACGGCGGGGGTGTGGCCGGCCGAGCAGGACCTGCACGGTGGGAGCCCTGGGTATGTGGTGCTCGGGACGGTGGTGGCGGTCCTGGTGTGGGGTGCCGTCGTGGGGAGTCGTCGGTGGCGAGAGGCTGTCTGGGCCGAACGTACAGAAGTCCGTCCCGTCGAGCAGGCGGACGGCCGACCTGACGACGCTGCCCGTGAGGCGTGCGACCTGGCCAGCAACAGGCCGACCCGCACCGCCAGGGAAGACCGGTTGGACCGCAGGGGGGCTGCGTCGGGGCTCGCCCGCTTGATCCACACCGAGGAGCCCCCGTTCGTGCTGGGGATCGACGGAGAGTGGGGGTCGGGCAAGTCGTCGCTGATGCACCTGCTCAGCGAGCGTCTGCACGAGTATCGCGACTGGCCGCACCCGGCGGCGACGTCAAGGCCCGCCTGGAACGTCCGCGGTGTACAGAGGCGGCTCCGCAAGCAGTTCCCGACGGGCGAGGCGAGCCCGGAGACCTCGTGGGCGGCAGGCCGGGTGGTGGTGGTGAGGGTGAACCTCTGGGCGCATCAGCACGACGAGCTCCCGGCGGTCGCGTTGTTGCAGGCCGCCCGCGACACGTTGCCGCCAGGGGCTCGACACGAGGCGACCGACGACATCAAGGCGATCATGGCCACAGGCGGGGCCGACGCCGTGTCGCTGAAAGACCTGGCCCTGGGTGGTGCCAGCGGCGAGGTGAGCCTGGGCGCGCTGCGTCGGGCCGTGCTGGCCGGGCGTGCCGACAGGTTCGCGCTGCAAGAGCACCAGGCCAAGCTGTCCAGCAGGTTCGCCAGGGTGATCGACGAGGTACGGCGCGCTCACAATGCCGACCGGGTGGTGTTCATCCTCGACGATCTCGACCGCTGCCTGCCTGCTGTTGCCTTGGACCTGCTGGAGAAGGTTCACCTGATGTTCCAGGAGCCCGCGTGCGTCACGGTCATCGGTATCGACACGCGCATCTTGGAGCTCACTGTCGCGAAGCGCTACCTCGACCAGGGGGCGTACGAGGAGGGGAAGGGGCCTTCTGGCGACAGCTCGAAGGAGGCTGCCACGCTCGCCCGGGAGTACGTGGAGAAGGTGTTCGACTTCTCCTACCGCATCCCACCGGTCGATGACGCACGGCTGAAGTCATACATCACGGGCATGTTGCAGCCGCTGGCACAGCAGGAGAAGAAGGAACCGCGCGAGGACCCCACTGAGGGCACGGGCGGCAGGACTTCGGCGTGGGCGCGTCTTCGGGCACAGTTGTGGAAGCGGCCCGGCAAGACGCTAGATCAGTCACCGGTTCCTGCGGTCGACAGCCGCAAGAACGCGCTCGACAAGGACATCATCGGGGTGATCGTCGACCTCTTCGCCGAGGGGGCATCAGCGTGCGGAGCGAGCCTGCGGCGAACCAAGCGTCTGGTCAACTCGTTCATCATGTACCACTCGTTCGCCTGCGACACCACGGTGCCGAGGACGATCGAAGCGTTCGCCGGGACCGCCACCCCTGTCCGGAGCGAGCCGTCCGTTGACAGGGGTGGCGCTGCAGAAGATCCAGAGCCCGACACTGCCGAACCGGAACCGCAGACGGCCGACAGCGCCAGGCAAGGTTCTGGTGAGCGGTCCGTCGACACTGCCCAGGTGCCAGCGCTCGGCTATTTTCCGTTCTTGATGGCGGCGGTGTCCGCCATCATGGTTCTGTACCCCAAGTCTTATCGAGCGCTGAGCGGAGCCGAGAAGGCGATAGCGGCAGAACGATGGTTCGTACAGGTTGACGGCGCCCCTGTGGGTACGTTGACCGAGGAAGGTGCTGACGGTCTGCGAGAAACCATCATGAAAGGGATGAAGACGCCGCACGTCGACCTGGCTCGCATGTGGGCCTCGCCTGAGGACCGCAAGGTCTTGGTCGACGCCGTGGTGCGCTACGTCCAGATGATGGAGTCCCCGCAAGGGGAGATGACCACCTTTGGGACGTACCAGGGCAAGCCGTTGACGTGGCGGGTGCTAACGACGGACAGTGCTGGGCGTCGGCTGCTGCTGTGCGAGGAGATCGTCCGGAAGGGGCCGTATCACAGGGACTGGGGGACGAAGAGCGATCCGATCACGTGGCAGAAATCCGATCTGCGACGTTGGCTCAACGGGCGGCCGTCAGGGGTTCGAGGCCAGAGTGGTTGGGAAGAGTGGACGGTTCCTGACGATGCGTACACGTGGGCCGGGGGTCGTCGGAAGATGAAGGAGGGAGAGTCTCAGGAGTACTGGCCTTCTCAGCCCTTCCTCGAATATTTCAGCAGAGATGAAATCGCGAGAATCCATCAAGTGGTTGTGTCGACCGAGGGCGAGCATTGGTCGGCGGCGCGACTCCGGAAGTTCTATGCGGACATGGAGGGGGGTTACAAAGGAGACGTTGGGCGCTGGAAACCCGATGAGTGGGTGCGAAATTGGAAAGATTATTGGGAGGTAGAGAGCGACGACGACACGAAAATTATGCTCGGGGGCGGCGACGTGAGCTGTCGAGTGTTCCTGCTGAGTTTGGCCGAGGCGAAAGAATTCTTTGAGTCCGACAGTGATCGGATCGCACAATATGAGACCGCGCCGGGGTGGTGGTGGTTGCGGTCGCCGGGCAACCGTGACATCCGCACCGCTGTGGTCGCCCCGGGCGGGTGGCTGGACCGCAATGGCATCCATGTGGGCACCACTGCGGTCGGGGTCCGCCCCGCTTTGTGGCTGAATCCTTAATCTGGTATCCGTAAATCTGTTGCGGCGCGTAGCGCCGCTTGATTCAGCGCCCGAAGGGCGCTGCCGCGGTCGCGCTTCGCGCGACCGCGACGACAAAGAGGGGGATGGCCATCGGTTCGTCCTCCTGTCCCATGGCGACACCTACGCTCTTCGCCGCGCCATCCTCGCCCGCGCCGTCTTCGTCCATGGGTTCATCCGCTGACACGTCGTGTTCTCGGGCATGGTGCGGCCTGCGGGTGGTGCTGAACCCGGCTGACTCTCGCGGCAGCGAAGAACGGCGCATGCGTGACGACGCACGTCAGGTGCGACGGCCGACCGTCGGGTCGATCACTCGGGCTCTGGGGTTCCAGGGGAGGGTCCAGCCCAGGGCGTCGAACAGGCCGGAGAGCACCATCGCGGTGAAGCCCCAGACGAGCGCGCCGTCGTCGAGGACGAAGGCGGGGGTTCGTAGGGTTCCACGGCGTGCTGTGACCCTGTGAGCGGGGTTCAGCAGGTCGGCGACGGGGACGCGGAAGACCGCGGTGGTCTCGGGGTCGACGGAGGCCACGGGGGAGGGGCGGGTCCACCAGGCGAGCACCGGGGTCACCAGGTTGTCGCTGACCGTCAGGGGTAGCGCTGGCAGGGAGCCGACCACCTCGACGCCGCCGGGGTCTAGGCCGGTCTCTTCGACGGCCTCGCGCAGGGCGGCCTGCTCGGGGGTCTCGCCCGGGTCCAGGCCGCCGCCGGGGAAGGCGACCTGGCCGGGGTGGTGGTCGAGGTCGTCGGCGCGGCGTTGCAGCAGCACGTCCAGATCGGCGGCGGCACGAGCCGGGCGTCGGGCGGTGTCGAGCTCTCCGAACAGCACCAGCACCGCCGAGCGGCGTGAGGGGGTGCCGGTCAGGGAGCGCCACGGGGCGGGCAGGGCCACGGGGTTCGAGATCAGCCCGCGCAGCGCGTCGTGTGGCTCGGCCATCGTCAGGCTCGGACCTGCGCGGGCTGGGCGTCAGCCAGACGCGGGCGGGTCACGCCACGACGATCCGGGAGAGGTCGGTCTCGGCCGGCAGCACCACGACGCCGTCGTCGTCAGCCACGAGCAGGCGCCCCGGGACGAACTCGACACCGCCGAACCCGACCGGCACGTCACGCTGCCCGGCACCGGCCTTCGCGGACTTTCGCGGGTTGGTGCCCAGCGCCTTGATCCCCAGGTCCAGCTCGGCCAGGGCCGCCGAGTCGCGCACCGCGCCGTTGATGACCACCCCAGCCCACCCCTGGGCCACGGCGGAGGCGGCGATCAGGTCGCCCATCAGCGCGGTGTGCACCGAGCCGTCCCCGTCCACCACGAGCACCCGGCCGTGACCAGGCTCGGAGAGCGCCGCCTTGACCAGGGCGTTGTCCTGGTAGCAGAGCACCGTCGCGATGGGCCCGGCGAACCGGCGCCGGGCGCCGAAGTGACGCAGCTGGGTGTCGCAGGAGGCGAGGTCGTCGCCGTACTCGTCGACCAGGTCGGCCGTCGCCTTGATCGTCATGACCATCCTTCGTGCAGAGGCCGGCCCTCTTCGTAGCCTGCCGTGGACTGGACACCCACCACAGCCCGCTCGTGGAACTCCGCGAGCGTGGAGGCACCGGCGTACGTCGCGGCTGAGCGCACCCCGGCGGTGATCGTGTCGAGCAGGTCCTCCACCCCGGGCCGTCGGGGGTCGAGGTACATCCGTGAGTGGGAGATGCCCTCTTCGTACAGGGCCTTGCGGGCGCGGTCGAACGGGGAGCCGCCCCGGGTGCGTGCGGCCACGGCGCGCGCCGACGCCATGCCGAACGACTCCTTGTACAGCCGTCCCGTGCCGTCCTCGGCCAGATCACCGGGGGACTCGTGCGTGCCGGCGAACCAAGAGCCGATCATCACCTGCGAGGCACCCGCCGCCAGCGCCAGCGCCACGTCACGGGGGTGACGCACCCCGCCGTCGGCCCACACCTTGGCACCGAGCTCGTGGGCGGCCTGGGCGCACTCCAGCACCGCGGAGAACTGCGGGCGGCCGACGGCGGTCATCATCCGTGTGGTGCACATGGCCCCAGGCCCGACGCCGACCTTGACGATGTCGGCCCCGGCGGCCACCAGGTCACGGACGCCCTCGGCGGTCACCACGTTGCCAGCCACCACGGGCACCCGCGGGTCCAGCGCTCGTACCGCCGCGACAGCGTCGAGCATCTTGACCTGGTGCCCGTGGGCGGTGTCGACCACCAGCACGTCCACCCCGGCGGCCAGCAGCTCGGCAGCCTTGGCCGCCACGTCGCCGTTGATGCCGACAGCCGCCCCCACGCGCAGCCGGCCGGCCGCGTCCAGGGCGGGGGCGTAGATCGAGGAGCGCAGCGCACCGATCCGGGTGAGCACGCCGACCAGGGAGCCGTCGACCACCACCGGCACGAACTTGCGCCGCGAGGCGTGCAGCCGGTCGAACGCCTGCTCCAGGCCGTGCGCGCCGCCGTCCTCCAGCACCGACAGCTCGAGCGTGGTCGGGTCGACCGTCATGACCTCGACCAGCTGGGCGAACCTGTCGACCCCCTGGCAGTCGGCCTCGGTGACCACGCCGACCGGGCGGCCCTCGTCGGCTACGACGGCCGCGCCGTGGGAGCGCTTGCCGATCAGCGTCAGGGCGGTGTGCACCGTGTCGTGCGGGGAGACCACCACGGGCGTCTCGACCACCGGGTGGCGTTGCTTGACCGAGGTGACGACGTCGACCACCACCTCGGCGGGCACGTCCTGGGGGAGCACCGCGAGCCCACCGCGTCGGGCGACGGTCTCGGCCATGCGGCGCCCGGCCACGGCGGTCATGTTCGCCACGACCACCGGGATGGTGGTGCCGGTGCCGTCGTCGGTGGCCAGGTCCACGTCGAACCGGGAGGTGACGGTGGACCGTGACGGGACGAGGAAGACGTCTCCGTAGGTCAGGTCCGTGGTGGCCTCGTGACCTGGCAAGAATCTCACCTGCGTGAGGATACCGACCGAGCCGGGCTGACCGCTCGAGGCGCGACCAGCCGCCTGGCGCGACCTGAGAGACCGACCGGCGTGATCTCGTGGGGTGCGGGCGTGTCTCGAACCTGTGGTGGTGCTGTGTCTGAACCGGTGGCTATTCGGGTGGAAGCAGACAAGATGGACCCAGACTCGACCGGCTCACCCGTACAGTAGTGGCCTTGGCCGCGCCGGCTGCTCGCTCAGGAGGGGGTCACCCGTGGGACTGCTGGAGCAGATCAGGTCTCCGCAGGACGTGCGCGAGCTGTCGCGCACCCAGGTGACCGAGCTCGCCGAGGAGATCAGAGAGTTTCTCGTCGACCAGGTGTCGCGCAGCGGCGGGCACCTCGGGCCGAACCTCGGGGTGGTCGAGCTGACCATCGCGCTGCACCGGGTGTTCGACTCCCCGCACGACACGTTGCTCTTCGACACCGGGCACCAGGCCTACGTGCACAAGCTGCTCACCGGCCGCACGGATTTTTCCTCGCTGCGCAAGCGCGGCGGGCTGTCCGGCTACCCCAGCCGTGCGGAGTCCGAGCACGACGTGGTGGAGAGCTGCCACGCCTCCGCCGCGCTGTCGTGGGCCGACGGGATCGCCCGCGCCCGGGCGCTGTCCGGTGACGATCGGGCTGTGGTGGTCGTCGTCGGTGACGGGGCGCTGACCGGCGGGATGGCCTGGGAGGCGCTGAACAACATCGCCGACGGCCAGGACCGCCCTGTCGTCATCGTCGTCAACGACAACGGCCGCTCTTATGCGCCGACCATCGGCGGCCTGGCCCGGCACCTGGACGTGATGCGGACCACGCGCAGCTACGAGTCGGTGCTGGAGTGGGGCAAGTCGACGCTGCGCCGCTCGGGCTTCGCGGGTCGGTTCGCCTACGAGGCGCTGCACGGGCTGAAGAAGGGCATCAAGGACGTCGTCGCCCCGCAGCAGGGCATGTTCGAGGATCTCGGGCTGAAGTACATCGGGCCGGTGGACGGCCACGACGAGGCGTCGGTGGAACGCGCCCTGGGGATCGCCAAGGAATATGGCGGCCCGGTGATCGTGCACACCATCACCGAGAAGGGTCGCGGCTACACCCCCGCCGAGCAGGACGTGGCCGACCGTTTCCACGCGGTGGCACCGATCCACCCCGAGACCGGCCTGCCGCTGGCCCCGTCCCGGTTCGGCTGGACCAGCGTGTTCTCGGACGAGATCGTCGCGATCGGCCGCCGCCGCCCCGACGTGGTCACGGTGACCGCGGCGATGCTCGCCCCCACGGGCCTGGCCCGGTTCGCCGAGGAGTTCCCCGACCGGGTGGTCGACGTCGGCATCGCCGAGCAGCACGCTGTGACGTCGGCCGCCGGCATGGCGTTCGCCGGGCTGCACCCGGTGGTCTGCATCTATGCGACGTTCTTGAACCGGGCCTTCGACCAGGTGCTCATGGATGTCGCCCTGCACCGGGCCGGCGTGACCTTCGTGCTGGACCGGGCGGGCCTGACCGGCGAGGACGGTGCCAGCCACAACGGCATGTGGGACCTGGCGCTGCTGTCGCTGGTGCCGGGCCTGCGGCTCGCGGCCCCGCGCGACGAGACGACGCTGCGCGAGTCGCTGCGCCAGGCGGTCGACGTGGACGACGCCCCGACGGTGCTGCGCATCCCCAAGGGGTCGGTCGGTGACGACCTGCCCGCGGTGGACGAGATCGACGGGGTCGACGTCCTGGCCCGCCACGACGGTGCTACCGCGCGGGTGCTGCTGGTCGGTGTCGGCGCGATGGTCACGACCGGCCTGAAGGTCGCCGAGCTGCTCGCCGCGCACGGCCTGGCCTGCACCGTCGTCGACCCGCGCTGGGTGCTGCCGGTCCCGGAGGCGCTGGTCAAGCTCACCGGGGAGCACGACCATGTGGTCACCATCGAGGACGGCCTGGTCGAGGGGGGCGTCGGCTCGTTGCTCTCCGACGTCGCACGTCGCGCCGGGGTCCACACCCCGATGCAGAGCTTCGGCGTCCCACGGGCTTTCTTGGCCCACGCCAGCCGCGAACAGCTGATCGCCGAGCTGCAGCTGGGCCCCAACGACATCGCCGCCCAGGTGCTGGCCGGGATCACCCCGCCGGCCTGACGACGCGCCTGGCTGTGCGTCGCGATCTGACCGTGAGCCCTGCTCTGAGGGTGTGCTCTGACCTGGCAGCACGTCGTGAAGACCCTCGCCCCGTGAGGTCCGTCCGGTGCCGCCGTTCGGGGGACGAGCTCTGGAAGATGGGATGAATCTGGGTTAGAATCGTCCTATGTCTGAGGGTGTCGTCCGCACTGACGGCATCGTCGCGCCCGCGATACCGCGCCCGCGGACCGGTGGTCTGGGCGTCGCAGGGTTGCGACCCAGCGAGGCCGACCGGAGCGAGCGGTTCGCCGCGGTGCGGGCAGGGGACCTCGGCTCGGTGCACTCCTGGGAGCTCGTCACCGCCGTTGACGGCCCGGGCACCCGGATGACGGTGTTCCTGGCAGGCTGCCCGCTCCAGTGCCTGTTCTGCCACAACCCCGACACGATGCAGATGCGCCGAGGCACTCCCGTCGAGGCTGACGAGGTGCTGGCGCGGATCAAGCGCTACCGGTCGGTGTTCCGGGCCAGCGGCGGCGGGCTCACGGTCTCCGGGGGAGAGCCGCTCATGCAGCCGGGTTTCACCGCACGGCTGCTGCGCGGCGCCAAGGAGATGGGCATCCACACCGCGCTGGACACCTCCGGCTTCCTCGGCGCCGCGTGCACCGACGAGATGATCGCTGACCTCGACCTGGTGCTGCTGGACGTGAAGTCAGGCCTGCCCGAGACCTATCGCAAGGTGACAGGCCGAGACCTGGCCCCCACGCTCGACTTCGGCCGCAGGCTCGCCCAGGCCGGCAAGACGATCTGGCTCCGGTTCGTCCTGGTGCCCGGCCTGACCGACGCCTGGGAGAACGTCGAGGCCGTCGCCGACTACGCCGCGAGCCTCCCGGTGGCCCGCGTCGACGTGCTGCCGTTCCACCAGATGGGTCGCGACAAGTGGGCCGAGCTGGGCATGACCTACCAGCTCGAGGACACCACGCCCCCGGACGAGGACCTCCTGACCCGGGTGCGCGGGCAGTTCCAGGCCCGAGGCCTGACCGTCCGCTGAGCCCTGGTTGTTCACCGAGCCCTGATCGTCTGCTGGGCCCAGGTCGCTCGTCGGGCGTGGGTCGTTCGCCAGACCCGGTTCACTCGCTGACCGTGAGCGCCTTGGCGAGCAGGTCGGTGGTGAGCCCCACCTGCCAGGGACGCGCGCCCCCTGCCTCCAGGGTCTCGGCCACAGAGACGGAGGTCACCGAGCGCGGGGGCGACCAGCACAGCCGTCGCACCAGGTCGGGGGAGAGCAGGTTCTCCACCGGCACCGAGCAGGCCGTCGACAGCTCGAGCAGCCCGGCCCGGGCAGCCGCGAGGCGAGCCGCGGCTCGCGGCTCGCGGTCTCGCCAGCTGCGCACCGGAGGCGGGCCGTCAGAGCGAGGGCCGTGCACCGACGGGAGCCGGTCGGCGGGCAGAGCCAGCGCACGGTCGATCGCGGCCTGCCACAGGTCGAGCCGCCGGGAGGTGCGTCGCCCGGAGAACACAGGCAGGCCGCGCAGCTCGGCCTGAGAACGCGGCAGGGCGCTGGCAGCGGCGACGATCGCCCGGTCGGGCAGAACCCGGCCCGGGGCGATGTCCCGCTCCCTGCCTTGGGCGTCACGCACGTCCCACAGCTCGCGGACCACCGCCAGCCCGCGGGGGCTCTTCACGTCGTGCACACCTGACACCCGTCGCCACGGGTCGGGGCGCGGTGGTGAGGGCGGTGCGGTGCGCTCGGCCTCGAACTCCTCGGCAGCCCACTGGGCCTTGCCGGACGAGGTCAGCTCGGTGGTGATCTGGTCGCGCACGTCGACGAGCACCTCGACGTCGAGCGCGGCGTACCGCAGCCAGTCGGCGGGCAGGGGGCGGGTCGACCAGTCCACCGCCGAGTGCTCCTTGGCCAGGCCCAGGCCGAGCACCTGGGCGACCACTGCCGCCAGCCCGACTCGCTCGTAGCCGAGCAGGCGTGCCGCCAGCTCGGTGTCGAAGATCCGCTCGGGGCGCAGGCCCACCTCCGCCAGGCACGGCAGGTCTTGAGAGGCGGCGTGCAGCACCCACTCCGCGCCGCCCAGCGCCGCCGACAGCACCGACAGGTCAGGTAGCGCGATCGGGTCGATCAGGGCGGTGCCCGCACCGGCCCGGCGCATCTGCACCAGGTAGGCACGCTGCCCGTACCGGTAGCCGCTGGCCCGCTCGGCGTCGACCGCCACGGGCCCGTGCCCGGAGGCGAACAGGTCGATGGTGCTCGCGAGCACAGCGGGAGAGTCGACCACGGTCGGCACGCCCCCGCTCGGCTCTGTCAGCGGGACGACCTGCGCCGCATCGTCGACGCTGGTATGAGACACGGACGCCACGTTACGACGTGCTGGGGTGTCGTGGTCGCGGCGACGCGCGGTGGTTCTGGGGCGCGTCTCGCGATTTCGTGCACGTGCGAGGTGCGCCCTAGTCGAGAAGACCGGCGCGCATCACCTTGGCGACCAGGCCGGCACGGTCACCGGTGCCCAGCTTGCGGGAGATGCGGGCCAGGTGGCTCTTCACGGTCAAGGCCGACAGGCCGAGCTCTTCGCCGATCCTGCGGTTGGACATGCCGTCGGCGACGAGCTTGAGCACACCCAGCTCACGAGCCGACAGCTCGGGCAGGCTCGGCCGGGTCGGCGCGGTCGCGCTGCGGACCAGGGACGAGACGACCTCGCCGGCGACCGCGCCGCGCACCCCGCCAGCCAGCAGCACGGGCAGCTCGCTGCGCGACGCCTTGCGAGCCAGCACGACGATGCGCGGGACGCCCCGTCGGCGCAGGGCGAACAGCAGAGCCGGTCCTTCACCGTCTCCGATCGCCTGGACGGTCACGCACGACGGGATCCTCGGAGCGCCACCAGGCGCGGTGCGTGCGCTGGGCAGCGGGCGTCCCGGGGCCGAGACAGCCCGCCGTCCGCCCACCGCAGCAGACTGCAGAGGCTCGATCGTCACGCTGGTCCCATCGGCCACCCTGGTGGGTCGGTGAGAAGTAGGCCCCCTCCGGTCACCCGGCTGACGGGCAGCGAGGCGGTCGGTGTCAGCCGCGCGGCCTGAGCGCCACGACGCCCTCCGGCAGCGGCGGCAGACCGGCGGCCTGGCACAGCAGCCCGGTCCAGACGTTCAGGTGGGGGCTGAGATCCTCGGTGGCCGAGGTCCAGGAGGCGCGGATCTCCAGCTCGGTCTGCTCCTCGCGCTCCGACAGAGACCCGAACGTCTGCGACAGCACACGGGTGACGGTGCCCCCGGCGGTCTGCGGGTCGATCCCGCTCGAGCTCAGCGCGTCGGTGAGCCAGCTCCACGCCACCTCGGCCATCAGCGGGTCGGTGCCGACCTCGGGCTCGATCGGAGCTCGCACCAGGGTGACCAGGCGGAAGCACCCCTCCCACGCGTCGTTGCCCGCAGGGTCGTAGAGGACGACGAAGCGACCCGAGGCGAGGTCTTGCGCCGTGATCGAGCGGCGTGCGGAGCGGACCTCAGCGGTCAGCGCCGCGCTGAACGGGGCGATCCGGGTGGGCCCGGGCACCTCGTCGAGGATGATCTCGGCCCGCGGGGTCACGGTGCGCAGCGAACGCAGCGCACGGATGAACTCGTCGGGCACGTCGTCCGGGCGGTCCACCTCTTCAGGGTAGGCGGCACGGGTCTCGCACCCGAGCTTCGGCGCGCCGTCGCCGCCCTGGTCAGGAACACCGCCGACGACCAGGAGCGCCGCAGGTGTCAGGGACGACGCAGAGCCCGGTGCAGCCGCTTGGCCGCCGGTGCTCCGACCTGCCACAGCCGGTAGGTGGGGCCGAACGGCACGTCGAACGCCCGCACCAACGGGGTCTCGTGCCGGGCCCAGCCGCGCTTGAACTCCGAGATGCCGTCGTTGAGCAGGCCGTTGAGGTCGTACTCGCGCAGACCGCGCTCCTTCATCAGCGACCACGCGTGCCACTTCAGCGCATAGTTCGCGTTGAGGCGCTGGCCCGCGTCGGTCGCGCCCGCGTACAGCTCGAACGCGGTGGCGTCGCTCGCGGCCAGCCACATGAACGCGACCGGCGTCTGCCCGTCGAACGCGGCGATCACGGGCGAGTGTCGGGCACCGAGCTCGGTGCGGACCCGTCGGTAGTAGGAGTCCGGGTGGAGGGCGAAACCAGCCCGCGCCGCGACCTGGTGATAGACCTCCACGATCGTGTCGATCTCCTCGTCGGTGACCTCGCGCACCACCAGGTCGCCCCGCAGCGCCTTGCGCACGCGCTGCCTGGCGCCCTGCTTCATGTCCGCCATCAGGTCGTCAGCCGGGCGGGTCAGGTCGACGATCAGCGTGTCGGGCAGCAGCACCCGCTCGGTGGCCGGGCGCGCGCCGGGCACGTCGAGCACCGTCTCGCGCGGCCACGGCGGTTCCACCGTGATGCCGATCCCGCCGACGTGGTCCCGCGTCCAGTCGACCACGGCCCGGGTGACGGCGCTGCGGACGCCCTCGTCGGCCACCGCGGGGCCGCGCGGCACGTACGAGAGGCGACGCAGCGGCCAGGGCAGGCTTCGCACGAGCACCTGAGCCGCGCCCACGGTCGTCTCGTCGTCGTGGACCAGCACCCGGTGAGCCGTCCAGGCCCCGGCCGCCTTCACCTCCCCCCAGCCCCACAGCTGCAACGGGTGGCCGCCGAGGGCCGAGATCTCTGCGTCCCAGACGGCGGGATCGGTGACCGGGGTGATCGCGAGCACCGCTGCATCCTAGGGCTCACCCCACAGCCTGCGCACCGAGATCGTGGGCACCCCTAGACTCGCCGCAGCGCCTCGTGCACCACGGACCGGAGACCTCATGCCCCCCGCCTCGAGCACCACCGACCTGCTGCCCGTCTTCGTCGGCGGAGACATCGGCATCTACGGGCTCGCTCGAGCCTTCCACGAGGCCTACGGCTGCCGGGCCGTCGCGGTCTCCCAGGTGGCGACCCGGGCGGTGCAGGGCTCGAGCTTCGTGACCAACGTGGTGGTGCCCGGCCTGGACGACGAGCAGGTGCTGCTCACCACGCTCGAGAAGATCGCCGCCGACCACCCTGACCGCACGCTCGTGCTGCTGACCAACGCCGACTGGTACGTGCGGACCATCGTGGACAACGCCGAGCGGCTGGGGCACCACTACCTGATGCCGTTCTGCGCACCCGACGTGCTCGAGCAGGTCTCGACCAAGGACGGGTTCGCGCAGGTGTGCGAGCGGTTGGGCATCCCCACGCCCGCGACGGTGCCGGTGAACATCGCCGCGCTGCGGGCCGCCGGTGGTCGGGAGGCGATCGCCGCGCTGAGGGTCGGCCTGGACTTCCCCGTGATCGCCAAGCCGGCGTCGTCGGCCGAGCACTACTACCTGACGATGCCCGGCAAGAAGAAGCTCGACCACCTGGCCACGAGGGCCGACCTGGACGACCTGCTGGGCAGGCTGCTGGACGCCGGGTACGAGGGCACCTACCTGGTGCAGGACGCGATCCCGGGTGACGAGACGCAGATGCGCTCGCTGACCGCCTACCGCGACACCCGTGGCAAGGTGACCCTGCTGGCCACCGGCAGGGTGCTGCTCGAGGAGCACACCCCGGGTGCGCTGGGCATCCCCGCGGCGATCCTCACCGAGGCGTACGACGACGCGATGGACGCCGCGACGCGGTTCCTCGACGAGACCGGCTACGTGGGCTTCGCGAACTTCGACTACAAGCTGGACCCACGCACCGGCCAGCACGTCTACTTCGAGATGAACCCCCGGATCGGGCGCAACAACTACTACGTCACCGCCGCCGGGGCCAACCCTGCCCGCGCCGTGGTGGCCGACCTGGTCGAGCGCCGCTCGACCGAGACCGTGCGCGGCACCGCCGAGGCGCTGTACTGCGTCGTCCCGTTCCGCCTGCTGCTGCGGTACGTCCTCGACCCTGACCTGAGGGGGCGGCTGCGCCGCGTCCGGCGAGAGGGTCGCCTGGTGCACCCGTTGCGCTACGCCGCCGACGCGAGCCTGAGGCGACGCTATGTGGTCATGGGTGTCACGCAGGTGTACCGGCGGAAATATCGCCAGTACTACCCCCGGCCGACCTCGGGTGGTTTCTGATGCACGCTGACCTGCTCCCGGTCGCCGTCGGTGGGGACCTCGGTGCCTACTCGCTGGTCCGTGCCTTCCACGAGGCGTACGGGTGCGAGGCGGTCTGGGTGACCCCGAGAGTCACCCATGCCTTTCAGCACTCGTCGCTGATCGCCGCCACGGTGGTGGTACCTGGTCTGGAAGACCCCGAGGTGCTGATGGAGACCCTGGAACGGGTCGCGGCCCAGCACCCTGACCGCACCCTGGTGCTGCTGACCAACACCGACTGGTACGTGCGGGCCGTCGTGGACGACGCCGAGCGGCTGTCGAAGCGCTACCTCTTGCCCTACTGCTCCGCCGAGGCGCTCGAGCAGGTGGGGAACAAGGACAAGTTCGCGCAGGTGTGCGAGCGCCTGGGCATCCCCACGCCCGCGACGGTGCCGGTCGACATCGCCGCGCTGCGCGCTGACGGCGGGCGAGACGCGATCGTCGCGCTGAAGGTCGACCTGGACTTCCCCGTGGTCGCCAAGCCGGCGTCGACCGCCCAGTACGAGTACCTGACCATGGACGGCAAGCAGAAGGTGGACCACCTGGCCACGAGGGCCGACCTGGACGACCTGCTGGGCAGGCTGCTGGACGCTGGATATGAGGGCACCTTCCTGGTGCAGGACATCATCCCGGGCGACGAGACGCACATGCGCTCGCTCACGGTCTACCGCGACACCCGGGGGAAGATCACGATGCTGGCCTCCGGTCAGGTGCTGCTCGAAGAGCACGCGCCGGGCATGATCGGCAACCCGGCGGCCATCCTCACCATGCCCTACGACGACGCGGCCGACGCGACGAGGCGCATCCTGGACGAGATCGGCTACGTCGGTTTCGCCGACGTCGACTTCAAGCTGGACCCGCGCACCGGTCAGCACGTCTACTTCGAGATGAACCCCCGGATCGGGCGGAACAACTACTTCGTCACCGCGACCGGGGCGAGCCCTGCCCGTGCCGTGGTGGCCGACCTGGTCGAGGGCCGCTCACCCGACCCGGTGGAGCCCGCGAGCCAGATGCTGTTCTGCGTGGTGCCGTTCCGTCTGCTGCTGCGCTACATCACCGACCCTGACCTCAAGGCCCGGCTGCGGCAGGCCAAGCGGGCCGGGCGCCTCGCGCACCCGTTGCGCTACGCCGCCGACGCGAGCCTGAGGCGCCGGTACGTGGTCGAGGGTGTGACCGCGTCCTACTGGCGCAAGTACCTGCGGTACTACCCCCGGCCGACGGCGGACGGGTTCTGAGCGGCCCGCCCCTCGCGACAGGCAGACGCTGCGTGACGACGGGCCGGTACGGCGCCGAGAGCGGGCGCTCTGGTGGCTCGGCCTGGGGGTCAGCTCTGGGTGGTTCAGCCCAGCACGGAGGTGCCTGAGTACAGGTGCAGCACCGGGACCTGGAGCCGGGCGCGCGCCTTGGAGGCCCAGTCGGTGCGCAGGGTGTCTTCGATCAGGTGCGGGTAGGTGATGACGACGACCTCGCGCGCGTCGGTGTCGGTGATGCTCGCGGCCAGCGTGGGCATCGGGTCGTCGTCGGTGATCTGCCCGGTCGCGGCGACGCCGGCCTCACGCAGCCGGGCGAGGCTGGTCTCCAGCCGTTCGTGAGCTGTGGTGCGAGCCTGGGTCGGTGTCGGCTCCAGGCCGCGCACCCGGCGCAGCGCCCCGGCGACGTCACCCAGGCCGAGATCGTCCAGCACCGTGGCCAGCAGCGGCTGGTCGGTGTCGGCGGGCACGAGCACCGTGCACGTCATGTCGGGGTGCAGGCTGAGCAGGTGGGCGACGTCGGCGTCAGCGAGAGCGTCCTCGGTGAGGATCACGATGGGGGCGGTCACGGGAGGAGCCTACGTATCTGGTGAGGGGATGACGCTCCCGGCGCGCGGTGACCTATCCTTGCCGCCGTGACATCCGACCAACCTGCCGGGCGGCTCGTCGACCGCTTCCCACGGGTTCCGGTCGACCGTCTGGTCGCCCAGCTCGAGCCGCCTCGGCACTTCGAGCAGGCGTCCTTCGAGTCGTACCACGCCGACCCGGCCCACCCGAGCCAGGCTGCCGCGCGGGCTCGGCTGCGTGAGATCGCCTACGAGATCACCCGCACCTCCTCCCGGGGGCTGCTCGCACGGCGCCGCCGCACCACACCACCCGCGGTGTACCTCGACGGAGGGTTCGGCGTGGGCAAGACCCACCTGCTCGCTTCGCTGGCCCACACCGTGGGGCGCCGTCAGGCGGTCTTCGGCACCTTCGTGGAGTACACCCACCTGGTCGGGGTGCTCGGGTTCTCCGCCACGGTGGACGCGCTGGCGGCGCACCGCCTGGTCGCGATCGACGAGTTCGAGCTCGACGACCCGGGCGACACGCTCATCATCACCCGACTCGTCCGTGAGCTGGCCGACCAGGGGGTCGCCGTCGCGGCGACCTCCAACACCCTGCCGGAGGCGCTGGGGGAGGGCCGCTTCGCCGCCGAGGACTTCGTCCGGGAGATCCAGGCTCTGGCGTCCCGGTTCGAGGTGCTGCGGATCGACGGTGAGGACTACCGCCACCGCGCGGTGGTCACCGACATGCCCCCGCTGCCTGACGACGTCATCGCGGCGCTGGTCGGTGAGCGTCCCGGTGCCACGCTGGACGACTTCACCGCGCTCGAAGACCACCTCGCCCAGGTGCACCCCTCACGCTATGGGGCGCTCCTGGACGACGTCACCCTCGTCGGGTTCACAGGGGTGCGCCCGGTGCTCGACCAGGCCCGTGCGCTGCGCCTGGTGGTGCTCGTCGACCGCCTCTACGACCGCGACATCCCCGTGCTGCTCGGCGGCACCGGTGAGCACGGCCTGTTCAGCCCCGAGATGCTGCGCGGCGGCTACCGCAAGAAGTACTACCGCGCCCTCTCCCGCCTGGGCGCCCTGGCCGCCGAGGGCGCCGCGTTGGCCTCAGCGACGACAGACAGGGTGTCCCCCGCCTGAGGCCTGCCCGCCAGCCGTGCGTCACGAGCCCGCCGGACGCACCAGCAGCGCCACGGGCAGGGTGTCGAGGAGGTCGGCGACCAGGCGCGTGCCGCCGGGGTGGTCGGTGTCGGTCAGCACGTCGTGCCAGGGGCCCTCGGGCAGGACGACCGTGTGGTCACGCCAGCCGCCCAGACGTTCCAGGGAGGCGGTGAGGCGGGTGGCGAGCACCACCACGCGCGGGTCGCCCGCCACGGTACGGGCGTAGGCCAGGGCGCTGTCAGAAGAGCGGGCCAGGGAGAGAACACCACCCTCTGGCCCGACGAAGACGTCGGGGAGGGCGCGGCGGGCGCGAAGAGCCCGTGAGGTGAGCAGCAGCTTCTCCTCGGCCAGGGTGCGGGCAGGTTCGCCGGAGTCGAGACGGTCGAGCGTCGCGGCTGAGGAGACCCAGCCGACCGGGCGACGGTTGTCCGGGTCGACCAGGGTCACGCCGGTGGTCTCGGTGCCCTGGTAGGTGTCGGCGACGCCCGGCAGGGTGAGCTGGAGCAGCTTCTGCCCCAAGGTGGTCGCGCGCACGCAGGTGCGGGTGCGCTCTTGCCAGTGTTCGAGCAGCGCGACCACCGTCGGGTCTGCCACAGCCTGGCGGGCGGTCTCGAGCACCGCCGCCTCGTAGCCGCTGTCGGGTCTGCTCCACGAGGTCACGGACTTCGCCTCGCGCATGGCCTTCGTGAGGTACTGCACGAGACGGTCGACGCTGATCGGGCCGTCGTCGGTCCACGTCCCGGCCAACGTCTGCCAGAGCACGTTCTCGGTCCGTCCGTCCACGGAGGCCTCACGGTAGCCCTGCGAGGCCCGGTGAAGATCGTCCACCAGGCGGCGCCAGGCCGTGGCGTGCTCGGAGATCACCGACAGGCGGGCGCGGACGTCCTCGCCGCGCTTGGTGTCGTGGGTCGAGGACGCCGTCATGCCGGCCGGGAACGTGGCGGCCATCTGGTCGGCCCACGTCAGCAGACCTTCCGGGGGCAGGAAGAAGCGCACCGGGTCGCCGCCCACCTCGCACAGCCCGATCAGCTCTGTCCAGCGGTAGAAGGCGGTGTCCTCCACCCCCTTGGCCTGCACCGGGCCGCACGTCTGCCCGAAACGGACCATCAGCTCCGACACCAGGTCGCTGAGCTCTGGGGTGTCGCCGCTCTGGCGGCCGAGCAGCAGGTCTACCAGCGCCGTCATGGTCTCGGCGCGGTCGTGGTCGAGGTGGGCTCGGGCCTGGTCGGCGGCGGTTTCCAGCACCGCGACCGACTCCGCCGGTGCCGGACGGTCAGGGGTGACGTAGGCGCGGTAGCGGTCCAGGGCCACGATCAGCTCGACCAGGCAGTCACGCAGGGCGTCCGTGCTGTGGTCGCGCAGGCGCGGCTCTTCGTGGCTGATCTTCGCCGCCAGCGTGGTGAGGCGCCGCACCTCGGTGCGGAGGTTCGTGTCCATGACCTCACGCTTGGCGTCGGCGACCAGGGTCCCGAACGCGTCGGGGGCGTCTCCGGCGAGCAGGTGCAGCACCGCACCCAGGTCACGCTGGCCGGCAGGGTCGACGAAGGTCTGCTGGACCCGCCACAGCGCGTCATACCCGGTGGTGCCGGCGCAGGCCCAGTCGTCAGGCAGAGACTCATCGCCGCTGAGGATCTTCTCGGCCACCACCCAGGCCCCGCCGGTCGCCTCGCGCAGGCGCTCAAGATAGGCAGCGGGGTCCGCGAGGCCGTCCGGGTGGTCGACGCGCAGCCCGTCGACCTGCCCGGAGCGCACCAGCGAGACGACGAGATCGTGGGTCGCGGCGAACACCTCAGAGTCTTCGACCCGGAGCCCGACCAAGGTGCTCACGTCGAAGAAGCGGCGGTAGTTGAGCTCGTCGTCGGCGGCCTGTCGGGGAGCCAGGCGGTAGTGCTGACGTCGCAGCAGCTCGGGCAGCGGCAGGGCCTCGGTGCCAGGCCGCACCGGGAACACGTGCTCGCGGTAGCGCAGCAGCGGACCCAGGCCAGTCAGGCCCGGCTCAGTCGAGCTCGGCTCAGTCAGGCCCGATGCGGTCAGGCCCGGTTCAGACCGCACCACCTCGAGCTCGCCCGCGTCGATCGCCGCCCCGAGCCTGCCGTCGAGCACCGGCATCAGCAGGGCGCCGTCACCGGCGGGCCAGTCCAGGTCGAACCAGCGGGCGTACGGTGACGCCGGACCCTCCGCGAGCACCGACCACCACGCCCGGTTGTGCCATGCGGGTGTGGGCACCGCCATGTGGTTGGGCACGATGTCGAGCACGAGACCCAGCCCGTGCGCGCGGGCCGCGTCGCTCAGCCGGTCGAAGCCTGCCCGCCCGCCGAGGACGGGAGCGATCTCGTCGTGGTCCACCACGTCGTAGCCGTGCGTCGAGCCGGGTGCGGCGGTGAGGATGGGGGACAGGTACACGTGGGTCACGCCCAGCGACACCAGGTAGGGCAGGCGGTCGGTCGCGTCGTCGAACGTCAGCCCGGGGCCGAGCTGGAGCCGGTAGGTGGACACCGGCACGGGTCGCCCTGGTGCCGGGAGGCGTGGAGCGGGCCCGCTCGTCGTGGTGTGCTGGCTCACGCTGCTCTGGTTCACTCGGCAGCCTGTCTCACGAGGAGGAGGATGCTCGGCGGGCGTGCGGGGTGCGGCGACGCAGCGGCTTCAGGGGCGAGGCCTTGACCATCGCCGCCTCGGTGGCCGCGACCTCGGCGGCGCCGCTCCCCGAGCTGGTGGTGGACGCGGTGGTCGGTGGTCGGGTCAGCACCACCACGGAACGGTGCTCCAGCATCAGCTTGGCCCGGGGCTTGTGGGTCTTGCCTCGGTTGAGCGCGTTCCCGGTGTCGAACACGACCGTCCACTCCTTGCCGAGCTCTGCCGGGGGCAGCGTGAACTGCACCTTCTTGTAGTTGCCGTTGAACAGCACCAGGAACGAGTCGTCCACGATGCGTTGCCCGCGCGCGTCGGGCTCGACGATCGCGTCGCCGTTGAGGAACATCTGCACCATCCGGGCCTGGTCCCCGGACCAGGCCGAGCTCTGCATGTGCTTGCCGTCGGGCTGGAACCAGACCACGTCACCGAGCTCCGACTCCCCACCGTGCTCGGCCGAGCCGGCGAAGAAACGCCGCCGCCTGAACACCGGGTGGGCGGCGCGCAGGCTGACGAGCATCTGGGTGTACTCCAGCAGCTGCTCGCGCTCCTCGTCCAGGTCCCAGTCGATCCACGCCACCGGGTTGTCCTGGCAGTACACGTTGTTGTTCCCGCTCTGGGTGCGGCCCAGCTCGTCACCGTGGGAGAGCATCGGCACCCCTTGGGACAGCAGCAGGGTGGCGAGGAAGTTGCGCTGCTGGCGGGCGCGCAGGGCGGTGATCTCGGGGTCGTCCGTCGGGCCTTCGACGCCGCAGTTCCAGGAGCGGTTGAAGCTCTCCCCGTCGCGGTTGTGCTCGCCGTTGGCCGCGTTGTGCTTCTCGTTGTACGAGACCAGGTCGCGCAGGGTGAACCCGTCGTGCGCGGTGACGAAGTTGATGCTGGCCAGGGGTCTGCGCCCGGTGTGGGCGTACAGGTCGGAGGAGCCGCAGACCCGGCTGACGAACTCCCCGACGGTCGAGGGCTCAGAGCGCCAGAAGTCGCGCACGGTGTCGCGGTACTTGCCGTTCCACTCCGTCCACAGCGGGGGGAACCCGCCGACCTGGTAGCCGCCGTCACCGAGGTCCCACGGCTCGGCGATCAGCTTGACCTGGGAGACGATCGGGTCTTGCTGCACCAGGTCGAAGAACGCCGACAGGCGGTCGACCTCGTGGAACTGGCGGGCCAGCGTCGCCGCCAGGTCGAAGCGGAACCCGTCCACGTGCATCTCCTGCACCCAGTAGCGCAGCGAGTCCATGATGAGCTGCAGCACGTGGGGGGAGCGCATCAGCAGCGAGTTCCCGGTGCCGGTGGTGTCGAAGTAGTGGGTCTTGTCCGTGTCGACCAGCCGGTAGTAGTTGGCGTTGTCGATGCCTCGAAAGCTCAGCGTCGGGCCCTTGTGGTTGCCCTCGGCGGTGTGGTTGTAGACCACGTCGAGGATCACCTCGATGTTCGCCGAGTGCAACGCTTTGACCATGGCCTTGAACTCTTGCACCTGCTGGCCGCTGCGGGCGAAGGCCGAGTAGCCGTTGTGAGGAGCGAAGAAGCCGATGGTGTTGTAGCCCCAGTAGTTCGACAGGCCCTGGGCCGTCAACGCCGGGTCGTTGATGAACTGGTGCACCGGCATCAGCTCGACCGCCGTCACCCCCAGCGACGTCAGGTGGGCGATCACCGAGGGGTGCGCCAGGCCCAGGTAGGTGCCGCGCTGATCTTCCGGGACGCTCGGGTGCTGCGCGGTGAGCCCCTTCACGTGCGCCTCGTAGATCACCGACTCGTGGTACTCGTGCCTCGGGGGGCGGTCGTGGCCCCAGTCGAAATAAGGGCTGACGACCAGGGAGGTCATGGTGTGCGACGCGGAGTCGAGGCTGTTGCGACGGCTCGGGTCGGAGAACCGGTAGGAGTACAGGGACTCGTGGCCGTCGATCTGCCCAGAGATGGCCTTGGCATACGGGTCGAGCAGCAGCTTGGACGGGTCGCAGCGCCGCCCCGACGCGGGGTCGTAGGGGCCGTGCACCCGGTACCCGTAGTGCTGGCCGGGTGCCACCGCCGGGAGGTAGCCGTGCCAGACGAACGCGTCGACCTCGGGCAGGTCTACCCGCGACTCGCCCCCGTCGGCGTCGATCAGGCACAGCTCGACCCGCTCCGCGACCTCGGAGAACAGCGCGAAGTTCGTCCCCGAGCCGTCATAGGTAGCACCGAGGGGGTACGGATGGCCAGGCCAGATGTGCTGCATCCCCCCACCTAACCAGGACAAAGGCGATGCCGCCCCTCCGTGAGCGGTGCTTCAGCCTGACGAGAGGTTTCCAGAGCTCAGACGACGGGGTCGGGCATCCAGGGGAGACAGGTCGTGGTTCCGGTCATCATCCAGCGGGTCATCCGGTAGAGGTCGCGTGTGGTGGCGGAACGTTGGTCGGCCAGGTGCGTCACCGGGATGGTCGCCACCGTGTCGAACAGGTTGAACGCGACATAGACGCGGATCACGCTCGTCAGCCTCTCGATGCGCCAGCCGTCGAGCCCCGGGGGCAGGCGCCAGGTGGGCAGCTCGGCCTTCAACGTCGTCTCGATCAGCTCGACGGTCATGTCGAGCTCGGCGAGCCCCTCGGGGGACGAGTCTCGGGGGACCGCGTGCTTGGCGAACGTGGTGTGCAGAGAGGTGAGCGCTCCTTCCGGTGGGAGGTTCCGGGCGGCCCCGTGGAGCCCGTCGGTGACAGCCTCCCGACGGTCGGATGTCGAGAAGACCTGCCAGATGACGCGGATCGTCTCAGGGTCGTCGTCGAGGTTGCCCGTGCTTGGTACCAGAGCCAGGCTGCCTTCCTCGGCGTTGAGCACCAGCGCCTCGCACGCCTTGATGGCAGCGTCGACAGGCGGGTCCAGCACCGGGTCGTCCGGGGTGGGAAAGACGCACACGGCAATCTGGTGCATCGGGCGGATCACCTCACCGCCGCGGGCCAGCTTCCTCAGGAAGTCGACCAGCAGGAAGACTCGCCCGTGGAACAAGACCACGTGAGGCTCGTCGTCCTGCTGGACGGCAGCGATGATCTGATCGACCGTGCCACCCCAGCTCAACCAGGCGGCGAGGACGAGGGACCGAGGGACGGGAAGGGTCATGACCGTGCGACCCTCACGGCACGGAGCGGCAGGGCTGTGGCGTGAGACCAGATGAGGACGGGAAGCACGATATGACCCTATATGACGGGTGTGCCGGCGTCCTCGACCTGTGGTGATCCGGTGGTGGCTGCGCCGCTCGTCCTCGGTCGTCGGGGAGGGTGTGGTGAGGCTGGTGCGCGCTGTCGTCGGTGGGTGACGACCGTCTGGCGAGTGTGCTTGCCCGGTCTTCGGAGCCTGTGAAGTCTGGTCTGGCTGCTGGCGTGACGTCGATCACAAGCCGGGTCGCAGAACCGGGGACGTGCGGGGGTGGCTCGGGCTAGGGTGGCCGGGATCAGGCAGGCGCCGAGGTTCTGAGGGGACCAGGTGGCGGGACGGACCAGGGACGGAGCGAGATCGTGGCGGTGGCAGACGGGCCGGGCGGCAGGAAGGTCGCCTGGGATCAGCAGGTGCTTCGAGGTCAGCAGCACCGGCTCGGCAGCCGGGCCGGGAGCATGCCGAGCGAGCACAGGGTGGTTGTCGACGGGCGTGTGCAGTCGTCGGCCGCTGAGTGGTTCCAGGAGGTGGTGCTGCCGGTGCTGGAGAAGACGATGCGCGGGTCGGTCCGTGGGTCGCACGCCTCGGCGGCGACCGACGAGGACCATCTGCGGAGGTTGGAGGTCGAGTGGAGCCGTACGGAGGCTGAGCACGCGGACCTGTCTGACCTGAGCCGGGCCGCTGTGGTGATCGCCGACCAGGGGCAGGCCTACAGGGCCGAGGTCGAGCAGACGCAGGCTGGGGAAGGCCGGTGAGGCGCGGAGCGTCGACGGCCGGAGCGGCGAACCGCCGATGCTCTGGGCCGGGCCTGGCTCGGCTGGGTGCGCGGCGTGGGGCTGGTCGGTCTCGTGCTGGGTCGCGGTGGGTCGCGCTCGTCGTGGCTCTGGGGCTGGTGGGTGTGGTGCCGGGTGCTGCCAGCGCGGTCGACGGTGAGGACTGGTGGCAGCGTCACCTGGGGGTCACGGCGGCGAACCAGGCTGGGGCTGACGGCCGTGGTCGGACGGTCGCGGTCATCGACCAGGCGATCACGTCGGACACCTCAGACCTGCCGATGTTCGAGGGTGTCGACCTGCGTGTGCGTGAGCCTTCCTTCTGTGCCTCTGACGGCACGATCCCGGCCACGTCCTCCGGCCTCATGTATGCCACGTCTCACGGGACGAACACGGCCGGCCTCGTGGCGCGCACGGCTCCCAAGGCCACGATCTTGTTCTACGCGGTCGGCGACCCCGCTGCCAACACCAGTCGGGGACGTGTCTGCGCGGGAGGAGCGATATCCAGGGCCGTCGTCCAGGCGGTGAGCGACGGGGCCGACGTCATCTCGATCTCGCTTGCGGGGGGGTCTCGCTGGGACTACCAGGCGGCAGTGGCATGGGCGCTGAACCAGGGTGTGGTGATCGTCGCTGGCTTGCGCAACGACGACAGCGGCAGCGACGAGTCGTCGCGGGTCAACGGGATCGTTGCCATCGCCGCGCATGATGCGCAAGGGAGGTTCCCGGGTGATCCGGGGGTTGTCGGAGAGTATGTCGACTACAAACGCGTCACGGTGAGAGCCCCGGGCATCGACATGCTGATCCAAGGCACCGACGATGGGATGATGCCGAGAACCGCATCTGGTACGTCGCTTGCTACGCCGGTGACGGCGGGCGTGCTGGCGGCGGTGTGGTCGAAGTATCCGGACGCGACGGGCAACCAGATGATCCAGGCGCTCGTCCAGGCGGCCGGGAACGGGTACGGGTACGGGTTGGAGTATGACTCTCGCGCAGGGTATGGGCTGCTGTCGTTGCAGCGGATGCTTCAGCGCGATCCGACGACCTATCCTGACGTCAACCCGCTGGTCCAGCCTGAAGCACAGTTCGAGCTGGACATCTCCGCGGCAGATATCGAGAACGCGGTCTTCCCGCCCTGGATGGCGTCCGAGACCCCGATGCCTTCGCCGACCAGCACAGACTGGTCCTCGGAGCCTGCTCCCGCCCCTGATGGCGGCGTCCCGGGGTGGGTATGGCCGCTGATCGTAGCCGTCGTGCTGGTCGGTGCGGTGGTCGCGGTGGTGATCGTCATGGTTCGTCGCAAGTGAGCCGTCCACGGTCGCGTGATCGTGGGTGTGTCGTCGTCTTTAGCATGAATGAGAGGGAGAGGTTCTGATGGGGTACTACTACTGTTTCGCTCGCGCCGAGGACGAGCTGTGGGCCTTCGGGGAAGGGCAAGACTGGACGGTGACTGTCGGTCCGCAGGTCGTGGGCGGGCTGGACGACCATTCTCAGGTGCTGGCAGAGATCGCCAAGGAGGGGGCCGTAGAAGGACTGGCAGGAGAGGCGATAGTCGAGCACTTCACCTACAACTCCGAGATGCTGGGGCTGTTGTCCAAGATCAATGCCGACATGCTCAAGCTGTTGTTCCATGCGAACCGTATTCGCGCCAAGGCTCACGTCGCGTGGGAGAACCTGCCTCCGGCCGAGCCCACCCAGTCCATGCTGGACAAGTTCGTCGACATCTTCGACCCCGCCGACAGGGCTGCCAGAGCCCGGCAAGAAGCCGACACGAAACGGCAGGCCGCCGCTGCGGCCAAGCTGGGCGAGCTCCGCGAAGAGCTCAACGAGATCGGCATCCAGATCCTGGACAAAGCCGGAGATGTTCCGTTGTGGGATGACAGATCCGACCCGGTGTGGGTGGATCATCGGAAGGAACCGGGGTCTGTGATGAGTTTTCCGCGTCCTGAGCAGACGGCGTTGAGGTTGCCCGGCGGGCAGGGCGAGGGTTCGCAGACCTGGTCTGCCCCGCTGCCGTCCACCCCGGTGCCCGCTCTGGGTCACCCCGGGTCTGGTCCGGCCTCGGGTGCAGCCGACGGCGGCACGGCGGGTGCGGGAACCCTTCCCGGTGTGGGTGGCGTCGGCGGCGGGATGCTCCCCGGTACTGGTGCCGGCGGTGCGGGCAGCGCCCTGACTGCCGGTGCGATGGGCGGAGCTGCTCTGGCGGGCGGTCGGATGCTGGCAGGTCAGGCCGGTGTCGGTGCGGGCGGTGTCGGTGGCCCTGGCAGCCTCGGCGGTGCCTCCGGTGCCTCTGGTGGTGGTGCTCCTGCGCGGGTGCCAGGTCAGGGGTTGCGCGGTGCTTTCGGGACCGCCGGTGCAGGTGGTCTGCCTGCTGGCGGTGCTGGGGTGCCTGGTGCTGGTGGTGCGCCGGTGGGCGGGATGGTCGGTGGTGCGCCTGGTGCTGGGCAGCAGCCTGCGAGGCGTCCGGGTGAGGGTCTGCGTGGTTGGGGTGGTCACATCGTGCCCAAGTGGGAGGACGACCCTGACTGGGAGCCGTTGCCGCCTGAGTTCTTGGGTTCGGACGAGAACGACCTGTGACCTGTAGACCGATGCCGCTGCTGCCAGGTGCGACCGTGCGACCCTCGTGCCCGGTCGTGGTGGTTGCGAACATGCCGGCATCCGCGAACCGGTGGTGCCGGGTCGGGCGGTCTGGGCCTGGGTGCTTCGTGCGCAGGTCGTCGCAGGAAGGGATGGACAGTGAGCGAAGGTGCGGGGTTCTGGCCGAAGGTCGATCAGGCGTACATCGAGCTGGACAAGGCCAAAGAGGCTGCCGCCGGGATGCGTCGGGAGGCTGAAGATCTTCTGC
>WQWY01000014.1 GCA_009785115.1 Micrococcales bacterium
ACCCCGAACCCGAACGTCGCATCATGACCCGAACCCCGACCACCACGATCCGTGTTCTCCAACAAGCTGTGCAACAACTGGTTCGACGTCGCATCCGGATACTTCTGAGCCACCAGAGCCAACACACCAGCAGTCACCGGCGTCGCGAAAGACGTCCCGTTGCACGCTTCGGTCCTCTCCCACGAGTTCTCACCGTGGCACACCATGTCCACACCCGGAGCGAGCACCGTGATCCGCCGATGCTGCACCACCGCACCATCAACCACCGGCGGCAGCCCGTCAGGACCCACCGAACCCACAGCGACCACACCCGCGTTCGCACTCAGACCCCTCACGTCTGCCTTCACACGCTCCTGTGTGTTAGGGACAGCGTTGACGATCAACGCCCCCCCCCTGATCGCCCGCGCGATAGTAACGCTCGACCCCCCCGACAGGTAAGATTTAGAGAGAGAGATGATCTGGTTTCCGTCCTGGATCGCCTGCTCCACCGCGACCATAAGAATGTTGTTGTCGCAGGGCTGGAACCCGCCGGGGAGCTCACCTTCGGGACGGTCCATCGCGTAGAAGGTGATCTGAGCGTCCGGAGCTATCCCAGCGATCCCGCTCACCCCATCCCCAGTACCGACGATCTGCCCCACCACGTTGGTCCCGTGCTGAACAGCCGGGAGAAATTCTGTACTGGTCGTCGGCCAGAACTCACCAGTATCCCGGTCCTTCAGACATACCGGGTCGGCCACCCGCACGTTCGCCCCGCGCAAGGAGGCAGCCTGAGGATTGATCGAACCGTCAAGAACCGCGATCTTCACGCCCTCCCCGGTGATACCCGCAGCATGAGCCTCCCGCACCCCCATCTGCTCGTACCACCACCCAGCATCAGCCCCCGACGCGGAGGTCGGCACCACCGACAGCAGCCCGAGAGCCACCGCCGCGACCAACGCACCACGACGCGCACCCGACCACCGAGCAGGCGCCGCAGGAGCCGACACGCTCATGACCCTTCCCAGACCATCCACACGACCACACTCCTTCTTCTCTGACGTTCTCAGCCCGCTGCCGGGCAGCCCAGCCAGTCATCTTGCCGGTAACGCTACCCCAGCGACTCGAGAACCTCTGTCCCCCAGCCGGGGGAGCTGGTGCCCCCATTTCTGGGGACAGCGGCCAGGAAGAGCCCGCCACGACGACCCCGGGGCGAGAGGAGGCATCGGGGAACGACGAGGCTCTAGAAAGACCACCGGCTGATGGGGCAGCGCGTCACCCGCGACACCCCCAGACGGTGCTGTCAGACCGCGACGGGGGCGCTGATCGCCGGGTGGTGGCGGTAGCCGAGCACCTCGACGTCGTCGAAGGTGTGGTCGAAGATCGACGGGGCCTGGCGCAGGCGCAGGGTCGGGAAGGGGTAGGGGGTGCGGGACAGCTGCTCGGTGACCTGGGTGACGTGGTTGTCGTAGACGTGGCAGTCACCACCGGTCCAGACCAGGTCTCCGACCTCATATCCAGCGTGCTGGGCGAGCATGTGGGTGAGCAGGGCGTAGGAGGCGATGTTGAACGGCACGCCGAGGAACAGGTCGGCGCTGCGCTGGTAGACCTGGCACGAGAGGCGGCCGTCAGCGACGTAGACCTGGAAGAACGCATGGCACGGCGCCAGGGCCATCCGGGGCAGCTCGCCGACGTTCCAGGCCGAGACCAGGTGCCGACGCGAGTCGGGGTCGGCCCGCAGGTTCTCGACCAGCTGGGCGATCTGATCGACGTGCCCCCCGTCCGGCGTCGGCCACGACCGCCACTGCACGCCGTAGACCGGCCCGAGCTCGCCGTCGCTGTCTGCCCACTCGTCCCAGATGGTCACACCGTGCTCGTGCAACCAGCCGACGTTGGACTCCCCGCGCAGGAACCACAGCAGCTCGTGCACGATCGACCTCAGGTGCACCCGCTTGGTGGTGACCAGCGGGAAACCGGCGGACAGGTCGTAGCGCAGCTGGTGGCCGAACACCGAGCGTGTCCCTGTCCCGGTGCGGTCCGCCTTCGGCGTCCCGGTCGTCATGACCAGCCGCAGGAGGTCCTCGTACCCGGTGTCCACGCTGGGCTCGTCCACACCAGGCTCGTCCACACCAGGCTCGTCCAGGCGGGGCTCACCGTCCACAGAGGGCTCGTCGCTCATGCCGGTCAGGGTAGGACACCGCGGAGCGCCCCATCGGTGGAGTCCAGACCAAGGAGAGCGAGGTCGCCCCGGCCACGAGGCAGACACGCCGCGAGGCTCAGCACGCTGCGACGTCGAGACCCACAGGACGTGCTCAGACCAGGGGCGATGTGCCGTAGATTGTGCGAAACACGGGCAACGAGGCTGGGTGGAGCACGCATGTCGGGGAACGCAACGCGTCATCGGGTGTGGCGATGACGACGATCACCTGTCCAGCCTGCAGGGCGACGACCTCCGCGTCGGCGACGTTCTGCCCGTCCTGCGGGGCCCTGCTGCTCGGCCTCTCCCCCGGCACGACCAGCCAGCCCGGTCGTGCGACGGTGCCCGACCTCGTCACCGTCCCCGTCCCGGTCGACACCACGGACGACCCTGCCCAGGGGTCGCGCGACCACCTGGAGGCGTCGCCCGCGAGCTGGGTCGCCGGGGTGTGCGACCGTGGCATGGTCCACGAGCGCAACGAGGACGCCCAGGCCCTGGCGGCCTCCGAGCAGCCGGGGAGGTTCGCGGCTCTCGTGGTCTGCGACGGGGTGTCGTCCTCGCCGCGCCCCGAGCTGGCGAGCCAGACCGCCTCTCGCGCCACGCTGGCGGTGCTGTCCCAGGCCGCTGGTTCTTCCGCGACGCAGGACTGGGCGTCGGTGCTGACGGCCGCGGCGCGGGCGGGCAACGACGCGATCGCACGGGCTGTCGGGCCGATCCAGCCTGGTGAGCACAGCTTCCCGTCGTGCACCCTCGTGGCCGCCGTCGTGGACTCCGGCCGCATCGTCGCCACCTCGGTCGGAGACTCCCGCGCCTACTGGCTGCCCGACACCGGACGGGCGCAACTGCTCACCACCGACGACTCCTGGGCGCAAGACATGATCGCTGCCGGCATGCCGCGCGAGCAGGCCGAGAAGGCCCCTCGAGCGCACGCGATCACCCGTTGGCTGGGCCCCGACGCCCCACCGGTGAGGCCGACCAGCACGGTGGTAGAGCCGGAGGGCCCGGGCTGGTTGTGCGTCTGCTCTGACGGGCTGTGGAACTACTGCTCGCAGGCTGACGACCTCTCCCGGCTGGTCTCGAGCATGGCCAGGGCCGCGGGAGGCGACCCTCTGGTCACGGCTCAGGCCCTGGTGAGCTGGGTGAACGCCAAGGGCGGGCGCGACAACGTCACCGTCACCCTCGCCCGGCTGGGCTCGGCACGCCAGGCGTGACGCCGCATGTCGGGAATTCCCGACTCGGCGGGTCTGTTCCCCCCGCTGCCAGGACGCGCAAGAATGCGTGCATGACTTCACCTATCCCCGCCCCGGTCGCCGCCAGCCTGCCCACGGGCGTGCTGATCGACGGCGAGTGGCGCCCCGCCAGCACGGGGGCGACCTTCCCCGTCGCCGACCCGGCCACGACGCAGGTGCTGGCCGAGGTGGCCGACGGCGACGAGCGCGACGCCATGGCCGCCCTCGACGCCGCCGACCGGGCGTTCGCGGAGTACCGCCAGACCGCGCCCCGGGTGCGTTCTGACCTGCTGCGCGCGGTCTACGACGCGATCGTCGCGCACACCGACGACATCGCCGCCGTCATCACCGCCGAGGGCGGCAAGCCGTTGGCCGAGTCTCGGGGCGAGGTCGCCTACGCCGCCGAGTACGTGCGCTGGTACTCCGAGCAGGCCGTGCGTCTGGACGGGCTGGCCCGCCGCGCCCCGGCCGCGGCGCACCACCAGCTGGTGCTGCGCCGCGCGGTGGGGCCCGCGCTGCTCATCGCACCCTGGAACTTTCCCATCGCGATGATCGCCCGCAAGGTCGCCCCGGCGCTCGCGGCCGGGTGCACGGCGGTCATCAAGCCCGCCCAGCTCACGCCGCTGACCACCGCGTACGTGGCGGAGATCATCCGGGCCGAGCTCGCCGCCCGGGGCCTGCCGGCCGGGACGGTCAACGTGGTGCCGTCCTCGTCGGCCCGCAAGGTCTCTGGCCCGCTGCTGGCAGACCTACGCCTGCGCAAGCTCTCGTTCACCGGCTCCACGGAGGTCGGTCGGGTGCTGCTCAAGCAGTCCGCCGACAACATCTTGCGCACCTCGATGGAGCTCGGCGGCAACGCCCCGTTCCTGGTGTTCGAGGACGCCGACATCGACGCGGCCGTGGCTGGTGCGGTGGCCGCCAAGATGCGCAACGCCGGGCAGACGTGCGTGGCCGCGAACCGCATCCTCGTCCAGCGGGGGGTCGCCGAGGAGTTCTCCGAGAAGCTCACCGCGGCGTTCTCCGCGCTGGTCGTCGGGCACGGCGCGGACGCCGGTGTCACCGTCGGCCCGCTGATCGAGCCCGCTGCGGTCGACCATGTGGCCGGTCTGGTCGCCGACGCGGTGGACGGTGGGGCGTCGGTGCGCATCGGCGGCGACGCCCCCGACCGTCCTGGGTACTTCTACGCCCCGACCGTCCTGACCGGGGTGGCCCCCGACGCCCGGGTGGTCACCGAGGAGATCTTCGGGCCCGTCGCACCCGTGGTCACCTTCGGCACCGAGGCCGAAGGTGTGGAGATGGCGAACGCCTCCCCGTACGGCCTGACCGCCTACGCCTACACCCGGGACGTGTCGCGCGCGCTGCGCCTGGCCGAGACGATCGAGACGGGGATGCTCGGGATCAACCGCGGCATGGTCTCGGACGCCACGGCCCCGTTCGGCGGGGTCAAGCAGTCCGGGCTGGGCCGGGAGGGCGGCGAGGCCGGCATCGAGGAGTACCTCGAGTCCGTGTACGTCGCGCTGTGACCGGCGCACAGCCTCGACAGCGCGGGGGTCACCCTCGGCGCATGCGGGCGGCCTTGCGCAGAGAGGCCCGGGCGCGGCCGCGGTCGCCGGCGGCGTCGTAGGCGAAGGCCAGGCGGTACCAGGAGCGCCAGTCGCTGGGCTCGGCCTCGGCCTGGGTGCGGGCGGCGTCGAACGCGTCGCGGGCAGCGGCCTTGTCGATACGACCTCCGGGCGAGCGAGGCAGCTCGTCGATCTCGAGGCCGCCCTCGGCGAAGAGCTCGTCGGCCATGGCCTGGGTGGCGATGGCCAGCCGCCACTCACGTGCCAGCATCGCGAGCGCCACGAGCGGGAGCACCAGGAAGGCGAGCCCGAGCAGGACGCCGATGGCCTCCCCCGTGGCGACGAGCGCCAGGGCGCGCCAGACGACGACCAGCGCCCACACCGCGAGCAGCGCGGTGATGGCGACGACCCCGGCGACGGTCAGCCAGACCCGGCGGCTCACGCCAGGCTTCTTCGTGCCGGGCTTCTTCGTGCCGGGCCCGTTCATGCCAGCCCCAGCAGAGGCTCGAGACCCACGGTCAGACCAGGCCGGCCGATCACGGAACGGACCCCCAGCAGCACGCCGGGCATGTAGGCGACCCGGTCGGTCGAGTCATGGCGGATGGTCAGCATCTCTCCGGGGTTGCCGAGCAGCACCTCCTGGTGAGCCACCAGGCCGCGCAATCGCACCGCGTGCACGTGCACACCGTCCACCACCGCACCACGTGCACCGTCCAGCGACTGGGTGGTCGCGTCGGGCACGGGGGCCAGGTCGGCCGCCGCTCGCGCGGCACCGATGGCCACCGCGGTGTGCCGCGCGGTGCCCGAGGGGGCGTCCACCTTGTCCGGGTGGTGCAGCTCGACGATCTCCGCCGACTCGAACCAGGCCGCGGCCTGCGCCGCGAAGTACCCGGCCAGCACGGCGCCGACCGCGAAGTTCGGCGCGATCAAGACCCCGACACCAGGCGCGGAGTGCAGGTGGTCACGCACCCGGTCCAACGACCGGTCCGTCCACCCGGTGGTGCCGACGACGGCGTGGATGCCCCGGTCGATGAGCGTGTGCACGTTCTGCTCGGTCACGTCGGGCACGGTGAAGTCGACCGCCACCTGAGCGCCCGCCGTGCTCAGCACGGACAGGTCACCGTCGGCGTCGACCGTCGCGACGAGCTCGGTGTCGTCGGCGCTGTTCACCGCCTCGACGGTCGTCTTGCCCATCCGCCCGGCCGCACCGAGCACCGCTACCTTGATCACGACGGAACCCTAACTCCCCTGGGCCTCGTCGATCGACACCCCGCAGGGGCTGACTCAGACGAACAGGGACTCGGGGCGGTCGGCCAGGAAGGCGTCGAGCCGGTCGATCAGGCGACGAAGGATGGCTGGGGTGATGCCTGTGAAGCGCTCGACCTCGCGGGCGTTGTAGCCGGCCTGGGAGTACCAGCGCACCGCGGCGAGGACGTCCTCGGCACGGAGGCGTCCGGGGCCGATCGCCTCACGGACGAACGCCGAGAACCGCACGGCTGACAGCCACTGGCTGGGCTCGACACCGAGCAGGTGCACGCACCAGCGGTGCAGCTCGCCCAGAGAGACCCCGGCCTCACGGGCCAGGTCGGCAGAACGGACCAGGCCCCGCTGCGACTCCGCGAACCTCAGCGCCTCACAGAGGCGGTCTGCCTCGTCGCTGTCGTGGCGGGGCAGACGGTCCAGCGCGGCCCAGACCGTGGCGAGCGCACGGGCGTCGTCGCCCTGGACGAGCGCCTCCTGCACCGCGAGCACCACGTCGGCGCCGAGCAGCGTGGCCGCGTCCATCGACGTGCGAGGCACAGGCCGGGCCGCCCACAGCCGAGACAGGCCGGAGGGGGCCAGCTGCAACCCCAGACGGACCGCCGCACCGGTGACCTCACGCACCTCGACACGCAGGGCCGGGCCGCGCACCGAGGTGCCCTCATCACGGGCCGTCCCGGTGAGAGGGTCGCTGACCCAGGCGGAGGGCCCCGCGACGACGAGCACCAGCCCTCGCCCGTCAGGCAGAGACACCTCGCGGAAACCGACGGGGTCGCGGGTGATCCAGGCGTGCTCGACGGCGCTGGCGAAGCGCGACGGCGCCTCGAACCGTCGGTATGAGCGCTCAGCGGCCATGTGCTTATTCTGCACCCGCTGCTCCCCTCCCGGCGAGGGTCTTGTCACGACGGTGGGCCTGCCTCACCCCGAGAAGCAGGCCCACCGCGTCGTGTGCTGGCCTCAGACAGCGGCGAGGCTGAGGCTCAGGGTGTCGTCGATCATGATCGCCTGGCTGACGCCCGCGATCACCGAGGCGGCCTTGAGCGCCTCGAAGACGTGCTCGCGAGACAGCCCGGCCTCACGCACCACCGACTCGTGCGCACCGACACAGGCCTGGCAGCCGTTGACCGCGGAGGCGGCCAGCGACCACAGCTCGAACAGCGACTTGTCGACCCCGGGGTTGCCGATGATGCTCATCCGCAAGCCCACGCGCAGGTCGTCGTAGTCGCCCTCGAGGAAGTGCCGACCACGGTAGAACACGTTGTTCATCCCCATGATCGACGCCGCACCCAGGGCTGCGTCGTACGCGGCGGGCGACAGGTGCTCACGGGCCTCCTCGGCGATCTCGCGCAGCACGGTGGCGTTGCGGGTCGCGGCCGCGGTGGCGAGCATCGTGCCCCACAGCTGCTCGGGGCTGAGCACCGCGTTGCGTGACAGCGAGCCCAGGTTGAGCTTGAGGTCCTTGGCGAGATCGGGCAGGGCATCCTTGAGGCTCTCGATGCTCATCAGGAACCCTGCGCCATCAGGCCGGCGGCGTCGATGGTGGCGTCGCCCTTCTTCCAGTTGCAGGCGCACAGCTCCTCAGACTGCAGGGCGTCGAGCACGCGCAGCACCTCGTCCACGTTGCGGCCCACCGAGCCGGCGGTGACCGAGACGAACTGGATCGTGTTGTCGGGGCCGACGATGAACGTGGCCCGGTCGGCGACGCCGTCGCTGTTGAGCACGCCGGTGGCAGCAGCCAGCTCCCGCTTGAGGTCGGAGAGCATCGGGAACGGCAGAGTCTTGAGGTCCTCGTGCTGGACGCGCCACTGGTAGTGCACGAACTCGTTGTCGACCGACGCCCCGTAGACCACGGCGTCGCGGTCGGCGAACTCCTCGTTCAGCTTGCCGAACGCGGCGATCTCGGTGGGGCACACGAACGTGAAGTCCTTGGGCCAGAAGAAGACGATCTTCCACTTCCCGGCGTTGTCGTCGCTGGTCACCGTGGTGAAGTAGTCGTCCGGCGCCACCGCCTGGACCTGGGAGAGGTCACCGCCACGCACCGCGGTGAGCGAGAAGGAGGGGAACTGGTCCCCGATGGTGAGCAGAGACATGGTGGGCTCCTTCGAGGTCGTCGAGCGCGTCGCTGGTGGGACGCAGGGCCGATTCTGCCCGATGTTGAGCCATCATAGGGACCTATCTTGGATGTTAAGATGATAGGCATGTCCAATCTTGGCGCTCAGCCGACCAGGGCAGGCCTGCGGGCGTTCGTCGCCGTCGCCGAGCACCGTCACTTCCGTGCCGCGGCCGAGTCGCTCGGGATCAGCCAGCCCTCTCTCTCCCAGGCCCTGGCCTCGCTCGAGGCAGCCGTCGGGCTGCGCCTGGTCGAGCGGGCCACCCGTCGCGTGATGCTCACCTCCGACGGTCGACAGCTGCTGGCTCCCGCGGTCGCGGCGCTGGACGCCTACGACGCCTTCTGCGCCGCCGCGGCCGGTCGCGGCGACCCGCTGACCGACCACCTCACGGTCGGGATCATCCCGACCGTGGCTCCGTACGTCCTGCCCGTCCTGCTGCCCGGGCTGGCCGAGCGCTACCCGCGGCTGGAGATCACTCTGGTCGAGGATCAGACCGCCCGGCTGCTCACAGCGCTGAGCGAGGGTCGGCTCGACCTGGCCGTCCTCGCGCTGCCGGCCGACGCCCCCGGCCTCACGCAGGTGCCGATGTACGACGAGGACTTCGTGCTCGCGCTCCCCCCCGGGCACCGGCTGGCCGAGACCACCGGTGTCGAGATGACGGCTCTGGCCTCGCTGCCTCTGCTGCTGCTCGCCGAGGGGCACTGTCTGCGAGACCAGGCGCTCGACGCGTGCCAGCAGGCCGGCGTGCGACCGGAGCACGACGCCACCAGGGCCGCCTCGTTGCAGACCGTCGTGCACTGCGTGGCGAGCGGGCTGGGCGTCACGCTGCTGCCCGCCAGCGCGATCGCCGCCGAGACGGCCTCCGGCGCGCTGGCCACGGCGTCTTTCACCTCACCGGCCCCAGGGCGCAGCATCGGGCTGGTCTACCGGTCTGGCAGCGGCCGGGACCACGCCTACCGCGAGCTGGCCGCGACGATGGCCGCGCTGGTCGCGACCCAGCACCCGGTGCGTGCGGCGACGGGCCTGCTGGCCGGTCTCCGAGCACCGGGCAGCGACCGAGCGGCGGTCGAACGGTCCGGGACAGCGAGTCGAGCCGGGACAGCCGGTCGAGCACCGCTCAGTCGCTGAAGGGCCCGACCCTGACCATCGACCGGGGACGTGAGGCCAGCTCGGCGGCGAGCTCTTGGACGTCGGTCGCGGTGACCGCGCGGATGCGCTCCAGAGACTCGTCGATGCTCAGCAGCTCGCCGGTGACCAGCTCGGCCTTGCCCAGCCTGGTCATCCGCGAGCCAGAGTCCTCCAGACCCAGCACCATCCCGCCGGACAGCTGGCCGATCGCACGCTCGAGCTCGGCGGCCGGCATCGGCTCGTCGGCCATCCGGTGCCACTCGGAGACCAGCAGCTCGGTCACCTGGTCCACCCGGGCCGGGGTGCACCCGGCATACAGGCCGAACAGCCCCGCGTCGGCGTGCCCGGAGGCGAACGAATAGGTCGAGTAGGCCAGCCCGCGCTTCTCCCGGATCTCCTGGAAGAGGCGTGACGACATCCCGCCGCCGAGAGCGGTGTTGAGCACCAGCAGCGCATACCGCCGCTCGTCGGTGGCCGTCAGCGCGGTGCCGCCGACGACGACGTTCGCCTGCTCGGTCGTCCGGTGGATGGTCAGCTCTGTCCCGACGTCAGGCAGCCCGTTCGTGGGGGCGGTGAGACGCCGCGGCACAGGACCGACCGCCGGGTCGCACGCCCAGCCGCCCGCGTCCAGAGCCCGCACCACGTCAGCGACCAGCGTGTCGTGGTCCACCCCCCCGGCGGCGGTGACCACCAGCGTCTCGGGCCGGTAGTGGCTGTGGTAGTGCTCGACGACCGCGTCACGCGGCACCGCCCGGATGGTCGCCGGGGTGCCGCCGATCGGACGGCCCAGCACGTGCGGCCCGAACACCGCGGTGGCGAACTGCTCGTGGGCGACGTCGGACGGGTCGTCGTCGTTCATCGCGAGCTCTTCGAGGATCACCTGCCGCTCGAGCTCGAGCTCGTCAGGAGCCAGCGACGCCGACGTCACCATGTCTCCGATGATGCTGGTGGCCATGGTCAGGTCGGTGTCGAGAACCCGGGCGTAGTAGCACGTGTGCTCTTTGCCGGTGGCCGCGTTGGCCTCCCCGCCGGCGGCGTCGAACGCCTCGGCGATGTCCTGGGCGGTGCGTGTCGCGGTGCCCTTGAACAGCAGGTGCTCCAAGAAGTGGGTCGAGCCGTGGTGCCCGTCCTCCTCGTCGCGGGACCCGACGCCGATCCACGCCCCGACGCTCACCGACCGCAGGCCGGGGACCCGCTCGGTGAGCACCCGGACGCCACCAGGCAGCACCGAGCGACGGATCTCCGCCTGGGAGGTGGAGACCTCGCTCGTCGCGCCCGGCTGACCGGACGCGACGAGCGGGAGGTTCAGCGGCACCTCAGGAGGCCGGCTCGGCGGCCTGGCCCTCGGCGGGCTGCGCGGCCTCGTCGAGCACCGCGTTGAGCGACAGCTTGCCGCGCGGGTCGATCTCGCCGATCTCCACCTGGACCTTCTGGCCGATCGCGAGCACGTCGTCCACGTTCTCGACCCGCTTGCCCCCGATGAGCTTGCGGATCTGGGAGACGTGCAGCAGACCGTCCTTGCCCGGGGAGAGCGACACGAACGCACCGAACGTCGTGGTCTTCACGACCGTCCCGACGAACCGCTCACCGACCTCGGGCATGTGCGGGTTGGCGATCGCGTTGATCGCCGCGCGCGCGGCCTCAGCCGAAGGGCCGTCGGTGGCGCCGATGTACACCGTGCCGTCGTCCTCGATGGAGATGTCGGCGCCCGTCTCCTCCTGGATCTGGTTGATCATCTTGCCCTTGGGGCCGATGACCTCGCCGATCTTGTCGACCGGCACCTGCACCGAGATGACGCGCGGTGCGAACGGGCTCAGCTCGTCCGGGGTGTCGATGGCCTCGGCGATGACGTCGAGGATCGCCAGGCGAGCCTCCTTGGCCTGGGTCAGGGCCCCGGCCAGGACGCTCGCGGGGATGCCGTCGAGCTTGGTGTCCAGCTGGATCGCCGTGATGAAGTCCCGGGTGCCGGCGACCTTGAAGTCCATGTCACCGAAGGCGTCCTCGGCACCGAGGATGTCGGTGAGCGCCGCGTAGCGGGTCTGACCGTCCACGGTGTCGGAGACCAGGCCCATCGCGATGCCCGCGACCGGGGCGCGCAGCGGCACGCCGGCGTTGAGCAGCGACAGGGTCGCGGCGCAGACCGAGCCCATCGACGTCGAGCCGTTGGAGCCCAGAGCCTCGGACACCTGGCGGATCGCGTAGGGGAACTCCTCGCGCGAGGGCAGCACCGGCACCACGGCCCGCTCGGCGAGCGCACCGTGCCCGATCTCGCGCCGCTTGGGCGAGCCGACCCGGCCGGTCTCACCGGTCGAGTAGGGCGGGAAGTTGTAGTGGTGCATGTAGCGCTTGCGGTCCACCGGGGACAGCGTGTCGAGCTGCTGCTCCATGCGCAGCATGTTCAGCGTGGTCACACCCATGATCTGGGTCTCGCCGCGCTCGAAGATCGCGGAGCCGTGCGCCCGGGGCAGCACCTCGACCTCGGCCGAGAGCGTGCGGATGTCGCGCAGCCCGCGCCCGTCGATGCGGAAGCCGTCGGTGAGGATGCGCTGACGGATCATCTGCTTCTGCAGCGCGCGGTAGGCCGCGGAGATCTCCTTGGCCCGGCCCTCGAACGCCTCGGCGAGCTCGTCGTTCACCTCGGCCTTGATCTCGTCCAGCCGGTTCTCACGAGCCTGCTTGTCGGCGATCGACAACGCCTCGCCCAGACGGGCGGCGACGGCCTGCTCCACAGCGGCGAAGGCGTCGGGCTGGTAGTCGGGGAACACCGGGAAGACCTGGGTCTCCTTGGCGGCCCTCGCGGCCAGGTCGGCCTGCGCCTCGCACAGCACCCGCAGGAACGGCTTGGCGGCCTCCAGGCCCTGGGCGACGACCTCCTCGGTGGGCTTGGTACCACCGGAGCGCAGCAGGCCCCAGGTGTTGTCGGGGGCCTCGGCCTCGATCATCGCGATGGCGACGTCAGAGCCGCCGTCGGCGGTGGTCACCACGCGCCCGGCGACCACCATGTCGAAGGTGGCGCGCTCGCGCTCGGAGTAGCGCGGGAAGGCGACCCACTGCCCGTCGACCAGCGCGATGCGCGTGGCCGCGACCGGGCCGGAGAACGGCAGGCCGGACAGCTGGGTGGAGACCGACGCGGCGTTGATCGCGAGCACGTCGTAGGGGTCGTCGGGGTGCACCGACAGCACGGTGACGACCACCTGGACCTCGTTGCGCAGGCCCTTGACGAACAACGGGCGCAGCGGACGGTCGATCAGCCGGCAGGCCAGGATCGCCTCGGTGGTCGGGCGGCCCTCGCGCCGGAAGAACGAGCCGGGGATCTTGCCCGCGGCGTAGGCGCGCTCCTCGACGTCCACCGTCAGCGGGAAGAAGTCGAACTGGTCCTTGGGGTGCTTGCCGGCCGTGGTGGCCGACAGCAGCATGGTGTCCTCGTCGAGGTAGGCGACGGCGGAGCCGGCGGCCTGCTTGGCCAGACGGCCGGTCTCGAAGCGGACGGTACGGGTGCCGAATCGACCGTTGTCGATGATCGCCTCGGCAAACTGGATCTCAGGACCCTCCACGGGTTCCCTCCTGGTTCTCGAAGACGCCGGTCTCAGTGGTGCCCGACGGTCTTCGATCGAGGCTCGCCGTGACCTGTCCAGGTCCCGGAGGGCCACTACCGAGGACCGGGCGAGCGGACCGGCGTGGTGGTGGGGTGTTCAGTTGTGACCGGGGCACGCGGACGGCCCCGGGAGCGGACCAGCCCGGACCCTCAGGGCCCGGGCTGGCGGCAGATCAACGGCGCAGGCCGAGCCGCTCCACGATGGAGCGGTAGCGCGCGATGTCGATCTTCTGCAGGTAGCCGAGCAGCCGACGACGCCGACCGACCAGCAGCAGCAGCCCGCGGCGGCTGTGGTGGTCGTGCTTGTGGGTCTTCAGGTGCTCGGTGAGGTCCTTGATCCTCTGGGTGAGCAGGGCGATCTGGACCTCCGGCGAGCCGGTGTCGCCCTCGGTCGTGGCGTAGGTGGTCATGATCGACTGCTTCGTGGCAGTGTCGAGCGGCACGGCTCTCCTCAATGGTTCTCGTTGCGCGGTGCACCGGGGCATGTCCACCCGGGCTCTCTCGTTCCGCGGCCGTCCTGACGGCAGGTCAACCCTACCAGCACACGACACGAGCGCCGATCGCCCTCCCCGGCACGTCGGCAGGAGCCGTCACCGCTGGTCACGGCGACCTGCGGCCTCGCTCAGACGTCGCCCGGCTCTCCCCCGGCACCGGGCTGCGCCGCTCGTTCCCGCTCCAGGCGCTTGATCGCTCGCGTGTCGTCCTTGGTCATGAGCCACATGATCGACAGCCCGACGAGGGCGAAGAGGGCCACGACGGCCATCAGCTGCGGCCGTCCTGACGTCACCATCGCCGCGGCGGACACTGCCACCATCGGCATGAAGAAGAACAAGAACGCCAAGAAAGCACCGTACGAGCGCCGAGCCTTGTGGTCCGCGATCTTGGACTCGACGTCGGTGTGGACCTCGAAGGGGCCCTGATCGGCGCGACGCACAGCCAGCACCCCTTGCGGGATCTGGGGCACCAGCGTCGCGCCCCGCTCCTCGAGCCGGGCGGACAGCTCGGCGTACCTCGCCTTGTCGAAGCTGCCCAGGGAGAGGCCTGACGGCACGATCGTGGAGGCCATGGCACAGACGTACTCGCCGGGCTCGGTACGCTCGAAGACAAACTTGGAGGCACTCGCGTGCACCGAGACCGGGCGCCACCCTTCCGCGCACATCTTCGCCACGTAGCGCTCGATGTCCGTCAGGGTCGACAGCATCCACCTCCGACGGGTGATCGTGGAAGGAGCAGAGGTCTCGGAAGAGGCAGAGGGGTCGCTCATGGGCGAGATCGTATCGACCTCGTCACACCACCCGACCGCCTGCCTGGGTGAAAGGCGGAGCATCGATCGATAGAGGAACATCGCTCGGAAGAACCTTGCGCGTCGATGACGACAGACCCCCTGCGGAGGCTCAGAGCAGGTCGCGGACCTCGGCGACGTCGACCGCCATCTGGGCCTTCAGCTCGTCGACCGAGTCGAAGCGCAGGGTGGGGCGCAGCCGGGCGACCAGCTCGACCACGACCTCTTCGTCGTACAGGTCCAGGTCGTCGCGGTCCAGCACGTAGGCCTCGACCCGGCGGGTCTGGCCGCCGAAGGTCGGGTTGGTGCCGATCGACACCGCCGCGGGCATCACCGGGTCGTCGAGCCTGGTGCCGTCAGCGCCCCGGGTGCGGCGCAGCCACCCCGCGTACACCCCGTCGGCGGGCACCATCCCCGCCGTCTCCGGTTCCAGGTTCGCCGTCGGGTAGCCCAGCCCGCGACCCCGGGCGTCGCCGCGCACCACCACCCCGCGGATGCGGTGCGGGCGCCCGAGCACCCGGTCGGCGGTGACCACGTCGCCCTCGGCCAGCAGCTCGCGCACCCAGGTGGACGACCAGCGGCGCCCGTGGCTCTGGCCCCCGTCGCCGTGGATGTCCTCGACCACGTCCACACGGAAGCCGTGCTTCGTGCCGAGGTCGATCATCGTGCTCAGGTCGCCGCTGTTGTCCCGGCCGAACCTCATGTCGCGACCGACCACCACGACGGCGGCCCGCAGCCCCTCGACCAGGTAGGAGCGGACGAACTCCTCCGGGGTCTGCCTGGCGAACTCGAGCGTGTAGCGGCACAGCAGCACCGCGTCCAGCCCGGTGGCCGCCAGCAGCTCCAGCCGGTCGGTGTCGCCGGTGACGATCGGCGGGGCGTTCTCGGGACAGTGCACGTGCAACGGGTGCGGGCTGAACGTGATCGCGACCGAGACGAGGCCGCTCGCCTGGGCGTCGGCGGCCAGGCGCCGCAGCACCGTCTGGTGCCCGACGTGCACACCGTCGAAGTTGCCGATGGTGACCACCGACGGCCCGAAGCCGTCGGGCACCTGCGCCAACCCTCGCCAGACCTGCACACCGCTCCTTCCACGTGCCACGACCGCCAAGCCTGCCACCCTCGCGCGCCCCGTGGGTGCCGTGTCCACCGACACCACCCATTCTCGCCCCGGTGTCGACCAGGGTGCTCCTGCTCTCCGTCGTCCGGCCTGGCGTGGTTCAGGCCCAGGTCAGTCAGCCCTCAGTCAGTCATCCCCCGGTCAGTCAGCTCGGCACGAGCACCAGGACGGGGCGCAGCGCGTCGTCGGCCGAGGTGAGCACCGCGATCAGCCGCCCGTCACCGGCCACGGCCGCGACAGGGTCGCCGTCGGGCTCGCCGCGACGCTCGAGCGGGCGGCCGAACCCGAGCGTGCGGGCCTCGTCCTCGTCCACGGGCCGCACAGCCATGACCTGGGCCGCCGCCCGCGCCGGGGAGATCACCGGCACCGGGACGGTCGGGTCGAGCGCGCCCAGGTCGTCCAGCGTGCGCGCCTGGTCCAGCCCGAAACCCCCGACGCGGGTGCGACGCAGCGCGGTGAGGTGGCCACCGACGCCCAGCGCGGTGCCCAGATCGCGGGCCAGCGCCCGCACGTAGGTGCCCGACGAGCACACCACCCGCACGTCGACGTCCAGCACCCCGTCGCCGGGACGCACCTCGTCTACCTCGAGCACGTCGACGCGCACCGGACGAGCGGCCAGCGTGACGTCTTGCCCCGCGCGCACCCGCGCGTAGGAGCGCACCCCGTCGACCTTGATCGCTGACACGGCGCTGGGGACCTGGGCGATGTCGCCGGTCAGCGGCAGAGCCGCGGCGACCACGTCGGCCCGGGTCACCTGGCTGGCGTCGGCACGAGAGAGGGTCTCGCCCTCGGCGTCGTCGGTGGTGGTCGCCTCCCCCAGCCGGACGGTGGCCAGGTACTCCTTGTCCGCACCGGTGACGAACGTGAGCAGCCGGGTAGCCCTGCCGACCCCGAGCACCAGCACACCGGTCGCCATCGGGTCGAGCGTCCCGGCGTGACCCACCCGCCGCGTCGCGGCCAGCCTGCGCACCCGGGCCACGACGTCGTGGCTGGTCCAGCCCGCGGGCTTGTCGACCACCACCACCCCGTCGTCGGCGGTGGGCCGGCCGTCGCGAGGGCGCCCCTGCCTCGCACCGCGAGGGCTCGCACCAGCATCGTCAGACGAGATCGGCACCGGCACCTCGTCAGGTTACCAACCGGCCGTCAGGCGCTACGCCGCCGCCGAGGAGCCGCGTCGCCGACGGCGCCTGACGAGGACGGCGACGAGGCCACCCGCGGCTGCGAGCAAGACGGCGCCGCCGCCGAGCAACCAGGCCAGGTTCGGGCCTGGGAGGGCAGACACCAGACTGCTCGCCCTGCCGCCCAAGGTGGTGGTCGAGGTCTCGTCCGTGGTGGACGAAGGGACCTCGACGGTCGGCGGGTTCTCGGAGAGCAGCCCCTCGGGCACGGCCTCGATGGTCGCCCCGGGCGGGGCGATGCCGACGGGGCGTCCGGCCAACGACGCGACGTCACCGCTGGCGGGCACGTGGGGGCGCTCGCCCAGCAGGTCGACCAGGGTGCCGCCGCCGGCTGCCGCCGCTGCCAGCTCGTCGGCCGTGGCCGCGAGGATGATCTGACGCGTCTCGTCGGCGCACGTCAGGGTGAACGCCCGGTTCTGCTGGTACGCACCGCTGATCGAGGCGCAGCCCGCCCAGAACCTCGCCAGGGCGGCGAAGGCCCTGCCTGACGGGTGGACCGCACCGGGCCGCACCACGTCTGAGGGGTCACGGCCCACCAGGCCGTAGTGCGCCTCCTCAGGACTTCCCGGGTGGAGGTCGTCTTGCAGGTCGTACCACCAGATGCCCGCGGTGACACCGGTCGCCCGGGTGCGCACGTACGTCTCGACCAGATACACCGCCTGGGTCTCGTGGCTGACAGCGTGCGTCCCGGCCCGAGACCAGCCGACCTCCGTGACCCACATGGGCAGGCGCTGGCCGTAGTCGCGTGCGACGTCCTCGGCGGTCACCGCGACGCACCGGGCGGCGACCTGCGGTCCTGACGGAGGTCTCTCCGTGCCCGGGCAACCGTTGTGGAAGGCGACGTAGGGGTGGATGGCCGCGCCGTCGACCTGCACGCCCCGGTCGCGCAGGTAGCCCATCGAGGCGGACGTCCACGCCGGGTCGCGGGCGGAGATCGCGTTGACGATCACGGGGACCCCTGGTGCGGTCTGGCGCAGCGACGGCAGCGTCAGACCCTCACGCTCGGGGTAGAGCAGCGTCTCGACCAGCTGGGCGTACATCCGCGGGCAGCCGGGCGCGTCGGTCGGGTCTGTCGGGCACGGGTCTCCCCAGCGGTACTTCCCTCCCCAGCCCATGTAGACGTTCCACTCGTTCCAGATCTCGATACCCGCGAGGTTCTGGTAGCCGATGCGCGAGATCGCCTCGTTGGCGTACTCCAAGAACGCCTGGCGCTCACCGGGGCTGTCGGGGAAGGGGCCGCCTTGCTGAAGGTCGGGGTTGCCGTAGTCCAAGATCAGCAGCAGCTTGCCGCCGTGCTGCCCGACGACGGCCAGCTTGCCGGTGAAGTGAGGCTCACCGCGCTTCATCTCCGACCAGAAAGCCTCGTCACGCAGAGACATCGCACCCAGCTCGGTCAGAGCGATCTCGCCGATCATCTTGCCGTCGCTGGCCCGGCCCCTGGCGTCGCCCAGGTGGGAGGCGACACCCATGTACCACCGGTCCGGCACGATCGGCGCCGTGAGCAGCGAGGCCCGCATCTGGTCCGAGGTGAGCGCGGAGGGCGGGGCCGGGGCACGGACAGACGCCTCGCTCGCCCCGACGGTCCCCGTCACCGCCAGGGCCACGGCGACGGCCAGCGCCCACGGCCGACCATGACGGCGACGCCGAGGCGTCGGCGCTTCGTGATCGGCAGCCATCATGTCCTGTCGTCCGGGGTGGTCCCGCGCTGCGGTTCTCGCGGCACAGGGCGCCAGGGTACCCACAGGAACAGCCCCCAAGAACTGATACAGCCGAACCTCATCCCAAGGTCACACGGTCGCGTAGCGCAGCATCCCCAGGGTCGGGTCGCACTCGGGGCCGAGGTCCATCGGTGCCACGAGCCCCTCGGCGCGCAGCTCGCGCAGCCGGTCGACCACCCGGTGGTGCAGCGTCCAGGGGTCGATGGTGTTGACGTTGATCTTGGTGCCGCCCTCGAAACCGGCCAGGGTCGAGACCCGCCACTTCACGACGACCCGCCACGGCATCGGCTCGACGACCCCCGGCGGGCGGTGGTGAGGTCCATGAACCGAGCGTGCTCGTCGGGGGTGAGCGTGCCCGACCCGGCCAGCTTGTCGGCGAGCCGTGCCCCGTTCAGTCCTCGTCGTCCTCGTCGGACGCGGGGTGACGGTAGGGATCGGCCTCCCCGGCGGGCACGGCGTTCTCGGCGAGCCTCGCCACCTCGGCGTCACGGCGAGCAGCCTCGTCCAAGGCGGCGGCCAGGTGCGCGGCCGTCTCCGGCACCGCGTCGAGGTGGAAGGTCAGCGACGGCGTCAGCCGCACGCCGGTCTGCTTGCCCACCTCCGTGCGGATGAGGCCCGTGGCCGACGCGAGCGCCGCCGCCGAGCCTGCCCGCGCCTCGTCGTCACCGAGCACGGTGTAGAAGATGTCGGCGTGCTGAAGGTCTCCGGTGACGCGCACGTCGGTCACCGTGACGAAGCCCAGGCGCGGGTCCTTGACCCGCGTCTCCAGCATCTGCGCCACGATCTGATGGATCCTGTCCGCCAGGCGCAGCGCGCGCGGCTTGTCGCTCATGGCAAACCACCTCTCGACGGGTTCTCCCCGTACAGGTCGGACGGATCGTGCAGGTCGGACACGTCGTGCTGGTCAGACAGGTGCTGCGACCGGGCACCGGCGAGAGCCCGAGGGTCTCGCCGGTGCCCGACGCACCCGAGGTCGGCGAGCGACCTGGGTACGAAGGTGAGGCCTAGCCGCGCGGCTTCTCGCGCATCTCGAAGGTCTCGATGACGTCGTCCACCGTGATGTCGTTGTACGACCCGAGCCCGATACCGCACTCGTAGCCCTCGCGGACCTCGGTGGCGTCGTCCTTGAACCGCTTGAGCGAGTCGATGGACAGGTTGTCGCCGATGACCTTGCCACCGCGCAGCACCCGCGCCTTGGTGCCCCGGCGGATCTCCCCGGAGCGGACCAGCGACCCGGCGATGTTGCCGAACTTCGAGGAGCGGAACACCTCGCGCACCTCCGCGGTGCCGAGCTGGACCTCCTCGTACTCCGGCTTGAGCATCCCCTTGAGGGCCGCCTCGACGTCGTCGATGGCCTGGTAGATGACCGAGTAGAAGCGCACGTCCACGCCCTCGCGGTCGGCCAGGTCCTCGACCCGCTCGGCGAACTTGACGTTGAAGCCGAGGATGATCGCGTTGTCGACCGTGGCGAGGTTGACGTCGTTCTGGGTGATCGCACCGACGCCACGGTGGATGACGCGCAGGGCGACCTCCTCGCCCACGTCGATCTTGAGCAGCGCGTCCTCCAGCGCCTCCACGGCACCGGACACGTCACCCTTGATGACCAGGTTGAGGGTCTCGACCTTGCCCGCCGCGAGCGCCTGGGTGAAGTCTTCCAGGCTGATGCGCTTGCGCCGCTTGGCCAGCAGAGCCGCACGCTCGGCGGCCTCCCGCTTCTCAGCGATCTGCCGGGCCGTGCGGTCGTCCGGAGCGACGATGAACGTGTCGCCGGCCGACGGCACGGACGTCAGACCGAGCACCTGGACCGGACGCGCCGGGCCAGCCTCGGCCACAGACTCGCCGTGCTCGTCGAACATGGCCCGCACCCGCCCGTAGGCGGTGCCGGCCACGACAGCGTCACCGATGTTCAGCGTGCCGGACTGCACCAGCACCGTGGCCACCGCGCCCCGGCCCTTGTCGAGGTTCGCCTCGATAGCCACGCCACGGGCGTGCTTGTCGGGGTTGGCCCGCAGGTCCAGCGCGGCGTCAGCCGTCAGGAGCACGGCCTCGAGCAGGGTGTCGATGCCCATGCGCTGCTTGGCGGAGACGTCGACGAACATGGTGTCGCCGCCGTACTCCTCGGCCACGAGGTTGTACTCGGTGAGCTGCTGGCGGATCTTCGCCGGGTTGGCGGTCTCCTTGTCGACCTTGTTGACCGCGACCACCACCGGCACACCGGCCGCCTGGGCGTGGTTGAGCGCCTCGATGGTCTGAGGCATCACGCCGTCGTCGGCCGCGACCACGAGGATCGCGATGTCGGTCACCTGGGCACCACGGGCACGCATGGCGGTGAACGCCTCGTGACCCGGGGTGTCGATGAAGGTGATCTTGCGGTCGACGCCCTCGTGCTCGGCCGAGACCTGGTAGGCACCGATGTGCTGGGTGATGCCGCCCGCCTCGCCGGCGACCACGTCGGCCGACCGGATCGCGTCGAGCAGCTTGGTCTTCCCGTGGTCGACGTGACCCATGACGGTGACCACCGGCGGACGCGGCCGGAGGTCCTCGTCGGACTCCCCGGCTTCCTCGGCCTCCAGGTCGATGTCGAAGGTCTCCAGCAGCTCGCGGTCTTCCTCCTCCGCCGAGATCATCTCGACCTGGTAGCCGAGCTCGGCACCCAGGGTCACGAAGGTGGCCTCGTCGAGCGACTGGTTGGCCGTCGCCATCTCCCCGAGGTGGAACAGCACCGTGACCAGCGCCGCCGGGTTCGCGTCGATCTTGTCGGCGAAGTCGTTGAGCGACGCACCGTGACGCAGTCGCACGACGGTCGAGCCGTTGCCGCGCGGGACGTACACACCACCCATCGAGGGTGCTTGCATCTGCTCGAACTCTTGGCGCTTCGCCCGCTTCGACTTGCGGCCGCGCACGGGACGGCCACCGCCGCGCCCGAAAGCACCCTGGGTCGAGCCGCGCCCGGCACCACCGGGACGGCCTCCCCCACCGGGGCGACCGCCGCCACCGGCGAAACCTCCGCCACCGGGGCCACCAGGGCCGCCGCTGCGAGGACCGCCGCGACCACCGCCACCAGCACCACCACGGGCGGGCGGGCCACCAGGCCGCCCCACACCGCTGGCGCTCCGGCCGGGCATCATGCCGGGGTTCGGGCGAGGCCCGCCGGGACGCGGACCACCCGGGCGCGGACCGCCAGGACGGTCAGCACCACGGTCAGTCGCCGCGCCAGGTGCACCGGCAGCGCTCGGGCGACGCTCGCCGGGGCGAGGCATGCCCTGCGACGGAGCGAACGGGTTGTTGCCCGGACGCGGGCCTCCCGGACGGCCAGAGCGCTCGCCACCACCAGGGCGGGGCATGCCCTGCGACGGAGCGAACGGGTTGTTGCCCGGACGGGCGGCCGCGAGGGGACGCGGGCCAGGCCGTGGGCCTGCCGCCTCTGCCGGCTTGTCAGCCGGCGCCTCGGCGGGAGGCTGAGGCGTCTGAGGAGCCTGTGCCGCCGCGGGCTTCGCGGGAGCGGGAGGCTTCGCGGGCGCAGGGGCCTGTGCCGCCGCGGGCGGTTCGGCCGGCGCCGGGCTCGCCGGAGCGGGCGCCGGTGCTGGAGCAGCCGCCGGCTTCTTCGGCGCCGGCGCCGGGGCCGGGGCCGCCGCAGCGGGAGCCTCGGGCGCGGCCGGGGGTGCGGCGGGATACGCGGCACGCAGCTTGCGCACCACGGGGGGCTCGATCGTGGACGACGGCGAGCGCACGAACTCTCCGAGCTCGTTCAGCTTCGCCATCAGGGCCTTGCTGTCGACACCGAGCTCCTTGGCGAGCTCGTAGACGCGGACCTTGGCCACATCACTCCTTGTCTCGGCCTTGCCCGAGACAAGGGCAGGACCGTCTAGTACGGGGCGTTCATCGCTGCGCACTCATCGGTGCGTACTCATCGGGCAGCCATCGGCTTCGTCAACCCGCTTCCCTGTTCGCTGACGTCGGCCCGGGGTTCCCGGGCCGTCCTGCATCCTGGTCGGTGGTCCCGACCCTGGCCACCAGCCGGTCACGCAGCGGGCGGGCGTCCACCGGGCCCGCGTGACGCAGGGCCCGTCCGAACACCCGACGCCGCTCGGCGAGAGCGAGGCAGTCCAGGTCCGGGTGCAACCAGGCACCCCGTCCCGGCAGTCGGGCGGCCTCGTCGAGCATCAGCGCGGCAGAACCTGTCGCGTCGATGACGAGGACCACCCTCAGCAAGGACGAGCGCGAGCCACGAGCTCGGCAGCCCACGCAGGTGCGCACCGGCCCCGTGGGCACCGGTGAGACCGACGTGTGCCGCGGGGACCGCCGGACCGGCGAAGACTGCCGGGTACGCGACCCAGCGCCGTCAAGTCTAGCGTGCCCGCTCACTGTTCGAGACCGGGAGGCGACACGTCAGCGGCGGCACCGTCTGACGAGACCGGCTCCTGGTCCGACGAGACGTCGGCGACCTGAGCGTCAGGGACGTCTTGAGTGTCGGGACGGATGTCGATGCGCCACCCGGTGAGCTTGGCCGCGAGGCGCGCGTTCTGCCCCTCCTTGCCTATCGCCAGGGAGAGCTGGTAGTCGGGCACCAGCACACGCGCGGCACGAGCCTCCGGGTCGACCACGGTGACCGAGACCACGTGGGCCGGGGACAGGGCGTTGGCGACCATCGTCGCCGGGTCGTCGGAGTGGTCGACGATGTCGATCTTCTCTCCCTGCAGCTCGGCCATCACCGCGCGCACCCGGTTGCCCATGGGGCCGATGCACGCGCCCTTGGCGTTGAGGCCGGGCGCGGTGGCCCGCACCGCGATCTTCGTCCGGTGCCCCGCCTCCCGGGCCACCGCGGTGATCTGCACCGTACCGTCGGCGACCTCGGGCACCTCGAGCTCGAACAGCTTGCGGACCAGGTTGGGGTGGGTGCGCGAGACCACGATGTGCGGACCGCGCAGCCCCCGCGTCACCTCCAGCACGTAGACCCGGATCCGGTCGCCGTGGGTGTACTTCTCCCCCGGCACCTGCTCGTGCGCGGGCAGCATGGCCTCGGTGCCGCCGATGTCCACCTGGACGGTGCGCGGGTCACGACCCTGCTGGATCACCCCACCGAGGACCTCGCCCTCCTTGCCCCGGAACTGACCCAGCACCTGGTCGTCCTCGACGTCGCGCAGACGCTGGACGATGACCTGCCGGGCCGTCGCGGTCGCGATCCGACCGAAGCCCTCGGGCGTGTGGTCGATCTCTGGCCCCAGCTCCTCGTCCGGGTCACCCTCGCGAGCCCACACCGTGACGTGGCCGCTCTTGCGGTTGATCTCCACCCGGGCCTCGTGGTGCGCGCCGGGGGTGCGCTGATAGGCCGCCAGCAGCGCCTGCTCGATCGCCTCGACGAGCACGTCGATCCCGATGCCCCGCTCGTGCTCGACGAGCCGCAGCGCCTGCATGTCGATGTCCACGTCGGTCCTCCTCGTCCTGGTCGGCCAGGTCGACGATGGCGGCGACCGGTGTGCTGTTGTGAGCGCCCAGCCTATGCCAGTCTGCACGCCCGGTCAGCGGCACGCCCCCTCGAGGGCCAGGTGATGGCAAGATCGTGATCGATGAGAAGAACGCTGCTGCCCGTCGCCGTTGTGGTCGTCGCCCTGCTCGCCACGTCCGCCTGTGGCGTGCGCCTGGAGACCCCCGAGCCTGCCGCGCCCTCCCCCGGGCCGGTCGAGCAGGTGCGCGCCCGTACGGTCGACGACGCGCTGGCCCTCTCCGACGCCGCGACGGCGATCGCCGGCGAGGGCACGTCGTTGCCCACCGAGCTGGCGGCGGTGCTCTCCGACGTCATCAGCTTCGGCCAGGTGCACGCCGCGGCGCTGGGCGGGGTCTACGACTCCGGGCTCCCGACAGCGACCCCCACGCTCTCCCCCGCTTCGTCACCCTCAGCGGCGGTGACACCCTCGATGCTGCTCGACCAGCTCGCCGCCGCCGCGGTGACGGCGTCGGTCGACACCGACACGCTGACCGACCCAGACCTGGCCCGGCTCGTCGGCTCCGTGGCGGTCGCTCGTGGCGAGCTGACCCAGAGGCTGGCCCAGGTCTTGGACGTGGTCGACCCCGCCATCGCACCGCCGCCGGCCGAGTCGCCGCGAGCCCCGGACCTTCCGGTCTCGACAGTCCAGGCTCTGGCGCTCGCCCACGACCAGGCTGGGTACGGGCTCGAGGTCATCGCGGCCCAGGCACGCGCAGACCTGCTGACCCCCGCGCTGGCCAGCGCCGAGTCCCACCGGGCCCGGGCCACCGCCTGGGCGCGCGTCGGCGGCTTCGACGGCACCGAGGGCGACCCTCGCCGCGTCCACTACCTGCTCCCCGACGGTCTGTCTGACCCCGACGCCGCGCGGGAGAGCGCCGCCCTCCTCGAGCTGGCGGTCGCGGAAGCCTGCTCAGCGGCCCTGGCCGCCGCCGCTCCCGGCACGCGAGCGTCCCTGCTGGCAGACCTTCGTGCCGCCACCGCCGCGGCTGACGGCTGGGGCGCTGCCCCGAAGGCCCTTCCCGGCCTGCTCCGCTGAGCCGGCGCTGTCCGTGAACGTCAGGGGTCCCGAACGTCAGGGCCTCGGACGTCAGGCCTGACCCAGCAGACCGGCGACCCGGGCGGCGACGTGATCGACGACCTCGGCCACCGGGATCTCGTGGACCTCGCCACCAGAACGCGGGCGGACCTCGACCACGCCTGAGGCCAGGCCCCGTCCGACGACCACGACCAGCGGCACGCCGAACAGCTCGGCGTCAGCGAACTTCACGCCGGGCGAGACCTTGGGGCGGTCGTCGTAGAGCACCTCGATGCCCTGGGCGGACCACTCGGCCGCCAGGCGTTCGGCGGTCTCGAAGACGGCGGCGTCCTTGCCGGTGGCGACGAGGTGGACGTTCGCGGGGGCCACGTGCGCGGGCCAGGCCAGGCCCTTGTCGTCGTGGTGGGCCTCGGCCAGGGCGGCGAGCACCCGGGTGACGCCGATGCCGTAGGAGCCCATGGTGACCACCTGGGCCTTGCCGTTCGCGTCGAGCACCTTCAGGTCGAGCGCCTCGGCGTACTTGCGGCCCAGCTGGAAGATGTGACCGATCTCGATGCCTCGGGCCAGCTCCAGCGGGCCCGACCCGTCCGGGGCGGGGTCGCCCGCACGGACCTCGGCGGCCTCGATGGTGCCCGAGCCGGTGAAGTCTCGCCCGGCGACCAGGTCCAGGACGTGCTTGTCGACCTCGTTCGCACCGGTGACCCACCGTGTGCCGGGCACGACGCGCGGGTCCAGCAGGTACCGCACCGAGGTCTCCGGGTCGAGGGCGTTCGGCCCGAGCACGGCCGGGCCGATGTACCCGCGCACCAGCTCGGGGTGCGCGACGAGGTCGGCGTCACCAGCCACCTCGACCTCGGCCGGGGCGAGAGCGGCCTCTATCCGCTTCATGTCCACGTCGCGGTCCCCGGGCAGGCCGACGACGACGACCTCCCGCTCTCCGCCGGGGTGGGTGAGCGCCAGGACGACGTTCTTCAGCGTGTCGGCCGCGGTCCAGGGCCGGTCGGCACGCGGGTACCGGGTGTTGACCAGGTCCACCAGGGCGTCGATGGTCGGGGCGTCCGGGGTCGGCTCGACGTGCGCGGCGGGCACGTCGGCCCAGCTCAGCTGGTCGGGCACCGGGGTGGTGACCGCCTCGGCGTTGGCCGCGTACCCGCCCGGAGAGCGCACGTAGGTGTCCTCACCGATCGGGGTCGGGGTGAGGAACTCCTCGGAGCGAGAACCGCCCATCGCCCCGCTCACCGCCGCCACGATGACGTGCTCCAGGCCGAGCCTGTCGAAGATCCGCTGATACGCCGCCCGCTGGTTCTCGTACGCCTGGGCGAGACCGTCGTCGTCGAGGTCGAAGGAGTAGGCGTCCTTCATGACGAACTCGCGCCCGCGGATCAGCCCCGCGCGCGGGCGAGCCTCGTCGCGGTACTTGGTCTGGATCTGGAACAGCGTGAGCGGCAGGTCCTTGTACGAGGAGCACAGGTCCTTGACCAGCAGCGTGAACATCTCCTCGTGGGTGGGCGCCAGCAGGTAGTCGTTCTCCCTGCGGTCCTTGAGCCGGAACAGGTTCGGCCCGTACTCGGCCCACCGTCCGGTCTGCTCGTAGGGCTCCCGGGGCAGCAGCGCCGGGAAGTGCACCTCTTGGGCACCGGCGGCCACCATCTCCTCACGCACCACGGCCTCGACCTTGGTCAGCACCCGCAGGCCCAGCGGCAGCCAGGTGTAGATGCCAGGGGCCGCGCGGCGGATGTACCCGGCCCGGATCAGCAGCCTGTGGCTGGCGACCTCGGCATCAGCCGGGTCTTCGCGCAGCGTGCGGACGAACAGCGTGGACAGACGCAAGAGCATGGCGGCAACCCTACCGACGTGCGGGGGTCGGTGACGCCCAGCCGTGCACAGCCCTCCTGAGGGCTTCCGGCCTCCTGGGGGGATCGAGCGCGCCGGGGTGAGGCAAGCCTCAGCGACGAGAGACAACCCTTCCAGCACGTCGCCCGGCGGTCAGGAGCGCTGCCCGTCCACGTGGTCTTTCGCCTGGTCGCAGGCTTTTCAGAGCTCTAGCCCTCTCGCGGGAGAGGCCTCTACACCTCGTGCTGGCCGAGCGCCACCGTTCGAGGGAAGCGCTGCGTCCTTCCGTGTGAACCGTTCACCTTCCTGACCGTGGAGGCGATCCTCTGAGCAGACGCCACCCATGGATGGGAGCCGAAGCGATGGAACGCAAGAACGCGGTACCGCAGCGCGCAGCGTGCGGTGTCGGACAGCGCCAGGACGAAGGCGCGCTCTCGAGCGCCGCCTGGCCCCTCGTCTCGCGCGAGACCCTCGACCTGACCCATGCCTACGGCTGTCTCCGAAACCTCTCGGGCCTCACCGACAGGTGGACGCACCTCGGCGACGGGAGGAGGTCGGGAACGACCGCATGAGAAGACCGCGGGGCCGAGGTTCCGCACCTGACGACCGACACGCACGATTCCCAGGGAAGGGAAACATCATGACCACGATTCGCAAGGGCAGCCGGACCAAGGCAGCCATCAGCACAGCCGCGGCTCTCGCCATGCTCATCGGCGGCGCCTCCACGTTCGCCCGATGGGTCGAGGAGGACGAGCGGGAGCTCGACGCTATCGCGATCAGCACCGGCTGGTGGGAGTGGGACATCAAGCAGACCGAGGAGTGGTACGACGTCTCGCCCGAGATCACCGACCAGTCCGACGGGTGGGACTCGGACGCCGAGGGTGTGCCGATCAGCCTGGCCACCTTCCTCATGGTGCCTGGCGACGTCATCAAGGGTGTCATCGAGGTGGAGATCGACGACCTGGTGACCCACGGTGTCCACCTGGACGCTGTGGTCAGCGCGATCGACGAGGGCGACGTCGCGGCGGAGGCCGCGGTCTCCTGGCTCGACGTCAGCGCGGCGATCAACGGCGACGGCAACCTGGAGATCACCATCGAGTTCCCGTACAGCGACGGTGCTCCGACCCACGCCGGCGACTACGAGAGCCAGAGCCAGCTGACCGGTGTGGCTGTCGACCTCGGTTCGCTGAAGGTGACCGTGACGCAGGTCCGTCCCTACTACGACGGCCCGTGACGATCGCTGATCGGTCTCTGACCGACCAGTGACCCAGAGAGGAGCCCACCCGATGCTTCCCAGCCCCCCGCCGGTCCACCGCGCGGTGAAGCGCCCACCCTTGGTGGTGCGCGGGCTGAGAGGCCTCGGGTGGGCCCTCTTCTGGTCGTCCCTCGTCGCGATCGTCGGGATCGCGACAGCCGTCTACATCATTCCCCAGGCCAAGGCGGGAGCGGGGCTCACCGTCCTGACCGGCTCGATGGTTCCCGCGTACAACCCCGGCGACATCGTGGCCGTCCGGGGCATCAAGCCCCACGAGGTCTGCGAGCACCTCGAGCCCGGGCAGGTCGTCACGTTCATGCCGAACGCTGACGACAACATGCTGGTGACCCACCGCGTCGTCTCGGTCTCCGAGACGTCCAGCGACTACGAGGACTGCACCGTCACGACGCGCGGAGACGCCAACAACGTCGACGACGCCCCGATCCCGGCCAGGGCCGTGAAGGGCGTGGTCATGTACCGGGTGCCGTACGTGGGCTTCGTCATCAACCACGTGCAGCAGACGACCGACGAGCGCAACGTCGCGATGGGCGGTGCCGCGGGTTTCATGATCGCGGCCTTCTACTTCATGATGCCGCGCACGGTGAAGGTCCGAGACCCTGAGTGGCACATCTGATGAAGAAGCTGCTCGGGTCCCTGGTCGCCCTCGTCCTGGTGGGCGCTGTCGTCGCGACCACGGCTCTGACCGACGCCCGGTGGTCGCAGAACGACGACCGGAACCTGGGAGAGATCTCGCTCATGGCGGGATCCGTCGACTTCGATCTCGCCGTCACCATGCTCGGCAACCGCACGGTGGTCCCGAGCGCGGCGGCACCTGTCGAGTACACGGTGCGCGTCCACAACCACGGCCCAGACGACACCAGGAACATGACGGTCACCTTCCAGGTCCCGCTGGTGGACGGTCTCGACCTCGTCTCGGTGACACCGCAGGGCTCCGACGCCGTGTGCGACCTCTCTGAGGCGGCGACAGCACAGCCGACCACTCCTGGTCACGGGTTGATCGTGTGCACCGTGGCGGGGCCCCTCCAGGCGGGGAGCACCTACGAGGTGCTGGTCGAGATGTACGCCCAGAAGGCTCTGCTCGTCAGCAGCATCACCGCCACCGCCACCGTCTCCGCACCACGGGAGAGCCCGAAGCTGCTCGGCAACAACACGGCCTCCTGGCTCATGGCCTACCCCGACCCGCTCGTCGACCTGTCGATCCTCAAGACCGGCCCCGCGACGGTGGAGGCCGGACGGAAGGCCTTCTACACCCTGGTGGTCACGAACACCCCCGTCCTGGAGATGGTCACGGCGCTCCCCCCGACCGTCGTCGACACCCTCCCGGCGGGAGTGACGCTGCTCCCGTCCGTCGTCGCCGGCTCCCTCACCCCGTCGTGGTGCGTCGCGGCCGGGCAGGTCGTCACGTGCACGCTCCCCGCGAGCATCCCGGCCGGATCCTCGACCACGATCGAGCTCTCGGTCCAGTTCGACGCCTCGCTCGCCGGCACCACGGTGACGAACACGGCGACCGTCTTCAACGACCCGACGCAGCCCGACCCCTCGCTGGCGAACAACACCTGGACCGCCACGACCGTCGTGACCGAGGGCAGCGGCAACGAGGACATCTGCTGGGGTACCTGGGTCGGCGGCGTCTGCGTGCCCGACGGGCCCGTGACGGTGGCGACGGCCCGATCGACCTGACCGCGCAGCCGCCCCTCACGTGGGAGACCGCCTCACCGGGCTCCACGTTCGTCTCGTCCTTCCCGCTGGGTGTGGTGTTCCACGAGGGCGACACCTCGGCGTACCTGACGATCGCGGTCGGGCAGGACTGGTGGACGTTCATCAGCGGAGGCACCCTGTGGGGCACGAACAACAACCCTGCCGGGCAGGGCAACCAGGCAGCCAACGGACGCATCTGGGACGCCCGCGTCTCCATCGTCATCAACGGCGTCACCACCGGACCTGTCGCGTTCAACCCTGACGGCACCTTGACGTTCCCGGTGCCCGTCACCCCAGGCCCGCTGAACGTGTCGATCAACGTGCACGTCCAGCGCGCCGGGGGCAACGGCAACAACAACTCGTTCATCCCCCCGACGTGGATCGCCGCCGCGCTCACCGTGGTCGATGCGGGCGGTGAGAGGGTCGTCGGCCCGGTGGCACGCTCCACCCCCGCCTACGCCAAGCAGACCCCCGCACCGACGCTCCCGACGCAGTGGTGGAACCCTGGCATGACTGGCGGGGCGCTGTTCAACCTACCCAGCCCCACCTCTGGCATGTCGGCGCCAGCCTCGGCACCGCTCTTCGAGCCGGTGACCGCGCTGCTCGACGAGGCGACCATGTGCGAGCATCAGGTCGAGGGCCTGTGGTCTGACGGACATGTGCCTGACGGCACGGTCGTCGCGACGTTCGACGCCGAGGCCATGACCTTCACGCTCGAGGACGGGACGGTCCTGGTGGTCGTCGAGGTCCACGAGGACGAGGGTGCGCTCACCGTCACCACCGAGGACGGGACCGCCTGGACGCTGCTCGACCAGCCGGACGACGACCCCGGCGGGACCTAGCCGAGCCTCGGCTCAGAGCTGGACGGTGGCGTAGCTGCCGACCTGACGGAACCCGACCGCCAGGTACGAGGCGATGGCCCGGGTGTTGTAGGAGTTCACGTACAGCGACACGACCGGTGCCTGGGTGGCCAGCCCGTGCTCGACGACGGCGGCCATGCCCGGCTCAGACAGCCCCGTGCCCCGCCGGTCCGGGACCACCCAGACGCCCTGGACCTGGGTCACACCGCACCCGGAGGCCGCCAGCTCAGCCTTGAAGATCACCCGAGGCTGCCCGTGGTCGGCCTCGACGCGCACCAACGACCGGCGCTGGGCGATGAGCGTGCGCACCCGCGCCGTGTACCCGGCACCACCACCGGTCATCGGCGAGTAGCCGACCTCCTCGGTGAACATGTCCACGCAGGCAGGCAGCACGATGTCGATCTCCTCGGGCCGCGAGCACCGCACCGACGGGTCGGGGGCGACCAGCGGGGGGTGGTCGATGACCATCGACGGCTGGTCGGGCCGGACGTCGCGGGCCACCACACGGCCCCCGCTCATCTTCTGCCACAGGTCCATGACCAGCTCGGCGGGCCCCACGAGCGAGGAGTACAGCCGTCGGCGCCGCACCGCGAGCTCGGCGAGCCCGGCCAGAGCACGCGAGCGCGTGGCCAGGTCCAGGCCAGGAGCGATCGGCACCAGGTTGGCGCTGACCAGGCAGGCCGCGACGAGCCGACCGCCCTCGACGTAGCCCCACAGCTCGTTGCCCGTGCGCACCAGGCTCGAGCGTGACGCCGACAGCAGCCGCGACGAGGCGAGCACCGAGGCCACCGGGTCGGCGGCGCACAGCCGCAGGGCCTCGGGCACGTGCCGATCACCGAGCACCTGCGCCCCGGGCCGCAGGCTGGGACGAGTCCCCAGCACTGTCATGCGACTCAGTGTGCCCCACGTCACGTCCACCAGCCAGACATCACCCCCGCGCGGCGCAGCCGCCGGGCAGGACCACCCAGCGACGCTCGCTACGTCGCGCGACCGGGCGAGACCGTCCGCGCGGCAGGCTCAGGCCCCGACGACGACCCGCGGCTCGCTCCCGTCGGGCTGCATGGTGGCGGCGATCCGCCTCGCCTCCTCGATGAGCGTGGCGACGATCTGATCCTCGGGCACGGTCTTGATGACCTCGCCCTTGACGAAGATCTGCCCCTTGCCGTTGCCCGAGGCCACGCCCAGGTCCGCCTCGCGGGCCTCCCCAGGCCCGTTGACGACGCACCCCATGACGGCGACCCTGAGCGGCACCTCAAGACCCGCCAACCCCTCGGTGACCCGCTCGGCCAGCGTGTACACGTCGACCTGGGCACGCCCGCACGACGGGCACGAGACGATCTCCAGCCGGCGCGGGCGCAGGTTCAGCGACTGCAAGATCGCGACACCGACCTTGACCTCCTCGACCGGGGGGGCGGAGAGCGAGACGCGAATCGTGTCGCCGATGCCCTTGCTCAGCAGCGCCCCGAACGCGGTCGCGGACTTGATGGTGCCCTGGAACGCCGGGCCGGCCTCGGTGACGCCCAGGTGCAGCGGCCAGTCGCCCCGCTCGGACAACAGCTCGTAGGCCCGCACCATGACCACGGGGTCGTTGTGCTTCACGGAGATCTTGAAGTCGTGGAAGCCGTGCTCCTCGAACAGCGACGCCTCCCACACCGCGGACTCCACCAGGGCCTCGGGCGTGGCGCGGCCGTGCTTGGCCAGGAGCCTCGGGTCCAGCGACCCGGCGTTGACCCCGATCCGCAGCGACACGCCCGCAGCGGCGGCGGCCTGGGCGATCTGCTTCACCTGGTCGTCGAACTTGCGGATGTTGCCAGGGTTGACGCGCACCGCGGCGCACCCGGCGTCGATCGCGGCGAACACGTATCTCGGCTGGAAGTGGATGTCGGCCACGACGGGGATCTGGCTGTGCCGCACGAGCCGCGGCAGGGCGTCGGCGTCGTCGGCGCTGGGCACGGCGACGCGGACGATGTCGCAGCCCGCAGCGGTCAGCTCGGCGATCTGCTGCAGGGTCGCGTCGACGTCGCTGGTCAGCGTGGTGGTCATCGACTGGACGCTGATCGGGGCGTCGCCACCGACCTCGACCTTGCCGACCCTGATCTTGCGGGTGGGCCGACGCGGGGCGAGCACAGGCGGGAGCCCGCCCGGCATCCCGAGCGTGGTGGGTGGGGTCACGGCGCCATTCTCGCACCGCTTCGTGGGGCCGTGGTCTGGTTCCCACGATCGGCGGGCACGCGTCGCTCACCCAGCGCTCGTCGTCCGTCCGCCACGAGGGCCCCTCAGAAGAGCCGTGCCGGGTTGACGATGTCCGCCCAGATCATCACCACACCCATGACGATGAGCAGCACGAACATCACGTACCCCACAGGCACCAGCCGGGCGCTGTCGGCGGGGCGGGTGCGCTCCACGCCACGCCACCTCGACACCCGCTTGCGGACGCCCTCCCACAGCGCCGCGGCGATGTGCCCGCCGTCCAGCGGGGGCAGCGGGATCATGTTGAACACGAACAGCGAGATGTTGAGCGCCGCCAGGATGCTGAGCAGCATCGCCGCCTGCCTGGCGAGGGTGACACGCTCGTCCTGGATGGCCGCCGTCTCCCCCACGATGCGGCTGACCCCGACGACGCTGAGCACCGTCTCGCTGCCGCGGTCCTGACCGCTGAAGGTCCGTGCCGCCACGTCCCAGACCCGTTGCGGGAGGACGACCACGATGCTCGCCGTCTGCACGGTCATGTCACCCACCGCGACAGGCACCGACCAGAGCGGCTGGCGTTCCATGACCCGCTGAGGCTCGATGCCGGCGTACCCGACCAGCGTCATCACCACGTCACCGGACGCATCGGTCACGAGGAGACCGTCGTCGTCGACCGCGGGCCGCTCGGTCTGCGCCACGTCGACCGTGAGCGTCACCGGCCGGCCGTCCCGCTGGACGAGCACCTCCACCGACCCGGACGACGCCCGGATCGCGCGCCACGCGTCGTCCCAGGTCGAGATCGGCTGCCCGCCCCACGAGACGATCGTGTCTCCCGGGAGCATCCCCGCGGCGGCCGCCGGACCGACAGGCGCACCCTCGGCGCACTCCTCCTCGTTCCCGGCGAGCACGCACCCGCCCACGGCACCCACCGTGGTCGTGGTCACGGGCAGCCCGATGCCCACCAGCACGATCGCCATGAGCACGAAGGCGAGGAGCAGGTTCATGAACGGGCCGCCGAACATCACGACGAGCTTCTTCGGCACGGACAGCCGGTAGAACGCCCGCCCGTCCTCGCCGGGGCGGATCTCCTCGGCGCTCATCTCGCGCGCGTCGGCGGCCGCCCGGCCGGCCCAGGTGGTCGGCTCCTTGGCGTCGACGGCCTCCTTCGTGGGGAACATGCCGACCAGGCGGACGTACCCGCCCAGGGGTATCCACTTCAGCCCATACTCGGTCTCGCCCTTGGTCTTGGACCAGATCGTCGGCCCGAAGCCGACCATGTACTGGCTGACCCGGACCCCGAACCTCTTGGCCGGGACCATGTGGCCGACCTCGTGCAGGGCGATCGACGCCAGGATGACGACGACCGCGATGAGCACGCCGACGAGGTATGCCATCGACTCCTCCTTCTTCGACGTCTCATTGTGCCTGCTCCGCTCCCCCTCGGTCCGACGGCCGGGATCGGCAGGTCTCGTGCCGACGAGCCGCGTGGTCGATGAGCCTCGCTGCCGCCGAGCCCGGTAGCGGCGAGGTCCGTCGTGAACGAATCCCGCACACCCGCGCCCGTCGATGTGCGGAATCCGTCGTGCAGAGGGGCTTTCTTGACGGTTTCGTGCACACTACGGTGCTCTTGTGACGAATCAGCCCCACCGCAGCCTGCTCACCGACCTTCCCGGGCCGCGCTCTCTCGAGCTCGCCGCCCGCCGCTCCGCCTCGGTCACCGCGGCGGTCGGCTCGTCCGTCCCCGTCTACGCCGCCGACGCCCGTGGCGCGCTGGTCGAGGACGTCGACGGCAACGTGCTCATCGACCTGGGTGCGGGCATCGCGGTGACCACCCTGGGCGCCGCTCACCCCGACGTGGTGGCGGCGGTCACCGAGCAGGCGGCCCGCTTCACCCACACCTGCTTCATGGTGACCCCCTACGAGGGGTACGTGGAGGTGGCCGAAAGGCTGGCCGACCTGGTGCCCGGGGATCACGAGAAGCGCACGGTGCTGCTGAGCACCGGGGCCGAGGCCGTGGAGAACGCGGTCAAGATCGCCCGCCGTGCCACCGGCCGCCAGGGCGTCCTGGTGCTCGACCACGGTTATTCGGGCCGCACCAACCTCACCATGGCGATGACCGCCAAGGCCATGCCGTACAAGACCGGGTTCGGCCCCTTCTCCCCTGAGGTCTACCGGGTGCCGACCTCCTACCCTCTGCGCGACCCCGAGGGCATGACCGGCGAGCAGGCCGCCGCCCGGCTCGTCGAGGCCGCCGAGCGGCAGGTCGGCGCCGACCAGGTGGCCGCGCTGGTCGCCGAGCCGATCCAGGGCGAGGGCGGGTTCGTCGTGCCCGCACCCGGCTTCTGGGCCGCGCTGCGCGAGTGGACCGCGGAGCACGGGATCGTGCTGGTCGCGGACGAGGTGCAGACGGGGTTCGCGCGGACCGGGGCGATGTTCGCCGTCGAGCACGAGGGCGTGGTGCCCGACCTGGTGACCATGGCCAAGGGCATCGCGGGCGGGATGCCCCTGGCGGCCGTCACCGGCCGTGCCGACCTCATGGACGCGGTGCACCCCGGAGGTCTGGGCGGCACCTTCGGCGGCAACCCTGTCGCCTGCGCCGCAGCGCTGGCCTCGTTCGAGGTGTTCGCCCGCGACGACATGCCCGCCCGCGCCCGCGCCGTCGAGACCCGGGTACGGGCCCGCCTCGAGGCGGTCGCCGCTCGGGTGCCGGCTGTCGCGCAGGTGCGCGGGCGTGGCGCGATGCTCGCCCTGGAGCTGGTGCGCCCCGGGACCCTCGACCCGGACAAGGCAGCGGCGGCCCAGGTCGCGGCCACGTGCCTGGCGAACGGGGTCATCACGCTGACCGCCGGCTCGTGGGGCAACATCATCCGGCTGCTGCCACCCCTGGTCATCACCGACGACCAGCTGGACGAGGCGCTCGACGTGCTCGTGAGCGCTCTGGACCAGCTGTCCTGAGCCGCTGGCCGGCGGAGCGACGGGGCTCCGCCGGCCAGCGGTCAGGTGCGGCGACGCTTGCGCTGGGTCGTCGCCATCAGGACGACCACGACGATGGCCAGCGCGGCGATGAACATGGCCGAGGCGATGACGTTCGCCTGTGGCGGGATGCCACGGTTGGCGGAGATGTAGACGAACATCGGGAAGGTCTTCAGCGACCCGGCGTTGAGGTTCGTCACGATGTAGTCGTCGAACGACAGGCTGAACGACAGCAGCCCCGCTGCCGCGATCCCCGGCAGCAGCAAGGGGAAGGTGACCCGCCAGAACACCGCCGTCGGAGACCCGTACAGGTCGGCCGCCGCCTCTTCCAGCGCCGGGTCCAGGGTCGCCACCCGGGCCTTCACCGTCACCACGACGAAGCTGATGCAGAACAGCACGTGAGCCGCCACGATCGTCCAGAACCCGAAGGCGACCTTCAGCATCAGGAACTGCGCCGCGAGCGACGCGCCCAGCACCACCTCGGGTGTGGACATCGGCAGGAAGATCAGCAGGTTGATCGCCGGACGGCCACGGAACCTGAACCGCACCAGGGCCAGCGCCAGCAGCGTGCCCAGCGTGGTGGCGATGACGGTGGCGGTCGCCCCCACCCCCAGCGAGGTGACGAACGCCTCGCACACCTGCGGCGCCCCGCACGGGTCGCGCCAGTTGTCCAGCGTGAAGCCCCTCCAGATCAGGTTGGACTTGCCGGCCTGGTTGAAGCTGAACGCGACCGTGTAGGCGATCGGCACCAAGAGATACACGAACGCGAGCCCAGCGAAGACAGGGACGATCGCGTTCCCCAGCCGAAAGCTGCGACGACGACGGGGCGTCGAGGTGGTCGTAGGTTCAGAGGTGGTCACGGTCACAGCAGCTCCTCCGTCCCGGTGCGACGCACGTAGCTGATGACCAGGACGAGGATGATCACCATGAGGATCGCCGACAGCGACGCTGCCGTCGGGTAGTCCAGCAACCTGGTGAACCTGCCGTCGATGACCTGCCCGATCATCGCCGTGTCGGTGCTGTTGCCCAGGAGCGAGGAGTTCACGTAGTCACCAGACGCCGGGATGAACACCAGCAGGGTGCCGGCGATGACGCCGGGCATCGCCAGCGGGAACGTCACCTTGCGGAACGTCGTGAACGGCGAAGCGTACAGGTCGGCGCCCGCCTCGAGCATCCGGGGGTCGAGACGTTCCAGGCTGGCGTAGATGGGCAGCACCATGAACGGCAAGAAGTTGTAGGTCAGGCCGGCGACCACGGCGAACGCCGTCGCGGTGAGCCGGCCGTCCTCGGGCAGGATGTACGCCCACTTCAGCACGCTGACGACGACGCCCTCGTCGGCCAGGATCTGCTTCCAGGCGATGGTGCGCAGGATGAACGACGTGAAGAACGGGGCGATGACCAGCACCAGCAGCAACGCCTGGAGCATCTTGCGCTCCCGTGCGCGCACCGCGATGGCGTAGGCCATCGGGAACCCGATGACCAGCGCCGACACCGTCGCGATGGCCGCGAACGAGAACGACCTGAGGATCTGCGGGTAGAAGGCACTGATCGAGTCGACGTAGTTCTGCCAGTGGAACGCCGGGGTGTACTGGCCCAGCTCACCGCCCGGGATCGGCACGTACAGGCTGGTGACCAGGAGCGCACCGACCGGCGCGACGAAGAAGAGCAGGAGGAAGATCAGCCCCGGGCCGATCAGCCTCCAGTGGGCACCGTGCCGGGCTCGCGCCGTGGGCACCCGTGAGGACGCTCCTCCTCCGCCCCCGAGCCCGGCGAGCAGGCTCACAGCTCACCGTCCAGACCCTGGGCGCCCTCGTCGGCGTCCTCGTCGCCGTCGAGCCCGAAGGTGTGCTCTGTCAGCCAGGACAGGTGGACCTTGGTGCCAGGGGCGACCACGGCACCACCGTTCAGGTTCTGCGCGAACACGCCGAACGTGCCGAGCCCCGCGACCTCGACCTGGTACTGGGTGCTCACCCCCATGAAGGAGACGTCGGTGACGACGCCCGGACCGATCATGTTGTGCCCGGCCGGGGCGTCCTGACCGTCGAGGAGAAGGCTGATCTTCTCCGGTCGGACCCCGACCAGGACCCGTCCCGACGTGCGCACCGCGCGGTCGGCAGGCACGCCCAGGCGCATGTCGCCCACCGACACCACCAGCCGGTCGCCGGCGGTGTCGGTGACCATGCCCGGCAGCAGGTTGGACTGCCCCAGGAAGTTCGCGACGAACACCGTGTGCGGTCGGGAGTAGAGCTCCTCCGGGGGGCCCATCTGCTCGATGCGGCCCTTGTTCATCACCGCGACCCGGTCGGCCATCGTCATGGCCTCCTCCTGGTCGTGGGTGACGTGCACGAAGGTCAGCCCGACCTCGGTCTGGATGCGCTTGAGCTCCAGCTGCATCTGACGGCGCAGCTTGAGGTCCAGGGCGCCGAGCGGCTCGTCGAGCAGCAGCACCTGCGGGTGGTTGACCAGGGCGCGGGCCAGCGCGACACGTTGTGCCTGACCGCCGGAGAGCTGGGTGGGCTTGCGGTCGCCCAGGTGCCCCAGCTCGACCAGCTCCAGGGCCTCGGCCACCTTCGGCGCCACGTCGCGGACCTTCCGGCGGCGCAGGCCGAAGGCCACGTTCTCGCTGATGCTCAGGTGCGGGAACAGCGCATAGCTCTGGAACACCGTGTTGACCGGACGTCGGTAGGCCCGCACCCAGGTCACGTCCTCCCCGGCGATGTAGATGCTCCCGGCAGAGGGAGTCTCCAGGCCCGCGACCATGCGCAGGGTCGTCGTCTTGCCGCAGCCCGACGGGCCCAGCAGCGCGAAGAACTCCCCCGTCGGGATCGTCAGGTGGAGGTCGTCGACGGCGACGAACGAACCGAACTCCTTGTGGATCCCGACCAGCTCCAGCGCTGGGGGCCAGCCTGGATGGACTCCGACCGACCGGACCGCGCCGACCATGGGCTCAGACATCGACCACCCTCCTCATACCTCTCCTCCCGGACGGGTCTCCCCGCGGAGCACAGACGGCACCTGCGGACGAAGGTACCGAATCGGGCATACCGACATGCCCGCGACGCGCTCTCGATGTCTCACCCGCCGCGACGCCGCAGGACGAGCGACGCGAGACCCCCGGCCGTCGGTCGGGTGCGCAGGAGGCAGACATCACGATCTCGCCGCACGGACCGTCAGCGACAGCCCGTGCGGCGAGACCACGTCGATCAGGCTCCGCCCAGCGCCAAGAACTGCTCGGTGTACCTGGTGTACTCGTCGGCGGTGAACCCTCGGACGAGCGGGGCCTTGGCCAGCAGCTCTTCGGTGGGGAAGATCATCGGGTCGTCCACCAGCTCCGGGTCGATCTTCTCCATCGCCTCCCGCGCGCCCTGCACCGGGGTGATGTAGTTGACATAGGCGGCGACCTCCGCCGCGACCTCGGGGTCGTAGTAGAAGTCGATCAGCTTCTGGGCGTCAGCCACCTGCTCCGAGGTCGAGGGCACCATGAAGTGGTCGGCCCAGATGACCCCGCCAGCCTCAGGCACCGCGAACTCGAAGAGCTCCTCGCCCGCGTCCTCGTTGAGCTGGGCGATGTCGCCGCTGTAGGCGATCACCGCCCAGGCGTCGCCGCTGAGCAGGTCCTCCTTGTAGGACTGGCCCTTGATCGTACGGATGTGCCCAGAGTCCAGGTGCCCCTTCAGCAGGTCCAGAGCGTTGCCCCACTCGTCGTCGCCCCACTCGCCTGACGGGTCGACACCCTGGGTCCACAGGACCAGCGCGACGGTCGAGGTGAACTCCGAGAGCAAGGAGACCTTCCCCGCGAGCTCGGGACGCCACAGGTCGTCCACCTCCTTCAGCCCAGCGGGGACCTTGTCCTTGCGCCACGCGATCCCGCTGAAACCGGCCTGCCACGGCATGGTGCGCGTCCGGCCCGGGTCGTAGTCGGGGTTCTCCAGGCTCTCCAGGAGGTTCTTGGTGTTCGGCATCGCCGCACGGTCCAGAGTCTGGGTGTACCCCTGACGCACCCACCGCTCCGCCATCCAGTCGGTGAGGGTGACCAGGTCGTAGCCGATGTCCTGCCCGTTGGCCAGGCGACCCCGGACCTTCCCGAAGAACATGTCGCAGTCTTCGACGTCCTCCAGGTAAGACACCTTGATGCCCGTCTCCTCCTGGAACCTGTCCAGCGTCGGGTACCTCGTCCCGTCGGTGTCCAGGTACAGCGGCCAGTTGCCCCACCGTAGGTAGCCCGCCCGACCGCCGCTGCCACCAGCGCAGCCTGACAACGCCGCCGCACCACCAGCAACACCCAGCAGGCCCAAGAACGACCGCCGCGACAGACCAGCAGCAGCGGCCCGCTCGGCCAGATCACGCAGCACAGGCTCAGGAACAGGGCGACGTCTCATCTCGGTCCTCTCGAGGCTCGACCTCACCTCCGAGGTGGGTGAAGTCATTGCATCGAAACGTACCGGAATGTCCACGGCTGGCCGACCCGTCACCCCTGGAGGGGCGGATCGCAGTCATGGACTGCCCGATCGAGCACCCGTGTGCCCAGGGACGAACGTCCCAGAATCCTCCGTGGTGAGTCAGGCGCCGCCCAGCGTCAGGAAGCGCTCGGTGTACCTGGTGTACTCGTCGGCGGTGAACCCTCGGACGAGCGGGGTCTTGGCCAGCATCTCGTCGGTGGGGAAGATCAGCGGGTCGTCCACCAGCTCCGGGTCGATCTTCTCCATCGCCTCCCGCGCACCTTCCACCGGGGTGATGTAGTTGACCCAGGCGGCGACCGTCGCGGCCACCTCCGGGTCGTAGTAGAAGTCGATCAGCTTCTGAGCGCAGGTCAGCCGGTCCGAGGTCGAGGGGACCATGAAGTGGTCGCCCCACATGATCCCGCCAGCCTCAGGCACGACGAACTCGAAGAGCTCCTCACCCGCGTCCTGGTTGAGCTGGAAGATGTCGCCGCTGTAGGCCATCACCGCCCAGGCGTCCCCGCTGAGCAGGTCCTCCTTGTAGGACTGGCCCTTGATCGTACGGATCTGACCGGACTCCAGGTGCTCCCTCACGACCTCGAGCGCCGCCTCGAACTCGTCGTCACCCCAGTCGCTCGACGGGTCGACACCCTGCGACCACATGACCATCGAGATGGTGTCCTGGAACTCGGAGAGCACCTCCACCTTGCCGGCCAGGTCGGGATCCCACAGGTCGTCCAGGCTCTTCAGCCCGCGGGGCACCCTGTCCTTGCGCCAGGCGATCCCGCTCAGGCCGGTCTGCCACGGCATCGACCGCGTACGGCCCGGGTCGTAGTCCGGGTTCTCCAGGCTCGCGAGCAGGTTCTTGGTGTTCGGCATCGCCGCACGGTCCAAGGTCTGGGCATACCCCTGGCCCACCCATCGAGCCACCATCGGGTCGGAGAGGGTGACCAGGTCGTAGCCGATGTCCTGCCCGTTGGCCAGACGACCCCGGACCTTCCCGAAGAAGGAGGCGTTGTCCTCGATGTCCTCCATGTAGGACACCTTGATGCCCGACTCCTCCTGGAACCTCAGCAGCGACGGGTAGGTGTTGACGTCGTCGTCCGACATGTCCAGGTACAGCGGCCAGTTGCCCCAGCGCAGGTAGCCGGACCGATCAGCACCAGCACCGGAGCAGGCCGACAGCGCTGCCGCACCACCGACGACGCCCATCAGCCCCAGGAACGACCGCCGCGACAGACCAGCAGCGGCGGCCCGCTCGGCCAGGTCTCGCAGCACAGGCTCGGGGACGGGACGCCGTCTCGTCGACCCACCTCTCATCGTTCACCCCTCAAGGTCTCGTTGGCTCGCACCGATGGCGACGTTCTCGTGGCAACGTACCGCCCTTGTCCGGTTTGCCACCTTCGTTCGGGCCCCTCGATCTGACAAGAGCGGCCCAGGGAAGTCGTTCCACCATCGATCGTAGACATACATACGGGACGAAAGTCCTGGTGTCCCAACGTCTGAGATCGCGCATATGCCCAGCTCAGAGGCACTTTTGGCGAAGGGGCCACCCTCTCGAGAGAGTCGTGACCCCTCTTCACCCCCTCCTGACCGAGAGCCCTCATCCATCGCCTCAAATCTTGCATGTTGACGGATTTCGTTGTCACGAGAGCCTTAGATGAAGGATCTCGTCTTCGATCCGCCTCCTGGTGACGGATTCCGTCATCTCACGGCCTGTCGCTGCGTGGAGCGTGCTCGCTTGCGCTCGCCGTACGACGACAGGCACGATCCAGCGATGACCACCCCGTCGTCCAAGCCGCACCTCGACGCGACCACGAAGGCGCTCATCGAACAGCTCCAGCAGGACGGGCGGCGCTCTTTCGCGGAGATCGGCCGCGCTGTCGGCCTGTCCGAGTCGACGGTGCGCCGACGGGTGGAGCAGCTGGCCGAGGCCGGCATCATGCAGATCGTCGCGGTGACCGACCCTCTGCAGGTCGGCTTCCCGCGTCAGGCCATGATCGGCGTGACCACCGACGGAGACACCCGGCTGGTCACCGCGGCGCTCGCCGCGATCGACGAGGTCGGCTATGTGGTGAGCACCGCCGGCGGCTTCGACGTGCTGATCGAGGTGGTGTGCGAGGACGACGAGCACCTGCTCGATCTCCTGAACTCTAGGATCCGGGCGATCCCAGGGGTACGGTCCACCGAGACGTTCGTCTACCTGAAGCTCCACAAGCAGAAGTACGACTGGGGAACCCGATGACACCGAGCACCTCACCAGCACCGAGCACCTCACGCGAGGACGCGGCCCGAGCCCACCTCTGGGGTCACTTCACGCCCGCCTCGTGGTGGGCCGACAAGGTCCCGACCGTCGTCAGGGGCTCCGGCCACCGCATCTGGGACACGGACGGCAAGCAGTACCTCGACGGCCTGGCGGGCCTGTTCACGGTCCAGGTGGGCCACGGCCGGGCCGAGATGGCCGCCGCGGCGGCGAGGCAGGCCGAGCAGCTGGCGTTCTTCCCGCTGTGGTCCTACGCCCACCCGGCCGCGATCGACCTCGCCGAGCGCCTGGCTGGCTACGCCCCCGAGCCGCTGAACCGGGTGTTCTTCACCACCGGCGGCGGCGAGGCCGTGGAGTCGGCGATGAAGCTCGCCAAGCAGTACTGGTCGCTGCGCGGGCGTCCCGGCAAGACGAAGGTGATCTCCCGTGCGGTCGCCTACCACGGGACCACCCACGGCGCGCTGTCGCTGACCAGCCTGCCCGACATCAAGACGGTGTACGAGCCGCTGGTGCCCGGTGCCCTGAAGGTCCCGAACACCAACATCTACCGGGCTGACGAGCAGCTGCGCGACGACCCGAAGGCGTTCGGGGTGTGGGCGGCGAACCGGGTGGCCGAGGCGATCGAGATCGAGGGGCCCGACACGGTCGCCGCCGTGTTCGTCGAGCCCGTGCAGAACGCCGGCGGGTGCTTCCCGCCGCCCCCGGGCTACTTCGAGCGGCTGCGTGAGATCTGCGACACCTACGACGTGCTGCTGGTCTCTGACGAGGTCATCTCCGCGTTCGGCCGGATCGGAGAGATCTTCGGGTGCGTCGAGCTCGGCTACGTGCCCGACATCATCACCTGCGCCAAGGGCCTGACCTCGGGCTACTCCCCCCTAGGCGCGATGATCGTCTCCGACGAGGTGTACGAGCCCTTCGCCGACGGCTCAGCGACCTTCTTGCACGGCTACACCTTCGGCGGGCACCCGGTGTCGTGCGCGGTCGGGCTGGCCAACCTCGACATCTTCGAGTCGGAGAACCTGGTCGACCACGTGCACGAGCACGCCCCGGCGTTCCGCACCACGCTGGAGAGGCTGCTCGACCTGCCGATCGTCGGTGACGTGCGAGGCATGGGCTTCTTCTACGGCATCGAGCTCGTCAAGGACAAGACCACCCGCGAGTCGTTCTCCGACGACGAGGCGGCGCGCATCCTCAAGGGCTTCGTCTCCCCTGCCCTGTTCGAGGGCGGCCTGTACTGCCGTGCCGACGACCGGGGGGACCCCGTCATCCAGCTGGCTCCCCCGCTGACGGTGGGCCCGGCAGAGTTCGACGAGATGGAGCGCATCCTGCGCTCGGTGCTGACCCAGGCCTGGGACCGGCTCTGATGGACGGCCCCCGGGCCCTGTCGCTGTGGTGGGACCAGGTCGTCACCGACGACCCGGCGGCAGCGGAGCCCGGGGAGCCGTTGGACGGCGACACCGCGGCGGACGTCACGATCGTCGGCGGTGGGCTCACCGGGCTGTGGACCGCCTACTACCTGCACGAGGCCGATCCCTCGCTGGACGTGCTGGTGATCGAGGCCGAGCGGGTGGGGTTCGGCGCCTCGGGGCGCAACGGAGGCTGGTGCTCGGCGCTCTTCCCGGCCGCGGGCTCCCGCCTGGCCCGCCGCTACGGCGCCGAGGCAGCCCGGTCGATGCGCGCCGCGATGCGCGACACGGTGGTCGAGGTGGGCCGTGCCGCGTCCGCCGAGGGCATCGACTGCGACTTCCACGCCGGCGGGTCGCTGACGCTGGCACGCAGCCGGCCACAGCTGGAGCGGATCGAGGCCGCCGTCGCCGAGGACCACCGCTGGGGTGACCAGACCGTGCTGCTCTCCGCCGCCGAGGCGAGCGCGCGGGCTGACGCCACCGGGGTCCGCGGCGGGTCGTGGACGCCCGACAGCGCCCGCGTCCAGCCGTTGCGCCTGGTGCGGGGCCTGGCCGAGGTGGTGCGCGCGAGGGGGGTCCGCGTCGCCGAGCGGACCCGGGTGACCCAGATCGCCCCCGGAGCCGTCCTCACCGACCACGGCCGGGTCCGCACGCGCTGGTCGGTGCGGGCCACCGAGGCGTGGACACCGCGGATCCCCGGGGCGCACCGGGAGATCGCACCGGTGTACTCCTTGATGGTCGCGACCGAGCCCCTGGACGACGCCACCTGGGGACGCATCGGCCTGGCCGGCTCGGAGACCTTCGCCGACGCTCGCAACGTCATCGTCTACGGGCAGCGCACCGCTGACGGACGGATCGCGTTCGGCGGGCGCGGCGCACCGTACCACCGGGGTTCTCGGGTCTCACCGGCGTTCGACCGCGACGAGCGGGTGTTCGCGAACCTGCGTGCCGTGCTGGTCGAGATGTTCCCCACGCTGGCCGGGGTGGAGATCACCCACGCCTGGGGCGGGCCGGTGGGCGTCCCTCGCGACTGGTGCGCCTCGGTGGGGCTCGACGCGCGCACCGGGCAGGGCTGGGCGGGCGGCTACGTCGGCGACGGGGTGTCCACCGCCAACCTGGCGGGGCGGACCCTGGCCGACCTCGTCACCGGCGCCCGCACCCCGCTGGTCTCGCTGCCCTGGGTCGGCCACCGCTCGCCGCGCTGGGAACCTGAGCCGCTGCGCTGGGCAGGTATCACCGCTGGTCTCAAGGTCGCCGAGCGGGCCGACGCCGCGGAGCGGACCACCGGCCGCCGCTCACGTCTCGAGCCGGTGCTCGCCCGGCTCACGAGCCGCTGACAGGACGGGCTGCCGGCGAGAGCCTAGACCCGGACCAGAAGCTCTTCCGCACGGGCACGAGCCCAGGCGTCGGCGTCCAGGACGTCGTCCAGCACGACGCCGGCCACGACACCGTCGTGCTCACCGAGCACCCGCTCCACCGTGGCGACGATGTCGAGGAAGCCGATCCGGCCTGCCAAGAACGCCTCGACGCACACCTCGTTGGCGGCGTTCAGCACCGCCGGGTGGGTGGCAGAGGCCGCGACGGCGGCACGGGCGAGCCGCACGGCGCCGAACACCTCCTCGTCCAACGGCTCGAAAGTCCAGGCGACCGGGACGCTCCAGTCGCAGGTCGGCGCCGCGCCGTCCACACGGTCGGGCCACCCCAGGCCGAGCGCGATGGGCAGGTGCATGTCAGGCGGAGACGCCTGGGCGATGGTCGCCCCGTCGACGAACTCCACCATCGAGTGGACCACCGACTGCGGGTGCACCACCACCGCGATCTGCTCGGTCGGGACCTCGAACAGCAGGTGGGCCTCGATGAGCTCGAGCGCCTTGTTCATCATGGTCGCGGAGCTCACGGTGACCCACGGCCCCATCTGCCAGGTCGGGTGCGCCAGAGCCTGGGCCGGCGTGACGTCGACGAGACGTTCGCGCGACCATCCGCGGAACGGCCCGCCGGAGGCCGTGAGGATCAGACGACGCACCTCACCACGGGTGCCTGCCTGCAGGCACTGGGCGATCGCCGAGTGCTCGGAGTCGACCGGGACGATCTGGCCAGACCCCAGCTTCGCGGCCTTGACCAGCGAGCCGCCGACGACCAGCGACTCCTTGTTGGCCAGGGCCACGGTGGTCCCCGCCCCCAGCGCGGCCAGCGTCGGAGCGAGCCCGACCGCACCGGTGATGCCGTTGAGCACGACGTCGGCGGGCCGCGCGGCCAGCTCGGCAGCCGCGTCAGCACCTGCCAGCACCTCGACGTCCTTGGCCGACCAGCCGGGATAGGTGACGGTCTGGTGCTCCAGGGCGTCGCGCAGCGCCCCGACCGCGTGGACGTCAGCCACCGCGACCGACCCGACGCCCAGCACCGCGGCCTGACGAGCCAGGGTCACCAGGTCAGAGCCACCGGCGGCCAGACCGGTCACCACGAAACGCCCGGGGTTGTTCAGCACCACGTCGACAGCCTGCGTGCCTACCGACCCGGTGGAACCCAGGAGCGTGACAGCGCGACGACTCATCTGGACCTCACTCCACACCGAGCAGCACGTCGACGGCCCGAGCCAGGAACGCGTCGACCGAGTCCTCGTCGTAGGCGTTCTTCCCGCGTCGGGCGCGGAACGTCGCGACCCTCACCTCGGCCGCCGTCAACGGCACGCCGTTGTCGAAGTACGCGACGAGGCGCCGGCACAGCGCGTCGACGTCGGCCGGCTCATACCCATGACCCCGGCGGGGTGGGGCGAACCGGTCGCCCTCCGGCCTGCCCAGGCGCCCGTAGAGGGTGCTGGCCCGCTCGCCGAGCCTGTTCATCCACGCCTTCTGCCCGTGCCTGCCGACGAACTCCGCCCGGGCCCGGGCGATGAACGCCTGCTCCAGCCGGTCCAGCGCCGCGTCCACCGCGCTGGTGATGTACCCGCCGCGGACCAGACCGAAGCCGACCCGACGCACGTCCATGGCGTTCAGGGCCTCGCCTGGGGCCTTCTCGTAGAGCTGGCGGGCATGGGCGAAGAACTCGTCGACCTCCTCGCGGTCGTAGCCGCGCCTGAGCCTGCTCACCGTGCGGAACATCGCGCCGCTCACTCGTCCTCCGCTCCTGCCAGCTGGCCGCACGCGCCGTCGATCTCGCTGCCCCTGGTGTCCCGCACCGTCGTGGGGACACCGTGCTTGCGCAAGCGTGCCACGAACTCCGCCTCGACGCTGGGCTCTGAGGCCGTCCACCGCGAGCCGGGCACCGGGTTCAGCGGGATCGGGTTGGCGTGCACCCAGCCGCGACCGCGCGCGGCGAGCAGCTCACCGAGCAGGTCCGCACGCCACGCCTGGTCGTTGACGTCACGCATGAGGGCGTACTCGATCGAGACCCGCCGGCCGGTCGCCTCGAAGTACCGGTACGCGGCGTCGAGCACCTTGGCGACGCCCCACCGGGTGTTGACCGGCACCAGCTCCGACCGCAGCTCGTCGTCCGGCGCGTGCAGCGACAGCGCGAGAGTGAGCGGCAACCCCTCGGCAGCGAGCTTGTCGATGCCGGGCACCAGGCCGGCGGTCGAGACCGTGACGTTGCGCGCGGAGATGCCGAACCCCTCAGGAGAGGGCGCGACGATCGCCCGCACGGCGGCGATCATCCGTGCGTAGTTCGCCATGGGCTCCCCCATGCCCATGAGCACGACGTTCGACAGGCGCCCCGGCCCGCCGGGAAGCTCTCCGGCGGCCATCGCGGCAGCGGCGGCACGGACCTGCTCGACCATCTCGCCGGCCGACAGGTTGCGCGTCAGCCCCTGCTGCCCCGTCGCGCAGAACGCGCAGGCCAGGCCGCACCCCACCTGGCTGGACAGGCACAGCGTGGCGCGGCGGGGGTAGCGCATCAGCACCGACTCCACCAACGCCCCGTCGTGCAGCCGCCACAGCGTCTTGACCGTGGTCCCCTGGTCGGCGTCGAGCGTACGGACGGGCGTCAGCAGCGGCGGGAGCAGGTCGGCCGCCAGCGTCTCGCGCGCTGCCACCGGGAGGTCGGTCATCGCAGCGGGGTCGCGGGTCAGGCGGTCGAAGTAGTGCGTGGCCAGCTGCTTGGCCCGAAAGCCGGGGTGGCCGCGCTCGACCACAGCCCGCACCCGCTCGGCCGGGGTGAGATCAGCCAGGTGCAGCGGCGGGCGGCTCCTGAGCCTCGCGTGGGAGCCGGCCAGGTCGAGCGCGTTCATGGCACCGGGACCAGCGCGGCGAGGACGAGGTAGACCGCGGGTGCGGACAGCAGCAACGAGTCCAGCCGGTCCAGCACCCCGCCGTGCCCGGGGACGAGACGGCCCATGTCCTTCAGGCCCAGGTCGCGCTTCAGCATCGACTCCGCCAGGTCGCCCAGCGTCGCGGTGGTCACCACGGCGACGCCGAGCACCACCCCCACCACCGGGTCGGTGGACAGCAGGGCCTGGCTGCCGACCACACCCACCACGCAGGCGAGCACCAGCGACCCGGCCACGCCTTCCCACGACTTCTTGGGGCTCACCTTGGGCGCCATCGGGTGCCAGCCGAGCAGGCTGCCCACGGTGTACCCACCGGTGTCGGAGGCCACCACGAGCAGGATGAACAGCATGACGCGCTGCGGCCCGTCGGGTGCGGCGAGCATCAGCATCGCGAACCCCGCCAAGAACGGCAGGTAGGCGATGGCGAACACCGACGCGGTCGCGTCCCGCAGGGCCGGCTCGCCGCTGCCGTCGAGCACCCGCCAGACCACCGTCCCGCCGACGGTGAGCAGGAAGGCCACGAACAGCGCCTCAGGGCCCGCGGTGTAGGCCGAGACGAGGATGCCCACCAGGCCGACCAGCGCGGGGACCAGCGGGACGTGGATCGAGCGCTTGGCGAAGGCCTGGGCGAGCTCCCACATCGCCGCGCCCACCACGACGACGGCCAGGACCGCGAAGACCTCTTTGAGGATGAACAGGGAGGCGACCACCACCGCGAGCAGGCCGAGCCCGACCGTGATCGCGACCGGGAGGTCGCGGCCGGCCTGGGGGGCGCGCTGGGCGGTCGAGTCCGGCATCAGACCTCGAGCAGCTCGGCTTCCTTGCCGGAGAGCAGGTGGTCGATCAGGTCGACGTGCTTCTTCGTCAGAGCGTCGAGCTCCTTCTCCGCGCGCATCACCTCGTCCTCCCCGGTCTCGCCGTTCTTGACCAGCCGGTCGAGCGCGTCCTTGGCGTGGCGACGCACCGCACGCACCGCGATCCGCGACTCCTCCGCCTTGTGCCGCGCCAGCTTGACGTACTCCTTGCGACGCTCCTCGGTCAGCGCGGGCAGCGCCACACGGATCACGTCGCCGTCCGAGGTCGGGTTCACACCCAGGTCAGAGTTGCGCAGCGCCTTCTCGACCGCCGGGGCCGAGGACTTGTCGAACGGGCTGATGAGCACGGTGCGTGCCTCGACCACGTTGAACGACGCCAGCTGCTGGAGCGGCGTCGGTGCACCGTAGTAGTCCACGAACACCTTGGCGAACATGGCGGCGTTGGCACGGCCGGTCCGGATCGCGGCGAACTCCTCCTTGGCGTGCTCGACCGTCTTGTCCATCTTCTCTTCGGCCTCGAACAGGGTCTCGTCGATCACCGTTGCTCCTCGTCCCGTCCTGTCTCGTCCTGCTACGACGACGTCACCAGCGTGCCGATCTTCTCACCCTCGAGGGCACGAGTGACGTTGCCCGGCTGCTCGAGGCCGAACACACGCATCCTCACGGCGTTGTCGCGGCACATCGACAACGCTGTCGCGTCCATCACGGCCAGCCCCTCGACCAGCGCACGGGTGTAGGTCAGGTGCTCCACGAACGTCGCTGACGGGTCGGTCCGAGGGTCGGCGGTGTAGACACCGTCCACCCCGTTCTTGCCCATGAGCACCATCTGGCAGTGAGTCTCCAGGGCGCGCTGCACGGCGACGGTGTCGGTGGAGAAGTACGGCATCCCCGCCCCGGCCCCGAAGATCACCACGCGTCCCTTGTCCAGGTGCCGGATGGCTCGCAGCGGGATGTACGGCTCGGCGACCTGCCCCATGGTGATCGCGCTCTGCACCCGGGTGCTCACCCCAGCCTGCTCCAAGAAGTCTTGCAGCGCGAGGCAGTTCATCACGGTGCCGAGCATGCCCATGTAGTCGGCACGGGCACGGTCCATGCCCTCCTCGGAGAGCTCGGCCCCCCGGAAGAAGTTGCCACCGCCGACGACGACGGCGACCTGGACGCCGCCGCGCACGGCCACGGCGATCTCGTCGGCGATGCGACGGACCACATCGACGGCGAGGCCGACGTCACCGCCCCCGAAGGTCTCGCCGGACAGCTTCAGCAGCACCCGGCGCGGAGACGGTGACGTCGGCTCACCCATCGTCAGGCTCCGACGCGGAAGCGGGCCATACCGAGCACGGCGCCGCCAGCCTCGGCGAGCACCTGGCCGACGCTCTTGCTCGAGTCCTTCGCGAAGGCCTGGTCGACCAGCACGTTCTCCTTGAAGAAGCCGACGAGACGACCGTCGACGATCTTCGGCAGCACGGCCTCGGGCTTGCCCTCGTTGCGGGCGATCTCCTCAGCGATGCGACGCTCGTCGGCGATCACCTGCTCGGGGACCTCGTCGCGCGTCACGTAGGTGGGCGAGTAGGCCGCGACGTGGGTAGCCACGTCGTGGGCCACCTCGGCAGCCTTGGCGTCGGTGGCCACCAGCACACCGACCTGCGGGGGCAGGTCCTTGTTGACCTTGTGCAGGTAGACCGCGACGTGCTCGCCGGTCACGCGGGCGACCCGACGCAGCACCAGCTTCTCACCGATGGTCGCGGCCACGCCGTCGATCGCCTCCTGCACGCTCACCCCGTCGGTCTGCACGTTCAGCAGAGCGTCGGCGTCAGTGGCACCAGAGTCGACAGCCGCAGCGAGGACGCGGTCAGCGAGGGAGACGAACGCCTGGTTCTTGGCGACGAAGTCGGTCTCGGAGTTCATCTCGACCATCACGCCGACCTGGCCCGAGCCGTCGGCGGCGGGCCCGACGTGCGCGGCGACCAGACCGTCGGAGGCCGAGCGGCCCTCGCGGTTGGCCACGCCCTTCAGGCCACGCACCCGCAGCAGCTCTTCAGCCTTGACCGGGTCGCCCTCGGCCTCCTCCAGAGCCCTCTTCACGTTCATCATGCCGGCGCCGGTCTTCTCGCGCAGCGCCTTCAGGTCAGCCATCGAATAGCTTGCCATCGGTTGTGATCCCCTTTCGTTCGGCTCGAGATGTCAGCTCGCCGCGTCGGCGGCAGGCTCGGCGTCGGTGGTCTCCGGCTCGGCAGCAGCGACCTCAGCGGCTGCGGCAGCCTCCGGCTCAGCAGCGGTCTGCGGCTCGGCGGCGGCAGCCACCTCCGGCTGCGGCTCGGCCAGGCTCGCCTCGGCGCCGGCCAGCAGCTCGCGCTCCCACTCGGCCAGCGGCTCGGCCGGGGCGTCAGCGCCCTGGCCCCCGGTGCGAGAGGCGTGCCGCTTGAGCAGACCGTCGGCGACGGCATCGGCCACCACCCGGGTGAGGAGACCGACGGCGCGGATCGCGTCGTCGTTGCCCGGGATCGGGTAGTCCACCTGGTCGGGGTCGCAGTTGGTGTCCAGGATCGCGACCACCGGGATGCCCAGCTTGCGGGCCTCGTCGACAGCCAGGTGCTCCTTGTTGGTGTCGACGATCCACACCGCCGACGGCACCTTGTTCATGTCGCGGATGCCGCCGAGGGTCTTGGACAGCTTGTCCTTCTCGCGCCGCAGGACGAGCAGCTCCTTCTTCGTCAGACCGGACCCGGCGACGTCGTCGAAGTCGATCTGCTCGAGCTCCTTGAGGCGCTGGAGGCGCTTGTGCACCGTCGAGAAGTTGGTCAGCATCCCGCCCAGCCAGCGCTGGTTGACGTAGGGCATGCCGACGCGGGTGGCCTGCTCGGCGACGGCCTCCTGAGCCTGCTTCTTGGTGCCGACGAACAGGATGGTCCCGCCGCGGGCCACGGTCTCGGAGACGAACTCGTAGGCGTTGTCGATGTACGACAGCGACTTCTCGAGGTCGACGATGTAGATCCCGTTGCGCTCGGTGAGGATGAAGCGCCGCATCTTCGGGTTCCAGCGCCGGGTCTGGTGCCCGAAGTGCACACCGCTGGTCAGCATCTGGCGCAGGGTCACGACGGCCATGGGCTCGTCCTTTCGGCGCGCACCGCGCGCCTGTGTCGGCGGGCCCGAGGCCCGCGTGCTGGGTTGTCGGTGCCGGCCAGGTGACCGCCACCCCTGGCGCCCGACCAGACCCGCGCCGGGAAAGACCCGGACCGCAGCGGGGCCGACCCCCGGCCGACACCATGGCCGACCAGGAAGGACGCGCGAAGTCGACCGGCATGCCGGCCGCGCGGTCAGTCTACCTGACCACCGACTCCCCGCCCGCCGCCGCCCGCAGCGGTGCCGAGGTGCCCCGGAGGCCCGGTGCACACAGGTCCGCGCACGGCGAGAGACCCCCTCTCCCACGAGAGGCGTCCACGAACCGTCCTCAGCCCGACGAGCACCGCGACGGCACCTCGACACCTGAGGACGACCGGACCCGTGCTGACACCGGGCGGGCAGGCTCCTTCCCGTGCGCACCAGGTTCGTGATCCTCGCCGTGCTGGCGCTCGGGCTGCTCGGCACCGCGTCGGTCGACCGCGCCGCACGGGCTGACCCGCCCGGCCTCGGGGTCTGGGTCGCACCGGTCCAGGAGCTGGTCCTGGTCCATCCGTTCGACCCGCCCGAGCATCGCTGGTCAGCGGGGCATCGTGGGGTCGATCTCGTGGCTGACGCCGGTACCTCGGTGCTCGCCCCGTGCGACGGGGTGGTCACCTTCGTCGGGCCGGTCGCCGGGCGCCCCGTGCTCACGGTGCTCAGCCGCGAGGGGCTGCGCTCGTCGGTGGAACCGGTCGAGGCCACCGTGGGGGTCGGCGACCTGGTGCGAGCCGGTGACGCGGTCGGGGTGGTCGTGGCGAACCCGGCCAGCCACTGCGCACCGACCACCTGCCTGCACTGGGGCGTGCGTCGCGGGACGATCTACATCGACCCGATGTCGCTGCTCGCGGGCGGTGGGCCCGTCGTCCTGCTGCCGCAGCCATGAGGCTCCGACAGGCCAGGCGTGCCCGGGGTGCTCCCGTCACCGCACGCACACGCTCGCCCTCAGGCGGCCTCGGCCTCCCGCATGGTCGAGCGCAGGCGCCCGACCGCGGCGTTGTGCATCTGCGACACCCTCGACTCGGTGACCCCGAGCACACGCCCGATCTGGGCCAGGGTGCGTCGCTCGTAGTAGTAGAGGACGACCACCAGCCGCTCACGCTCGTTCAGGCTCTCGATGGCCCGGGCGAGCAGGTGCGAGGTCTCCATGGCCTCGATCTCTCCGAGAGGGTCGGGCGCACCGTCGTCGGGCAGCCGGTCGCCGAGCGGCTGCCCGCCAGGCTGGTCCTCGCCGGAGAGCACCTCGTCGAGCGCGGCGACGCTGCCCGTCGCCACCTGGGCCCGCGTCGCGGCCAGCTCGTCGGTCGTCAGGCCCAGACGCTCGGCCACCTCGGCCTGCGTGGGGCTGCGGTGCAGCTCGTTCTCCAGGTCGGCGAAGGCCCGGTCGATCGCCCGCGACTTGGAGCGCACCGAGCGCGGCACCCAGTCCAGCGCGCGCAGCTCGTCGAGGATGGCACCACGAACTCGTGCCGACGCGTAGGACTCGAAGCGGACGGCGCGATCGGTCTCGTACTTCTCGATGGCGTCGATGAGCCCGAACATCCCGTAGGAGACGAGGTCGCCCTGGTCCACCGTGCTGGGCAGACGCATCGCGATACGACCGGCCACGGCGGTGACCAGCGGGACGTAGTGCAAGATCAGCTGTTCGCGCGCCCAGACCGAGCCCTCGACCTTGTAGCTCGCCCACAGCGCGTCGATCGGGTCGACGTCAGCGGCCGTGCGCTGGGTCGGGATCAAGGCGCCCGCGGCCGTGCGCTGGGTGGGGATCAGCCCTGCCGCACCCGGACGAGCCGGATATCGCCGGACCAGGGTCTGGCCGACCCCTGCTTGCATCGTCTCCAAGAAAGCGCTCCGTCCGTGAGGTGTCAGGCCCGTGGGTGGGCCAGGTCGAACGCCGAACGCAGCCGTTCGGCCGACACGTGCGTGTATCGCTGGGTGGTGTTCAGGCTCGCGTGCCCGAGCAGCTCTTGCACCGACCGCAGGTCAGAACCACCCTCGAGCAGGTGGGTCGCCGCGGAGTGGCGCAGCGCGTGGGGCGCGATGTCGTGCACGCCCGCCTCCGCGGCGAGCCGGTGGATCGCGGTGCGGGCCTGGCGCTGGTCGAGCCGACCGCCCCGAGCCCCGACGAAGAGAGCGGTGACGCCAGGGTCGCTGACCAACCGAGGCCACCCGTGGTCCAGCCACGCCTCCAGCGCGTCGCCGGCGGGGCGGCCGAGCGGCACCACACGGACCTTGTCCCCCTTGCCCGTCACGCGCAGCGTGAGCTCCTTCAGGTCCAGGTCGTCCAGGTCGGTGTTGCACAGCTCGCCGATCCGCACACCGGTGGCGTACAGAGTCTCGGCCACGGCCCAGTCACGCACCCGCAGCGGGTCGCCGTCGGCGGCGCTCGCGCTGGCGGTGTCCAGCAGCCGGGCGGCGGCGTCCCGACCGAGCACCGTCGGCAGCGGACGTGCCACACGAGGGCTGGCCAGCCGTGCGGTCGGGTCGACGTCCACGCGCCCGGTGTGCGCGGCCCACGCGAAGAACGTCCGCGTCGCGGCCGTGCGCCGCGCCAGGGTCGCACGCGAACGGTTGCCCTGAGCCATCGCGCTCAGCCAGGAGCGCAGCGCGGTCACGTCGATCTGGTCCAGCCTGGTCAGGCCCGACGCGCAGACGTGGTCCAGCAGGTGGTCCAGGTCGCTCACATAAGCACGCACCGTGTGCGGCGAGAGCCCTCGCCCCACCCCCAGGTGGGTCGCATAGTCGTCACGCAGGGCTTCTCGAGCCTCGCGCGAACAGACCTCCGTCATCGCCACACCTCAACGATGGAGGGTCGGCGCGCGCGGAGCAAGGGCCAAGAAAACAACACCGTTGTAACTCGCGCTTGTTTTGCCGACAATGTCCGAAATCCCGACATGCACAATCCGTTCCGTCCGCTTTTTTCACCCGGCTCGTCATTCAACGCTCACGTCGCTCGAACCGACCCTGACGCGGCGTACCGGTACAGCCTGCCAGACTTCTCCTTCTCGTCTGGCCAGGCCGACCAGCTCCAAGCGCCCCAGGCCCGCACGCACCACCGCGACAGCGAGCCCGGTGCGCACCGCGAGCTCGCAGGACGTAGAAGGAACACGTACTGACAACGCGTCGTGCACCGACCGAATTCCCGCGTCGAGACCGTCCAGAGGTGAAGAGTCGGCCGGGTCTGCCGGACGTCGAGCACCCTCGAGAGGCCCGACCAGATCAACCACCTCGGCGGCGTCGGTGACGCAGACCGCGACCTGCTCGCGCAGCAGGCGGTGGCAGCCGGCCGAGGCCGCCGAGGTCACCGGCCCAGGGACCGCGCCGACCGGTCGCAGCAGACGAGCGGCATGGTTCGCCGTGGAGAGCGCACCCGACCTCCACGCGGCCTCGACCACGACCGTGCCCGAGGTGAGCGCCGCGATGAGCCTGTTGCGCCGCAAGAACCGGCTGCGGGCTGGCACCGCTCCTGGGGGCGCCTCACCGAGCAGCGCCCCGCCACCCGTCACGATCTGCTCGAACAGGCCCGCGTGCCCGGCCGGGTAGCCGCGGTCGAGACCCGAGGCGAGCACGGCCCAGGTGGCCCCCGAGCCCAGCGCACCGCGGTGCACCGCCGCGTCGATCCCGTAGGCGCCGCCCGACACCACCACCGCACCACGACGGGCCAGGTCGTCCGCCAGGTCGGTCGCCACCCGCCGTCCGTAGGCGGTGCAGGCTCGAGCCCCCACCACCGCGACCCTGGAGGTGTCGGACAGCCGGCCACGCACCCACAGGGCGTGCGGTGCGGTCTCGTCGAGGTCCACCAGACCCGCCGGCCAGGACGGGTCCCCCGGGACGACGAGCTCCATCCCCGCTCGGGAGCCGATGTCGAGCACGGCCTCGGCGCCGCTCAGCCGTGCCGCCCACGTCCGGCCGCGTCGAAGGAGACGCTCGCGCTCGGGGTCAGCCACCCCGTCCAGGTCGGGTTCGAGCACCGACCAGTCCGGACGGTGACGGCCCACCGAGCGCACCCAGGTCAACGCCCGCCCGGCCCCCACCCAGGCCAGCAGCCGCCCGGCGACCGGGTCGCCCGGCTCGCTGAGGACCGTCCAGACCGCTCTGGCCTCTCGCTCACCGGTCTCTCGTCCCTCAGTCATGGGCACCCGCTCTGGTCCGCAGCATCATGGCCTCCCCCACGTGGTCGACACCTGGACGCTCCTCACCGGCGAGATCGGCGAGCGTCCAGGCCACCCGCAGCACCCGGTCTGCCCCGCGCAGGCTCAGCCAGCCTCGGTCGACCGCCTCGCCCAGCTCACGGGTGATCGGGTCGTCGCGGGCCGTGCGTGCCCGCAACCACGCGCCGGGCACCTCGGCGTTGGTGAGCCACCGGGTGCCGGCCAGCCGTGCGCGGGCACGTCCCCGAGCCTGTGCGACCCTGGTCGCGACCTGCGCCGTACCCTCCCCCGCAGCGGAGCTCGACCGGGGCGGGGGAACCTCCAGCTGGAGGTCCACCCTGTCCAGCAACGGCCCGGAGAGCCTGGAGAAGTAGCGGCGGCGCGCCTCGGCCCGGCACGTGCAGCCCACGCCCTTGCCCGCGTACCGTCCGCACGGGCACGGGTTGGCCGCCATGACGAGCTGGAACCGGGCCGGGTAACGGACCGCACCCGCCGCCCGGTGCAGCACCAGCTCACCGTGCTCGAGCGGCTGGCGCAGAGACTGGAGGACCTGGGTCGCGAAATGAGGCGCCTCGTCCAAGAACAGCACACCCCGATGAGCCCGCGACGCCGCCCCTGGGCGCGCCACGCCCGTCCCGCCTCCGACGATGGCCGCAGGAGACGCGGTGTGGTGCGGGTCCTCGAACGGAGGGCGCCGCAGCAGTCCCTGCGCCGGGTCGAACGTGCCGGCGACCGAGTGCACCGACGTCGCCTCGACCGACGCCTCCTCGTCCAGGTCGGGCAGCAGGCCCGGCAGGCGTCGAGCGAGCATGGTCTTCCCGGTGCCAGGCGGCCCGACGAGCAGCAGGTGGTGCGCCCCGGCAGCGGCGACCTCCAGACCGCGACGGGCGTCGTCCTGCCCGAGCACGTCAGCGAGGTCTGCGACGGCGGCCTCCGTCGAGGCGAGAGCAGGGTACGCGACGGGCACGACGTCAGGCACCGTGACGTCGGCGCCGTACCAGGAGGCGACCCGGGCCAGGTGGTCGGCCTCCGCGACCTCAGCACCGGGGATCAGCCGTGCCTCGGCCGCGTTCCCGGCGGGGACGACCACCCTTGAGCACCCGGCGGCGACCGCCTCGGCCACCGCCGGGAGCACCCCGGGCACCGGCCGCACCCTGCCGTCGAGCCCCAGCTCACCCAGGTGCACGGCCGAGGAGACCTTGTTCGGGTCGACCACCCCGGCACCGGCCAGCACCGCGACGGCGACCGCCAGGTCGAACCCCGAGCCAGACTTCGGCAGCGTCGCCGGAGACAGGTTGACGGTGATCCGGCGGTTCGGCCAGGTCAGCCCCGCGCAGGCCACAGCGGCACGCACCCGGTCGCGAGCCTCCGACAGCGCGGCATCGGGCAGCCCGACCAGGCTGAACGCCGGCAACGACGCCGCCAGGTGCGCCTCGACCTCGATGAGGTGCGCTCGCATCCCGACCAGGGCGACGGCCCGCGTGCGTCCCAGCACCGTCACCCCACCCCGACCAGGTGGTCCACCTGCGGGCGGCCGTGCGCGGGCACGGTGACCGCCACCACGTCGATGCGCACCGAGCCGGGGCGGGCGTCGTGGGCGGCGAGCCAGGCCGCCGCCAGCCGACGCAGCCGGGCGAGCTTGCGCCAGGTCACCGCCTCGGCTGGCGACCCGTAGGCCAGCGAGCGCCTGGTCTTGACCTCGACCACGACGAGCTCGGCGCCGTCCGCCGCGACGAGGTCGATCTCTCCGATCTCGCAGCACCAGTTGCGGTCGAGCACCAGCAACCCGGCCGCCTCGAGGTGGTCGGCCGCCAGCCGCTCACCGAACTGCCCCAACGCCTTGGTGACTCGCACAGGCCCAGGCTCGTGCCGACGCACCCCCGTGGGAGCACCTGTCGCCGGTGTCGGTGCCCATCGACGCCGACCTGCGGGGCTGGGGACGGTTCGTCACCGTCAGGCCTGCGGTGCCCCGGGCTCCTGGATCGAGACAGCCTTCTCGGTCGGGACAGACTTCTGGGTCGGCACGAGCGCGCGGGTCAGCGGCAGCGAGAGGAGGAACGCGGGCACCAGGAACACGCCAGGGCCGAGGAATCCGTAGAGGATCGATATGAGGTTGGTCAGGACGATCACGACCAGGCCGACCCACACGAGAGCCGCACGCGCGCTGGACATGAGGGCGGGCGTGTCGTCCCACCAACGGACGGGCGTGTTCTCCAGCCCCTGCAGCAGGAAGAAGAGCAGACCGGTCAGCACCCACAGGGCGAGCACCTGCACCGCGACGATCCACCAGAAACCGGGCTGATACCGGTCGGTGCGGTCGACACCGAGCAGGTGAGAGACGGCGAAGACGGTGCCGAGGGCGACCATGTGCCACAGGTACAGAGTCATCGCGCCACGGTTGCCGACGGCGACGAACCACCACACCCGGGCGTTCGAGGCGATCCGCTCGATCACCGGGCGCAGCACGACGGCCAGGCCGCACAGCACGAGCATGTGCCCGCACAGCAGCAGCGACGGCGGCGTCATGTTCGACAGGTTCTGGCCCTCGACCGACACGAAGCTCACGTCGTAGGGGCCGAGGGTCACCGCGAGCACGTCGAAGACCAGGGCTCCTGCCGCGACGATCGTGGCGGTGCCGCGGCCGATCAGCCCACGGGCGTACCCGACACCGAGCAGGCCCGCGACGTACCACGCCAGGTAGTTGAGATACCCGAGCATCGAAGGCCCGTCACCGAGACGGACGGCGTCGACGGCCGCCACACCCGCGATCACAGCGGCGACGGACACCCAGAGGGCGCGGGGCGTGCGGATCTTGTGCATCAGAGGCACCCCGAGGAGCACCATCAGGTACATCCCCAAGAACCACGTCAGCTGGATGCCCACCCCGGCGATGTTGCGGTACGTCGACTCGTCGGCGGCGACACGGACGACGACCAGGACCAGGGCCCACACCGCGACGTAGTAGAACACCGGCCGGTACAGCCGCTGCACCCGCCGGAACAGCCAGCCGGCGGCGTCGGTGCCCTTGTAGCTGCGCATGCTCGCCGCGGTGCCCGCGAAGAAGAACAGAGGCATGACCTGCAGCAGCCACGTCAGCGCCTGGAGGTCTGGCGAGCCGGACAGGACGTTGCCGAGCCGCCAGCCTCCCGGCTCGATGATGACCAGCAGCATGATCCCGTGCCCGGTGATGACCACGATCAGCGAGAACAGCCGGACGACGTCGATGAACCGGTCACGGGTCGGCGGGGTGGCCTCGGTGACCTGCTTCACAGAAGGGAGCACGCCGAGAGGCTACCGCGACCTGGGGACTCTCTTTCTCGGCACGGCAGAGCCACCCATCAGGTGGGCGTGCCACGTCCCGGCGGAGATGTCGGTGAGGGAGGCGACCTGGTCGATCACCACGCGCAGGCGCGCGGCGTCGTCGTCGGCCGCGCGCCAGTCAGCGGCGAACGGCGGTTCGAGGGCCAGCGGGGCACGGTCGAGCAGCACCTCCACCAGGTCGGTGAGCAGCTCGCGCTGCGTGGCGTACAGCGGCTCGAGCTCGCGGGGGGCCATCACGTAGGCCACGGCGACACCCTTGAGCACCATGATCTCGGCCAGGGTCTCGTCGGGCACCACCAGGGCGGCGCCGTAGCGGGTGTGCGGCCCCGGGCCGTAGCGAGCCCGGGTCGCCTTCTGGGCGGCCTTGGCGAAACGACCGATGAGCTGGCTGGTCGCGTCCTTGAGCATGGCCAGCGCCCGGCGGGACCCGTCGAAACCCTCGGGCCACAGCTCTGCCCTCACCAGCCTGTCCATCGCGGCGTACAGGTCCTCGGCGTAGGCGTCCTTGCCGTACCAGGCCTCCACCGCGGTCGCGATGTGCTCGCGGGCCCGCGGGTCGGTCAGCACCACCAGGTCGACCCTGCCCCCGACCACCGCGTCCTCCACGTCGTGCACGGAGTAGGAGATGTCGTCGGCCAGGTCCATGACCTGCGCTTCCAGGCACTTGTGCCGCTCTGGGGCCCCCTCGCGCACCCAGTCGAACACGCCCCTGTCGTCGGGGTACACCCCGAACTTGTGCGTCGGGCGGCCGGAGACCGGGCTGACCGGCCCCTCACCGAACCCCCACGGGTACTTGATCGAGGCGTCCAGGCTGGCCCGGGTCAGGTTGAGCCCGGCGCTGAGCCCGTCGGGGCCGGTTACCTTGGGCTCCAGGCGGGTGAGCAGGCGCAGGGTCTGGGCGTTGCCCTCGAAACCGCCGATGTCACGGGCGAGCTCGGCCAGGGCACGCTCGCCGTTGTGCCCGAACGGGGGGTGGCCCAGGTCGTGGGCCAGGCAGGCGGTGTCGACCACGTCGGGGTCGCAGCCCAGGGCCTTGCCGAGCTCGCGGCCCACCTGGGCGACCTCGAGGGTATGCGTCAGCCGCGTGCGCACGAAGTCGTCCGACGACGGCCCCAGCACCTGCGTCTTCGCGCTGAGGCGACGCAGCGCCGAGGAGTGCACCAACCGGGCCCGGTCGCGCTCGAAGGCGGTGCGCTCCTTCGACTTGGGTGCCTCGGGCACCATCCGTACCCGGTCGGCGTGCACGTAACCGACGCCGACGGGCTCGTCGCCTCTCACGACCACCAGCGTAGTAGCCGGCCCGGGCGGCCGTGTCAGGCCGGGAACCCTCCACGCAGCAGGGCCTGGTACCCCCAGCCTGGCAGCTCGACCTGAGAACCGACCTCCAGCTCGACCTTCTCCCCCGTCGCGAGGTCTTTCCAGGCTCCGGCGTACGGGCCGTCACCCAGGGTGATCGTCCTGCGCCGTGGCGAGAGGTTGGCCACCATGAAGACCGCGTCGTCACCGCGGTGCCGGGCGAAGGCCAGCACCTTGGACGGCTTGGAGGTGTAGACCTCGACCATCGGGGCGCCCCACGAGCCGTTCCACAGCGCGCTGTTGGCCTTCTTCGCCTCGATCAGCCGCCGGTACAGGTCGCCGAGAGGGTGCTCGCGCCACTCGATCTGGTCGTCCTCGAACAGCGGCAGGCTCCGGTCGTTGCCGGCCTCTTGCCCGTTGAAGACCAGCGGTATGCCCTCGCTGAGCACCGAGAGCACGATCGCGACCTCGAGCGCCTCGCCGAAGCGCTCGATCTCGCTGCCGTCCCACGCGTTCTGGTCGTGGTTGGTGACGAACAGCATCCGCATCGCGTCGTGCGGGTACGCCTTGGCGTTCCAGGCGTAGTAGGTCCGCAGCACCTCGACCCCGGCGTCCCCGGAGGCCACGGCGTGCATGACGTTGTTCCACGACCAGCCGTAGGTCGCGTCGAAGGCGTGGTCGTGCAGCTCGCGAGACTCCCACTCGGCCAGCAGGAACACCGGCTTGATCGCCTCGAGGGCCGTCCGCACCCGCTCCCAGAAGGTGGTGGGGACCAGGCCCGCGACGTCGCACCGGTACCCGTCGATGTCTACCTCGCGCACCCAGTGCTCCATGGCCCCGACCATGTAGTCACGGAGCTCGGGCACCGCGTAGTCCAGGTCGATGATGTCGTCCCACCCCCACCACGGGGTCGGCGTGAGGTCGCCCTTCCAGTCTCGGGCATACCACTCCGGGTGCTCCTCGACCAGCACGTTGTCCCAGGCGGTGTGGTTGGCCACCCAGTCCAGGATGACGTGCATCCCCAGGGCGTGGGCCTGGTCGACGAACGCCCGCAGGTCGGCGACCGTGCCCAGGTCCGGGTTCACCGAGAGGTAGTCGCGCACCGCGTAGGGGCTGCCGAGCATGCCCTTGCGGTTCACCTCTCCGATCTCGTGCACCGGCATCAGCCACAGGATCGACACCCCGAGGCCGGCGAGGCGCTCCAGGTGCCCCGCCGCGGCGGTGAATGTCCCCTCGGGCGTGAAGTGCCTGGTGTTGATCTGGTAGATCGTCGCGTCGCGGCTCCACTCCGGGTGGACGAGGTGCACGTCCGACGGCTGGTGACGCTCCACGTGCACCTGAGGTGGTCTCGTCATCCCAGGACCCACACCCCGGCACCCGGACCAGACCCCTCGAGCAGGAGGCTCTCGCCGTCGCCGCGCACTGACGGGCCGTCCGGGGTGCGCACCCCGGTGACCGCCTCTTCCGCCGCCCGCAGCCCCAGGCCGGCCAGCGAGAGCCGCACAGGCGGGTGGGCCGCACGGGACAGGTGCACCAGCACCCGTTGGTCGGGGTGCTCGCGCAGGTAGGTCAGCGAGTCGTCACCGACGTGCGCGAAGCGCAGGCTCCCACGGCGCAGGGCCACGGTGTCGCGGCGCGCCGCGCTCCAGGCCTGGTACGCCTCGAGGGTCTCGGCGTCCACCCGGTCGGGGGCGTCCCACGGATACGGGGTGCGCGCGTGCTCGCCCGAGACCCCGGTCAGGCCCAGCTCGTCCCCCGCGAAGACGGTCGGCACGCCGGGCATCGTCATCTGCGCCGCCAGCCCCACCAGGTGCAGGGCACGCCCGTGCCCGTCACGGTCGGCGCGGCCTGACGTCCCACCACCGGTGACGGTGCGCATGCGGGGGGTGTCGTGGGAGTCCAGGTGCAGCGTCGAGGCGGTCCACGCGTGCCAGGGGGCGCCGGCGCGGGCCTCGCGCATCGTGGCGACGACCGCCGGCCCCGGCAGACGCGGGACAGGGACCCTCAACCCCAGGAAGTCCAGCCCGTGAGGCAGCCCCGGACCGTCGGGGCCGCCGCCGTTCAGCCAGGCCCACATCGGCCGGGTGAACCCCATGTAGTCCATGGTCCCGTGCCAGCCGTCACCGGTCAGGTCGCCGTCGCCGGCGGCGTCGTGGCCGTGCTCGGCGAGCAGCCACGCGTCGGGGTGGCCCACCGCCATCGTGGCCCGGACCGTGCGCGCCACGTCGTGGGCGAGGTCCACCGGGCCGAGACGGCCGGTCATGTTCGCCACGTCGACGCGCCAGCCGTCGAGGCCGAGATCCAGCCAGCGGGCGACCACCGAGGCGGTGCCCTCGTACAGCCTCTGGCGCAGCGCCGGGGAGGCGTGGTCCAGCTTGGGAAGAGTCTTGGCGCTGAGCCAGGTCGCATAGCTGTCAGGGTGGTCCCAGAACGTGTAGTACCTGGCCTCCGTGCTGGTCGCGTCCGCCTGGGCCCGCCGGAACCACTCGTGCCCGGAGCCCGTGTGGTTGAGCGTCAGGTCACCCAGCACCCGGATGCCTCGCGCGTGGGCCACCCCCAGCAGGCGGGCGAGGGCCTCGTCCCCGCCCAGCACCGGGTCGATGCGGTCGAAGCTCACCGCGTCGTAGCGGTGCACCGACCTGCCCTCGAAGATCGGCGTCATGTACAGCGTGGTCGCTGAGAGCCTCTGCAGGACGTCCAGGTGCTGGGCGATCCCGTCGAGGTCTCCCCCGTACCACTGGCGGGAGGAGAAGCCCTCGCGGTGGTCCACCTCGTCGTCCCAGGCGGCGGGCGTCGCCCACCCGGGGGGCGTGCGTACCGCTCCCGAGCGGGCGAAACGGTCGGGGAACACCTGGTAGACGATCTGGTCGGTGACCCAGTCCGGCGGCGGCGGGGCGGTGGAGATCTTGAAGTCCGCGGCGTCGGCCACGTCGCGACCTCGGACGCCTGACGCGTTCAGCCAGCGGTAGCGGCCCTGCCCGGCGACGAGGAACCGGTAGTGGGTGAGCGGGTGCTCGCAGGCCAGGTCGGCCACGAACCAGGCGCCGGTGTCGTCGGAGCTCTCCAGCCTGGCGTGAGATACCGCGGGCTCGCCGTCGCTCCACCTCCGCAGCACCACGTCGGCGTCTGCCCCGGCCAGGCCTGGCACCGACGGCACCCTCACCCTGACCGGCACGACGTCGCCCAGCACCGGCGAGGGGCCCGGGGTGTAGAGCGGAGAACCGTCGTGGTGCGGAGCACCGAGCAGGTCCATGGTGCTCATCCCTTCACGGAGCCCGCGGTGATCCCTCCGACGATGTACCGCTGCAGGTACTGGAACAGCAGGATCACCGGGACGGCCACGACCACGGACGCCGCCGCGAACCAGCCGAGGTTGTTCGACCGGTCGCCCTGGAGCACGCCGTACATGCCGACCGCCACCGTCTTGACCCCGGTGGACCGCAGGAAGATCGAGGCGAGCATGAACTCGGCGATCACCCCGACGAACACCAGCAGACCGGTGATGACGAGGATCGGCCGCAGCAGCGGCAGCAGGATGCGGAAGAACAGCCCGGCATGCCCGGCACCGTCGATCTTCGCCGCCTCGTCGAGCTCCTTGGGGATCGAGTCGAAGGTGCCCTTGATGAGCCAGACCTGACCCAGCGAGCCGCCGAGCATGATGAGGATGTATCCGGCCAGGGTGTCCAGCCCGAGCCCCGGTACCACCTGGCCGACCGTGGAGAAGATCCGGAACAACGCCACGGTGGCCAGGATCTGGGGGAACATCTGGATGAGCAGCAGGCTGAGCAGCCCGACCCGCCGGCCCTTGAAGCGCAGACGGGAGAAGGCGAAGGCCGCCAGGGTGGAGAAGAAGAGCTGCACCACGACCACCACGCTGGCGACGATCACCGTGTTGAGCAGCCACTGGTAGAAGGGCCGCGACGGGTTGTTGCCGAGCGCCTGGAACCAGACGAGGCTGAACTCGCGAGGGATGAGGCTCGTGGAGGAGACCGACCCGATCGGGTTGACCGAGGCGGAGAAGATGTACAGCACCGGGATGATCGCGTAGACGACCGCCACGATGCCGATGCCGTGCCGCCAGCCCAGCGTGCGCCACCAGCGGGCACCTCTGACCTTGTCGGGGCCGGCCACCACCGGCTTGTGCTTGTGGGCGTGCTTCGTCGCGCTCATGTCAGTTCACGTCCTCCAGGAATCGGGTGGCGCGGAACTGGAGCGCCGCGATCACGCCGGTCAAGATGAACAGCACGACCGATATCGCCGAGGCGAAACCTATCTGTTGCCCGCCGGTGCCGAAGGCTAGTCGGTAGGTATAGCTGATGAGGATGTCGGTGCCGCCCGCCGTCGGGTTGTCCGAGCTGAACGGACCACCCTGGGTGAGCAGCTGGATCGCGTTGAAGTTGTTGAAGTTGAACGCGAAGGACGCCACCAGCAGCGGGGCGACCGACACCAGGAGCAGCGGGAAGGTGATCTTGCGGAACTGTGTGAACCCGCTGGCCCCGTCGATGGCCGCGGCCTCCTTCAGGTCGGTGGGGATGGACTGCAGCGCCCCGGTGCAGACCAGGAACATGTACGGGAAGCCCATCCAGAGGTTGGTGAGGATCACCGCGATCCGTGCCGGCCACGTCTGCCCCAGCCAGTTGATGTCGAGCCCGAGCAAGTCGTTCACCAGCCCGAACCGTTGGTTCCAGAACCCCGACCACACCATCAAGGAGATGAACCCGGGGATGGCGTAGGGAAGCAGCAGGGCCGAGCGGTAGAACCTCTGGAAGCGCAGCCTGGGGTCGTTGAGGACCACCGCCAGACCGAGCCCGAGCGCGAAGGTCAGACCGACCGAGGCTGTGGCGAACAGCAGCGTCCACAAGAAGATCGACAGGAACGGGCCGGTGATCCGGGCGTCGGTGAAGATCCGCTGGTAGTTGAACAGCCCGATGTTCTCGCCCCAGGACTGGTTCGACAGCCGGTTGCCGTCGGCGTCGACGAAGAACGATCGGTCGCCTGAGGCCGAGCGCTGGGGTGCGTAGACGACCCCGGTGTCGGTGTTGGTGATCTCGTCGGTCGCGGCGTCGTAGACCAGGGGCGTGTGCATGGTGATGGCCTGGAAGCCCTGCACCCTGATGACCTCGTTGTCGCTGACCGTCACGGTGTACCCGTCCAACGGCTGGCCAGAGCCGGAGACCGCGTTGATCTGCTGCCGGGTCAGCATCGTCCAGCCGCTGGCCTCGGTGATCAGCCCGCCGGTGATGGTCACCTCGCTCGCGGTGAGCGGTGCCAGCTCTGTCTCGGTGCCGCGGAAGGCCTCACCGGTCTGCGTGTCGACGAGGAAGAACGCGAACGGCCCGCCGGTCACCGTGCCCTGCGTGCCCACGGCCAGGCTGTAGACGGCACCACCAGGCACCTGGACCGCGGAGGTCCCGATGATCCGGGCGACGGCCTGCTCCTTGTCGGAGCGCGTCCCGTCACCGAAGTTGGTGGTCGACAGCTGGAAGGTCAGCATGATCGGGTAGATGAGGAACAGGACGAGCATCGCCACGCCAGGCAGCAGGTACTTGGCAGGGATCGCTCTCCTGGTCGCGTAGACCGCGACCACCACCGCGGCGAGCCCGACCAGCACGCCCAGGAACCCCCACTGCCTGGTCGCGACGACAGACGGCAGCACCGCGATGAGCATGCTGGCCAGGAGGACGATCCCGATGCCCTTGGTCATCAGCGTCCCGGTGGTGGCTGGAGGACGGCGCCTGCGCACCGGGGGCCTGTCGGCGGAGGTGGGCGGCTGGTCGGTGACGGTCACTGCACGACTCCCGGGGGTGCGAGGGCTCTGCGGCTGCGGCGGTGCGGCCGCACCGGGGGGCCCGGCATCGTCGTGCGACGCCGGACCCCCCGCGATGCTCAGCCGATCAAGACTTGGCGATGGCCGCCTTGATCGTGTCTGCTGCCTTCGTCATCTCCGTGGCCGGGTCGGCACCGGTGATGATGTTGGCGTAGGCCACCCCGAGCGGGGTCCACACCTGGTCCATGGCCGGGATGGACGGCATCGGGGCCGCGGAGTCGGCCGCCGTGGCGAAGATCTCGACGTCAGGGTTGGCCGGGGCCACGGCGTCGCGGACCTGGGTCATCGCCGGCGGGAGGTTGTTGGCGTCGAACAGGGTCGTCATCGCCTCGACGGTGCTCAGGCCGCCGGTGGTGGTGCCGGTGACGAACGCCTGGGCGTAGCTCTTGTTCTTGCCGTTGGAGGCGACGTAGAACGCGTTCACCCCGGCGAAGGGCTGGGCCGGGTCCATGCCGGCGAAGCCCGGGATGGGCTGCAGGGAGTAGCCGTCGTTGCCCAGGCCGTTGCGCACGTCACCGAGCGCCCACGGGCCGGAGATCAGGCAGGCGGCCTTGCCGGAGGCGAACAGCGAGATCGCGTTGTCGTTGGAGATCGAGGTGGAGAGCACCTTCGAGCCCGCGTCGCCGAGCGTGGCGATCTTCTTGGCCGCGTCGATCCCGGCCTGCGTGCCCACACCGAGGTCGTCGGGGTTGAGCGAGCCGTCCGAGTTCTTCCCGAACAGGTAACCACCGGCCGAGGTGTACAGCGGCTGCATGTGGTACGGGTCACCAGCGGTGCCCTGCGGGACGTTCAGCGCCGACTGCACGGTGCCCGCGTCCTTGGCCTGCTGCCCGGCCGCGATGGCGTCGTCGAGCGTGGCGAACTCAGTGGTGCCGACCACCGACTTGTTGCAGAACAGCGCGAGCGCCTCGACCGAGTAGGGGACGCCGTAGATCTGGTTGTTGTACGTGACCGCCTCGATAGACTTGCCCGAGTACATCGCCACCGTGTCGGTGCCGAGCTGGACGGGGTCGATCGCACCGTTGGCGACCAGCTGTCCGATCCAGTCGTGCGCGCCGACCAGCACGTCGGGGCCGTTGCCCGCCTGGTTGGCGGTGATGAAGTCGGCACGGGTGTTGACGATCGCCTGGACACCGACGGTGATCCCGTTCGCCGCCCCGAAGGCGTCCGCGACGTCCTTGACGGACTGGAGCTTGGTGTCGTCGGTCCAGATGACCAGGTCTTCGTTGCCCCGGACCGGAGCGGACGTGGCTCCGTCGGTGCTCGTCGAGCCCCCAGAGCCACCACCAGAGCCGCACGCTGCCGCGAGCATCGCCACCGCGGCGGCCGCCGCGACGGCCTTCGTGATCCTGCGCATCGAATGAATCCCTTCGTCTGGCTCGCCGCGCAAAGAAAAGACCGGGACTCACGCCGGACGCGCGACTATGCGGTTGCTTAATGACGGTAGCGACGCCTGTCAGCTCCCGCAAACGCTGCCATGTCTCGCGTCAGAACCGTTACTCTCATAGAGGCACATGTTCGACCTGACCAGCATCATCGAACCTCGCAGGAGTCGATCGCGATGAAAAATCGCCCTATTCCCGAGAAGTCCTTTTTGTGCAGGACGGGGGTCCCTGATGTCCTCGCGTGAATCTCACGGCCTTCTCCACCCCGCCGGCAGCCCCGAGGACGCCTGGTGGCGCCACGCCGTCATCTACCAGGTCTACCCGCGCTCCTTCGCCGACGCCGACGGAGACGGGGTGGGCGACCTGGCCGGCGTCCTCTCCCGTCTCGACCACCTGACCAGCCTGGGCGTCGACGCGCTCTGGCTGTCCCCGTTCTACCCCTCGCCCCAGGTCGACGGCGGCTACGACGTGTCGGACTACTGCGGGGTCGACCCGGTGTTCGGCACGCTCGCCGGCGCCAGGCACCTGGTCGCCACCGCGCACGAGCGAGGTCTGCGGGTGCTGGTCGACCTGGTGCCCAACCACACGTCGGACGCTCACCCGTGGTTCGTCGCCGCGCTGGCATCGGCGCCAGGGTCACCAGAGCGAGCCCGCTACCTGTTCCGCGACGGGCGCGGAGATCACGGGGAGCTGCCTCCCAACAACTGGCGCTCGATCTTCGGCGGCACGGCGTGGGCCAGGATCACCGAGCCCGACGGGACGCCAGGCCAGTGGTACCTGCACCTGTTCGACCCCCACCAGCCCGACCTGGACTGGTCGAACCTCCAGGTGCGCGCGGACTTCCTCGACATCCTGCGCTTCTGGCTCGACCTGGGGGTGGACGGTTTCCGCGTCGACGTCGCCCACAGCATGGTCAAGGCCGAGGGGCTGCCCGACTGGGACGAGCCGGTGCGCATGATCGGAGGCGCCGAGCACTCCTCCCCGCAGGAAGCCCCGGCGCCGATGTTCGACCAGGAGGGTGTGCACGAGATCATCCGCTCCTGGCGGCGGCTGCTCGACTCCTGCCCGGGCGAACGAGCCATGGTGGCCGAGGCGTGGGTGGAGCCCGCGGACCGGCTGGCCCGCTATGTCCGTCCCGACGAGATGCACCAGACGTTCAACTTCCCCTTCCTCACCGCCGGATGGGACGCCGAGGCGCTGCGCAAGGTCATCATCGACTCCTACGTCGCCGACGACGCGGTCGGCGCCGCGACCACCTGGGTGCTGTCCAACCACGACGTGGTACGCCACGCCTCCCGGTTCGGGATGCCCGACCCGACCGGGCGCCCCAACGGGATCGGCGCGCGCGACCCCCAGCCTGACGCCGCGCTCGGTCTGCGACGCGCGAGGGCCGCGACGACGCTGATGCTCGCGCTGCCCGGGTCGGCGTATCTGTACCAGGGCGAGGAGCTCGGCCTGCCCGACCACACCACGCTGGACGACGACCTGCGCCAAGACCCCACCTACCGCCGCACCCACGGGGTCGAGCTGGGCCGCGACGGCTGCCGGATACCCATGCCGTGGTCCGCCGGGGCCCCAGCCCTGGGCTTCTCCCCCACCGGGCGCACCTGGCTGCCCCAGCCCGCCATGTACCACGACCTGGCCGTCGACCGTCAGGACGGCCACCCCGGGTCCACGCTGGAGCTGTACCGCGAGCTGTTGCGCGTGCGCCGCGAGCGCGGTCTCGGCTGGGGCTCGCTGACCTGGTACGCCCCCCTGGCCGACCGTCCAGACGTCCTCGCTTTCCACAACGGCGAGGTGCTGGTGATCGCCAACCTGGGCACCCGACCCGCACCGATGCCCGAAGACACCCACGTGCTCGTCAGCTCCACACCGGAGGCCCCGACCGACCAGATCGCCCCCGACACCGCCGTCTGGCTGGTCAGCGCATCCTGATCGCCGAACCGTTCAGGGGTCGGCTGGTGACGCGGTGTCCTCTGGCACAGGGACCTGGACTCGGGTGATGCGGCAGGCCTCGACCAGCAGCCCGCGTCCGGGCGGGTAGTCGGCGCGCGAACCACGAGGGAACGGCAGCCGAAACAGGGCGTCACCGTCTACCTGGTCTGGTTGCAGCACCAGACCACGCCGTACGTTGCGAATCTCCGCGACCAGGGGCCATCCCGAGCCCCACGCGGAGGTCTCTGCCTCAGCGATCACCAGGTGGCCGGCTCGTCGGGCGGCGCGGATCGTCTCGAGAAGCGGCTGCTCGACGGTGGTCGAGATGAGCTCCGGCAGCCCTTCGATCACCAAGACGACCCGCGGACTCTCACCGGTCAGGGTCGAGGACAGGTCGGTGAGCAGCGTCGTGGCCTCCTCGGGACTTGCCGCCACGTCCGTCCAGTGCGGGGACTGCCGCAACGGTGAGCGCTGCGGACCGATCCACACCCTGAGGTGGTCAGGACATGCCCGGGCCAGCTCGCGGCTCAACCACTCCAAGGCCGTCGTGCGCCCGGAGCCGGGCCCACCGGCCAGCATGAAGGTGCCGGTGGGGGTGAACGTCACGGGCAGGAAGCGCCCGGCCGTGTCGGTGGAGTCACCGAGGCCGATGATCGGTTCGTCGGGGGCAGGGTCGGGCAGGTCGGTGGAAGTGACCACGACCGGCAGGCGCGGGATCGCAGGTGGTGGGGTTCTCCCGACCGGCACCAGCGCGAGAGCCGCGTCGGCCTGCGCTCGCAGGTCGGGTGTGCCACCAGGGACAGCGACCTGGAGCTCGGCCCCGTCGTTTCCGGCGAGCACCCCGCGCCCGGGAGGGCTGTCGGGGCTGAGCACGTCGGCAGGGACCCCAAGAACCTGATACGCCGTGGCGTCGGTGTGGCGCAGCACGAGCCTCAGCCCGACGGCTGAGGCCCACGAGGTCGGCATCCCGTTGGGTCGTTCGAGCCCGACGGCCACGTGGACGCCGAGGGAACGTCCTTCGACGATGATGCGGGTCAGCCCCGCCCACAACCGAGCCGAGGTGAGGTCGTTCTCGTAGGTCTCGCGCAGCGCGGCCACACCGTCGATCACCAGCAGCACCCGGGGCTCGTCAGTCTCGGTGACCTGCCGGTACTGGCTGAGCGTGGAGGCGTGCGCGGCGGCGAACCTCTCAGCCCGCTCGTCCAGGCGTGCGCAGGTCAGGTCGACCAGCCGGGTCAGGCGCTCCCGGTCGTCCAGGTCGATCACCGCGCCGACCCCGGGCAGGGATCTCAGCAGGCCGAGCCCGCCCGCACCGGCGTCGACCCCGTAGACCCAGGTGGTGCCCTGGCCTGTCAGGGTCGACACGGTCAGGGTGCGCAGCGTTGTCGACACCCCAGCACCCGGCCCACCGAACACGGCGACCGAGCCTCGGGCGTCCCAGTCGACCCCGACCGTGCGCTGAACCTGCTGTGATGGCAGGTCGGCCATGGCGAACGCGGCACCCGGCTCGTCCGGTGCGGGAAGCGCAGCCAGGTCGTAGCAGGTGTCGAGCTCGGGCAACCAGGGCCGTCGCGGTGCTGGCAACCCGTCCTGCTCGGCGGCCGAGCGGATGGTCGTCACCAGCCGGGTGAGGTCTGGTGGTCTGGTGTCGCTCACGTCCGAGAGGCCGGCCGGGCCTGTGGCGGCGAGCACCGTCGCTGGCCCGACCCCCAGGGTGCTGACCTCGACCTGAGCGGGCCGTGGGCCTGGGGTGGTGCGCCCGCCGAGATACCCGGTCTGGAACAGTGCGACACGTCCCGGCCCGGTTCGCACGGCTGCGCGCCCGGGAACGCTGGGGTCGAAGCGGGCGGCCTGCGGTGAGCCCAGCACGTCGGTGGAGTCCTGCTCGTCGGCCATCCGCAGGGCGACCCGCAGGTTGGTGTTCGCCCGTAGGTTGTCCTTGATGACCCCGGCGGGGCGCTGGGTGGCGAGCACCAGGTGCAGCCCTAGCGACCGGCCTCGTTGGGCTATGTCGATCATCCCGTCCACGAACTCCGGCACGTCGCCAGCCAGGGCCGCGAACTCGTCCACCACGATCACCAGCGCGGGCGGGGCGTCCGCGTGCCCGGCCTTGCGCATGGTGTCGAGGTCTTTCGCGCCGACTCGTGCGAGGGTTCGCTCACGAGCGTGCAGCTCGGCCCGCAGGGAGGTCAGGGCACGACGCACCAGGTGTGGGGTCAGGTCGGTGACCAGGCCCACACAGTGCGGCAGGCGCACCGTGTCGCCGAAGGCCGACCCTCCCTTGTAGTCCACCAGCAGGAAGGTCACCTGACCAGGCGCGTAGGCGGCGGCCAGCGCCACCACCCAGGTCTGCAAGAACTCGCTCTTGCCCGACCCGGTGGTGCCGCCGACGAGGGCGTGCGGACCCTGGTCGGCCAGGTCGAGCACGAACGGCCCGTCCGCACCGACACCGACGACCGCCCTCAACGAGACCGCGGTGCCGCCCGCTGTCTGCTTCCAGCGGTCCGCGATCAGCCGGGGCTCGTCACCGACCCGCGCACCGACGAGCGACAACCACGGGACGGCTCGGGGAAGGTCAGACTCGTCCAGCACCGGAGCCCCGGCGTCCACGACCCCGGCCAGGCACATCGCCGCACGCCGGGCGTCGTCCTCCAAGACGCTCGGCGGAGACAGGGGCCGCCAGGAAGCCGGGTGCACGGTGCCCAGCCGGTACGGCACCTGCGCCATGTCGGCGAACGCGCCGCAGGCCGCCGGGAGCCGGGCGACCTGCGGCGCGCACCACACGACATGTATCCCGGCGGACGGCCCTTCGGCAGCCAGCCGCACCAACCGGGCACGGTCTGCCACGGTGTCGTCATCGACCACCACGACGACGGCCGGGCGAGTCACGGCACGGTTCGGTGTCTGGGTGCGTGCGGCGACCAGCTCTTCCAGCCGGGTCAACAACGCACGGGCGGGCGCCCCGGCCATCGCCACGTGCGGGCCTGGCAGGGGTGCGTGGAGCCCGTCGACGTGCGGCAACCACTTCACCCAGTCCCAACGTTCCAGGCCGGTACGCGGAGACGCGAGCACGCACAACGTCAGCTCGGCCGGCGAGCACAGCCCGACCAGCTGCAGCAGGAGCGCCCTGAGCGTGTTGTCCGTAGCCCAAGCAGGCCCGGCGATGCCGAACGCCCCGCACTCGGTCACAGAGACCAGCACCGGCACCTGGTCGACGTTCGTCTGACTGTCGACCGTCTCGGTGAGCCTGGCCCACTCCTCCGGTTCGCTGTCCGCACGCGGCGGGACCTTGATGCTCACCCTCGAGGCATCGGTCCCGAGGCCCAGGTGCACCGACAAGAAGTCGTCGTCAGCAGCGGCTCGCGACCACAGCAGCGGCGACCTTCTGGCTATCGCATCGAGCACCCGCACGATGTCCGGAGACTCTTCGGTGCGCACCTGATGCTCTTCTACGTGCAGCGTCTCGACCTCGGACACCAGACCGTCCAGAGCCTCGGTGAACCGGACCGCTCGAGTCTTGGACTCCGAGCGGTCCCGCCAGGCCCTGTCTGCCCACGTGCCGAGCATCAGCAGCGGCGACAACCCGATGAACACCAACGACAGCGGGGAACGCGTCACCGCGAACAGGGTGATGCCCATGAGCAGCGGGGCGATCATCGCCAGCACCGGGAACCGGTTCGGCCCCGGAGGCCTGGGCGGAGCCGGGGCGTCGATCTCTCGTTCCTCAAAACGCGGCACCACCTGCGGGCAGCGCGTGAAGGACACAGGCCCACGGTCGACGGCATCGTGAGCACCCGGCAGGGGCCTGATCGCCAGCTCGGTGGTCGCCAACCGCACCCGGGCCCCTTCTTCGACCACCGCACGGTCGACCGGGCCGCCGTCCACCTCGACCCCGTTCAGCGACCCCTCGTCCACGATCTGCACCTGCGACCTGATAACCAGCCGCGCATGACGCGACGACACGTCGTGCCCGCTCAGCCGCACCTCACAATCAGCGTCCCGACCGACCATGTGCACCCCGGTCGGCAAGTCCACCCGGAGCCCCGCGTCCGGGCCGGCGACCACCTCGACCTGAACCACAGGAGCGCTCCCGGACGGGCGAGCGGTCTCAGCCGACACCACCGCGACCGTCGCCCCCGACGCCAGACCGCAGTCCGACCACACCGCGCCGGGATGGAACGATCCGGACACCCTCTGCCCCTGATCGTCCACCCGCACCAACGTCCACCCCGGACCAGCCCCCGAGATCACCCCCGCGACCTGCCCCACCTCAGCCGTCGCGTCGCACGCCACATCCACATCGGTATAACCCTGGGGCCCGATCACCCGCAACCGCGTACGCACCCAACCTCCTCAACCAGCACCACCAACAAAGACGACGGAGCCTGCCCCACCAGCCGGGCAGACCCGTCGTCAACCCGAGAAGGCGATTGAGAGTCCCACGCCGACGCACGCTGCCGACATCCCGACGATCAGCAGCGCGCCTTTCCCCACCACTTCCTTGGTTCCATTGCCGAGAAGGACACCGCTACCAACCACCCCGACCAGCCACCCGAGGGCCGGCAGGAGAAACGCCAGAGGACTCAAGTTATAGGTGCCGGCCGCCATCGCCCCGATGAAGGCTAGGTTGTAGAACAGCGGAATCGCGAGAAGGTACAGGATCAGTAACACCAGAGCAAGAACCCTCGGGTTGCTGAAAAAAGACCTTGTGCGTTCAAACCTTCGTCTCGGACGCATTTCCATCGGCGCCACGTCCAGTCGAGGTTGGTTCAAGTCATTCTCCATGCTCACACTCCTCCCGTCTAATGACAATCATGGGCGCGGCGAGGTGATCAAGAAGGCAACAGTGACGCACAGCATCGATGCCCCAAGGACCACCATCGTCCCGCGCAGCACGACCTTCTTTGTCCCGTTGCCCAGAAGAAAGCCGCTGCCGGCCAAGCCGATCACCCACCCAACGGACGCCAGGCGGAAGGCTGGTCGATCCAGATAGTAGAACAACTCGAACAACGGATGGGAGAACAGCACTCTCATTGGATAGTAGAACAACGGAGTCGCAGTGAGATATACGAACAACAGCACCAAGCCGACAGCCCTCCAGCCTACACTGGGAGCCTCTCTCGAGCCACCCTCCACCACATCATTCTCCACTTTCGACGAAACCCGGTCCAATGCTGGATCTACCGCCACAGTCGCACCCCCTCCTGGAATCTCGGACGACTATCTAGCCGGATCGGCGAAGCAGCCTGATCGACCGGTAGCCTGGATTCCGCCATCGCTGGTGCGAGTTATCGTGATGAGCCATTGATCCTTGTCATAGTAGGGAGGGCTCACATCTATCTGAGAGGAATTGATCTCCACAACTTGGAGAAGGGGGAACTTGGACCACCAGGCGATCACGTCTTGGAGAATCTGATCGCTGCTCTTTTCGGAGGCTAAGGTCCACGTCCCGGCAGATATCTGCGTCCAATCGGAGTAGCAAGGCTGCTGCTGAAGACCTGTGTCCACGAGAGTGAAGTCGAATTCGTCACTCATGCGCTTCAGTAGAGAATTCACATATCCAACACGTTCGGGGGGCCGGGTAACGTAAGTGGTCGGGAAAGAGAATGGAGCGGGGGCGCCGCTGACCAGGGCACACCAAGATTCGCCATGGAAACTGGTGCCGATTTTCCCTATACTAACGACAAGAGTCGCACCGAGGGGCGCTCGACCAAAGACGCGCACCATCTCCGGCGTAGCATCGACAGCAGGGTCCGTTGGGGGCGCGGTGTGAATCCCCGGGGCAGCGACGCCTCGCTGGTTCCAATACTCTGCGACCTGAGCGGCAACAGCCATGGAGTCGACCGCTCCGACATGACGCAGCGATTCAAGAGAAAAAGAGGTGGCCATCGTATCATCGTGACGAAAACAGTCCTCTTCGTAATAAGATCGTCGCTCCTCGATCTCCACGTCGAGACCGACGGCCTGAGCGGTTTCGCGCAGGATCGCTGAGCCGTCTTCATAGGACTCCCAGGCAGTGGGTTCCTCGCCGTCAACTTCGGTGTTCCACGGAGGGCCGTCAGGTCCCCACCAGTTCCCGCTTTCCGGTCCAGGGCGCGTCCACCAGACCATGAAAGCGACCAGAACAAGCACAGCGAGAGTCGCTCCGAGGAAAATCTTCCACGGGCTGGCTTTAGAGGATACGGTATTCACGGCGCCCGATCGACGGGGTCGGCAAAACATTCAGTCACTCCGGTCATAATAATCCCACCGTCATCATCACGCCTGATAACGATCTGCCCTCCGAGAGAAGATTTAGTTCCATCTATGTGGACAACAGCGTGGGACGAGGTGGATGTCACCACAGGAGCGTTCCATGAATCAACAATGTCTTGATAGACCTCGTCGGTGGCACTTTCAGCAGATAAGGTCCAGACGTCAGCACTTACCTGAAACCAGCCCGATTCTCCGCTGTCGCAAGGTTGACGTTGAGCCTCACGATCAGTTCTGGTGAAGTCGAATTTCTCTCCTACGGTCCCCAGCAGAGTATTGATGTACTGGACGCGTTCGACGGGTCGGGGTACATAAGTGCGGGAGGGGAAGGGGGTTGGTGCCCCGGAGACCAGAGAGCACCAGGATTCACCGATCAGAGAGGTTCCGCCTCGTCCTGAGCCGACGATGAGGGAGGCACCGAGAGGGGTCCAGCCGATGATCTGGACCCGCTCGGGCGAAGGATCGACCGCAGGGTTCGTGGGAGGGGTGGTGTGGATTGACTCGATGATGACGCCTTGCTGTTGCCAGTACTCAATGATCTGGTCGGTCACCGCAACGGAATCGACCGGGCCGGTGTGCCGCAGCGGGTCGAGGGTGTACGAGGTTCCTGTCGTGCCGTCGTGACGCCCGCACTCCCCCCTCCTGTACCCCTGGCCGCTGATCTCCACGTCCAGGCCAGCGACCCGGGCGCTCTCACGCAAGATCGCCGAGCCTTCTTCGTAGGAGTCCCAAGCGGTGGGCTCCTCCCCCTCGCCGTACCACGGAGGCGCCGGCCACCAGTCCCCGCTTTCCACACCGAGGCGTATCCACCAGGAAATGAGACCAATCAAAAGGAGAACAACGATGAGAGCTCCGAGAAAAAGTTTCCACGGGCTGACCTTAGGGAGCGTAGTGTTCATGGTGTCCGAGGTGGTGTGGGCGCAGAACAGGAGAACAAGTTGGGTCCGGTGGTGAGGTGCTGATACTGCCCTGTGACGATGGCTGACAAATTGACCAGCGACGAGGTGTCTCTCTGGTAGTACTCGGAGTGCCCGGTGGCGTTCTTGGCTCCGTCCGGGAGGAGGGGATGTTCACAGCCGACCAAGAGTTGCTGGCTGGGTGGCAGACGCTTCGCGGGATCGTCACCGAACCGGTTGAAGTAGGAGATCACATCGTCGGGGGTCTTGGCGGTCCACACGTGCCCCTCGGGTACCGCCCAGTCGTCGGGGGCCCAGTCGGGGGCCAGCCATCCGCCGACCCCCACCACTCCGCCAGGAGAACCGAAGAGCACCAGATCGTCGAAAGGGTTGTCACGCGTCGCGGCGACGGCTGAGGTGGTCGACCCGTAGGAGTGCCCCAGCACCGTCAAATGCGGATCAATACTCACAGGAAGGTATTGGTGCTGCGCCTGGACACCCCAGGTGAAGGACTCCAGGGAGCGGGCTCCGGAGAAAGCGGAGTCCCAGAGCGGGACAACCCTCAGATGCGGAGCCTGATAGCCGATCCACGCCACCGTCGCCACCGGCTGGTTGTTGATTCCCGCGTCCTCCAACATCTCGGTCGCGGTGTCGTAAACCCTTTCAGCGTTGCGGGTGATGGGTCTCATGTAGTTGGTGACGAAGGAGCCCAGACCTGGCACCAGAACACCGACATGATGGGCCTCATCAAGGTTGCCGATGGCGATAGCGGCACGCCCGGTGTTGATGGCCTCTTCGGAGAGGTCGTCAATGGCGGTAAAGGTGGTGTCGAGCACGACCAACTGGTGGACAACGTTGTCGGCTTCGAGCCTGTCGAGCTGGATTTGAACAGCCTCGAGCATCTCTAAGCGACCTTCGGCCAGCCAGAGAGACATACGGATCGCGCCGGTGTCGGGTTCAGCCCTCAGGTCCGTGATCTCTTGGCGGACCTGGGCGGCGGTGATAGTCAAGACGGCACGGTTCGCTTGGTCGCGAGTATTGAAGGGGACTCCGTCGAGGTTACCGACCATCCACGGGTATAGCTTCGGGGCTAGCGCCTGCGCTCTGGGAGACAATGCTGCGAACGCCGCCGCGGCGGCGAGCGTCGTCTCGCGGTAGTCGATCTCGGGGGCGATGTCTCCACGGAATGGGTGGTACACCTTGGACAGATCTACATCGGCTGCGACGTACGCTGCGTACAGCGCCCCGTAGGTGGGGTCTTTGGACAGGTCGACCGGGTGCAGCAGAGCACCTAGGGCGAGGGGGTGGGTCGCTAGCAAGGTCTG
>WQWY01000015.1 GCA_009785115.1 Micrococcales bacterium
CCGACCGGGCCAGGTCCACAGCCCGACGGCGGAACTCCGGCGGCTTGGCAGCAGGCATCCAGGACTCCTCTCCGAGACGATCATCGCCTCAGACCAGGTGTCCGGAGAAACGGGTCAGGCTCCTGATCTGTTCGAGCGGGTTCAGGAGGTCATGGCCAGCCACCGCAAGGCCGGGGTGCGGCCGTCGAAGTACCGACACTTCCTGGCTGGCACTCTGCGCTGTGGTCGGTGCGGCTACCACCTGGTCTACAACGTCGTCACCACCAAGGGCCGGCGGTACGACTACTTCACCTGCGCCCGGCGGCTGAACGGTCGGCGGTGCGACCTGCCCAACCTGCGGGCTGAACAGGTCGAAGCCGTGGTTGAAGGTCGTTGGCAGGCTGAGCAACTGACAGTTGAGGAGTTAGAGCGTCTGCGCGTTGATGCTGAAGCCGAGATCTCGGCCGCCGAGAAGGAGTACGCGACGGAGGTCAAGCACCTGTCTCAGCGCATCGCCGCCGTCCGCGCCGAACGCCTCAAGTGGGCCGAGGCGGCCGTCGACGGCACCGCGCCCGTGGACGTCGTCAAGGACAAGCAACAGGTGCTGGGCGTGCAACTATCGTCGTTGGAGAGCCAGAGGGAATCGCTGGCCGGGGCTGGCGGGCGGCATCGGGCCAACCTCGATCTCATCCTGCGCCTGCACACCGATGTCGTCGGCATGTACCGGGGAGGTTCGCCCCTGCTGCGCCGAGCCATGAACCAGACATGGTTCGAGACCCTGACCATCGATGAGGACGACCGGCAGATCGCGTTGGGACAGGTGGCGTACACCGAGGAGGTCGGGGCATTGCGGGGGCTGGTGCGGGCGGAGGGTGAGGCTGTCGGCGATGGCGAGTCGGTGGTGGATCTGGGCACTCAGGCTCAAGGAGGCGCGAGCGTCGATCTCGAACCAGAGGCTGAGACGGGTGGCGAGACGAAGTCAGACGCGGTCGGAGAGGCCGAGGTGAGAGATGCGGCATTTGCCTCAAATGTCGTTGACGCAGCAACGGTTGAGGGGGTCGCAGCAGAGGAGATCGTCGGGCTGCCCATGGCTGCAGTCGCCGCGCCTGCCCTCGAAAATCTTGGCGGGGCTGCACCGAGGACTAGGGCCGCCAAGGTGGCGACCGGAGGCGTCGCGTCTGCGGCTGAAACCGACCACGCGACCCTCATGCCGCGCCAGAGACGGCCCACTTGGTCGGACCAGGTGGGTGCTGCGACCATGATGGGGTCGGGCACTCCCCCGCCCGCTGACCAGCCCAGAGACGACGAACCGGCCCGAGGCGTGGGCCTCGAGCCGGTCCGTGCGGTCGGTGTTTCGAAGAGGAGAGATGTGGTCGGGCTGGCGGGATTTGAACCCACGACCCCTTGACCCCCAGTCAAGTGCGCTACCAAACTGCGCCACAGCCCGTGGTGCCGGGCGACCGGCACGGAGAGACACTCTACCGTGTCTGGAGAGGTGCTGACGACGCCTGAGCGTCGTGGTGTCGGCTCAGCCGGTGGTGACCGGCTTGCCCGCCTGGTTCCAGGCGGTGATGCCGCCGGAGAGGTCCACGACGTCGGTGAAGCCGGCGTCGATCATGATCTGCATGGCGTTGCCGGAGCGGACGGCCCTCCTGCAGTACAGGGCGTAGCTCGCCTCAGGGTCCAGGTGGGCGATCCCTGCCGCGTAGTCGTCGTAGTAGTCGATGTTGGTGGCGCCTTCCAGGCGAGCCTCGGCGTACTCCTCCGGGGTGCGCACGTCGATCAGGTGCACCCCGTCCTGGGCGATCAGAGCCTCGAAGTCGCTGACGCTCAGGCTCGTGCCCGAGGGCGGCCGCGCGTCCGCCGCAGCACCTACGTCCGCCGCACCGCCTGCGTCCGTGCTCGTGCTCGCGTCTTCTGAGCCGTCCGAGGAGCACCCTGCCAGCAGACCAGCACCCAGAGCACCGACCACCAGCACCGCACCGAGACGTCGCACCATGTTCATGGCGCCACCATATCGATACCCCGAGGGGTATCGCCAGGGGTGTCGGTCACCGTCGACGCTTCTCCTTCACCCTCACGCCCAGACGGATCGGGGTGCCCTCGAACCCGAACGTCTCCCGCAGGCGACGCTCGACGAACCTGCGGTAGCCCGGGTCGAGGAAGCCGTTGGTGAACAGCACGATCCGAGGGGGCCTCGTCGCAGCCTGGGTGGCGAACAGGATCCGAGGCTGCTTGCCCCCACGGACGGGGTGCGGGTGGGCGGCGACCAGCTGGCCCAGGAAGGCGTTGAGCCGCCCTGTCGGCACTCGGGTGTCCCACCCCGCCAGGGCCCTGCTGAGCGCGGGTGCCAGCCTGTCGGCATGCCAGCCCGTGCGGGCCGAGATGTTCACCCGCGGCGCCCACTGCACCTGGACGAGGTCCTGCTCGATCTCTCGCTCCAGCAGGGCGCGACGGTCCGCGTCGGTGAGGTCCCACTTGTTGAACGCCAGCACCAAGGCCCGCCCGGCATCGACCGTCTGGCCGATCACCCGGACGTCCTGCGACGTCAACGGGGCCGAGGCGTCCAGCAGCAGCACCGCGACCTCCGCCTTCTCGATGGCCGCCTGGGTGCGCAGCGAGGCGTAGTAGTCCGCGCCGCTGGTCTGATGCACCCGACGGCGGATGCCCGCGGTGTCCACCAGCACCCACGGCTCGTCCCCGAGCATCACCAGCTCGTCCACCGGGTCACGGGTGGTGCCGGCGACGTCGTCGACCACCACACGCTCCGACCCGACCAGCTGGTTCAGCAGCGACGACTTCCCGACGTTCGGACGTCCCACCAGAGCCACACGTCGCGGCCCGTCCGGCCGCAGCTCGCCTCGTGCTGAGGTCTCCGGCAGCACCGCCAGGGCGGCGTCGAGCAGGTCCCCCACCCCACGCCCGTGCAGGGCCGAGATCCCGTACGGCTCCCCCAGCCCCAGCCCCCACAGCGCCGAGGCGTCCGCCTCTTGCGCCGGGCCGTCCACCTTGTTCGCAGCCAGCACCACCGGCCGCCCAGAACGGCGCAGCATCCGGACCACCTGCTCGTCGGTGTCCGTCGTGCCGACGGTCGCGTCGACCACGAGGATCACCGCGTCAGCCAGCTCGACGGCCACCTCGGCCTGCTGGGCGACGCGCGCGTCGATCCCGGCGACGTCGACCTCCCAGCCACCGGTGTCCACGACCGTGAACTCCCGGCCCACCCACTCCGCCGGGTAGCTCACCCTGTCCCGGGTGACGCCAGGGGTGTCCTGCACCACGGCCTCACGCCTGCCCAGGATGCGGTTCACCAACGTCGACTTGCCGACGTTCGGGCGACCGATCACCGCCAGCACCGGGTTCGCCAGCGACGGACCGGCCTCCGGCGTCACCTCGGTCTGGTCGAGCAACGAGAGATCGTCCTCAGCCAGCTCGTACTCGTCCAGGCCGGCGCGCAGCGCAGAGGCCCAGGCCTCGTCGTCAGCGGGCGGGGCGATCTCAGGAGTGTCGGTCACGGGCCCATTCTGCCGTGCCTCTGCCCGTACCTAGCGTCAGGCTGCGCGCTCGGCCGTCTTCCGCGAGCGTGCTCGACCGAGCGAAGGCACGGTCACTGTTCGGTGCCTAGCGTCAGACCGGTGCGTTCGGAGGTCTGGGCGACCAGGGTGGCCATGGCGGCACGGATGGTCTCGGTGGCCTCGGTCACGACCTGGCGGCGTGGCACGTCGTCGTGGGTGACGTCGATGGGGTCGCCGAACTCGATGACGAAACGGCGGCGCAGCGGCGGGAGAGCGTTCTTGCCCTGGTCGGGGCGGCGGGTGCCCAGGATCGCCACCGGCACCACCTGTGCCTGTCCGTTCACCGCCAGCCAGGCGGCCCCGGCCCGCGCGCTCCGCACGGAGCCCGCGCCGCGCTCACCCTCGGGGAAGATGCCGACCGCTCCCCCGCGTCGCAGCACCGCCAGGCCCTGGTTCAGCGCCGAGCGGCCGCTAGAACGGTCGGTCTCGATCTGGCCGGCCGCGCGCAGCACCAGACCCATCACGCCCTGGAACATCTCTTTCTTCACCAGGATGTGCAGGGGACGCGGCGCCATGCCGATGAGCATCGGCCCGTCCAGCATGTGCACGTGGTTGGCCGCCAGCACCACCGGGCCGGTGCGCGGCACCCGGTCCTTGCCGACCACCTCGGCGCTCCACAGCACGCGGAACATGAACCGACCCACCCAGCGGGCCCAGGCCGGGCCCCACCGGCTGGGAGCCGCCGGCGTGCTCATGCCTGCGGTCCGGTCGCTCGCCGTCCGGTGCCCTGGGTCACCAGGTCCAGCACCGCGCCGATCGTCTGGGGCAGGTCCAGGTCTGTGGAGTCCACCGTGACCACTCCGGGGGCGGCCTGATGGAACTCGACCACCGTGGAGTCGTCGGAGTCGCGGCGCAGCACCTGGTCGTGGGTCGCGGCCATCGCCTCGGTGGAGTCGTCGCCGTGCACCTCCTTCGCCCGGCGAGCCACCCGCGTGGCCGCGGACGCGGTGAGCAGCAGCCGCACGTCGGCCTCGGGCGCGACGACGGTCGTGATGTCCCGACCCTCCGCCACGACGCCACGACCAGTGGAGAAGCCACCCCGGCGCTCAGCGTCCACGAGTGCCTGCTGGCGCGCGACCAGATCGGCGCGCACGTCGAGGTTGGTGGCGATCTTGCTCACCGCCGCCGAGATCTCCGGGCGCCGGATCGCCTCGCCGACGTCCACACCAGACACCCGTACCGTCGGGGCGGTCGGGTCCAGGCCGAGCACCAGGTCCATCTGAGCCACGGCGCGCGTCACCGCAGGACCGTCGTCCAGGTCGAGGCCGCGATCGCGGCACCACCAGGTGGCCGCCCGGTACATCGCCCCGGTGTCCAGGTAGGCGAGCCCCAGGGCACGGGCCACCCCGCGGGCCACCGAGGACTTGCCCGACCCCGACGGGCCGTCGATCGCGATCACCAGAACATCGCTCATCAGGATTCCATCCTCACCGCTCACTGCACCACCGTCCATCCTCGAGCACCCAGCTCGGCCGTCAGACGGCCGGCAGCCTCCGGCAGCACCGACACGTTCGCGATCCCTACCGGCCGTCCAGCCGCGTGCTCGATCACCAGGTCTTCCAGGTTCACCCCGACCTCACCGACCTGGGTGAGCAGCGCGGCCAGCGAACCCGGGGTGTCCGGTACCAGCACGCAGACCTCCGCGTAGCGGCGCTGACGCCCACCGTGCTTGCCCGGGACGCGCTCCACCCCGTCGTTGCCCGCGACCAGCGTCGAGGCGAGGTCGGACAACGCACCTGTCGCGATCGTCTCCGGACCGGTCACCGCGTCGGCAGCGGCCAGCGCGGTCAGCACCACGTCCAGGTCGTCGCGCAGCGCCACCAGCACCGTCCGCACCGCCGCGGAGTTCGCGGCCAAGATCGACGTCCACAGGCTCGGGTCAGACGCGGCCAGCCTGGTCACGTCACGCAGGCCCTGACCGGCCAGCTCCAGGGCCTCCGGTGCCGCGTCCCGCAGCCGGGCAGCCACCAGGGTCGCGGCCAGCTGTGGCACGTGAGAGACCAGCGCGACGGCCTGGTCGTGAGCGTCGGCGTCCATGGAGACCGGCACCGCCCCCAGGTCGACGGCGAGGTTCCGCACCGCGAGCACAGCAGCCGGGTCGGCGTCGCCCGGGTCGACGATCACCCAGGGGCGTCCCAAGAACAGGTCGGGCAGGGCTGCCGCCGGGCCGGTGCGCTCCCGGCCGGCCATCGGGTGCGAGCCCACGTAACGACGCAGGTCAGCCCCCGAGGCGCGCAGCCTGGCCAGCACGTCCCCCTTGATGGAGGCCACGTCGGTGACCACGGCGGTCGGGTGCGCGGCCAGCTCGGCCACCACGACCTCCGCCGTGACGTCCGGGGGCGCGGCCACCACCACCAGCACCGGCTCGGGGTCGTCCGGGCCTGCCGGACGACCGGCACCGACGTCACGGGCCAGCGCCACCGCCGTGCGCGACGGATCCGCGAGCAGCACCTCGACCCCGCACCTGACCAGCCCCATCCCGACCGACGTGCCCAGCAGCCCGGTACCGACCACCCGCACCGGGCCGGTCGTCGCCACCGGGCCGACGCCAGCCTGGTTCACAGGCCGACCGCTGACATCAACGACCCGACCTCCGTCGTGGACAGCACCCGGGTGCGCCCCGGGCGCAGCTCACCGAGCCGGATCGGGCCGAACCGGGTGCGCACCAGCTTGACGACCGGGTGACCGACCTCCTCCAGCATCCGCCGCACGACCCGGTTGCGCCCCGAGTGCAGGTCCACCTCGACCAGCGTGGAGTGGTAGCCCACCTGGACGATGGTGCAGCGGTCCGCCTGCACCGGCCCGTCCTCGAGCTCGACACCCTCACGCAGCCGCTTCGCCACCTGCGGCTTGACCCGACCCTCGACCTCGGCCAGGTAGGTCTTCACCACCTCGAAGGAGGGGTGCGTCAGCCGGTGGGCCAGGTCGCCGTCGTTGGTGAGCAGCAGCAGACCCTCGGTCTCCTCGTCCAGACGCCCGACGTGGAAGAGCCTCTCGGTGCGTGTCGCGACGTACTGGGCCAGGTCGGGGCGGCCCTGCTCGTCGTGCATGGACGAGACCACCCCGGGCGGCTTGTTCAGCGCCAGCGTGACCAGGCCGGTGTCCAGCACCACCCGTTGCCCGTCCACGTGGAGCACCGCGTGCACCGGGTCCACACGCACCCCCAGCTCGCGGACCACCTGGCCGTCGACCTTCACCCGACCGGCGGCGATCAGCTGCTCGCACACACGTCGAGAACCCACCCCGGCCCCGGCGAGCACCTTCTGCAGGCGCTGGCCTTCCGGGTCGTGAACGTCTCTCATGCCTCGCTCCGGGTCCCTTCGTCCACGTCGCCCAGGTCGTCCAGCCCCGGCAGGTGCGGGGCCAGCGGCGGAAGGTCCTCCAACGAGGTCATGCCCATCCGCTCCAAGAAGTATCCCGTGGTCTCGAACAAGACGGCGCCGGTAGCCGGATCCTGGCCAGCCTCAGCGACCAGACCCCGGCTGACCAGGGTACGCATCACACCGTCCACGTTCACCCCGCGCACCGACGAGACCTGCCCACGGGTGACCGGCTGACGGTAGGCGACCACAGCCAGCGTCTCCAACGCCGCCTGGGTGAGCCTGGCCGTCTGCCCGTCGACCACGAACCGGGAGACCACGTCGACGTAGGCCGGGCCTGAGTAGACGCGCCAGCCGTCACCGACGCAGCGCAGCTCGAACCCTCGCGGACGCCCGCCCCGCTCCCCCCGGTACTCGGCGGCCAGGTCGTGCAAGATCGTCGTCACCTGCTCGGTCGGCATCGCCAGCACCGTAGCCAGACGCACCGCGGAGACCGGCTCGTCAGCCACCATGAGCACCGCCTCTAGCGCGGCGGCGGCCCCACCGGGCAGGTCGTCGACGTCGAAGGCCAGCTCGTCGAGACCAGCCTCGACGTGGGTCTGGTCGTGCTCGGCCGCCTCGTCGCGCTCGGCCGTGTCGCCATGCTCGGCGGTGTCCTGCTCGGTCATACCCTCTCCTCGTCCACCGGGTCGTCATCGTCGTAGTCGGTGCTCAGCTCCACCTCGCCGGAGCCGCTGCCCGTCCAGCGCACCGCCAGCTCGCCCAGGGGCACCACCTGGTCGAAGGCCACCGCCCCCTCCCGGTACAGCTCGAGCAGAGCCAGGAAGCGCGCCACGACCACCAGGGTCGAGCCCGCGTCGGCCACCAGCGCCCGGAACGACACCGACGTGTGGCGACGCAGCCGGTCGGTGAGCAGCGCGGCCTCCTCCCGCACGCTGACCATCGGCACGTGCAGGTGCGACAGGTCCACACCGGGCGGAAGGGGCTTGGGGGCCAGTGCCCGAGCGGCCAGCACCGCGAAGGCCTCGGGGCCCAGCGTCCACACCAGCTCGGGCAGCAGGGCCGCCATCTGCGGCTCCAGGGGCACCGAGCGGGGGAAGGCGAGCGCACTGGCCTCCCAGCGCTGACGCAGCGTGGCAGCGATCTGCTTGTAGGCGCGGTACTGCAGCAAGCGGGCGAACAGCAGGTCGCGAGCCTCGAGCAGCTCCAGGTCCTCGGCGTCCTCCACGTCGCCGGTCGGCAGCAGGCGGGCCGCCTTGAGGTCGAGCAGCGTGGCGGCGACCACCACGAACTCGCTGGCCTGCGACAGGTCCCACCCTCCGTGCTCGGCCGAGCGCAGATGGCTCAGGAACTCGTCGGTGACCTGCGCCAGGGCGACCTCGGTGATGTCGAGCCGATGCTTGGCGATCAGCCCGAGCAGCAGGTCGAAAGGTCCGGAGAAGACATCCAGGTGGACCTCGAACCCCTGTACCCCCTCGAACCCCTGTGCCCCCGCAGGCTGGTCGAGCGCCTCAGGCGGCGTCGCCACGAGCGACGAGCTCGCGGGCGAGCTGTCGGTAGGCCTCCGCGCCAGCGTGCGTCGGGGCGTAGGTGGTGATCGGCTCGGCGGCGACCGTGGCGTCCGGGAACTTGATGGTCCGGGTGATGACGGTCTGCAGCAGCGTGTCGCCGAAGGCCTCGTAGACCCGGGCGACCACCTCGCGGGAGTGCAGGGTGCGCGGGTCGAACATCGTGGCCAGGATGCCGTCGATCTGCAGGCGCGGGTTGAGCCGGTCGGAGACCTTGTCGATCGTCTCCTTCAGCAGGGCCACCCCGCGCAGCGCGAAGAACTCGCACTCCAGCGGGATCACCACGCCGTGCGAGGCCGTCAGCGCGTTCACCGTGAGCAGGCCCAACGACGGCTGGCAGTCGATGAGCATGATGTCGTAGTCGTTCATCACCGGACGCAGCGCCCGGGACAGCGCCTGCTCGCGGGCGACCTCGTTGACCAGCTGCACCTCAGCCGCGGACAGGTCGATGTTGGCTGGCAGCACGTCCAGACCGGGCGTGCTCGTCTTCTTGATGACCGCTCTCGGGTCGGGGTCGCGGGCCATGAGCAGGTCGTAGACCGAGTGCTCGATGTCGTAGGGGCTGATCCCCAGACCCACCGACGCCGCGCCCTGCGGGTCGAAGTCCACGACGAGCACCCGGCGCCCGTACTCGGCGAGCGCGGCAGCCAGGTTGATCGCGGTGGTGGTCTTGCCGACCCCGCCCTTCTGGTTGCACAGCGAGATGACGCGGGCAGGGCCGTGCTGGGCCAACGGCGCTGGCTCGGGGAACTCGAGCAGCACGCGACCCACGACGTCGATCTGACCAGTTGTGGTCTCGATGCTCACCACGGCAACAACCTACCCGAACTATCGGCCCCCGGGGTACTCCGCCTCGCCAGCGCGCGGCTCTTCGCGCGCACGCTGCGACAACACCTGTCGCACCGGGGTTTTTCCCACGTACCAGGAGCCCACCGTGCCGCCCGCGACGCCCTGAGCTGACCGTCAGCCAGCCGTCACCGCGCGCGGGTGCGCCGTCAGGTAGACCTCGCGCAGGTGCTGCACGGTCACCAGCGTGTACAGCTGGGTGGTGCTCACCGACGCGTGCCCCAACAGCTCTTGGACCACGCGGACGTCCGCCCCACCGGCGAGCAGGTGCGTGGCGAAGGAGTGCCGCAGCGTGTGCGGGGAGATCCGCTCAGCCTCCGGCAGACCGGCGCGCTGCGCCGCGCCTCGCAGCACCTGCCAGGCGCTCTGGCGTGACAGCCGACCACCACGGGCGTTGAGGAACAGCGCCGGGGTGCCTCGGCCCGCCGAGGCGAGAGCGGGGCGCGCCCGCACCAGGTAGGCCTCCAGCGCGGTCACCGCATAGCTGCCGACCGGGACCACCCGCTCCTTGTCCCCCTTGCCGAGCAGACGCACCGACGCCCGCCCCTCATCAAGGTTCACGTCGTCGACGTCCAGGCCGACCGCCTCGGAGATCCTCGCCCCTGTCGAGTACAGCAGCTCGAGCAGCGCCCGGTCTCGCATCGGCGCCGGGCCGCCCCCCGCCCCGGCGACGTCCAGCAGCCTGGCCACCTGGTCGACACCGATGGCCTTCGGGAGCCGCTTGGGCTGCGCCGGCGGGTGCACCGCGGACGCCGGGTCGTCAGCGGTGACGCCCTCCGCGGCGAGGAACCGGTGCCACCCGCGCACCGCGACCACCGCCCGTGCGCTCGAGCCCGCGCTCAGCGGTGCCCCACCGTCCGTGCCCGTGCGGGCCGCGACGACGTAGTCCTCGATGTGACGTTCCGCGACACCCCCGGGTTCGCTCACCCCACGCGTCAGCAGATAGGCGACATAACGAGCGAGGTCTCGCCGGTACGCGGCCAGGGTGTTGGCCGACAGACCTCGCTCGACCACCAGGTGGTCCAGGTAGGTCTGCAACGCCTCCGTCAGCGGGCCGGAGGACGGGGCGGTCGTCACACGTCGAAGGTTAGAGCGCGCGCCCCCGTTCCTGGGTGTGGACGAGAAGACACGCCCAAGGGCTCCGTCCTCGGGCCTGAAGCGCGGCTCTACGTCGTGCCGCGCGCGTGGTGCCGTCCGTCCGGCGGACGATGGACAGCGGCTCCCCCGATGCACCGTTAGGGTCGCCGCGAAGAACGACTGACAGCCTGGGCGACCGCCCGGTGCGCAGAGGTGGACGCCGATCGACGGCGGGAAGGTGGTCTGTGGGGTGAGGGCGCCGGTCGCCACGCACGTGGGATGGACAGATCTGGACGTGCGGGCGGTGAACACCTGCCGGGTGCTCGCCGCCGACGCGGTAGAGAAGGTGGGCAACGGTCACCCCGGTACCGCGATCAGCCTCGCCCCGGCCGCGTACCTGCTCTATCAACAGGTGCTGCGTCACGACCCGGCCGACCCGGCCTGGCTCGGCCGGGACAGGTTCGTGCTCTCTGCCGGGCACTCGTCGTTGACCCAGTACGTCCAGCTCTTCCTCGGCGGCTTCGGGCTGGAGCTGGCCGACCTGGAGGCGCTGCGCACCTGGGGCTCCAAGACCCCCGGGCACCCCGAGCACGGGCACACCGCCGGGGTCGAGATCACCACGGGCCCCCTCGGCCAGGGGCTGGCCTCAGCGGTGGGCATGGCCATGGCGGCCCGGCGCGAGCGAGGCCTGCTCGACCCGGACGCGGCACCAGGCACCTCTCCGTTCGACCATCACGTCGTCGTCATCGCCTCCGACGGCGACATCCAGGAGGGCGTCACCGCCGAGGCCAGCTCGCTGGCGGGAACCCTGGAGCTCGGCAACCTGCTGGTGATCTGGGACGACAACGAGATCTCCATCGAGGGCGACACGCGGATCGCCCTCGGCGGTGAGGACACGGTGGCCCGATACGCCGCGTACGGCTGGCACACCCAGACGGTCGACTGGACCGCGGGTGAGGAGTACACCGAGGACGTCGACGCGCTGGCCGCCGCGATCGAGGCTGCCAAGGCCGAGACCGGGCGCCCGTCGTTCATCGCGCTGCGCACCCACATCAGCTGGCCCACACCTGGCAAGACGGGCGACCCCGCCGCCCACGGCTCCAAGCTCGGTACCGAGGCGGTGCGGGGCCTGAAGCAGACGCTCGGCTTCGACCCCGACGCCACGTTCGTCGTGGCCGACGACGTGCTGGCCCACACCCGTGCCCTGCGCGAGCGTGGCACCGCGACGCGTGAGCGGTGGCAGGAGTCGTTCGACACCTGGGCCGTGGCGAACCCGCAGCGCGCCGCGCTGTTGGACCGGTTGGTCGAGCGCCGTCTGCCTGACGGCTGGGCCGACGCGCTGCCCACCTTCGAGGCCGGCCGCTCGGTGGCCACCCGGTCGGCCTCCGGCGCGGTGCTCACCGCACTGGCACCGGTGCTGCCCGAGCTGTGGGGAGGCTCGGCCGACCTGGCTGGGTCGAACAACACCACCATGGCCGGCGAGACGTCCTTCCTGCCCCCCGAGCGCTCGTCGGTCCAGTTCGCGGGCGAGCTCTACGGGCGCACGCTGCACTTCGGCATCCGCGAGCACGCCATGGGGGCGATCCTCTCCGGGATCTGGCTGCACGGCCTGACCCGCCCCTACGGCGGCACCTTCTTCCAGTTCGCCGACTACATGCGCGGGGCGGTGCGGCTGGCCGCGCTGATGGACGTGGGCGCGGTCTACGTGTGGACCCACGACTCGATCGGGCTGGGCGAGGACGGGCCGACCCACCAGCCGGTCGAGCACCTGGCCGCCTACCGGGCCATCCCGGGGCTGTCGGTGGTGCGCCCGGCCGACGCCAACGAGACGGTCGCGGCCTGGGCCGCCGTCCTGGAGCGCACCAGCGGTCCGTGCGCGCTGGTGCTCACCCGTCAGGACGTGCCGACGTTCCCGCGCGGCACCGACGGCTACGCGGGCACGCGGGACGTCTCTCGCGGCGCCTACACGCTGCTGGGCACCGACGGCGACCCGGACGTGCTGCTGCTGGCCACCGGGTCGGAGGTCGCCATCGCGGTCGAGGCCCGCGAGCTGCTCGCCGCGACGGGTGTGGCCGCCCGGGTGGTGTCGATGCCGTGCCTCGAGTGGTTCGCCGAGCAGGACCAGGCTTACCGTGATGAGGTGCTCCCCCCTCAGGTCACCGCCCGGGTGTCGGTCGAAGCAGGGATCGCGATGCCCTGGCACGCCCTGCTCGGCACGCACGGGCGTGCGGTCAGCCTCGAGCACTTCGGGGCGTCCGCGGCCTACGAGCGGCTCTACGCGGAGTTCGGGCTCACCGCGCAGGCTGTCGCCGCTGCCGCCCAAGAGTCCATCGCCGCGGCGCGCGGCGGACACCCAGGGCACGGGTCGCGGCCATGACCTCGGCGAAGGTCGCGGCCGGGATCAACCCGCTGCGGGACCCCCGTGACCTTCGCCTGCCACGCGTGGCCGGGCCGTGCGGCCTGGTCATCTTCGGGGTGACCGGAGACCTGGCCCGCAAGAAGCTGATGCCGGCCGTGTACGACCTGACCAACCGAGGCCTGCTGCCTCCGGGCTTCGCGCTCACCGGGTTCGCCCGGCGCGACTGGGCGACGCAGGACTTCTCGCAGGTGGTGCACGACGCGATCAAGGAGCACGCCCGCACCCCGTTCCGGGAGGCCACCTGGCGCCAGCTCGCCGAGGGGCTGCGCTTCGTGCCGGGCACCTTCGACGACGACAAGGCGTTCGAGACGCTGCGGACCACCGTCGAAGATCTCGACGTGCGACGCGGCACCGGGGGCAACCACGCCTTCTACCTGTCGGTGCCGCCGTCCGCGTTCGAGACGGTCTGCACCCAGCTGGCCCGTTCGGGTCTGTCTCGCCCTCACGAGGGCTGCTGGCGGCGGGTGGTCGTGGAGAAGCCGTTCGGCCACGACCTGGCCTCGGCGCGCGACCTCAACCAGATCGTGTCGCAGGCCTTCCATCCGGACGACATCTTCCGGATCGACCACTACCTGGGCAAGGAGACGGTCCAGAACCTGCTGGCGCTGCGCTTCGCCAACCAGCTGTTCGAGCCGATCTGGAACGCCAACTACGTCGACCACGTCCAGATCACCATGGCCGAGGACATCGGCCTGGGCGGGCGCGCTGGGTATTACGACGGGATCGGCGCCGCCCGCGACGTCATCCAGAACCACCTGCTCCAGCTGTTCGCGCTGACCGCGATGGAGGAGCCGGTCTCCTTCGACGCCGCCGACCTGCGCGCGGAGAAGACCAAGGTGCTCTCGGCCGTGCGGCTGCCCCACGACCTGGCCCGCCACACCGCACGCGGCCAGTACACCGCGGGCTGGCAAGGTGGGGAGAAGGTCGTCGGGTACCTGGAGGAAGAGGGCTTCAGCGCCACCTCGACCACCGAGACCTACGCCGCGATCCGCCTCGACGTGGACACCCGACGCTGGGCAGGGGTCCCGTTCTACCTGCGCACCGGCAAGCGCCTGGGCCGGCGGGTCACCGAGATCGCGGTGGTCTTCAAGCGCGCCCCGCACCTGCCGTTCACCTCCACGTCCACCGAGGAGCTCGGGCAGAACGCCCTGGTGGTGCGCATCCAGCCCGACGAGGGCGTGACGCTGCGCTTCGGTGCCAAGGTGCCCGTCACCGCCATGGAGGTGCGTGACGTGACCATGGACTTCGGCTACGGCCACGCCTTCACCGAGTCGTCCCCGGAGGCGTACGAGCGTCTGATCCTCGACGTGCTGCTCGGCGACCCGCCGCTGTTCCCGCACCACGAGGAGGTCGAGCTGTCCTGGACGATCCTCGACCCGGTCATCGACCACTGGGCCGAGCGCGGCAGCCCCGACCCCTACCGGGCAGGCACCTGGGGCCCCGCGTCGGCCGACGCGATGATGGCTCGTGACGGGCGCGCCTGGAGGCGGCCATGATCATCACCCTGCCCGGGACGACGACCCGCGACGTCGACCGCCGCCTGGTCCAGGCACGCGACGAGGGCGGGGCCGTCGCGCTCGGCCGGGTGCTGACGCTCATCATCGACGCCGGCGAGCACGACCCGGAAGAGGCCATCGACGCGGCCAACGCCGCGAGCCACGAGCACCCGTGCCGCATCCTCGTCCTCGTCTCTCACGTGCGCAGCGACGAGGCACGCCTGGACGCCGAGATCAGGGTCGGCGGCGACGCGGGGGCGTCGGAGGTCGTGGTGCTGCGCCCGTCCGGCCCGGTGGAGCAAGAGCTCGACACGCTGTTGATGCCGCTGCTGCTGCCCGACGCCCCGATCGTCGCCTGGTGGCCGTTCGACGCGCCCGACGCCCCGTCGACGCACCCTCTGGGGCGCATGGTGCAGCGGCGGATCACCGACTCCACCCGGTCGCGGGCTCCGTTGCACATGCTGCGACGGCTGGCCGAGACCTACACCGCCGGTGACACCGACCTGGCCTGGACCCGGGCGACGCTGTGGCGGGGCCTGATCGCCGCCACGCTCGACCAGCCGCCCTACGAACCCGCCACCCACGTCACGGTGTCCGGCGAGGGGACGCACCCGTCGGTACACCTCCTGGCCGCCTGGCTCGCCGAGGCGCTGCGCTGCCCGGTCACGGTCGAGCGCCTGGCCGGTGCCCCAGCGATCACCCAGGTCCGTCTGGACCGCGCGGACGGCCCGATCGTGCTGGACCGCCCCGACGGCAAGACGGCCGTGCTGCGCCAGCCCGGCCAGCCCGAGCACCGGATCGCCCTGCCCCTGCGGACGCTGCGCGAGTGCCTGGTCGAAGAGCTGCGCCGCCTCGGCCCGGACGAGGTGTACGGCGAGGTCCTCACCCGGGGCCTGCCTCTGCTGGACGCCCCGTGAGCCGGCGCGTCGTCGTCCTGCCGGACGCCGCGGCGGTCGCTCGGGTGACGGCCAGCCGCCTGCTGCTCACGATCATCGACGCCCAGGGCGACCAGTCCTCGGTGCACGTCGCGCTCACCGGCGGAGGCGTGGGCACGGCCTCTCTGGCCGCCATGGCCGACGACCCGCTGTGCGACCTGGTCGACTGGCGGTCGGTGCACCTGTGGTGGTCCGACGAGCGCTTCTTGCCCGCCGGAGACCCGGAGCGCAACGAGACCGGCGCCCGCGCCGCCCTGATCGACCGTCTCGGCACCCGCCTGCCCGCCGCGAACGTCCACCCCGTGCCTGGCCCGTCTCCCGAGGTGCCGGACGCCGAGACCGCTGCCCGTGCCTATGCCGCGGAGCTCGCGGCGCACGCGTCCTCAGGCGACATGGTGCCTGCGTTCGACGTGCTGCTGCTCGGTGTCGGCCCCGACGGTCACGTCGCCTCGCTGTTCCCGGGCCTGCCTGCCACCGAAGAACAAGACCGGCCGGTGGTCGCGGTCCACGGCTCCCCCAAACCCCCGCCCGATCGGGTCTCGTTCACCTTCCCCACGCTGCGTGCCGCGACCCAGGTCTGGTTGCTCGCGGCTGGTGCCGCCAAGGCCACCGCAGTCACCGCGGCGTTCGCGGGTTCGCTGCCCAGGCAGGTTCCTGCTGCTGGTGCTGTCGGGCGACGCCGCACCCTGTGGATGATCGACGCCGCGGCGTCATCTGGCTGAGAGATCATGGTGCCGAGCACAGGTCGTGCCGTGTCTCAGCACAGCACGACGGGCTCGAGCGCCCGGGTTCAGCGGCCGCGGCGGGCTCGGAGGGCGGCCAGGGCCTCGTCGAGGAGGACGGCGCCCTCTTCCTCAGAACGGCGCTCCTTCACGTACGCGAGGTGGGTCTTGTACGGCTCGTTGCGTGACGGAGACGGAGGATTGTCCTTGTCTTGACCTGCCGGGAAGCCACAGCGGGGGCAGTCCCACGTCACCGGGGCCTCCTCGACAGCCTCCTCCGCGAAGCTCGGCCGGGTCTCGTGGCCGTTGCCGCACCAGTAGGAGATCCAGATGCGGGGTGCCGTCTGACCACGCTCGGACTCACCCATCGGGCCGGCGCCGACACGCGAACCCCTGATCGCACTTCCACCAGCCATGACCGTTCCCTCAGACCTTCTCGATCAGACCCAGGGCGACGATGATGAGCGTCCACAGAACCGCGGTGCCGATGGTGATGCGGTTCAGGTTGCGCTCCGCCACACCCGAGCTGCCCGCGCTCGAGGTGATCCCACCACCGAACATGTCTGAGACGCCGCCGCCACGACCCTTGTGCAGCAGGACCAGGAGCACCAGCACCAGGCTGGTCAGCACCAGCAGCACCTGGAGCGCGATCTTCAGTGCATCCACGTCGGTGTACTTCCTTCAGGAGAGAGGGACCGAGGGTGCTCGGTCAGGGTTCCAGGGTAAGCGACGCCATGGCCTGCCCGTGCCGGGACCCGGGCGAATCGCCGGTCCCGGCACGGTGAGGTCACGACGGCACGTGCGATCAGACCACGTGGTCCCGGTAGCGAGCGATCTTCGAGAACTCCTCGGGGTCCAGGCAGGCTCCGCCGACCAGCGCCCCGTCCACGTCGGGCTTCGCCATGATCGCCGCGACGTTGGACGACTTGACCGAGCCGCCGTAGAGGATCCGCACGGCGGCGGCGGTGTCCTGGTCGTACAGCTGCGCGACCCGAGCACGGATCGCCTCGGCCATCTCCTGGGCGTCCTCAGGCGTGGCCGTCTTCCCGGTGCCGATCGCCCAGACCGGCTCGTAGGCGACCACCAGGCCGGCCACCTGCTCGGCGGACAGGTCGACGAGGGCACCGTCGAGCTGGGCCAGGGTGTGTGCGACCTGCTCCCCTGCCTCACGGACGGGCAGCTCTTCTCCGACGCACAGGATCGGGACGAGGCCCTCGCCCAGCGCGGACCTCACCTTCGCGTTGACGAGAGGCTCGTCCTCGCCGTGGTACTGGCGCCGCTCGGAGTGCCCGATCACGGCATAGGTGCACCCCAGCTTGGCGAGGAACCGCGGAGAGATCTCACCGGTGTAGGCACCCGAGGAGTGCGCGGACACGTCCTGCGCACCGTAGGTGATCGACAGGGCGTCGGCGTCCACGAGGGTCTGCACCGAGCGCAGGTCGGTGAACGGTGGCAGCACCGTCACCTCGACCTGGCTGAAGTCGTGCTTCCCGTCACGCAGGGCCCAGGCGAGCTTCTGCACGGTCGCGATCGCCTGGTGGTGGTCCAGGTTCATCTTCCAGTTGCCCGCCATCAGCGGGGTGCGCGCGCCCACGGTCACGACTCCAGCACAGCGATGCCGGGCAGGGACTTGCCCTCGAGCAGCTCCAGGCTCGCCCCACCACCGGTGGAGATGTGCCCGAACCTGGCCTCGTCGAAGCCGAGCCGGCGCACCGCGGCCGCGGAGTCGCCGCCGCCGACGATCGTGAACGCACCGTTGCCACCGGCGTCCACCAGGGCCTGCGCCACCGCACGGGTGCCCTGCGAGAACTGCTCGAACTCGAACACCCCCGCCGGGCCGTTCCACACGACGGTCTTCGCGTCGACGATCTTCGACGCGAACAGCTCGCGGGTCTTCGGGCCGACGTCCAGGCCCATCTGGTCGTCGGGGATCGCGGAGGACTCCACGACGGTCGCCGGTGCGTCAGCGGCGAAGGCGGGCGCGACCACGGTGTCGACGGGCAGGACGATCTCCACACCCTTCGCCGTGGCCTGCTCCAGGTAGCCCTTGACGGTCTCCACCTGGTCGGCCTCGAGCAGCGACGTGCCGACAGAGTGCCCCTGGGCGACCAGGAACGTGTAGGCCATGCCGCCGCCGATGATGAGCCTGTCGGCCTTGCCCAGCAGGTTGGCGATCACGCCGAGCTTGTCAGAGACCTTGGCGCCGCCGAGCACCACCACGTAGGGGCGGGCCGGGTTCTCGATCGCCTTGTTCAGCGACTCGACCTCGCCCCGAACCAGCAGCCCGGCCGCGTGCGGCAGCCTCAGGGCCACGTCGTAGACGGACGCCTGCTTGCGGTGCACCACACCGAACCCGTCGGAGACGAACGCGTCAGCCAGCGCCGCGAGCTCGTCGGCCAGGGCACCGCGCTCGGCGTCGTCCTTGCTGGTCTCGCGAGCGTCGAAACGCACGTTCTCCAGCAGCGCGACCTGCCCGTCACCCAGGCCCGCGACGACCTGCTGCGCCGAGGGGCCGACGAGGTCAGCGGCCAGCGCGACCGGCTGGCCGAGCAGCTCGCCGAGCCGGGTCGCCACCGGGGCGAGGGAGTACTTCGGGTCCGGGGCGCCCTTGGGGCGACCCAGGTGGGCGGTGACGATCACGCGCGCACCCTGCTCGATCAGCAGCCGCAGGGTGGGCAGGGCGGCCTTGATGCGGCCGTCGTCGGTGATGGTCGTGCCGTCGAGCGGCACGTTGAAGTCGGAACGGACCAGCACGCGCTTGCCGCGCAGCCCGCCGAGGTCAGCGATGGTCTTCATCTCTCCTCAGAATCTCTTGATGGTCCAGACACACGGACACGCCGAGCGTCCGCGCACAGGACGCGGACGCTCGGCGATCACGGCAGGCAGCTCTAGAGGTCAGAGCCGCTCGCCCACGTACTGGGTGAGGTGCACCAGGCTGGCGGAGTAGCCCCACTCGTTGTCGTACCAGGCCACGACCTTCACCAGGTCGCCCTGCACCTTGGTGAGCTTGGAGTCGAAGATGCTCTGGTGCGGGTTGGTGATGATGTCGCTGGACACGATGTCGTCCTCGCAGTACTCCAGGACGCCCTTGAGCGGACCCTCGGCGGCAGCCTTCACGGCGGCGTTGACCTCGTCCACCGTGACCTCGCGGGAGGCCACGAAGGTCAGGTCGGTGGCCGAGCCGGTGATGGTCGGCACGCGCATGGCGAACCCGTCGAGCTTGCCCTTGAGCTCGGGCAGCACCAGCGCGACAGCCTTGGCGGCACCGGTCGAGGTCGGCACGATGTTCTGCGCCGCCGCACGAGCCCGGCGCAGGTCGCGGTGCGGGCCGTCCTGGAGGTTCTGGTCACCGGTGTAGGCGTGGATCGTCGTCATCAGACCACGCTCGATGCCGACGGAGTCGGCGAGGGCCTTGGCCATGGGGGCCAGGCAGTTCGTGGTGCACGACGCGTTGGAGACGATGTGGTGAGCGGCCGGGTCGTAGAGCGTGTGGTTCACGCCCATGACGACCGTGATGTCCTCGTTCTTCGCCGGGGCGGAGATGAGGACCTTCTTGGCACCGCCGTCGATGTGGGCCTTGGCCTTGGTCGCGTCGGTGAAGAACCCGGTGGACTCGATGACGATGTCCGCGCCCAGGTCACCCCAGGGCAGCGCCGACGGGTCACGCTCGGCCATCGCGGCGATCGGCTTGCCGTCGACGATGATGCTCGAGTCGTCGTAGGAGACGCTCTGCGGGAAGCGGCCCAGCACCGTGTCGTACTTCAGCAGGTGCGCCAGCGTCTTGTTGTCGGTGAGGTCGTTGACACCGACGATCTCGATGTCCGCACCCTCGGCGATGATGGCGCGAAGGTAGTTGCGCCCGATCCGGCCGAAACCGTTGATACCGACCTTGATGGTCACATGCCCTCCTCCGCGCCGCACCGAGCGACGCTCCAGCGATCAGTGTCACGTCCGCACTCCGACGTACGGACCCCGGCTCGCCCGCGCGACCCGCGCACGCGGGCGACGATGGAGCCGGACCCCTCGACTCTATATCGAAAACCTCTCCCCCGCCATGCCGGTCAGACACCCGCCGCGCAGGTCAGAGGCCCTCAGAGCCTCTCAGGGGTCGAGGAGGTCGAGGCTCAGCGCGGCCTCGGTGTCAGGGATGCCGAGCTCGTTGGCGCGCTTGTCGGCGGTGGCGAGCAGCCGACGGATGCGCCCGGCGACGGCATCCTTGGTCAGCGGCGGGTCAGACATCTTCCCGAGCTCTTCCAGAGACGCCTGCTTGTTGGCCAGGCGCAGCTCTCCCGCCTCGCGCAGGTGCTCGGGCACGTCCTCGCCGAGGATCTCGAAGGCACGCTCCACCCGAGCACCCGCGGCGACAGCGGCACGCACCGAGCGGCGCAGGTTCGCGTCGTCGAAGTTCGCCATCCGGTTCGCGGTGCCGCGCACCTCCCGGCGCACCCGCAGCTCTTCCCAGACCAACGTCGCGTCGTGTGCACCGAGGCGGGTCAGCATGGCCGAGATCGCGTCGCCGTCACGGATCACCACCCGGTCGACCCCGCGCACCTCTCGCGCCTTCGCCCCGATGCCTAGCCGACGGGCGGCACCGACCAGCGCGAGCGCGGCCTCCGGGCCGGGGCAGGTCACCTCGAGCGAGGACGAGCGCCCGGGCGTGGTCAGCGAGCCGTGCGCCAGGAACGCCCCGCGCCATGCCGCCTCGGCCTCGCCCACCCCGGCCGAGACCAGCTGCGACGGCAGCCCGCGCACCGGACGGCCCCGGTTGTCGAGCAGGCCCGTCTGCCGGGCCAGAGACTCCCCGTCCTTGATGATCCGAAGCACATACCGGTTGCCCCGGCGCAGGCCGGCGCCAGAGACCACGATGATCTCGCCCTGGTGGCCGTAGAGGTCCAAGATCGCCTGCCGCAGACGCCTCGCGGCGATCGACGTGTCGAGCTCGGCCTCGATGACGATGCGCCCGGAGATGATGTGCAGGCCGCCGGCGAACCGCAGCATCGCGGACACCTCAGCCTTGCGGCAGGACGTCTTGTCGATCTTGAGCCGGGCAAGCTCGTCCTTTACCTGGGCCGTCAGAGACATGGCGAACATCGTGCCATCTCAGCGGAGAGTATGACGACGTTCCAAGGTCCGGACGTCCCTCAGACCCCTGGGCGCTCCCTGCCGACGTCGCCCAGGGCTCCCTCGGTGATGTCGCGCAGCGCGGCCGCCAGCCTCAGCGGGTCGTGCCGGGCCGAGCCGTCTCCGCGGCGCACCTGACGCACCAGGAGGCGACCCCCCATCGCCTGGCACAGCTCGTCGAGGCGGTCCAGGTCGTCCACCGAGCCCGGGTCCACCAGCACAGCCTCGACCCGCAGGTCAGGGGCGTGACACTGGAGCACCGCCAGGTGCTCGTGGCTGCGCATCCCGGCCGTCTCGCCAGACTCCTCGGGCTCGATGTTGAGGACCACCACGATCCGCGCGGCCGTGGTGACCAGCGCGTCCCGCAGCGCGGGGACCAGCAGGTGAGGCAGCACCGAGGTGTACCAAGAACCTGGCCCCAGGACGACCCAGTCGGCGCCACGCACCGCCGCCAGGGCCTGCGGGCAGGCTGTCGGGTCGGCCGGCACCAACCGGACCTGCTCGATCGTGTCCGCTGTCCGTGCGACGGCGCTCTGCCCGCTGACCACCCGTGGCCACCCGTTCGCCCCGACGACGTCCGCCTCGATCTGGAGCGGCTCCAGCGCCATCGGCAGCACCCTGCCCCGGGCCCCGAGCAGGCGCCCCACCAGGTCCAGCCCCGCCACCGGGTCGTCCAACAGCTCCCACACCCCCGCGATGAGCAGGTTGCCGACGGCGTGCTGGCCGAGCGGCCCGAGGGAGGAGAAACGGTGCTGGAGCACGTCACGCCAGGTGCGCCCCCAGTCGGTGCTGTCGCACAGCGCCGCCAGCGCCATCCGCAGGTCACCGGGCGGGAGCACCTGGAGCTCGTCGCGGAGCCGGCCCGACGAGCCGCCGTCGTCGGCGACCGTGACCACAGCCGTGATCGTGTCGGTGAGGTGGCGCAACGCCGCCAGGGCGGCCGACAGTCCGTGACCGCCCCCCAGCGCCACGACGTCTGGGCCATGGCCTGGACGTCGTGGCGCGTCTCGCTCGCTCATCAGATCAGCCCTCGCCTGGCTCTCATTCCTTGCCCAGGTCTCTGGCCTGCACCGTCACCCGGTGCCCCTGGGCGCGCAGCTGGGCGGCGATCTGCTCGGAGACCGCCACCGACCGGTGCTTGCCACCGGTGCAGCCCACCGCGATGGTCACGTAGTACTTGCCCTCGTGCCGGTACCCGTCGAACACCGGCTCGAGCGCCTGGACGTACCGGTCGATGAAGGTCATGGCACCCGGGCGGCTGAGCACGTAGTCGCGCACCGGGGCGTCGCGCCCGGTGAGGTGACGCAGCTCGGAGATCCAGTACGGGTTGGCGAGGAAGCGCATGTCCACGACCTGGTCGGCGTCCAGCGGCAGGCCGTACTTGAACCCGAAGGCCAGGACGGAGATCTGCACCACGTCCTCGCCGGGCCCTGCCAGCACCTGCCGCACCTGCCGGGCCAGGTCGTGCACCGTGGTGTCGGAGGTGTCGATCATCCAGTCGGCGCGCTGGCGCACCTCGGTGAGCAGGGTCCGCTCCTGGGTGATCGCCTCCAGCACGGTGCGGTCGCCCTGCAACGGGTGGGGCCTGCGCACCGACTCGAAACGACGCACCAGCACCTCGTCGCTGGCGTCGAGGAAGAGGATGTGCACCTCCACGCCCTTCCGGCCGAGCTCGTCCAGCACACCGGCCAGCTCGGTGAAGTCTCGGCCACGGGCGTCGATCACCGCCCCGAGGCGCTGCACACCCTCGGTCGAGGCGGTCATCATGCCGACGAGCGGCGCGAGCATCTGGGCCGGCAGGTTGTCGACCACGTACCAGCCGAGGTCTTCCAGCACCGCCGCGGCACGGGAGCGCCCGGCACCAGACATCCCGGTGATGAGCACCACCCGAGGGTGGACGGGTCGAGGCGGGGGGGTCGAGGCCTCCAGGGCAGGGATGCCAGAGGGGACCGTGGTCGGCGACGGCTCGTCGGGGCTCATAGCCCGATCTTTCCAGCCTCGGCAGACGGCGGCTCGTCGCCACGCGCAGACGCCCCCTCCCGCAGCGCGACGACCACAGCCCGCGCGGTCCGGAGCCCGATGGACGGGACGGCGGCGATCTGCTCGGCGTCGGCCTCACGCAGCCGCCGCACCGAGCCGAACGCGTCCAGCAGCGCCTGGCGACGGGCCGGCCCCAGCCCGGGCACGGCGTCGAGCGCCGAGCTGGTCATCCCTCTGCTGCGCCGCTTGCGGTGGGCGGTGATCGCGAAGCGGTGCGCCTCGTCGCGCACCCGCTGCAGCAGGTACAGGCCCTGGGACGAGCGAGGCAGGATCACGGGGAAGTCGTCGTCGGGCAGCCAGACCTCTTCCAGCCGCTTCGCCAGACCGATGAGGGCCACGTCGTTCACCCCTGCCTCGTCCATCGCGGCAGCGGCGGCGGCGACCTGAGGCGGGCCGCCGTCCACGACCACCAGGTTCGGCGGGTACGCGAAACGCCGAGGTCGCCCGGTCTGCTCGTCGATCGGCCCTGAGACCGTCTCGCCCGGCGTGGGCTCTCGTCCGGTGCGGTGTTCCTCGCCGCGCTCGCCGACACCCTCGGTCGGGTCGGACGAACGAGCGAGCTCGTCCGCCTCTCCCCTCGATCGGGTGTAGTGCCGGAAACGACGGGCGATCACCTCGCGCATCGCGGCGGTGTCGTCCGCCGCCCCGTCGCCGTCCGGGCCGCGCACGGTGAACGAGCGGTACTCCCCCTTGCGCGCCAGCCCGTCCTCGAACACCACCATCGAGGCCACCTGGTAGGTGCCCTGGGTGTGGGAGACGTCGTAGCACTCGATGCGCAGCGGTGCGGTGTCCAGGTCGAGCGCCTCTTGCAGCTCGCGCAGCGCCTGGCTGCGCGTGGTCAGGTCGCCGGCCCGCCGGGTGCGGTGCAACGTCAGCGCGTGCTCGGCGTTGGCGTGCACCCGTGCCGCCAGCTCGCGCTTGTCACCACGCCGGGGCACACGGACGGAGACCTTGGAGCCACGCAGCTGGCTCAACCACGCCTGGACCTGCTCGACGTCGGTGGGCAGCACCGGCACCAGCACCTCGCGCGGCACAGAGGCGGCCCCGTCGCCGTAGACCTGGCTGAGCAGACGCTCGACGAGCGCGGCGTCGTCCACCTCCTCGATCTTCTCGACCACCCAGCCGCGCTCGCCCCGGATGCGCCCGTCGCGCACGTGGAACACCTGCACGGCGGCCTCGAGATCGTCGCCGACCAGGGCGAACACGTCGGCATCGGTACCGTCGGGCAGCACCACCGCGTTGCGCTCGGTCACCTTCTCCAAGGTGGCGATGTGGTCGCGCAGCCGGGCCGCCCGCTCGTAGTCCAGCTCGGTGGCAGCGGCCCTCATCTCGGCGGTGAGCCTGCGGGTGAACTTGGCGGTGTTGCCGCCCATGAAGTCGCAGAAGTCCTCGGCCAGGCGTCGGTGCTCGTCCAGGGAGACGCGCCCGACGCACGGGGCGGTGCACTTGTCGATGTACCCCAGCAGGCAGGGCCGCCCCTCGCGGACCGCGCGCCGGTAGACCCCGGCCGAGCAGCTGCGCACCGGGAACACCTGGAGCAGCAGGTCCACGGTCTCCCGGATCGCCCAGGCGTGGGCGTAGGGCCCGAAGTAGCGGGTGTCCTTGCGCTTGGCCCCACGCATCACCTGGACCCGGGGCACCTCCTCGCCCATGGTCACCGCGAGGTAGGGGTACGACTTGTCGTCGCGGTACTTGATGTTGAACCGGGGGTCGTACTCCTTGATCCAGGAGTACTCCAGCGCCAGCGCCTCGACCTCGGTCCCCACCACGGTCCACTGCACGCTCGCCGCGGTGGTCACCATCTGCTGCGTGCGCGGGTGCAGCCCGGCAAGGTCCCCGAAGTAGCTGTTCAGCCTGCTGCGCAGCGACTTCGCCTTGCCGACGTAGATCACCCGCCCGTGCGCGTCGGCGAACCGATACACCCCCGGCTCGTCAGGGATCTCCCCCGACGGGGGCCGGTAGGTCGAGGGATCAGCCACACCCAGAGCCTAGTTCGCCCCACCAGCACCCCCCAGCGAGACCCTTCGGCTCGTCGGCTCACACCTGGCGCACCGTGACGAAGACCTGCCGCACACCCGCGCGAGCGATGCGGGTAGCGTGAGGGCATGCCTCCTCTGCACACCTTTGACGTCGATCTGGCCTGGTCGGGTGCCCGCGGGGTGGGGACCACCAGCTACACCTCCTACGGGCGTGACCACGAGCTGCGGGCACCCGGGCGGCCGCCGCTGCCGGGCACGTCCGACCCGGCGTTCCGGGGCGACCCGACGCGGTGGTGCCCCGAAGACCTGATGGTCGGTGCGGTGTCTCAGTGCCACATGCTGTGGTTCTTGCACCTGGCCGCCGAGGCGGGGGTGACCGTCGTCGACTACACCGACAGGGCGACCGGCACCGTGCGCATCGAGGCGGCTGGCCACGGGCAGTTCCGCGACGTGGTGCTGCGCCCGCAGGTCACGGTCGCGGCCGGCACCACCGCCTCGGGCGTCGAGATCACCGACGACCTGCTGGACAGGCTGCACGAGCGCTCCTCCGAGCACTGCTTCATCGTCCGCTCGGTGAGCTACCCGGTGCACGTACGGCCTGGGCCGTTCATCGTGGCCTGAGCCGACGGCACGCCGAACTGGTGTTCGAGGCAGGGGCCACGTAGACTCACCGTCCGTGGACGACCGCCTCGTGGTGCGTGGAGCACGTGAGCACAACCTGCGTGATGTCGATCTCGACATCCCTCGAGGCCGGCTGGTCGCGTTCACGGGGCTGTCGGGGTCGGGCAAGTCGTCGCTGGCGTTCGACACGATCTTCGCCGAGGGGCAGCGGCGCTACGTCGAGTCCCTGTCGGCCTACGCGCGGCAGTTCCTCGGGCAGATGGACAAGCCCGACGTCGACTTCATCGAGGGCCTCTCCCCCGCGGTCTCGATCGACCAGAAGTCGACCAACCGCAACCCGCGCTCCACGGTCGGCACGATCACCGAGGTCTACGACTACCTACGCCTGCTGTTCTCCCGGGCCGGCACCCAGCACTGTCCCGTGTGCGGGGAGAAGGTCACGGCGCAGACGCCGCAGCAGATCGTGGACCGGCTGCTCGAGCTGCCCGAGGGCACCCGCTACCAGGTGCTCGCCCCGGTGGTGCGTGGGCGCAAGGGAGAGTACGCGGACCTGTTCACCGAGCTGCAGACCAAGGGCTTCGCGAGGGTCCGGGTCGACGGCGAGGTGCACCAGCTGACCGACCCGCCGACGCTGGAGAAGAAGCTCAAGCACGACATCGAGGTCGTCATCGACCGTCTGGTCTCCCGCGAGGGGGTGCAGCGCCGTCTGACCGACTCGGTGGAGACCGCGCTGGGTCTCGCCGGTGGCCTGCTGGTGATCGAGCTGGTCGACGCCGACGCGGACGACCCCGACCGGTTGCGTCGCTACTCCGAGCACCGGGCCTGCCCCAACGACCACCCGCTCACCCTGGACGAGATCGAGCCGCGCACGTTCTCCTTCAACGCCCCGTACGGCGCCTGCCCGGAGTGCACCGGGATCGGCACCCGGCTGGAGGTCGACCCCGAGCTGGTGATCCCTGACGACGAGCTCAGCCTCGCCGACGGTGCCATCGCGCCATGGGCGGCGACCTCGTCGGAGTACTTCGAGCGCGTCCTCACCTCGCTCTCCGAAGACCTCGGCTTCTCCATGGACACCCCGTGGCGGGCGCTGCCCAGCCGGGCCAAGGAGGCCGTGCTGCACGGGCGCGACTACAAGGTCAAGGTCAGCTACCGCAACCGGTGGGGCCGGGACAGGCAGTACACGACAGGATTCGAGGGCGTCATCTCCTTCCTCCAGCGTCGGCACGCGGAGACCGAGTCGGACTGGGCCAAGGAGAAGTACGAGGCCTACATGCGTGAGGTCCCGTGCCCGGTGTGCCAGGGCACCCGCCTGAAGCCTGAGGTGCTGGCCGTGAAGGTCGCGGGACGATCGATCGCTCAGGTGTGCGACCTGCCGATAGGTGAGGCCCGGGACTTCCTCGACCAGCTGGAGCTGGGCCACCGGGAACGGGTGATCGCCGGTCAGGTGCTCAAGGAGATCCAGGCCCGGCTCGGGTTCCTGCTCGACGTCGGCCTGGACTACCTGACCCTGTCGCGGGCAGCGGCGACCCTGTCGGGCGGGGAGGCGCAGCGAATCCGGCTGGCGACGCAGATCGGCTCGGGCCTGGTCGGTGTGCTGTACGTGCTGGACGAGCCGTCGATCGGCCTGCACCAGCGTGACAACCGGCGCCTCATCGACACCTTGACCCGGCTGCGAGACCTCGGGAACACGCTCATCGTGGTCGAGCACGACGAGGACACGATCCGCACCGCGGACTGGATCGTGGACATCGGTCCGGGTGCGGGCGAGCACGGCGGGCAGGTGGTGCACTCGGGCGACCTGGCGGGCCTGCTGGACAACCCCGACTCGGTCACCGGTGCCTACCTGGCGGGTCGGCGCGTCATCCCGACACCGACGGCGCGCCGGCCGGTGGACCGGTCACGGATGCTCACGGTGGTCGGGGCTCGCGAGCACAACCTGCGCGACCTGGACGCGTCTTTCCCTGTCGGGGTGTTCACCGCGGTCACCGGGGTGTCCGGGTCGGGCAAGTCCACGCTCGTGAACTCGATCCTGTACACGGTGCTGGCCAACGAGCTCAACGGGGCGCGCCAGGTGGCCGGGCGCCACCGCCGGGTGACCGGGCTGGAGCACGTCGACAAGGTCGTGCACGTGGACCAGGGGCCCATCGGCCGCACCCCCCGCTCGAACCCCGCCACCTACACCGGGGTCTGGGACCACGTGCGCCGCCTGTTCGCCGAGACCACCGAGGCGAAGGTGCGCGGTTACACCCCCGGACGCTTCTCGTTCAACGTCAAGGGCGGGCGCTGCGACAACTGCTCGGGTGACGGGACGATCAAGATCGAGATGAACTTCCTGCCCGACGTCTACGTCCAGTGCGAGGTGTGCCACGGCGCCCGGTACAACCGGGAGACGCTCGAGGTCCACTTCAAGGGCAAGACGGTGGCCGACGTGCTGGCCATGCCCATCGAGGAGGCCGCGGAGTTCTTCGCCGCCGTCCCGGCGATCTCCCGGCACCTGAAGACCCTGGTCGACGTGGGGCTGGGTTACGTCCGCCTCGGACAGCCCGCCCCGACGCTGTCCGGCGGGGAGGCCCAGCGGGTCAAGCTGGCGTCGGAGCTGCAGCGCCGCTCGACGGGCAAGACGGTCTACGTGCTGGACGAGCCCACCACCGGCCTGCATTTCGAGGACGTCCGCAAGCTGCTCGGGGTGCTCCAGTCGCTGGCTGAGAAGGGCAACACGGTCATCGTGATCGAGCACAACCTCGACGTCATCAAGAACGCCGACTGGGTGGTCGACATGGGGCCCGAGGGGGGTTCTGGCGGCGGCCTGGTGATCGCCGAGGGCACCCCCGAGCACGTCGCGACCGTCGAGGCCAGCCACACCGGCCGCTTCCTCGCCGAGGTGCTCCCGACGGCCCGCGACCGGGTGAGCGCCTGAGAACAGCCGGCGCCACCTCAGGCACCCGTGGCCAGGTGCAGGTCGGCACGCCATCATGACGGGCATGGCTGACGACGAGGTGGAACAGCTCGGGACGATCCAGCTGCGCCGCACCGTCGTCGGCCCGCTGGCTACCAACGTGTACCTGCTCACCGACCCGACGGCTCGCCGCCAGGTCCTCATCGACCCCGGTGACGAGCCTGACACGGTGCTGGCCCTGGTCGGTTCTGGTCTGCCGCGCGCGACGCTCGACACCGTCGTGGTCACCCACCGCCACCTCGACCACATCGAGGCGCTGGCCGGTGTCGTCGAGGTGACCCGTGCGCGTGTCGCCACCGGGTACGACGACGCCGACGCGGTCACCAGCACCACGGGTGTGCACGTGCACCGCGCCCTGCGCCACGGAGACAAGGTGCTGATCGGCTCGGTCGAGGCCGAGGTGATCGCACTGCGCGGGCACACGCCGGGCTCGATCGCCCTTGCCGTCCCGGAGCACCGCGACGGCAAGGTGCGCTGGCACCTGTTCGTCGGTGACGCGTTGTTCCCCGGTGGTCTCGGGAAGACGGCGACGCCCGACCTCTTCGCCCAGCTCTACACCGACCTCGTGGTCCGCGTCTTCGACCGCTACGACGACGAGACCACGGTGCGCCCAGGTCACGGGCTCATGACGACCCTCGGCGACGAGCGCCCCCACCTGAGGAAGTGGCGCGAACGAGGGTGGTGACCGTCTGGCGCACCAGGCGTCAGCGCACCTCGGAGGCACGAGCCGGACGGCCTGACGACTCAGACGTCAGCGTGGAGTGCCTCAGAGCTTGCGCTCGGGGTGGGGCTGGTCGTCGTCGTCGCGGCGCAGGACGTTCTCGCGGACGACGCGGCGCAGCACCTTGCCGACCTGCGAGCGCGGCAGCTCGGTCAGCACCACCAGCTTCTTGGGCAGGGCGTAGCGGGCCAGCCGCTGCTCGCCCCACTCGCGCACCGCGGCGAGGTCGACGGTGTGCCCCACCTTCAGCACGATCGCCGCGACCACAGACTCCCCGCGCTCACCGGCCGGGACCCCGACGACGGCCACGTCAGCGATGGCCTCCATGTCGCGCAGATGGTCTTCCACCTGAGAGGGGTACACCTTGAAGCCACCGGTGACGATGACCTCCTTGATCCTGTCGACCAGGTACACATACCCGTCGTCGTCCATCCGGACCAGGTCACCGGTGCGCAGCCAGCCGTCAGGCAGCAGCTGGTGAGCCGTCTCTTCCGACTCGTTCCAGTACCCGGAGAACACCTGCGGCCCGGCGATCAGCAGCTCGCCGCGCTCCCCCGGCGCCACGTCGCTCAAGGTGTCCGGGTCCACGATGCGGATCCGGGTGGAGGGGAAGGGGATGCCCAGCGCACCCGGACGTCGGTCGTCGGTCAACGGGCTGCCCAGGGCGACCGGGGAGGTCTCCGTCATGCCGTAGCCCTCGACGGCCAGACCGTCGGTGGCCCGCTCCCAACGCTTCGCGGTCTCGGCCGACATGGCCATGGCGCCGCACAGGGCGTAGCGGAACGAGGTGAGCGACGTCTTGGTGCGCTCGGAGGCGTCGACCAGACGGTCCAGCATCGGCGGCACCGCGGGCATGAAGGTACCGGGCCGGCGGCGCTGCGCCGCCATCACCTGGTCAGGGTCGAACGACGGGAAGACGACCACGGTCCCGGCGACCTGCGCCGGGTAGACCAGGCACAGCATGAGCCCGAAGGCGTGGAAGAAGGGGAGGATCCCGTAGATCACGTCCTGTCCCGGCATCGAGCCGGTCCAGGCCTGGCCCTGCACGGCGTTCGCGACCAGGTTGCGGTGCGTGATCATCGCACCCTTGGGGGTGCCGGTGGTGCCGCCGGTGTACTGGAGCAGCGCGAGGTCGGTGGGCACCGGCCGGGGCACGTCCTCCCCGATCGGCTCGGCGGTCGCGACCAGCCTGTGCCAGTGCGGCACGTGGGCAGGCACCGGGCCACGCATCTTGGCGGCGACGGCGCGAGCCTTGGGCAGCGGCAGCCGCAGGGCGAGACGGCTCGTGGTGGGAAGGTCTTGTGAGAGGTCGACCGCGACCACCCGACGAACCTCCGTCTGAGGCTTGGCCTCCAGCACGGCGGGCACGGCCTTCTCCCAGGCCAGCACGACGGTGGCGCCGCTGTTCGCCAGCTGGTGAGCCAACGCCTCGGTGCCGTACAGGGGGTTGTGCTCGACCACCACGGCGCCCAGCCGCAGCGCCGCCCAGAACGCGACGACGTGGCTGGTGCAGTTCGGCATCACGAGCGCCACCCGGTCGCCAGCCCGCACGCCGAGCCTGTGCAGCGCACCGGCGGCCTGCGCGATCTGGGCGGCCAGCTCGGCATAGGTCGTCTTCGCGCCCATGAAGTCGATGGCCAGGTTGCCGGGGTGTTCTCGCACCGCGCGCTCGAGGACGGCTGTCAGCGGCTCGTCGGGCACGACGATCTCCGCTGGGGCTCGGTGATGAACGACGAGGGTCTCCGCGGTCACGTCGCCAGAGTAACCTACGGCCCCGTAGGTTACGGGCCCGTAGGTTCAGTTCACCCCGCCGAAGCCCAGATTCCCTCTCCTGGGTGACCCGGTCGGGCCCATCGTCCTAGGGCGTCGACAGAGCCGGCCTTCCTCGCTCAGGGCTCCGGGGTCCCGCTCGCGGTGCTGCGCGCCGTACGACGGTCGTGCCACAACGACGCCGCGACGGTCACACCCAGGATGGTCACGATCACCGTCAGGCTCAGCCAGGACGGCAGGTCGGGGGCCCAGGCCACCGGGTGGCCACCGTTGATGAACGGCAGCTCGTTCTCCTTCAGGGCGTGGAAGAACAGCTTCATGCCGATGAACCCGAGCAGCACGCCGAGGCCGGCGTTGAGGTACACGAGGCGGTTCAGCAGGTCGCCGAGCAGGAAGTACAGCTGACGCAGACCCATGAGCGCGAAGGCGTTGGCCATCAGCACCAGGTAGGGCTCTTGGGTGATACCGAAGATCGCCGGCACCGAGTCGACCGCGAACATCACGTCGGTGAGGCCGATGGCGATGAGCACCACCAGCATCGGCGTCGCCAGCCAGCGCCCTCCCTCCTTGGCGATCAGCCTCGTCCCGTGATAGCGATCGGTCGAGGGCATGACCCGATGCACCATCTTCACCACGCGAGGTCGGTGGTATTCCTCGCCCTCCTCGTGCTTCTGCCTCCCGACCTTCCACGCCGTCCACAGCAAGAAGGCACCGAACAGGTAGAACACCCAGGAGAACGCGTTGATCGCCGCGGCGCCGACGAGGATGAACCCGGTCCGCAGCACCAGGGCCAAGACGATCCCTACCAGCAGCGCCGACTGCTGGTACTGCCGAGGCACCCCGAACCTGGCCATGATGAGCAGGAACACGAAGAGGTTGTCCACCGACAGCGACTTCTCGGTCAGCCACCCGCTGAAGAACTGGATGGCGTACTGGTTCTCGTAGGCGATCGCGATCCAGACGCCGAAGAGGCCTGCCGCACCGGAGTAGATCGCCAGCGCCAACCAGTTCTCCTTGGCGCTCGGCACGTGAGGATGTCTCACGATGCGCTGGAGGTCGAAGGCGAGCACGGCGACGACGGCGATCATCGAGATCACCCAGGTCGTGGTGTTCACGTACACGGTCGAGACTCTAGTCCGTGGCGGCCTGGAGCTGGCGCAGCTCGCGCTTGAGGTCAGCGATCTCGTCGCGCAGCCGTGCCGCCAGCTCGAACTGCAGGTCAGCGGCGGCGGCGTGCATCTGGTCGGTCAGGTCATGGATCAGCGAGGCTAGGTCGCCCGCGGCCGCACCGACCAGCCGGGTCCGTTCGTCGGTCGGCACCGCGGTGCGAGACTTGCCCCGGCTGGCCTGACGGCCGGTGGTCCCGATCAGCTCGGCCGTGTCGGCGTCCTCACGGGCGAGCAGGTCGGTGATGTCGCCGATCTTCTTGCGCAACGGTGTCGGGTCGATGCCGTGCTCGGTGTTGTACGCGATCTGCTTGGCCCGGCGCCGGTTGGTCTCGTCGATCGCCTTGGCCATGCCGGCGGTCACCCGGTCGGCATACATGTGGACCTCGCCAGAGACGTTGCGGGCAGCCCGCCCGATGGTCTGGATCAGCGAGGTGCCCGAGCGCAAGAACCCTTCCTTGTCGGCGTCGAGGATCGACACGAGCGACACCTCGGGCAGGTCCAGACCCTCGCGCAGCAGGTTGATCCCGACGAGCACGTCGTACTCCCCCATGCGCAGCTCGCGCAGCAGCTCGACGCGGCGCAGGGTGTCGACCTCCGAGTGCAGGTAGCGCACCCTGATCTGCTTGTCGAGCAGGTAGTCGGTGAGGTCTTCGGACATCTTCTTGGTCAGGGTGGTGACCAGCACCCGCTCGTCACGCTCGGCGCGCGCCCTGATCTGCTCGATCAGGTCGTCGATCTGACCCTTCGTCGGTTTCACCACCACCAGCGGGTCTACCAGGCCCGTCGGGCGGATGATCTGCTCGACCACGCCGTCAGACATCGACATCTCGTAGGCGCCGGGCGTGGCCGAGAGGTAGATCGTCTGCCCGATCCGGTCCACGAACTCCTCCCAGCGCAACGGTCGGTTGTCAGCGGCCGAGGGCAGACGGAACCCGTGCTCGATCAGCGACCGCTTGCGCGCCATGTCGCCCTCGTACATCGCACCGATCTGCGGCACGGTCACGTGCGACTCGTCGATCACCAGCAGGAAGTCTTCGGGGAAGAAGTCCATCAGCGTGTTCGGGGCGCTGCCGGGCGCGCGCCCGTCGATGTGCCGAGAATAGTTCTCGATGCCAGCGCACGAGCCGATCTGGCGCATCATCTCGATGTCATACGTCGTGCGCATCTGAAGCCTCTGGGCCTCGAGCAGCTTGTTCTGCCGGTTCAGCTCGTCCAGGCGGTCGGCCAGCTCTACCTCGATGTCACCGATCGCCCGTTCCATGCGCTCCGGGCCGGCGACGTAGTGGCTCGCCGGGAAGATGTGCACCTGCCGCTCGGCACGCACCACGTCTCCGGTGAGCGGGTGCAGGGTCGCGATGGCCTCGATCTCGTCGCCGAAGAGCTCGATGCGCACCGCGAGCTCCTCGTACATCGGGATGATCTCGACGGTGTCGCCCCGCACCCGGAACGTGCCCCGGGTGAACGCGGTGTCGTTGCGGTTGTACTGCATGGTCACGAACTGACGCAGCAGCTGGTCGCGGTCGATCTGGTCACCGACGCTCAGGGTGACCATCCGGTCCACATACTCCTGCGGGGTGCCCAGACCGTAGATGCAGCTGACCGTCGCGACCACCACCACATCGCGACGGGTGAGCAGCGAGCTGGTCGCGGAGTGGCGCAGCCGCTCGACCTCCTCGTTGATCGAGGAGTCCTTCTCGATGTAGGTGTCCGTCTGCGCGATGTACGCCTCAGGCTGGTAGTAGTCGTAGTAGGAGACGAAGTACTCGACCGCGTTGTTCGGCAGCATCTCCCGCAGCTCGGTCGCCATCTGCGCCGCCAGCGTCTTGTTCGGCTCCATCACCAGCGTCGGCCGCTGCACCTGCTCGATCAGCCACGCCGTCGTCGCCGACTTCCCGGTACCCGTGGCCCCCAGCAGCACCACGTCCTTCTCCCCGCCGTTCACCCTCCGGGTCAGCTCGGCGATGGCCGCCGGCTGGTCCCCCGACGGCGTCAGCTCAGAGACCACCTCGAAGGGCGCGACAGTACGCTGCAGATCGGTGACAGGCCGCATAGGACCACCGTACGTCCAACCACCCACGGCGGGCTGACACCAGGTTCGGTGGTCGCCTGCCGCTACCGCTCCTCGTCCGGGAGCTCATGACGCTGGGTCTGCTGTCCAGACTCCGAGACCTGCAGCGCTCGTCTGTACATCTCCTCGGCCCGGTCTGTGTCGCCACGTGTGCGGGCCAAGAAGCGAGCGTAGAACCTCAGGGTGTCTGCGTTCTGCGGGTCGACCTCCAGCGCCTGCTCGTACAGGTGCTCGGCTCGCTCGGGGTCGCTCGTCGCCAGGAAGTCCGCGTACCGCCACAAGATGTCGGCGTTCCGGGAGTCGATTCCCAGAGCCCGTTCGTAGACCTCTTCAGCCCGGGGACGGTCGGCCTTCTCCAAGAAGACAGCATAGTTCCCCAGGGTGCTGAGGTTCTTCGGGTCGACCTCCAGCGCTTTCCTGAACATCTCGTCCGCACGAGAGGTGTTCCCACGGGGGCCGGCAAGGAATCTCGCATAGTAGCGCAGGACGTCCACGTTTCTTGTGTCGATCTCGAGCGCCCGCTCGTACATCTGCTCGGCGCGATCCGGATCGACCTTCTCCAGGAAGTCCGCGTACCGCCACAAGACGTCGGCGTTCCGAGGGTCGATGCTCAAGGCCCGTTCGTACATCTCCCCCGCACGCTCGGGAGCCACCTTCTCCAGCAGCACCGCGTAGTTCCCCAGCGTGTTCAGGTTGTAGGGCTCGACCTCTAAGGCCCGCTTGAACATGTCCTCCGCGCGGCGCAGGTTCCCTCGGCGACGGATCAAGAAGCCCGCATAGTTGCGCAGGGCGGCCGTGTTCCGAGGGTCGAGGCCCAGCGCCTGCTCGTACAGCTGTTCGGCGCGGTCGGCGTCGACGTTCTCCATGAAGTCGGCGTATCTCCAGAGCGTGTTCACGTTGCGAGGATCGAACTCCATCGCCTTCTCGTACATCTCCCCCGCGCGGCCAGGGTCGACCCGCTCCAGCAGCACAGCGTAGTTAGCGAGGTTCTCCGCGTTGTCGCTGCCGGCGCCCAACGTCCTCGCATACAGCTCGTCCGCGCGGTGCGCCTCCCCACGCACCCTGAGCAGGAAGGTGGCGTAGTTCCTGAGCGTCGCCTCGTTCTGGGGGTCGAGCTCCAGCGCCCTCTCGTACAGCTGTTCCGAACGGTCGGGATCGACCTTCTCCAGGAAGTCTGCATATCTCCAGAGGATGTCGATGCTCCTCGGGTCGACACCCAGGGCACGCTCATACATCTCTCCGGAGCGCGCAGGGTTCGTCCGCTCCAAGAACACCGCGTAGTTTCCGAGGTTGTCCACGTGCTCGGGATCGAGCTCCAGCGCTCTCTCGAACATCTCTTCCGCGCGCTTCTCGTCACCACGGATCCGCCGCAAGAAGGCTGCGTAGTTTCCTAGGTTGTTCACATGCTTGGGATCGACACGCAGCGCCTGAGCGTACATATCCTCGGCACGGTTCTGATCACGACGCACCGTCGTCAGGAAGGTCGCGTAGTCTCCCACGGTGTTCGCGTGCGTCGGGTCAGCTCTCACCGCCCGTGCGAACACCTGGTCAGCGAGCTCGGGATCGATTCCGCTCAGGAGGGAGGCGTAGTTCCGCAGGTTTCGCGCGTGCCCGGGGTCGACAGCCAACGCCCTCTCGTACATCTCTCTCGCACGATCGACCTCACCGCGCTCTCTCGCGAGGAACAGCGCATAGTTGCCGAGGGTGTCCGCGTCTCCCTGGCCGCTCAGGCCGTCTTCCGCTCCGGTGAGGTGCTCGGAGGTCACCGCGATCGTCAGCTCCAGATATCGGAGCAGCACGTCTGCCGACACCGGGCTCTCCCGCCCGATCCTCTCCGCGTGCCAGCGCAGCGCCTGCGCGTCGGCCAAGAACTCCTTCGCACGCCGCTCAGCCCCTGAGAGCTGCGACGCCGGACGGTCAGCGGCTGCCGGCTCGCCGTCGTGGTGAGCAGCGTCTCGGTCGTCGAAGATCGAGTGCAAGAGGTTCTTTCGCTCGTTTCCCTTGGCCTCACGGAGCAGGCGGTAGTCCTTCGGGTAGAGGATCTGGATCAGTGTGATGATCGCTGTGATCCTCGGGTCGTACTGTCCGTCCAGGTGACGATCGTCCAGGAACTCTGTCACCTTGCCCCTGGCGAGGAAGTGGTTGGTGTTCAGCGAGTTCACGACACGGATGGTCTGCCGCAGCGTCGCGTTGCACTCGATGAGCGCCTCGGCGAGCAGCCCTGGGGCGTACTCGGACGCTCCGTCGGGGCACACACCGTTCCTGACCTCGCTGGCTGCCACCGTCTTTCCCAGCACATGTCTGGTGAACTCCAGGTATGCCGCCGCGGAGATCGGAGGGAGGTAGATCGCGTACTGGACCATCTTCTCCAGGTAGAGGTCGGCGAGCTTGTCCTCCCGCTCCTTCTCGTCCTGATCGTCCCCTCCGTCGTCGACCAGGTGCGGCAGGCTCTTCTTGACGACGCGTCTGACGGCGTTCTCGTCGGCCCCGAGCACGAAGACGCACTGTCTCTGCCCGAGGAACAGCCGGATCTTCTCCAGAAGGTCGACAGCCACCTCTGGGTGACACCGGTCGAGGTCGTCGATGAAGAAGACGACCCTGCGCGGTTCGCTCTCCCCGTCCTGTTCTCGCCTCTTCTTCTTCGCGTTCCCGATCTCGTGCACCCACGGGTCGCCCTCCACCCACGGGAGCCATCGGAACCACCGGCGACGCCTCTCGGCACGACGACGCGCCTTGTACCTCCGTGCGCTCTTCGGCCCGGTCTCGACGTTGACCAGGTCGTCGATGATCTTGTCGAAGGTCATCTTCAGCCGGGTCTGCTGGTCCTGGACGGCGAACCTGGCTTCCTTCTCCTGGTGCACCCTCTCGACCAGAGTCCCGGTCGTCGTGCCCGCGAACGTCAGCCCGCCCGCGCTCCCCGCTGCTCTCCCGACCTCCAGCGTCGTGTCGACCATCGTCGTCAGCACACCCTTGAACCAGTCGCTCATCTGGTTCCGCCACGCCACCAGGGCCTTGCCTCGCCACCCGCTCGCGCTCAGCCTGCGCCCGAGCTCCTCCCGGGCCGCGTCGAGCATGGCGATCACCGGGTTGACGTCGTTCTGGTGCTCCCACAGGTTGAAGTACACGGTGATGAACTGCCCGCCGCGCACCGCAGGCACGTCCGGGATTCCTTCACGCACCTCGTCGGGCAGCGTCTTGCGGACCTCAGGATCGATGCACGCGCGGACCCGCTCCATGAAGGAGGACTTCCCCGAGCCCCACTCGCCGTAGATCGCCACCGTCAGAGGCAACGGCCTCCCAGAGGCGATGGCTTCAGCCACCACCCGGACCAGCCGTCCACGATCCAGCTGGTCGTCAGCGGTCGGGTTGTCGACGAGGACGTGGACCTCGCGGGTACCGGGACCGTCGGGCATGAGAGTCTCCGCAGGTGAGAGCAGCGCTGTTCACACGATCGTGCCACACGTGTCTCACGAGCCCCACCGGAGGATGCCGGCATTACCCTGGTGAACTTGTCACCCGGGTGCTCAAGCCGGGTCAGCCTCGGCGGCGCGTTCGGCGAGCAGGCGGGTCCACAGGTCGTCGACCTGGGCGATCAGGTCGTGGTCGGAGCCGGTGCCGTCGAGGATGAGGAGCTCTCCCGTGTCATCTGCCCCTGGACCATGACGCCTCCGAGAGGATGGCCTGACGCATCGCGAAGGTGGCACCATGATCGAGGTGCGCGACGTAGCTGTGAATCGACTGACGCACGTCTGCCGCTGAGACCTCGCCCGCCGCGAACTGCTCCGTCAGCATCTTGACGCGGCGACGCATACGTAGGCTGGTCTGATGGGACACTCGGCGCACCACCGAACCGGTCGGGGTCAGCCGCGAGTGGAACCCGAGATATGAGACGCCTTCGGTCAGCGGGAAGATCTGCGTCTTGGCGTTGAGGGACAGGCCGATCTCGGCCAGGTGATCGATCATCTGCTCCAGGCAGCGGCGCAGGTGCTCCTTGCTCGGGTGGATGAGGACGGCGTCGTCCATGTAGCGGGTGTAGTACCGCACGCTCAACCGTTCTTTGATGAGCCGGTCGAGGCTGTCGAGGTACACCAGGGCCAACCACTGGCTCGTCTGGTTCCCGAGGGGCAAGCCGACACCAGGGGACTCCTCATAGCTGGTCACGATCCGTTCGAGCATCACCATGATGCGTTCGTCACCGAAGACGCGGGCGAGCAGGCCCAGCGCCTCGTCGTGGCGGATCGACGCGAAGTAGTGGCGGACGTCGCAGCGCAGCACATACCCACCGTGCCCGTGGCGCCGAAAGTGCTCACGCATGAACCCGGCCAGACGGTCGAGGGCGAAGTGCGTCCCCTTTCCCTGACGGCACGCGGCGTTGTCGTAGACGAGACGCGGATCGAGGGCAGGGCGCAGCACCGTGTCGCAGAGCGCGTGCTGCACCACACGGTCCCGGTAGGGCGGTGCGAACACCTGACGTACCTTGGGCTCTCGCACGACGAAGTGGGCGTACGGGCCGGGCTTGTACGCCCCGGCCGTCAGTTCTTCGTGCAGCTGCCACAGGTTGGCCGCTAGGTCCATCTGGAACTCCATCACCGCACGGGTCTTCCGTTTGCCCTTCCGAGCCGCCGCATGGGCGTAGAGCAGCGTGTCGAAGTCGGCCATGTGCTCGAACGTGCCGAGCGACGGCAGCAGGTGGTCTGCCATGGCCGTGCTCCTTCCTCTCGTCTCGTTCGTGCTCACAGTCCGGAGGGTGGCGACGCTGCGGCGCCGCCACCCTCCAACACTGCTTGCCGCAGGCTCACAGCCAGATGCCGCAGGCCCACCGTCCGAAAAGCTGGCGGTGCGGTACTCCCCGCACAGCACAGCCGTCCAGACGCGCGCCAAGCCTCTTCGGCGTCACGGCCGGCGTCGACAGAACCCAGCACCGGAGCCCTGCCCCGTGCCGACCTCCGCGCCCACCAGGCCGCTCGACCAGGAACCTGAGTCCTTTCCCTCATGCACGGACGGCCCCACCTGGGTCACCGTTTCTGGCATCGAGGGGAATCGGGGCGCACACCGCCGACCGCCGCGACGCCGACACTGTTGTTGTTGCCGTTGTCGTTCAGGTTGCCATCGGTGTTCACGTTGGCAACGTTCGCCGGCGCGTTGCCGGGCGAGCGCAGCCACCACCAGGCGCTCCACTCAGGCCCCTTGCACACCCCCTCCCTCCTTCACGGCACCACCCGGCCCAGCAGCGAGACGCCCCGGGGTGTCGTGCCGTGAAGGAGCCAGAGCCGCCGCAGCGGCCCCGTCTGCGGGCGGGGCGTGACGAGGCCCCTGGGCTTCGTCACGCCGTTCCCCGCTGGGAGGAGGCACACGTCTCTGGTCGCTCGCGATCCAGCGACCCGTCAGGCGCTGCACACCCGTCGTCAGGCGGCCGATCTCGGCGAAATGCTTCGGCAGGACGCAGTCTTGCTGCATCGCCATCTCAGCCACGTAAGCGAGCAGCCTCGCCCGTGTGATCGCACGCTGCTGAAGCGCTCGACGCTCCTCGACGTCTTCCGCCCGGGCACCTGGGCCAACATAGATCCCGTTAGCTGTGAACAGATACTCTAAGATGTCCAACGCGAACCCTTGCATCCGCGTCACGAACGTGAATCGAAATTTCTTCGGCGATCGGTCGGTCACCTCCATGACGAGGCTGCACAGATCCTTGGCGACCTCGACGACGACAAGGTCGTCTCCCCCGCCCTCCGGACCACTCTTGCGACCGCGTCTCGAATATTGTTTCGCTGTCACCTCACCGCTCTTTCTTTGAGAGGCTTTCGCTATATCTGACAGTCTCGCGTCGAGACGGCGCAAGCGCCGTCTCAGGATTCAAGATTCAGCCATAAAGCGGGGCGCACACCGCCGACCGCCGCGACGCCGACACCGTCGTAGCCGCCGTAGCCGCCCAGGGCGCCACCGGTGTCCACGCGGGCAACGAACGCCGGCGCGTAGCCGGGCGAGCGCAGCCACCACCAGGCGCTAACATCTTCGCCTTCAAATTTCGCTTGCCCATGATCGTACACCTGAGGTTTGTTCACAGGCATGTTATTGAAATAGTTCAACACCTCTTCCCTGTTCAACAAGAACACTCTGTCTTCATTCGATTTTTCAGTTCTCTGAAACACTATGTCTTCACCAGAACCACTCTCGTCCCAACCTTCGGTGACGACCGGACGAAGAAGCACGTAGCGATATGCCTCGTCGCCGACGAGACGCCTGACCGCCTGTTCGTCGTTCAGGGTTCGTCGCAGCCAGCAGCGATCCCAGTCGACAGTGCCGTCCGCGTCGTGGAAAGGTGCCAGCGCCACCACGTCCTCACTCAGCAGTAGCGCCCGCAGGCTCAGGCCACCGCCGGGGCGACGCTCTCCTCTGACGGTCAGAACCCGCCAGGAGCGCTGCCCCAGGTCGACGGTCGTCTTGCTCTCTGCCGGGTCGTAACCATATTCCGCGTACGCCCCGGCCTCGTGATCGACCTGACTTTCGTAGTCGAGAGGCAAGGTGTCCACGATCTCCCGGCAAGCAGCCCGGTACTCACCCTCGACACCGTCGAGGGCAGGTCGACACCATACGATGCCGGGCCAGCGACTGAGCGTGCCGTCAGCCTCGGCCTCCGCCAGGCGACGGAATACCTCGTCCCAGTTCTTGTAGAGCCAGTGCCAACCGTTTCCGACCCGACCAGCGCCATCGAGGCCGACGGTGCTCAGCATCTGTGCTGCCATAACCTCCCACTCGGCCTTGGCCACACTCCACCCTTGCTCCACACCGACGCACCTTGCGAGGTACTCCCAGACCCAGAAGGTTCGCGTGCTCGCGTCGCTGCTGGCGTCGTCCCCGTACAGACCGGTAGCGCGCAAGCGCGGGAGAATGCCTTCTGCACGGATCTTTGCCTTGCGCCAACCCATGTATGCCTCACGCCACAGGGCCAAGCGCTGGTTCTCCAACACCTCGGCTTCGTCGACAAAGGGTCGATCGGCAGCATCCGTGGCCCAGACAGCATCACCCTCCAACTCACGCCATGCCACATAGCGGTCGGCCGCGTGCACCGCCGCTGCCCACTGTCCCAGCCGGGACCGAAGCTCCTGTTCCTTTTTCCAGGGTTCCAAGCGTCCGGTTTCAGCAGCCTGACGTAACCATCCGGTCGCACGAAGGCCGAGAGAACGGGTGATGTCGGGCACTGGTGCATCCCACACGCCCCATGTTCCACGGCTCATGAGCCACAGCGCGGCGTCACCCACAGAACGGCTGGCTTCGACATACATCTGAGCCTGGTGCACCTGAAGGTCAGGGAACAGGCTCAAGACCTCGATCAGTTCGGCGTAGTCTTCGGCGACTCCCACATAGCAGGAGGCGTAGCTCTCGGGGGTGCCCTTCTTCTTCTCGGCGTCTTTCTTGCGTTCTCGTGCTCTGCGCAAGAGGGCTCCGGCCAAGTTGTCGCCTGCTTCAGCGTAGCCCGCCTCGATCTCGTCGGAGGTCTCCGTCGACCGGCGAGCGCTCCACCAGGCGAACAAGCACCGCGCCAGGGCCACAGGAAGGTCCCTGAGCCAGGGAACCTCTACGACCTGACGGAATGCCTCAGTCGCCTCGACGGCTGCTTCTGCGTCAGCCAGCCACAGCCCACCCGCGTCGCACGCCTTCGTGCAGCCTTTCGCCAACCATTCGTCCCACGCCCTCTCCAGCTCGGCCCGTCGAGCGAAGACACCTTTCTCTCGGACCTGTTTCGCCGAGTCGAACGTGCGTTGCAGCACCCCCACCACCGACAAGGCACGATCAAGAGGCAGGTCGGCGATCAGCTCGGCAACAAGGTCTTCACTGAGCAGCGACCCCTCGCTCAACTCCTTCCACACGATGTGCTCCAGCAGCGGTGTGGGCTGGATCGTGGAGATGCTGCTGACCTTCGGGCCTCGGTAGCGTCCCGGATAGAGCCAGGTCAGCACCTCAGCGGTCGCCGCACACGAGACACCCAAGATCCCCCGAGCGGCGGTGACCCTCTCCACCACCACTTCTTGCCACTTCTCAGGAAGGTCTTCCAGCACCCCGCCTTGTTCTTCGTCCCAGAACAGCAAGGCCCGCACCACCAGCACGTCCCTGAGGAAGTTGATCCCGTTCTTCCTGACCGTGAAATACAGGTCGTCTGACGCAGCGTCGAGCTGCCCCGCGTCGCACCACACAGACTCTTGCATCATCGACTCGGCATGGCGCCACCAGTAGTGCTCCTCATGCTTGGCAAGGCGTTCGAGCACCTTCGGTAAGGTGTCGAGCTCTGCCGTGCTCGTCCTCAGAGCCTCCGCCAGGGCGAAGAAGTTTCTCGCCAAGGGAGTGGGCGCCTCGGTGATCGAGGGCAGGGCCGCCGTGTCCACCCCAGATTGTTGAGGGCTACGCAGTGCCTCTCTGTAGGCTTCGACCGACTCCATGAACGCCTTGAGGAACGCCTGCTCGCCCTGTTTCCGAGAACTCCCGATCCGCCAGTGCCAGTCATCGCCCAGGGTGAGCCCGCCAGCCTGAAGGTCACGCTTGAGGTCAGCGCGCCGAGCAGCGAGGAGAACCTTGATCCTCCCACCGTTGCGGGCGTGCCGGGCTGCGGCCTTCACCTCTGGCAGGATCAGCGACGTCCCGTCCGAATCTTTGAACGTCGACGCGTCGGCGTGGTCGATAAAGACGAGCGTCGGGTGCCGGCCCGCTGCGCGTGCGATGCGATCGACCAGCGGCTCGTCCCCTCCCAGGTCGTCTGCTACCACGCTCCCCAACCGCCTGGCCTGCGGGCGGTAGTGGTAGAACCTCTTCTTGGCTGCGGCAGCTTTGTCCACAGCCTCGACGAGCAGCCGGGTCTTGCCCCATCCGCCAGGCCCCGTCACCAGGCGTACGCAGTCTTCTCCGCCGCGCTCTACCCACTCGATCACGTCCGCCGGGTCGATGCCCGACCACGACACCTGATACGGCGCGACGTCGTGATCGGGGGTCAGCATGCGAGCAGGCGAATCCTCTCTGGGGTCGTAGCGGCCCGGGAGCGACCGTGCCGCCTTGCCCAGCTCGGAGTGCTTCGCCGTGAGCATCGACGAAGCTATGGCAAAGAAGGTCCCTGCGACCAGAAAGGCCGCCCAGCCTGCGGCAGGCCCCCAACCGTCCGGCGTCGACTGCTGGAACAGGGCCTTCCCCACGGCAGCGAGCCACGGGCCGCTCAGCACCGCTGCGCACACCAGCTCTGCCAACGTGCACACGATCACCCCGGTTATGCGGAGAAACACCGCCTTCTTCGCATCGAAGTGCTCTGTCTCTGTGGCCAGACGGCCGGCGAACGTCACCCAACGGGCAGCCAGCACCCCGGCAACCGCCACCAGCACCCAGCTCCAGCGTGGCCCTGTCGTGGTGGCGAACCACGCTGCGGCCCACACCGCGACGACCAGCAGCACCCGTGCGACTCGCTCCACCCAGATGCCCTGGAAGTTGTTCAGCCCGCGCACCCGAACCCGTGACGCCCGCGTGACCATCTCGCGGCGATGAGCCGCCTCCGCACCCACCGTCGCCACCACCAGTGCGACTGCCCCGCCGAGGGGCCACCCCCAGGCCGACGGCACGAACGGTATGACACGAGCTCCGAGGACCACCCCGACGCCTACCAGCAGACCGAAGATGACAGGCCATGCCTCACGTACGGTGACTTGTGATCTACCCCTCCACGCGGCCATATCCTGATCCCACCATGAAGAGGCGACCAGCGACAGGGCTAGCAGTCGGGTGAATGCGTTCTCATCCGGTGGTAGGACCGTCGACGAGGGTGAGAGCTGGGCGGTCGCGGTCTCTCGCCACCTGGGCCAAGCGGGTGTCGAACGTGGCGAGGGTGGCGTCTTCGTGGTCAGCGACGTCGAGCACGCAACAATCAGGCAGTCGTAGAGACGTGGAAGCCCGGAGACGCCCGAGGCGCCACGGGTGCTCGGGGTCTGGTGACCAGACCATCACTCCGACCCGTTCCATCAGATCACGCAGCGCCGGCTCTTGCCCTTGCCTTGCTGCGCCTACCACGCACTCAGCGAGGGTCAACGGATGGATGAGCAGCTCTTCCTCGGTGTCCAGGATGTCCAACGCCTGGGCGGCGTGGACGTGTCCGTGCTCAGCGAACGCGATGATGACGTTGGCGTCGAGGACGATCACTCTGGCCAGTCCTCACGCAGACCCTCGAGGTAGTCCGGCGGGTAGACCCCGTGCAACGACCCCATGACGGCCTGGAGATCGTCACGCCGCCCTCGGCGGGCCTCGGCTCGCTGCGACTCCAACGCTGAGGCGCCCAGCAGGGCGAGGTTCGCCACCAGCTGACTACGAGCCTCGTGCGGCCATGCGGCCGAGGCGGCATCCAGCGCATGGTCGAGCTCAGGCGTCACCGAGACCTGAATCCGCCGCATCACCGTAGGCACTCGCTAAGTGTACCACCAATGTTCTCAGTGGTACACCCTCGGTGCGGGCGCCTTCGGCGGCTAGGAGGGTCGGGGCTGGTGCCGGGTCAGACGGTGTCGGCGAGAACCTCCACCTCGACCTTGATGGCTTCGTAGGTCCCCAGGGCGCGGGCATCTCTGGTCACCAGGACGGCGTCGTGCTCCTTGGCAGCCAGAGCGACGAGGGCGTCGTAGACGGCACCGCCTGCGACCCCGACGCCGGCCAGCTGACGATGGACGTTCGTGGCGAGAGCCTCAGAAAGCGTCAGCACCTCAGGAAACCAGGCGTCGATCAGCGCGACAGCCTCGGACGGCTCCACCTGGGCGTCCCCCGCCAAGCGGGTCAGCACGGAGTAGGCCTCCGCGAGAGAGTGCGCTGTCGCGCACAGGTCTCGACCTGACAGCGTCTCGACGATCAGGTCGTGCTGCGGGTGGCTACGCATGAGCAGCGGCACCGACACGGACGTGTCGCAGGCGAACCGAGGACGACTCACCTACGACCCGCGTCCCGCAGCGCCTCGATCATCTCGTCGGTGACGACGGTGTCAGAGTCGGCGACCAGCCGTCCCTGCTCGTCACGGACGATCCGCGCACGACGCCGCTCAGGGACGAGGGCGAGCCCCGCGCCGTAAGGAGTGATCTCGACCTTGGTACCAGACTCCAGGCGCAGCGCCTCTCGGTACGGCTTCGGGAGCATGATCCGGCCAGCGGAATCGACGGTGGCTAGCATGGGAAAATCTTACCAGGCCACTTACCACGACGGGTACCCTGGTGTGAGAGGCCGAGCCGGGTGGCCAGGATGTGGAAGCGCGAGACTCTCCAGCGTGGAGGAAGACCGAACGGCGTCAGGCTGGGTCGGCCTCGGCGGCGCGTTCGGCGAGCAGACGGGTCCACAGGTCGTCGACCTGGGCGATCAGGTCGTGGTCGGAGCCGGTGCCGTCGAGGATGACGTCGGCGGCGGCCAGGCGTTCGTCGTCGCTGGCCTGGATGGCGACACGGGTCTGTGCCTGTTCCTGGCTCATGCCGCGCAGGCGCACCAATCGTTCGACGCGCAGGTCTGCCGGGGCGTTCACCAGCACCAGCAGCTCGAAACGATCGGCCTGCCCGGTCTCGACCAGCAGCGGGACGGAGTGCACCACCACGGCCTGCGGGTCACGCACCGCAGCGGCCGCCTCACGCTCGGCACCGATCCGTCGAACCTCAGGATGGACGATCGCCTCCAGGCGAGCCCTCGCCGCGTCGTCGGAGAAGACGACCTGCCCGAGCGCCTCACGATCCAGGGTCCCGTCAGCGGCGAGCACGTCAGGGCCGAACTCCTCGAGCACCGCGTCGTACCCGACGGTGCCCGGCGCCACAGCGGCCCGTGCGAGCTCGTCGGCGTCGATCACCACCGCGCCCAGCTCTGCCAACCGTCTCGACGCGACCGACTTGCCCGCCGCGATGCCACCTGTGAGCCCGATGCGTTGCATCTTTCCATCCTGCCTGACGAGGGCGGGTCACCCAACCGCTCAGGCCAGGCGTCAACCACCTGGGCTCAGCACCAGAGGCTCCGAGGCTGTGTCGACCAGGCCGCCAGGCCCTTCTGTCCCACGTGCACCAGGTGTCTCGCTGACGCCAGGCCCCGAGAGACCTCGAGCGCCGTCGCGTCGACGCACGACCTCACCCGTCCCGTGCACGGTGCTCCCCTGACACGCCGACGGCCGGCCACCCCGTCGCGGGGGCGGCCGGCCGTCAGGACCCTAGAGGTCAGCTGCCGGTGAGCTTCTCGCGCAGCGCGGCGAGGGCCTCGTCGGAAGCCAGCGTGCCGGTCGCCTCGTCGGTGGACGAGGAGTAGGAGGACGACGAGGAAGAAGCCGCCTCCTGGCCGTCAGCCTCGGGCGTCGCCTCGCTCTCAGCCTTGGCGGCAGCGGTGACCTGCTGCCGGTGGGCCTCCCAGCGCTCGTGAGCGGCCGCGTACTGCGCCTCCCACTCCTCGCGCTGCTTCTCGAAGCCCTCGAGCCACTCGTTGGTCTCGGAGTCGAAGCCCTCGGGGTACTTGTAGTTGCCCTGCTCGTCGTACTCCGCGGCCATCCCGTACAGCGCCGGGTCGAAGTCCTCGGACTCGGGGTCGAATCCCTCGTTGGCCTGCTTCAGCGACAGCGAGATGCGGCGACGCTCCAGGTCGATGTCGATGACCTTGACGAACACGTCGGAACCGACCTGGACGACCTGCTCGGGGATCTCCACGTGGCGCACCGCCAGCTCGGAGATGTGCACGAGGCCCTCGATGCCGTCCTCGACGCGCACGAACGCACCGAAGGGCACCAGCTTGGTGACCTTGCCGGGCACGACCTGCCCGATCGCGTGCGTGCGGGCGAAGGTCTGCCACGGGTCTTCCTGCGTCGCCTTCAGCGACAGGGAGACACGCTCGCGGTCGAAGTCCACGTCGAGCACCTCGACGGTGACCTCCTGGCCGACCTCGACGACCTCGCCGGGGTGGTCGATGTGCTTCCAGGAGAGCTCGGAGACGTGCACCAGGCCGTCGACCCCGCCGAGGTCGACGAACGCGCCGAAGTTGACGATGGACGAGACCACACCGGGGCGCACCTGGCCCTTCTGCAGGGTCTGCAGGAAGGTGGACCGCACCTCCGACTGGGTCTGCTCCAGCCAGGCACGCCGCGACAGCACGACGTTGTTGCGGTTCTTGTCCAGCTCGATGATCTTCGCCTCGATCTCCTTGCCCACGTAGGGAGCGAGGTCACGCACGCGACGCATCTCCACCAGGGAGGCCGGGAGGAAGCCGCGCAGGCCGATGTCGAGGATCAGGCCACCCTTGACCACCTCGATGACGGTGCCGGAGACGACGCCGTCCTCCTCCTTGATCTTCTCGATCGTGCCCCAGGCGCGCTCGTACTGGGCGCGCTTCTTGGACAGGATCAGCCGACCCTCCTTGTCCTCCTTCTGGAGCACCAGAGCCTCGACCTCGTCACCGAGGTGGACGACCTCGGCCGGGTCCACGTCGTGCTTGATGGACAGCTCGCGCGAGGGGATGACGCCTTCGGTCTTATAACCGATGTCGAGGAGAACCTCGTCGCGGTCCACCTTGACGATGGTGCCGGAGACGATGTCGCCGTCGTTGAAGTACTTGATCGTGGCGTCGATCGCCGCGATGAGGTCCTCGGTCGTGCCGATGTCGTTGACAGCGACCTGAGAGGTGGTCGTCGGCGCTGGGGTCGTGATGCTCATGAAGGAGTGGGCTCCGATGCGGACAGGAGTAGTGCGGACAAGGACGAACGAGAAGAACCGGCCGTGAGACCGGTCGCCCCGTACCACTCCCGAGGGGTGGTACGAAGAGCACGACCTGCACGTGCCTTGCGAGGCACGACCCTACTGGGCGCGGCCTTGCGAGGCACGACGAAGCCGACGGCGCACGCGGCACCGCGCGCGATCCTAGGTCACGCACCGATCCGGGTCAAAGCGAGCACGCCGACGTCAGGCCAGCGCGTTGGCGACCTCCAGCAGGTCTGGCGGCACGTGCTTGACCTTGCCCGCGATCTCGGCGATGGGCACCAGCTCGACCCGCTCGCCGCGCAGGGCCGTCATCACGTCGTCTCGGTGCTCGGTGACCGCGTCGATCGCGGCCATGCCGAACCTCGACGCGAGAATCCTGTCGGCGGGCGTGGGGATGCCGCCGCGCTGCACGTGCCCGAGCACGGTGACGCGCGTGTCGAACCCGGTGCGCGCCGCGATCTCGGCCTTCACCCTCTCCCCTGTGGTCCCGGCGACGATCTCACCGAACTTGCCGACCTCGGTCGTGTACTGCATCGCCGTACCCTCGGCAGGCACGGCGCCCTCAGCGACCACGACGATCGAGAAGCTCGCGTGCGCACGGTGCCGGTGCTTGAGGAACTTCTCGACCTTCTCGATGTCGAACGGCTCCTCGGGCGCCAGGACGATCTCGGCACCGCCCGCGATGCCGGAGGTGACCGCGATCCAGCCGGCGTGACGGCCCATGACCTCGACGATCATCACCCGGTTGTGGCTCTCCGCGGTGGTGTGGATGCGGTCGACCGCCTCGGTCGCGATGCTCACCGCCGTGTCGAAGCCGATCGACGCGTCGGTGCCCCACACGTCGTTGTCGATCGTCTTGGGGATGCCGACCACCGGGATCCCGGCCTCCGCGACCTTGCTCGCCGCGTGCAGGGTTCCGTCACCGCCGACGACGATCATCGCGTCGATCCGCTCGGCCTCCAGGGTGGCGAGCACGGCCTCCATGCCGCCGTCGTTGCGGTGCGGGTGCCAGCGGGCCGTGCCCAGCAGCGTCCCCCCGGTGGGCAGGACGTTGCGGATCTCCTGGCGCCCGATGTGGTGCACGTCGCCGTCCGCGACGCCCTTCCACCCGTTGCGGAACCCGATGATCTGGTGACCGTGCTCCCCCTCGCCGCGTTTCACGACGGCGCGGATCACCGCGTTCAGACCGGGGACGTCGCCGCCGCCCGTGATGAGCCCGACTCGCACTGGGTGCTGCCTCTTTCTCTCGGTGGTTCCCGCCTTGTGACAGTAACCGCTCAGGCCGTCGGCGCCATCGGAGAAGGCCCCGCTCCCTCCTGGTCGGCTCAGTGGGCGGCGTCGTGCCAGGAAGAGCCTGTGCCGACCGAGACGTCGAGAGGGACGTCCAAGGGGCCGCCAGGCAGACGGTCCCCCGCGGCGCCCATCTGGGCACGCACCAGCGCGGTCACCTCGTCCTGCTCGCCCGCGGCGACCTCGAGCACCAGCTCGTCGTGCACCTGGAGCAGCACGCGCGAGCGCAGGCCTCGGCGGGTCAGCTCGGCGTCGACCCCCAGCATGGACAGCTTGATGAGGTCGGCCGCGCTGCCCTGGATGGGAGCGTTGAGCGCCATACGCTCAGCCGCCTCACGTCGGACGCGCTGGTCGCTGGTCAGGTCGGGCAGGTACCGACGGCGCCCGAGCACCGTCTCGGTGTACCCGGTGGCCCGGGCGCGCTCGACCACGCCGGACAGGTAGTCGCGCACGCGTCCGAACCTGGCGAAGTAGTCCTCACGCAACGTGGACGCCTCGTACACGTCGATGCCCAGCTGCTGAGACAACCCATAAGAGGAGAGCCCGTAGGCCAACCCGTAGCTCATCGCCTTGATCTTCGACCGCATCGCGGGCGTCACCTGGTCGGTGGCGACCTCGAACACCCGCGCGGCCATGTAACGGTGCAGGTCCTCACCGGCGCGGAACGCCTCGACCAGCCCGGCGTCGCCCGACAGGTGAGCCATGATCCGCATCTCGATCTGCGAGTAGTCGGCCGTGAGCAACGTGGTGTAGCCGTCGCCGACGACGAAGGCTCGCCGGATGCGGCGGCCCTCGTGGGTGCGGATGGGGATGTTCTGCAGGTTCGGATCAGCCGACGACAACCGTCCGGTCGCGGCGATGGTCTGCTGGAACGTGGTGTGGATGCGCCCGTCGGGCTCCACCGCACGACGCAGGCCCTCGACGGTCTGGCGCAGCCTGATCGAGTCCCGGTGTGCCAGCAGGTGCGCCAGGAACGGGTGCTCGGTACGCGCGTAGAGGTCGGCCAGCGCGGCCGCGTCGGTGGTGTAGCCGGTCTTGATCTTCTTGGTGTGCGGCATCCCCAGCTGGTCGAACAGCACCTCCTGAAGCTGCTTGGGCGAGCCGAGGTTCACCTCGCGGTCGATGACCGCGTAGGCCTGCTGGGCCGCGTCGCGCACGTGCGTGTCGAACGTCTGCTCCAGATCGCTCAGGTAGGTGTCGTCCACGGCGATCCCGGCCCGCTCCATCCGAGCCAGGACGACCTGCAGGGGCAGCTCGACATCGCGCAGCAGGTCACAGGCCTCCCGGTCGGCCAGCGCGGCGTCGAGCACGTCGACCAGGTCGACCACCGCCTGAGCCCGCAGCCCGGCTCGACGGGTCTCGTCGTCACCATCCAGCGCCAGGTCCAGCGCGCCCTGGTCGCCCTCCTCGACGACGATGAGCTCGCGGTGCAGGTAGGCCACGGCCAGGTCGGCCAGGTCGTAGGCGCGCCGGTCGGGCTGGCACAGGTACGCGGCCAGCTCGGTGTCGAACGTCACACCGCTCAGCGCCAGACCGCGCCCGGCCAGCGCGTGCCACGCCTGCTTGGCCGCGTGCACCGCCTTCGGTGACGGGCCGGCCAACCACGCGGCCAGCGCCCGCTCGTCGGCCGGGTCGATCTCGGCGAGGTCGAGCACCACCGCTGCCCCGGACCGGTCGGCCAGCGCGACCTCCCACGCGTCTCCGGTCCCGGGGTGCCCGGTGCCTCGCACGTCCACGCCGAGCAGCGCACCGTCACGCTCGGCCAGCCAGCCGGCGAGGGTGCCCGGCTCGAGGTCGACCAGGCGCAGAGCGGCGGCCGCGACGCTCTCGCTCGGCGCTCCCTCGGGCATCATCTGGAACAGCCTGTCGCGCAGCGACCGGAACTCCAGCTCGTCCAGGATCTCGTGCAACGCCTGGCGGTCCCACGGCTGGGCCGCCATCTCCGTCGGCGCCAGGGGCAGGTCCAGGTCGTCCACGAGGCGGTTGAGCTCTCGGTTGAGCGCCACCTGGTCGAGGTTGTCCCGCAGCGAGCCGCCCGCCTTGCCCCCGATGCTGTCGGCCGCGGCCAGCACGGCCTCGAGGTCACCATGGGTGGTGATCCACTTGGCGGCGGTCTTCGGCCCGACACCGGGCACCCCAGGCAGGTTGTCGCTGGTCTCCCCCACCAGCGCGGCGAGGTCGGGGTAGCGCTGCGGGGGCACGCCGTACCTCTCGGCCACCGCCTCGGGCGTCATGCGCCGCAGCTCGGAGACCCCCCGCACCGGGTACAGCACGGTCACCGTGTCGGTGACGAGCTGGAACGTGTCGCGGTCCCCCGAGCAGATCAGCACCTGCATGCCCGCCTCGGCGGCCCTGGTGCTGAGCGTGGCGAGGATGTCGTCCGCCTCGAAGTCAGGCTTGGTCAGCACCGGGATCGCCATCGCGTCCAGCACCCGTTCGATGAGCTCGACCTGACCACGGAACGGCTCGGGGGTCTCGGAGCGGGTCGCCTTGTACTCGGGGTACCGGGTGGTGCGGAACGTGGTGCGGCCGACGTCGAACGCCACGGCGACGTGCGTGGGCTGCTCGTCGCGCAGCAGGTTCGCCAGCATCGACGTGAAGCCGTACACGGCGTTGGTCGGTTGGCCTGACGAGGTGGCGAAGTTCTCCACCGGCAGGGCGAAGAACGCGCGGTAGGCCATCGAGTGACCGTCGATGAGCAGCAGCCGCTGCGGGGTCGCGTCGGCTCGCGGGGCGGTCGGGGATGACGGGGACGGGCTCACGGTGCCAACCTATCCGTCATGACCGACTCTGCCCTCGCCGGGGCGCTCGCCGGACGGATGGGGATCGAGATCCTCGAGGTCTCCGCGGAGCGCGCCGTCGCCAGCATGCCGGTGGCGGGCAACACCCAGCCCGCGGGTCTGCTGCACGGTGGCGCCAGCGTGGTGCTGGCCGAGACCCTGGGATCGATGTGCGCTGACCTGCACGCCGGGCCCGGCCGCGCCGCGGTCGGCATCGAGGTGAGCGCCACCCACCACCGCGCGGTCCGCACCGGGCACGTCAGCGGCACCGCGACGGCGCTGCACCTGGGCCGGAGCGTGGCGTCCTACGAGATCGTCGTCGAGGACGACTTCGGCCGCCGGGTGGCCACAGCACGTCTGACCTGCTTGCTGGTGGACGCCTCCGCCTGAGCGAGCGGCTTCTCGGCAGGTAGCGGGCTCTTGGTCCGCTTCTCCGTGCTCTGCCTCCCGGCGGCGCTCTGCTTCCCTCCGGTGCCCTACCTCTCGGCGGTCCACCTCTCGCGGGCGCGACGCCGCAGCGCGATCAGCCGGCTGATCCTGCTCGGTTCGTCCTGACGGGCCTGCCCGCCACGCGGACGTGTCTCGTCCGCGAGCCGCCGGTGCAGCGCGGTGACCGTGATGACGCGGTAGCTGGCCGCAGCCTGGAAGCCGACCCTGGCCAGGAAGCGCTCGATGCCCCGCGCCCCTGGCAACGGCGAGGCGAAGACCTCGGCAGCACCAGCCTGCTCGGCGACGGTGACGAGCCCGCCGAGCAGGGCGTGCCCGATCCCACGACGCCGTGCGCTCGCACGGACGTAGACCGCTTCGAGGTCGACGGCCACCTGGTCGCTGAACAGGGTGGGGCCGACCGTCCGGCCCAGCAGGAGCCCGTCGATCTCGTCGTCGTGGGTCGCGACCAGCAAGACCGCTCCAGGCAGCCCCGACGCGACGCCCAGCTGCTCGCGCAGCCGTGCCTCGTCGTCCGTGCACAACGCCGACCCGGTGCCCGCCTCCTCGCGGGCGGACAGGCACAGCTGGACCAGCCCAGGAAGGTCCTCGCCTGTCGCGGCTCGGATCGTCGTGCGGTGAGACATCGCGGGCATGCACCTCCTCCGAGCCACGCTGCCCGGTCTGGACCTCGCTCGACCTGAACCCCGCACCCCGCCCGAGCGCCTCCTGCCAGCGTGCCACGAGAAGCACACGGGTGCGTCAAGACACGGGCAGGCTTCCGCGACGGGAAGGTCAGGAGTCTCCGCCGACCTGGTCGATGACCGCGTCAGCGACCTCCCGCATGGTGAGACGGCGATCCATCGACGTCTTCTGGATCCACCGGAACGACTCGGGCTCGGTCAGCCCCATCTTCGTCATGAGCAGACCCTTGGCGCGGTCCACGCGCTTGCGGGTCTCGAACCGCTCGGCCAGGTCGGCGACCTCGGACTCCAGCGCGGTGATCTGCGCGTACCGGCTGATCGCGATCTCCACGGCGGGCAGCAGGTCGGCCGGGCTGAACGGCTTCACGACGTAACCCATGGCGCCCACCTCGCCAGCCCTCTCCACCAGGTCGGTCTGCGAGAAGGCGGTGAGCAGGACGACCGGGGCCAGGTGCTCGGCACCGATCCGCTCCGCGGCGGAGATCCCGTCGAGCACCGGCATCTTCACATCCATCACCACGATGTCGGGCCGCAGCTCGGAGGCCAGGCGCACCGCCTCCTCCCCGTCGGCCGCCTCACCGACCACGTCGAAGCCCGCGTCACGCAACGTCTCCACGACGTCCATGCGGATGAGCGCCTCGTCCTCGGCGACCACGGCCCGACGGGCCACGACCTTCGGAGCATCAGGTCCCGGTGCGTCCTTCGTCACAGGGACAGCCTAGTCCTCGTCTCCCCCGAGCAGACAGGGCACGTCGGACGACGAACCGGACCACGGCCGGAGAGCCCGAGGTGCTTGCCTCCCGGCGGGTGCGGGGCCGGGCCCCGCACCACATGACGAGAGCGACGAGGCTTGCGGAACGCAAGCACACGTCGCCCTCGATCTCGTGCCCCGAGCGGGATTCGAACCCGCACTGGATCGGGTTTGAGCCGAACGCCTCTGCCAGTTGGGCTATCGGGGCCAGGTGCAGCGAGCAGCCAGTGTAGTGGGTGGAGGGGCGCGCCGTTCTCTGGCATTCGTCGGTGCTGAGATTCCTCACCCGGTGGGGGTGTTACCTCGGGCAGGTCCGGGCAGAGTTGGGGGTATGCCTGGCCAGAACGTCTCTCGGCCACGAGGGAGACACCCGTGAACGCCGCCGCCGTCCAGCCGGTCGGTGACGCCCGACCACCGGGGGTGCCTGCCGACACCCAGTCCGTCGTCGCTCGCTACAAGTCCATGGTGTACGGCATCGCGGTGACGCACACCCGGTGTCGCAGCGACGCCGACGACGTGTTCCAGGACGTCTTCTTGACCTACCATCGCAAGCAGCCCGCCTGCCACGACGAGCAGCACCGCAAGGCGTGGCTCATCACCACCACCCTTACCGTCGCCCGTCGGCAGGCCACCACCTCGTGGCGCACCCGCGTCGTGCCGCTGCACCCCGACCGCGACGTGCCGACACCAGAGACCTTCACCTTCCGCACCGAGCAGCAGGACGCCATCGCCCGGGCCCTGGCCACCGTGCCGGAGACCTACCGCACCGTGGTGCACCTGTTCTACTTCGCCGACCTGCCTGTCGCGGAGATCGCCGACCTGCTCGGCGCTACCCCTGCCGCCATCAAGATGCGGCTGTCCCGTGGCCGCGCGCTCATGCGCGACCTGCTGAGCCCCGACCAGCCGAACGGAGGGCTGTTCGATGAATGACCCGATCTTCCGCGACATGGCGGACCAGATGACCCCTGACGACGCCTTGCTGCACCGCCTCGACCAGCGCCTGGCAGCCGAGAGCACCGCACCCACCACCGAGCGGTCCGCACAGGACGCTCCGGCACCGACCCGCCGGGGCTGGCGCTCACGCCCCACCACGTGGGTCGCGGCCGCCGCCGTGACGGCCCTCGCGGTGACCGGGGTCGGCATCGAGCTCGCCCGCCACGACCAGCCGGGGGGCACGCTCTCGGCCACCGAGCTGGGCGTCGTGATGCCTGACAGCTACGACGAGCTCTACGAGGCCGTCGTCGCGGCCGTCGCCGCCGGGAGCACCACCGCCGGCCCCGACGTCACCACCACGGGTGAAGTCACTGAGGACACCGTGGCGGCTGCTCCCGGCGACAGCAACGCCCCTTCCAGCGCCAGAGCCCCTGGCACAGGCGACCACACGACCACCAACGTCCAGGTCGCCGGGATCGACGAGGCCGACGTGGTCAAGTCGGACGGGAAGCACCTCTACGCCGCCATCGGCCCGACGGTGCGCATCGTGCGGCTCGACGGCCCCGACACCCACCAGGTAGCCCGGATCAACCTGCCCGGCATCCATCACCTCACGGGTGCGAACGAGATGCTCCTGACCGACCGCGGCACGCTCGTCGTCATCGGCCAGACCTCCACCACTTCCTCCGACAACCTTCGACGCTGGTCAGGGGAGTGCGACCTCCTCGACCTCGGTTCTCCCTATCCGGACTGGTGCTTCACCCCGCACGTCATCACCCAGACCACCGTCTGGCTGTACGACGTGAGCGACCCGTCACGCCCGAGCCTGCGCGCGACCGCGTCTCAGTCCGGGACGTACCGCACCGCACGTCTGCTCGACGGCATGGTGTACCTGGTCAGCGAGCACCACATCAGCCAGGGCGCGATCAACCGGACCGCCCCGGCCACGTTCGTCCCCATGGTCAGCGGGGACGACGGCATGGTTCCCCTCCCCGTGAGCGACGTGGTGGTGCTGCCAGCACCCGGCGGCGGGGCCCGTTTCGCCGTGGCTACCGCCATCGACACCCGTACCGGTGAGCGCCTCGGCCAGCAGGCTGCCTTCGGCGGAGCCGACACGGTGTACATGAGCGAACAGAACCTGTACCTCGGCGGCTACACCTACCACGCGGGGGCGTTCGCACGCGGCGACGTGCTGGGGCGGCCTCTGCCTGCCGTGGGTGGCGCCTCGACCATGCTCGTCCGTGTCGCCTTGAACGAGGGGGCGCTCACCGTCGCCGCCCACGGCTCCGTCCCCGGCTCCCTGGTCAACCAGCTCGCCCTGGACGAGCACGACGGCCACCTGCGCGTCGCGACGACCTCGCGCGACTACGAGACCACCTCCGACCTGTACGTCCTGGACAAGAACCTGCGCCTGGTCGGCTCGATCAGGCTGATGCGCGACGAGTCGGTCAGGTCGGTGCGGTTCACCGGCGAGGTGGGCTACGTGGTCACCTTTCGTGACACCGACCCGCTGTTCGCCCTGGACCTCTCCGACCCGACAGCACCGCGGATCATGAGCGCCCTGAAGATCCCCGGCTTCAGCTCGTACCTGCACCCGTGGGGCGACGGCTGGCTCGTCGGCCTGGGCTACATCGGGGACGACTGGGGCCTCACCGGCGGTATCAAGCTGAGCCTGTTCGACATCTCGAACCCCTACGACGTCACCGAGGCTCACGAGATGCCGGTGCTCGGCACCACAGGCCCAGGCACCCGGGTGATCGCCGACGCTCTGCACGATCACCGTGCCGTCTTCGTGGACGAGGCCCGCGGCGTCATCGGGTTCGCCGTGGGCACCGTGACACACCCCAGCCATCTCCAGGGCCCCGGCCAAGGCTCGTACCAGCGCTCTGAGGAGGCGTTGCGATTCTTGGTCTACGGCGTCGGCCCCGACGGCTTCACCCTGCTCCACGACCTCCCCCTGGCCGCCCAGCCCTACAGCTACTACGGCACCTTCTACGACCAGGCAGGAGTGCGGGCGGTCCGCTCGGACGATCACCTGTACGTCGTCTGGAGCGGTGGCGTGAACGTCTTCCACGCGACCTCCGGAGCTCCGACCGCTCTGGTCACCTTCGGCTGAGAGATTCTCTTCGGCACGACCAACGTCGTCCTACCAGGCCGAGAGGAGACGGCACCACACCAGGAACGGCTCGGCTCGCAGAGGGCGAGCCTCGAAGAAAGGACAGGACATGACGACGAGGCGATCGTTCACAGCTGCCACCGCTGTGCTCGCCGCTCTCCTGCTCGGCGCGTGCGGGATGCAGTCCGACAGCTTCATGCCGGACGAGGTGATGCCGGACCCCTACAAGGTGACGGAGCCAGGCGAGCCGGGTATCAGATCTGTCGACATTCCCGCCTGGATCGACGGCGAACAGCTCTTCATGCTCGTCTGGAGCTCGCACGGTTGCGGTCATGCTGTCGGGGACGTCGCTGTTGATGCCACGGCCGCCAGGGCCACCGTGACGTTCGCGATGCCCTCCGAGGAAGGGGTTTGCACAACGGCCTACCAACTGAACACCATCGTCGTCACTGCCGAAGGCATCGCGGACGTCACCGAGGTGGTGTACGGCTACGAGGGAAGCCTCGCCCGCACTGTGGTCTCCCCAGAACCGCTCGACCTCGAGGAGGCCCGAGAGGCCGAGGAACGCAACCCTTCCTGGATGTGATCCCTTCCGAACCTTGTGACCCCTGGGCACTCCCCTCGCCCTGAGAGCTCACCCCGTGGTCTGGGTGAGCTCTTCGGCCAGGGTGCCGATCAGTGAGGTGCCACCACGGACGGACGCACGGACACAGGAGGTGACCACGGTGAGCCAGACCTGCATCACGGACTGCCCTCTCTCTGACACCCTGATCTCCGAGGTGGCCCGCCTCACCGGCGTGAACGAGGGCGTGGTCCGCGTCGCCCACGGGCTGCCCGTGCACCACCGTGAGGCACCCCCGCCGCGCCGCGTGATCCTCGAGATCCCCCACGGTGCGGACGCCGGGTACGAGCGCGCTGCCTTCCTCGACTCGGTGGGGCGTGGCGAGGCACCGATCTCCGCCTCGGCCCTGCACGCGATGCTGGACGAGGACGACGGGAGCCGCGTCCACGAGGTCTGGGGCGTCTTCGCCGAGGCGACCGTCGTCTACGCCGACCTGGGCGTCACCACCGGGATGCAGGCGGCTGTGGACATGGCGCGCCTGTCTGGGCGCGAGGTCGAGATCCGCGAGCTCGGCGTCCCCTGGGCCAGCACCAAACCGCGCCAGCACGCACACCTCCCGGCGTCCGCGCTGGGCAGATGAACCACCTGGGCAGATGAACAACCCGGGCAGATGAACCCGAGCATGTGAGCCCCGGGCGGGCAGGGCCCTACCGTCCCGCGCCTGGCCGCCTCAGGCGTGGCGCGCGAGGGGGCTGTCCTCGTCGCCGATCTTGTGCACCAGCACCATGTTCGTCGACCCTGCCTGACCGACCGGGGTGCCGGCCACCACGACCACCAGGTCACCGATCTCCGCGAGCCCGTTGGCGCGCAGGGTGCGGTCCAGCAGCCGCACCATCTCGTCGGTGTTCGCCACCTCGGGGATCTGGTAGGTCTGAGCGCCCCACGTCAACGACAAGACGTTGCGGGTGTGCTCGACGGGCGTGAACGCCAGCATCGGGGTCGGCGGGCGCAGCCGTCCCAGCCGACGTGCCGTGGCCCCAGACTGGGTGAACGTCGCGAGGTACTTTACGCCGAGGTTGGTGCCGATCTGGACGGCTGCCCGGGTGATGGCGTCGCCGCGCTTCGGTGTCATGAGCGTGAGCGGAGCCATCCGGTGGCTCCCCATCGCCTCCGTGGTCTCGATGATCCGAGCCATGGTCCGCACAGCCTCGATCGGGTAGCGCCCGACGCTGGTCTCCCCCGACAGCATCACCGCGTCCGCCCCGTCGAGCACGGCGTTGGCACAGTCGGAGGTCTCCGCGCGGGTGGGGCGCGGGTTGGTCATCATCGACTCGAGCACCTGGGTCGCGACGATCGCGGGCTTGGCGTGCAGGCGGGCCAGCTCGACGGCGCGCTTCTGCACCAGGGGCACCTGCTCCAGGGGCAGCTCGACCCCGAGGTCACCACGGGCCATCATGATGCCGTCGAAGGCGTTGACGATCTCGGAGAGGTTCTCCACCGCCTGCGGCTTCTCGATCTTGGCGATGACCGGGATCACCCGGCCCTCCTCCTCCATCACCGTGCGCACGTCGTCGTAGTCGGCCGCGGAGCGGACGAACGACAGCGCGACCACGTCCGCACCGATGTTCAGCGCCCAGCGCAGGTCGGTGTCGTCCTTCTCGCTCATGGCGGGCACCGACACCGCCACGCCCGGCAGGTTCAGGCCCTTGCTGTCCGACACCGTGCCCGGTACCTCCACCCGGGTCACGACCTCGGTGCCCTCCACCGCGACGACCCGCACCTGGACCTTGCCGTCGTCGATGAGGATCGGGTCTCCGGGGTTCACGTCACCCGGAAGGCCCACGAAGGTGGTCGACGCCCGCTCCCGGGTGCCGAGGATGTTCTCGGTGGTGATGGTGAACGTGTCACCGGCCGCCAGATCGACCGGGCCGTCAGCGAACCTGCCGAGCCTGATCTTCGGCCCCTGGAGGTCCACCAGCACCGCCACCGAGCGACCTGAGGCCTTCGCCGCGGCACGGACGTTGCGATACACCTGCTCGTGGACCTCGGTAGAACCGTGGCTGCGGTTCAGACGAGCCACGTCCATACCAGCGTCGACCAAGGCCTGGACCTGCTCCGGGCTCTGGGTGGCAGGCCCGATGGTGCAGACGATCCGTGCTTTGCGCATGAGACGAGCCTACGCAGTACGCGACGGCTCAGCCCTTCGGTGCTCACGACGCGAGGACGAACGCTCGGTGAACATCTCGCGGGCGCCCCGCACGACGGCCTGCGAGGTCAGGCGGGGTCGTCCGCGTGCGGTTCCGGCGTCGGCCTCAGGCGCACGTCTGCCTCACGTTCGGGGTAGCGACGGCCGAGCAGGACGAACGCGACCAGCGCCCCGATCCCGAGGATCACCGCGGTCCAGACGTTCAGACGCAACCCCAGCACGATCTCGGCCGGGTCGACCCTCAGCATCTCGATCCACAGCCGGCCCGCGCAGTACAGGAGCACGTACAGGGCGAACACCCGCCCGTGCCCGAGCCTCAGACGTCGGTCGAGCCAGATCAGCACCCCGGCCGCCGCGAGGTTCCAGAGCATCTCGTACAAGAACGTCGGGTGGAACAGCGTGCCTGGGGCGTAGCCCAGCCTCTCGACCCGTTGCGGATCGAGGATCAGCCCCCAGGGCAGCGTGGTCGGCCCACCGAACAGCTCTTGGTTGAACCAGTTGCCCAGCCGGCCGATCGCCTGGGCGATCAGGATGCCCGGTGCCGCCGCGTCGGCGAAGGAGAGCAGCCGGACCCCCTTCTGCCGAGCCCCGATCCAGGCCCCGACCGCCCCCAGGGCGATGGCCCCCCAGATGCCGAGGCCGCCGTCCCAGACGTACAGCGTCTTCACCGGGTCCCCGTACGGCCCGAAGTACGTCTCCGGGGAGGTGATGACGTGGTACAGGCGCCCCCCGACGATGCCGAACGGCACCGCCCAGAGCGCGATGTCCAGCACCTGGTTCCTCTCCCCGCCACGGGCCACCCAACGGCGCTCGGTGACGAGGACGGCCACCGCGATCCCGACGATGATGGCCAGCGCGTACGCACGGACCGGGAAGGGCCCGAGATACCAGACCGACTCCGGCGGGCTCGGGATGGCGAGGACGATCACGACCTGGCCCTCCGCACCCCGTCAGCGAGCTCCGCGGTCACCTGTGCCAGGCGGTCCAGACCGGTGGTGGCGTCCGGGGCGTCCAGGAGCGCACGCACCAGCACCGAACCGACGATCACCCCGTCGGCGTAAGCACCGACCTGCGCGGCGTGCTCCCCGGTCGACACCCCCAGCCCGACGCAGACGCGCTCCGCCCCGGCCGCCCGGGTGTCGGCGACCAGCTGGCGGGCCTGGTGCCCGACGGTCGACCGCACCCCGGTCACCCCCATGGTCGAGGCCGCGTACACGAACCCGCGCGTGGCCTTCGCCGTCAGCGCCAGCCTCTCCGGGGTCGAGCTGGGCGCCACGAGGAACACCCGGTCCAGGCCGTGGGTCTCGGACGCGGCCATCCACTCCCCTGCCTCGTCGGGGATCAGGTCGGGGGTGATGAGACCCGCACCACCGGCAGCGGCGAGGTCGCGGGCGTAGGCGTCCACGCCGTAGCGCATCACGACGTTCCAGTAGGTCATCACCAGCACCGGGGCGCCACGCTCGGCGACCTGCTCGACCACGGCCAGGCTGTCGCGCACCGTGGCACCACGGCGCAGGGCGGTCTCCGCGGCCCGCTGGATCACCGGGCCGTCCATCACCGGGTCGGAGTACGGGACGCCCAGCTCGACCATGTCAGCGCCCGCGTCGATCAGGGTGCGTGCGGCGTCGACCGACCCCGCGACGGTCGGGAACCCCACCGGCAGGTACCCGATCAGCGCGGGGCGCCCGGCAGCGGAGAGCGCGTCCAGGGTCAGCGCCGTCGACGCTACGCTCATCGGTCCCGCTCCTCTCGGGTCTCGGCGTCTCGGGTGCCAGCGTCTCGGGTGTCGTCGTCCAGCAGGCCGAACCACCGGGCCGCGGTGTCGACGTCCTTGTCCCCCCGGCCCGAGAGATTCACCAGCAGCACCGGCTCGTCCGTGCCGCCCGCCCAGGCCGTGCGGTCACGACCCAGGCGGAGCGCACCGGCCAGCGCGTGGGACGACTCGATCGCCGGGATGATGCCCTCGGTGCGGCACAGCAGCCGGAAGGCCCGCATCGCCTCGTCGTCGCTCACCGGCTCGTAGGTGACCCGGCCCAGGTCGTGCAGCCAGGCGTGCTCCGGGCCCACGCTGGGGTAGTCGAGCCCGGCCGAGACCGAGTGCGAGGGCAGCGTCTGGCCGTCCTCGTCCTGGAGCAGGTACGACCGCGCGCCGTGCAGCACCCCGGGCACACCCCCCGCGAAGCGGGCCGAGTGGTGCCCCGGCTCCAGGTCGGTGCCACCCGCCTCGTAGCCGTACAGGCTCACCGACTCCGTGTCGAGGAAGGCGTTGAAGACCCCCATCGCGTTAGAGCCACCGCCGACGCACGCGGCGACCGCGTCTGGCAGCCGCCCGATCTCGTCGGCCAGCTGGGCGCGCGCCTCCTCGCCGATCACCGACTGGAAGTCGCGCACCATCTCCGGGAAGGGGTGCGGCCCGGTCACCGTGCCGAGCAGGTAGTGCGTCGTGGCGACGTTGGCCACCCAGTCGCGCAGCGCCTCGTTGATCGCGTCCTTCAAGGTGCGTGTGCCGGTGGTCACCGGGATCACCCGCGCACCGAGCAGACGCATCCGGGCGACGTTGAGCGCCTGGCGCTGGGTGTCCACCTCGCCCATGTACACCGTGCACTCCAGGCCCAGGAGGGCCGCCGCTGTCGCTGTCGCCACACCGTGCTGCCCGGCCCCGGTCTCCGCGATCAGCCTCGTCTTGCCGATCCGCTTGACCAGCAGGGCCTGGCCCAGCACGTTGTTGATCTTGTGCGACCCGGTGTGGTTGAGGTCTTCGCGCTTGAGGAACACCCGCACCCCGTCACCGACGTGCGCGGCGAACCGGGGCACCTCGGTCAGCGGGCTGGGCCGTCCGGTGTAGGTGCGGTGCAGACGTCGCAGCTCGGTGCCGAAGCCGGGGTCGAGGAGAGCCTTGTGGTACGTCGTCTCGAGCTCGTCCAGCGCGGCGACCAGGGCCTCGGGCACGTAGCGTCCGCCGTAGGCGCCGAAATAGGGGCCGGCGTGCGTGGCCAGCGGACCGTCCGCGGCACGAGTCTCGACGTCAGGGCGGCCGGGGGTCACCGCCGGACCGCCCGCAGCGCGGGATGAGCACCCGCCGCGACCAGGTCGGCCACGCAGCGTCGTGGGTCACCACCGGTGACCAACGCCTCACCCACCAGCACGGCGTCAGCACCCGACTTGGCGTACTCCATCACGTCGTGCGGGCCGCGCACACCAGACTCCGCGACCGCGACCACGTTGGTCGGGATCGCGGGGGCGACCTTCGCGAACGTCGCGGAGTCGACCTCGAGCGTCTTGAGGTTCCGGGCGTTGACCCCGATCACGCGCGCACCAGCGTCTACCGCGCGGGCGACCTCCTCGGTGTCGTGCACCTCGACCAGGGCGGTCATGCCCAACGAGTGGACTCGCTCCACCAGCGAGGTGAGCACCGTCTGCTCGAGCGCCGCGACGATGAGGAGCACCAGGTCCGCGCCGTGAGCCCGGGCCTCCCACACCTGGTAGGGGGTGACGACGAAGTCCTTGCGCAGCACCGGGACGTCCACACGTGCCCGCACGGCGTCGAGGTCGGCCAGCGACCCGCCGAAGCGTCGTTGCTCGGTGAGCACCGAGACCGCCGCCGCCCCGCCCGACTCGTAGTCCGCGGCCAGGGCGGCCGGGTCGTCGATGTCGGCCAGCGCACCTCGGGAGGGGCTCGCCCGCTTCACCTCCGCGATGATCGTCACCGCGTCGGCCGCGCGCAGCCTGACGATCGCGTCGAGCGCCGACGGGCGCCTCGCACTGAGCTCTTTCAGGTCGTCCAGCGACGTCGTCGCCTGACGTGCGGCCAGATCCTCACGGACCCCGGCCACGATCTCGTCCAGCACCGTCACCGTGGCTCGCCTCCCTCGCGGGACAGATCACTCGTCTGACACAACCGGACCCATGGTACGGGCGGGCCGAGGGTGCTCTGGACGCCGGTCCGTCTGCTGGCCCATCGTCAGGGTGGCGCGAGGCCCTCGAACCAGGGCAGGTTGCGTGCGACGCCGAACAGCACGAGGCCCCCCAGCCCCACCCACCAGACCGCTCGCGGCACCGCAGGCACGGGCCGGCCCTGCCAACGACGCACCAACCACAGACCCCAGGCCAGCACCAGCACCGGCACCATCACGACCCACAGCGGGTTCATCGCCCAGGCCCCGGCCAGGTCGCCGTGCAGCAGGTCGGCGGTCCCTCGCATCACGCCGCACGAGGGGCAGTACACCCCCGCCAGCGCCACCGACGGGCAGACGCCCCACGAACCAGGCACGTGCGGGTCGCGGGCCAGCAGCGCCACCGCGCCGAGCCCCGCCGCACCGGCAACCAGCAGCGGCACGCGCAAGCGGGCGCCGAGCCCAGGCTCGGCCAAGGCCTGCACCGTCACCGGCGCCCCTCGCAGCACTCGCAGTCACGGTGAGCCCTGTGGAACTCGACCAGCCAGGCCACCCTGCTGAGCACGAGCACCAGAACACCCGCGCCCATCCCCGACCAGAACACCGGGGCCAGCGCGAACGTCACGCCCACGACGGCGGCGACGAGGGAGGCGACCAGCAACCAGGTGGTCACCCGGGGGAGGTCGAGACCAGCCGGCAGCAGGGTCTCGGCTCTCTCCTCACCCATCGACCCAGCCCTTCAGCACCGACACCCGACCACAGGCATCACTCAGCACGAACGTCACCCGCGCGAGCGTCACCACCACCGTCGCGTGCGGGAGGAGAACACCTTAACCGAGCGTCTCGAGGCTCCGAGCCCGATTCACCCGGCGGCATCAGCCACCGCCCGCGTCAACCGCCGTCCGTGCCGGTCACCGCGCGCAGCCGTGCCGCACGCCGCACCGCCCGCACCGCCGCGGCCGCCTTCGCCCGGACCTCGGCCCACTCGGTCGCCGGCACGGAGTCGGCCACGACGCCCGCACCGGCCTGCACGTGAGCCCGTCCCGCACGGATCAGCGCGGTGCGGATCGCGATGGCGGTGTCCATGTTCCCGGCGAAGTCGAGGTAGCCGACCGCACCGCCGTAGATGCCGCGTCGGGCTGGTTCCAGCTGGTCGATCAGGGCGATCGCCCTCGGCTTGGGCGCCCCGGAGAGCGTCCCTGCCGGGAAGGTCGCGACCAGGGCGTCCGTCGCCGTGGCGTCAGGCCGCAGGTGGCCGACCACCGTGGAGCAGATGTGCATGATGTGGCTGAAGCGGCGCACCGCCATGAGGTCGACCACCTCCACCGTGCCCGGCTCGCACACCTTGGCCAGGTCGTTGCGGGCGAGGTCGACGAGCATGACGTGCTCGGCCCGCTCCTTCGGGTCGGCCAGCAGCTCGGCGGCCAGCTCCAGGTCGGCCTCGGGCGTGGCCCCGCGTGGGCGCGACCCGGCGATCGGGAACGTCTCCGCCCGTCGGTCGTGCACCTTGACCAGGGTCTCCGGGCTGGAGCCTACGACGGCCAGGTCGTCGTCCAGCTGCACGTAGTACATGTACGGGCTGGGGTTGAGGGTGCGCAGCACGCGGTACACGTCCAGCGGGGCGGCCGGGCAGTCCAGGTCCGCGCGCTGGGAGAGCACCACCTGGAAGACCTCGCCCTCCACGATGGCGTCCAGGCCAGCACGGACGGCCGTCTCGAACTGCTCCCGCGTGGAGCGGAACGACACCTCGGGCTCGGCGACGTCCTCGTCGATCACCATCGGCGCGAGCGCGGGCGCGTCGAGCAGGGCCCGCTGCATCGTGTCCAGGCGGGCGACCGCGTCCGCCCAGGCCTCATCGACCCGCTCGTCGGTGCCGTCGGTGTTGACCGCGTTGGCGATCAGCCACACCGACCCGTCGGCGTGGTCCACCGCGGCCAGGTCGGTGGCCAGCAGCAGGGTCAGCTCTGGCACGTCGAGCTCGTCAGGGGCGTCGGCGGGCAGCGTCGGCTCCCAGTGCCGCACCACGTCCCAGCCCAGCGCCCCGACCAGACCGCCGGTCAGCGGGGGCAGGCCAGGCTCGACCGGGGTGGCCAGCACCCGCAGCGTCTGCCGCAGCACCTCCATCACGTCGCCGTCGGTGGGCACCCCCACAGGCACGTCGCCCGTCCAGCATGCCCGCCCGTCCTGGCTGGTCAGCGTGGCCCGTGCGGCCACCCCGACGAACGACCAGCGGCCCCAGGTGCCGTCAGACTCGGCGGACTCCAGGACGAAGGTTCCAGGCCGTCCGTCGGCCAGCGCCCGGTACAGCCCGACCGGGGTCACCTCGGCCAGCAGGCGGCGTACCACCGGGATCACCCTGGCGTGCGGGGCCCTGGCCCGGAAACCCTCCAGCGAGGGCCAGGTCTGGCCAAGCTCGGGGGTGGGTGCTGCTTCTTGCGTCGTCACTGGTTCTTGCGTCGTCACGCTGGTTCTCCGACGACCGCCGGCAGCGGGCCACCGGCCTCGAAGCAGGTGCGCGCCCCGGTGTGGCAGGCGGGCCCGACCTGGTCGACCCGCACCAGCAGCGCGTCGCCGTCGCAGTCCAGCGCCACCGAGCGCACGTGCTGGAGGTGACCGGAGGTGTCGCCCTTGCGCCAGTACTCGCCCCGCGAGCGGCTCCAGAACCACACCCGCCCGGTGGTCAGGGTGCGGTGCAGGGCCTCGTCGTCCATCCAGCCGAGCATGAGCACCTCACCGGTGTCGTGCTGCTGGACGACGGCGGCGACCAGGCCCGCGTCGTCTCGCCGCAGGCGCGCGGCGATCTCGGGGTCCAGAGCAGAAGGCATAGGCGAATCCTCCCACGCCCGTGGCGAGGCCTCAGGGCGACGTCACGGCCTCGGTGCCGGTCACCGTCGGGCAAGAGCACGATCTCGAGGCAGGGTCGTCGCCTCAGCGCACCCGACCGGTCACGAGCCGTACGCTCGTCCACGAGGAGGGGACAACCACCCTGGGAGATGTTCGTCGAGCAGCGCCTGTCGACGGGGGTCCATCACGGACCTGGACTGTCCCTTCATGGCCTGACGCTGTCGGGCGAGCCACACCCCGCCCGGGGCGCTCCGAGACGGGAGCCGCCCATACTGCTTGTAGAAGGCCACGGCCACCTCGAAGCTGGCCGTCCACCCGGCGTCGTCTCGCTTGGACACGTCTGCCCATCCGGGCAGGTGCGCGTCGAGCAACGCACGACGCTTCGGGTCTATCCCTCTTCTCTGCTCTCTTCCTCTCAGGACGGCACGCTGGTGACCGAGCCACACTCCTAGCGGCGTCTCCCAGGGCGGGAAGCAGCGATGCTGCTTGTAGAACGCCACAGCCTCCTCGAAGGAGGCTGCCCATCCGGGGTCGTCTCGTCGACCGGCACCCATCCAGCCGGGCAGACGTTCGTCGAGCAAGGCCCGCCGCGACGGGTCCAACGGGTAGGGCAGCCTCCCTCTCGCAGCCTGGCGCTGGGTGGAGATCCACGACCCGAGCGTCGTCGGGCCTGTGGGCGGGACGCGTCCGTGCTGCTCGAGGAACGCCACAGCCTCGTCGAGCCTGGCCGCCCACATCTCGTCATCGTGATCTGAGACGCTGAACCACCCGGGAAGATGCTCGTCAAGCAGGTCTTTGCGACGTTGGTCGATCGTCCCGAGGTTGATCTTTCTTCGCACGATCTGACGTTGACGGCTGAGCCACCGCCCGACCGGCAACGACCAGGGCGGCATGTGCCCGTGCTGCTCGTAGTAGTCCGTGGCTTGGTCGAACCATGCCGCCCACCGGGCATCGAACTTGCGGCGAGCGTCCAACCCAGGGTGGATCTTCGCACCGCGACGCACCCCCACCGCACGGCCTGGTTCGTCCGTGCGGGGCTCTGGCCCAGATGCGCTCATGTCGAACCGCTCCCGACTTCCCCACGTCTGATGAACGGCGATTCTTGTTGTCGGGTCATCGGGCTCTGCTCCCGCCCGACTCGACGACGGTGAACCCGGTGCTGTCGATCTGCTGCTCGGTGATTCAGAATCAGACATGATCGGTTCCTCAGTCGTGGGCTGGGGGTGTGTAGGCGAGGTGGCCGACGAAGTGGCCGCGGTCTCGGGAGACGATCTGGGCCCGGCCGGGGACGGTCTGGACGAGCTTGGTCTTGGCGATGAGGGCGCCTTCGGCGGGGTTGCCGGACAGGAGGATCCCGGTGGCACCCAGGTCTGTGAGGCGTTGCAGCACCGTGTCGTACATCGCCCGAGACGCACCACCGGAGTGGCGGGTGACGACCACGTGCAGGCCGATGTCGACCGCCTGTGGCAGCAAGGACACCAGGGGCAGCAGGGGGTTGCCCTGAGAGGTGGCGACCAGGTCGTAGTCGTCGACCAGGACGAAGCCCTCAGCACCGGTCCACCAAGAGCGGTTGCGCAGCTGTTCGGCGGTGACGTCCGGGCCGGGCAGGCGGGTCTTGAAGTAGGCGGCGACCTCGGCCATGTGGGCGGTGGCCTGCTCGTGGGAGGTCGAGTAGCTCATGAGGTGCTCGGGCGGTATCTGGTCGAGCAGGGCGCGGCGGTAGTCGACGACGAAGAACTTGGCTCTCTTCGGTGCGGTGTACAACCGTCGTACCTCGTCGGCGTAGGTGCGCAGCATGGTGGACTTGCCTGAGCCGCCCTCGCCGAACAGGAACAGGTGCGGCTCGGTCGCGGGGTCGATGCCGAACGGGGCCAAGGCTGCCTCGTCGACACCGAGCAGGACGCGGGGGTCGTCGGGGCGGGCCTGGGCGCGCACCTGGGCCAAGGTGATGTGTTCGGGCAGCAGGCGCAGCTGGGGCCCGGCGGGGCCTGTCCAGGCGGCCTTGACCTTGGTGACCAGGTGCTCCACCCCGTCGGCGAGGGTCTGCGGGTCGTCGCACCCGTCGATGCGGGGCAGGGCGGCCATGGTGTGCAGACCGGTGACCGGGTGCAGACCGCGCCCAGGGACGTCGAGGGGCACCCGCTCGCCCACGGTCTTCTTGAACGCCGAGTCGTTGGGGTCGCCCAGGCGCAGCTCGAGCCTGGTGCCGACCAGGTCTTGGACGGCCGGGCGCATCTCCATCCACCGGGAGACCGAGGCGATCAGGTGCACCCCGAAGGTCAGGCCCCGGGCGACGACGGTCTGCACAGTGAGCTCTTCTTGCTCGAAGTCTTGGCGCATCACACCCCACCCGTCGATGACGAGGAAGACGTCACCCCACCCGTCGTCGACCTCGCCGCGGGCGCGGCGTTGCCGGTAGGTGTCCATGGAGTCGATGCCGTGCGTGCGGAACAGGTGCTCGCGGGCGTCGATGATCGAGGTGACCTCGGCCAGGGTGCGGCGCACCACGTCTGTCTCTGTGCGGGAGGCCACCCCGGCTGTGTGGGGCAGGTCGCGCAGCGCGGTGAACGCCCCGCCGCCGAAGTCCAGCACGTACACCTGCACCTCGGCCGGGGTGGCGGTCAGCGCGAGCGCGCACACCATGGTGCGCAGCAGCGTGGTCTTGCCCGACAGGGGCCGCCCGACCACGACGACGTGACCGCCGGCACCGGCCAGGTTCAGCACCAACGGTTCGCGGCGCTGCTCGAACGGTACGTCGACCAGCCCCACCGGGACGGTGAGCGCCCCGGCGGCACGCCAACGCGCACTGGTCAGGCCCAGCCGCGGGTCCACGGCAAGGTCCCCGAACAGCCGGTCCAACGGTTCGGGGGTCTCCAGCGGGGGCAGCCAGATCTTGTGCGCGGCGGGGCCGAGCCCTGCCATCGCGGCCACGGCGATCTCGAACTCTGAGCCTGCCGGGGCTTCTTCCATGACCATCTCGGCCGGGTCGACCAGCACCGGTTCAGGTTCTTCGTGCACCCCGGTCCTGGCGATGGTGAACGGTTCCACGACGATCGGCACGTCCTGGGCGGTGGTGTCGCTCGTGGTCGCGGCAACCTGGCGCGCGGCCAGCTTGCCCGACACGTAGGCGGCCCGGAACCTGGTCATGGCGTTGGACCCGGTGGCCAGCAGGTAGCCCCCGCCGGGTTCGCGCGGCAGGTGGAACGCCACGTCAGAGTCCAAGATGGTGCGCGACTCCGCGGAGGAGAACGTGCGCAGGCCCACCCGGTAGGACAGGTAGGTGTCGAGCCCGCGCAGCTTGCTCGACTCCAACCGTTGCGAGGCGAACAGCAGGTGCACCGACAGCGACCGGCCTACACGGCCGATGTTGATGAACGAGTCGATGAACTCGCTGCGGGCGTCCAACAGCTCGGAGAACTCGTCCAGCACCACCAGCAACGCCGGCAGCGGCACCAGCTCGGTGCGCCCGTTGCGCCGGGCCTCTTCGTAGTCGGTGACGTTGGCGAAGTTCCCCGCCTCGCGCAGGACCTCCTGACGCCGGGTGATCTCGCCTCTCAGCGCGTCCTCGAACCGGTCGACCAGACCAGACTCGCGGCCCAGGTTCGTGATGATCGCCGACACGTGCGGCATGTCGGCCATGCCCGCGAACGTGGCCCCGCCCTTGTAGTCGACCAGCACGAAGTTCAGCTGCTCGGGCGAGTGCGTCAGCGCCAGCGCGAGCACCAGGGTGCGCAGCACCTCAGACTTGCCCGACCCCGTGGCACCGATCATCACCCCGTGCGGGCCCATACCGTCCTGGGCGGCCTCTTTCAGGTCCAGCACCAACGGCACACCTTTGTCGTCCTGCCCGATCGGCACCCGCAACCGGTCACGACCCGTCCGTGGGCGCCACGCCATGCCCATGTCCAGGTCACGCACGTCAGGCAGACCGAGAAGCTCGGTGATGCCCATCTGGTACGCCTTGCCGCTCGCAGCCGTGATCGCCCCCGAACCCTTGTACAACGGCAGCAACCGACGGGCCGTCTCCTCAGCCGTGGGGATCCCGACCCTGTCGTGGGTGAAGGTGATCTTCTTCTTTCCTCGTTCTTTGAGAGAAGCGGGGTCTGTGCCGTTCTTAGGGATGAAGATCTGCACGGTGTCCGGCTCGTCCTGAGCGACCCACTCGCTCTGGTTCTCCAGCACCGTCAGCCCGTCGACGCCCTCATCGCCGAACAGCGAGTCCCCGGACGGGCGTGGCACCCCGTCGACCACCACGAGCACGTGCGGGGTCTGCACCGACGTGTCCCTGAAACGTCCCCGGTGCTCTAGGTCCTCCGGGAGCAGGTCGACCAGCTGGGCGAACGAGGTGGTGACCATCCGCACCGGCCCCAACCGGTCACGCTGCCTGCGAGAGTGGGCGTGCGGCAACCACTTGACCCAGTCCCACTGGTCCAACCTGTCACCCCTGACGACGAAGGCGATCACCAGGTCGTCAGGATGATGCACGGTCGCCGCGCCGATCGCCATCGACCGCAGCAGGGATCGCCCTGCTTCTTCGTGCTTGCTGAGGATGCGCACCCGCGCGCTGGAGCGAACATCCACCGCGAGGGGAAGGTCAGGCTGGAGCTCGTGGGTGGCGACGAACCTGTGCAGAGCCGTCGCGCACACCGGGTCGACCTGGGCCAGAGGAGGAAGCGCGGGCACCTCCAGCCCCACAGCCAGCTTCTGGTCGCTGAGCCCGACCCGCAGCCTGAGGAACTCGGGGCTGTCCTTGCCTCGCTCCCACACCCGAGAGCGCTCCTCGGCCATGTACACCAGCACCGACGGGTCCGGGTGCCGCCACAGCAGGGCGCGGAACTGCTTGGACGCGGCCACCCGGACGTTCTGACGCGTCTCGGCGATGAACGTCAAGAACTCCCGCCGGGAGCGCAGCACCTCAGCGTTGCGCTGTGCTCTCTGCCGCCACCCGTTGACCGCGACGAACCCCAACGACGACATCAGCACCATCCCACCGGTGAGAAACCCCGCCGGGCCACGGTTCATCATCGTGACCATCGCGATCGCACCCACGCTGCCCAGCATCGGCAGCATCATCATCAGCATCGACCCGCCCTCAGAGGCAGGCAGCTCAGGCGGTGCCAGCAGGTCGATCGTGCCCGTGGGCATCTTCGGCGCTTCGCTCATGGACAGGTCACCCTCTCAGCCCCGCCCCGCGCGGGGACCAGCCCTGTGCCCGGGCACGAGGGTCGCACGGTCGCACCTGGCAGCAGCGGCATCGGTCTACAGGTCACAGGTCGTTCTCGTCCGAACCCAAGAACTCAGGCGGCAACGGCTCCCAGTCCGGGTCGTCCTCCCACCTGGGCACGATGTGACCACCCCAACCACGCAGACCCTCACCCGGACGCCTCGCAGGCTGCTGCCCAGCACCCGGCGCACCACCGACCATCCCGCCCACCGGCGCACCACCAGCACCGGGCACCCCAGCGCCGCCAGCACCAGCACCGACCCCCGGGGCACCGGCACCGCCAGCAGGCAGGCCACCTGCACCGGCGGTCCCGAAAGCACCGCGCAACCCCTGACCTGGCACCCGCGCAGGAGCACCACCACCTAAGGCACCGCCAGCACCGCCGAGGCTGCCAGGGCCACCGACACCGCCCGCACCGGCACCGGCCTGACCGGCCAGCAGCCGCCCACCAGCAAGAGCAGCCCCACCCCCAGCACCAGCGTTCAGGGCACGCCCAGCAGCGTCGAACCCCGAACCAACTCCGCCACCAGCGGCAGCGCCGGTACCAGCACCGGGGAGCGTGCCGGTACCGGTCGCACCGTCCGCAGCACCGGCACGGCCTACGTCGCCGGCCGACGCACCGCCGACCGGCGACGAGACGACACCAGACGCACCACCGGGTACCGAACCGGCCCCGGCCGACCCACCGGCACCAGGCGTCGCGGTACCAGGAGCACCACCACCGGAGCGGCCAGCACCACCGGGCACCCCCGACGTGGCGCCGGGACCGACCCTGTCAGCAGGGTCAAAGTGGATGCCCTCCGGTCTGCTGATTGGTGGGATCTCTTCGGTGCTCTGGACGATGTGGGTGGCGACGTCCTCGAAGCTGGCCTTGATACGAGTCATCTCGACCAAGATCGCGTCCCTGCGCCTCTCCTTGGCCTCCTGGTCGGCGATCTGCTGGGCGTACACGGACGGGTCACCACCACCGGCCGAGGCCGCCGCAGCGGTGCCCTTGACCACGTGCAGCCCCGTCACCGAACCGGTCGCCGGGGGCAGGTTGTTGTAGGTGGACTCCGCGCCTTGCTTGATGTGGTCGGCCTCGCGCACCTGGCCCAGCGCCACCCGCGTCTTGGCAGCCGCCTCCTCCAGGTTCTGGACCGACCCGGTGAACCGGGCGACCATCGCCTCCCCGGTCAGCCCGACGAACGGCGGGTCGGCCGCGACTTCCCTCAGCAGGCCGGCGGTCGCGTCGAACGCGTCCACCAGCTCTTGAGCATGATCGATCCTGTAGGCGGTCGCCCGCCACAGCAACGACATCTCGTGCTCCAGCTGGCCCAGACTCATCAGATAAAACCTGCTCGGAAGCATCAGACCCTCCCCGGCCCACAGCTGCGGTTCAAAAACTCTTCACTAATCAGCATCTCTTGGTGCTCTGTTCCTCGCCCCCGCGCCCCGGGGCTCTTCTCACGTGTCACCCACAGACCTCCCCGGTCCTTTCCTGCCTCGTCTGGACACCATCACGACCACCACCGTGCCCAGCACCAGCACCGCGACCAGACCGCCCACGGTCGGCCACACCCACCCCGCCAACCCGCCGGGCACCGGGCCAGGTCCCGGGACGGGCGTGGGGGTGGCGGTGGTGAGCGTGCTGAAAGAACCCTCGAGCAACGAAGCGTCCCTCACCCTCTGCGCCGTGACATCAAAACGAGGATCAACGACCGCCTCAGAAAGAAGAGGGTTGACCTTGTCGAAGACCATCGGGTCGGTCTCCAGCAGGGCCATCACGTCGATGACCCCGTAACCCATCACGGGGTCGTGCAGACCCCCACCAGAAGAGCTGGACAGCAGAGCGGCGACCAGCTGGTTGGACGTCGCTTCGGGGTATTTTTGTGCTGCCAGCGCCAACGCACCGGCGACCACCGGGGTCGCGTACGAGGTCCCGTGGCACACGTGGGTCCCGCTCCAGGACCCTTCGTCGTCACCCTGGCAGGTCATGTCCTCACCCGGGGCACGCACCGTCAGGCGCCGGTGCTCGACCACCGCCCCACGCGCCACCGGCAACCGGCCGCCCTCGCCCACCGCACCGACCGCGACCACACCGGCCACAGCGCTCGGCCCCCGCTCGTCCCTGTCCACGTGCTCTTGGAGGTTAGGGACGCCGCTGACGAACAGGACCCCACCCTTGATCCCCTGGGCGACCACAGTGGGGCTCCAGCCGCCGAGCTGGGAGATCGAGATGATCTGGTTCCCGTCCTGGATCGCCTGCCTCAACGCGACGGCGAACCCGTCGTTGCGGCAGTCGGACATCTCCATGCCGGCGAACTCGTCGTAACGGCCACCCTCAGGGCTGCCCGTGGCGTAAAAGGTGATCTGGGCGTCCGGAGCGATC
>WQWY01000016.1 GCA_009785115.1 Micrococcales bacterium
ACGCACCGCGCTGCCCGCGTCCCGGATCGCATCGATGTCCAGATCACGCGACCTGCCGAAGAAACGCTCAGGATCGACCAGACCATCACCAGACACAGGACGCTCGCTCATCAGACCACCCCGGCCAGGTCGACCACCGTCACGAACGTCATCACAGTCCCCTCCGCGTATGACACGAGGCCCTCACGCTACCTCACCCGACAGGACGATCCGAACAAAGCGGACGCTGGCTGAGTCGTCTCGAAGGTCTCCGGGACATGCCGGAGCGGTTCGGGAGACGTCATGCTGTCTGGCGGTGAGTGTTCAGGTCAGGGCGGTGCGCAGGCCTGAGGCTCGACGGCTGCGGGTGGCGACGGCGGTGCGCACGGCGTCGGCCGTGGCGATCACACGGACGTGGGTGCGGGCCCTGGTCACCGCCGTGTAGAACAGCTCGCGGGTGAGCAGGGGAGAGCCGGCGGGCGGCAGCAGCACCGTGACACGCATCAGCTGGCTGCCCTGGGCTCGGTGCACCGTCATGGCGTGCACGGGCTGGACCGCCGGGAGCCGGTACGGGCTGACCAGCCGAGGCTCGTCTGACGACCCGAACGCGACCACGGGGCGCCCGTCCTGGACGACGACCACGCCGGTGTCGCCGTTGTACAGACCCGTGGCGCGGTCGTTCTCGGTGACCAGCAGCGGTTCCCCGACAGACCAGGCCCCGCCCGCCCGCCCGCCCGTCGCCTCGGCGAGCCACCGCTGGGCGAGCCCCGCCCAGTGCGTCACCCCGAACGGCCCGGTGCGGTGGGCGAGCAGGAGCCGGTGCGCGTCGAGAGCCTCGAGAGCCGTGGCGGCGTCCCCGGCACGAGCGGCGGTGACGAGGCGGTGCCCGGCCGCGACCACGTCGTCACGCAGACCGGCGGTCTCGGCGTCACCGACTCGCTCTCCGGACGGTTCGACCAGCTCGTAGGAGTCAGACCCCGCACGGAGCAGGCCCACCACCCGGTCGCCGTCGCCGACGCGGATCGCCTCGGCCAGCTCTGCCAGCGTCTCCCCGTAGCGGAACACGTGGGTGAGCCGCACCACCTGGTCAGGGTGGGCCTCGACCAGATCGCCCAGCACGGCCCCCGCCTCGACGCTGACGAGCTGGTCCGGGTCACCGACGAGCACCAGCCGGGCACCGGGGCGCAGCGCCTCCATCACCCGAGCCATCAGCGGCAACGACACCATGGACGACTCGTCCACGACCACCACGTCGTGCGGCAGCGGGTTGGTGCGGTCGTGACGGAACCGTGTGCGAGAACCCCTGCGCCAGCCGAGCAACCGGTGCACCGTCGTCGCGTGCAGCGCGCCCACCGCCGCACGGTCGGGATCGTCCAGGGTCGCCACCTCGGCGTTGACGGCCTCCTGCAGCCGGGCGGCGGCCTTCCCCGTGGGGGCGGCGAGCCCCACCCGCAACCCAGGGCCCGCCCCGGCCTGCAACGTGGCGACCAGACGCGCGACCGCCGTGGTCTTGCCCGTGCCGGGGCCCCCGGTCAGCACCGTGACCCGCGAGGTCGCGGCGGTCCGCACGACGTCGTGCTGCTGCTCAGCGGCCGGGCCGGTCAAGACGCGGTCCGCCGCTGTGGTCAGGGCTGCCTCGTCGACGTCGTCACCACCCAGGCGTCCGGCGACGGCCCGCCGCACCAGCAGCTCGTCACGCCAGTACCGGTCCAGGTAGACCCGCCCGTCCACCCAGCGCACCGGGCGGTCGGCCGGGCCCTGCGGCCCGTCCGCGACCAGCGTCGAGGCACGCAGCGCCTGGTGCCACGCGGCCGGGTCGGGCCAGGGCAGGGTCGCCAGGTCCGGGACCTCCGCCGTGCTGTCGGGGTCGGTCTCGACGGTGAGGGTCGGCGCCTCGTCGAGAACCAGGCACACCGACCCGCCACGCAGCGCCCGCACCGTCAGCGCCACCGCCAGCGCCACGCTCTCGTCCGGCTCGGCGGCCAGCACGCACAGACGCCGGGCCACGTGCACGTCGGCGGCGGCCAGCACCCCGGCCGTGACGAACGGTGCGAGGAGGCCCTCGACCCGCCACGGCACCAGGTCGGCGCTCATCGGGTACCTCCGAGCAGGTCGGACAGGTCGGTGACCAGCGCGGACGGCGGTCTCCAGCCGAGCACACCGCACGGTGTGCCGTCGACCACCGGGGTGCTCGGCCCCGCCATGCCGCGCACGAACAGGTACAGCCCCCCGCCCAGGTGGACGGTCGGGTCGTAGCCCGGCAGGCGCCAGCGCAGGTAGCGGTGCAGGGCCGTGGAGTACAGCAGCAGCTGCAACGGGTAGTGGGCCTCGACCATGGCCTCGACCATCGCCTGCGGCCGGTAGTGCCAGCAGGTCAGCGGCTCGTCGGGCGGGCCCAGGCGGTTGGTCTTGTAGTCCACGACCACGAAGCGCGGCGGGGCGTCCGGCGAGGTCACACGCAGCACGGCGTCGATGCTCCCGGTCAGGTAGCCCGCCAACGGCTGGTCCACCTCCACCGACCCGTCCACGAGGCGGTCCGCGTAGGGCGCGAACGGGTCGTCGTCGCGCAGGTGACCGCGCAGCAGGCCTGCGACGTCGCGCACGGTGGCGGGGGTGCGGGGGGCGTCGCCGCCGGCCAGCGGCAGCTCGAAGTCCAGCTCGGTGAGCCTGTCGGTCGGGCTGACGTCGGCCAGGGTGCGCCCGTCGACGAGCGGGCCCAGCCCCGTCGCGTACAGCGGCGCCAGGGCGGCGGCGACCTCGGAGGCGTCCAGGTCGGTCAACGAGGTCACGCCCACCCGTGTGACCTGCGCGCCGATCTCCCCGGCCAGGTCGCCCGCCCTGGTGTCCACGCGTTCGAGCACCTCGTGCACGAAAGTGCCGAACGCCGGCCCGGCAGGCAGCCCGGCCAGAGGCGACACGACGGCCCGCAGCCCGGCCTCGAGAGGGTCGGCAGGTGCGGGCAGGTCCGTCCGTCCGACCTCCGGCTCGTCGGTGAGCACGCTGTGGTCTTCGACGCCACCGCGCCCCTCGGAGACCACGCTCTGCCCTGTGGTGCGCACGCCTGGCTCGGCGTGGGCGGCGGCGGTCAGCGCCGAGTAGGAGGTGCGTCGCCACGCCGTGTCGATCTCCCGGTCGAACGTCGCGGCAGCGAGATCCTGCCTCGGCGCTGAGGGTCGGCTCCAGGAGACCGCGGCCGGACGTGACACGACCTCGACGGCGAGCGCACCAGGAACCTGTGCGGCCAGCGTGGCCAGGCGCTCGCGGACACGGCGGTCTGACGGCGGCGGCAGCTCGAGGGGCAGCTGCCCGTCCAGGTCTCGCTCGCCGAGCAGCAGGCGGGTCAGCGGTGCGCGCCGCGCGTTGGAGGACGGTGACCACCACACCAGCACCGCGCTGGAGGCTCGCGTCAGGGCGACATAGGCCAGGCGCAGGTCCTCCCCGGCCTGCTCGGCGTGGGAACGCTCTAGCGCGTCGGCCCGGTCGGGGCCGCCGACACCCCCCACGTCGAGCACCCGTCGCCCGTCCACGTGCAGCGAGAGCGTGGGTTCCTTCGTGCTGTGGTGGCGGTCAGCGAGGAACGGGACGAGCACCACCGGGAACTCCAACCCCTTGGCCGCGTGGATGGTCATGACCCGCACCGCGTCCGCGTCGGACTCCAGGCGGCGCGACCGCACGTCGTCGTAGGCGTCGACCGTCTCCGTGCGCCGGGCGCCCAGCCACTCCAGCAGCGCTCCGGCCCCCCGGCGCCCGCCCGTGGTGGCGGTGTGGAGCATCTCGGCGACGTGCCGGACGTCCGTGAGCCTCCGCAACCCGTCCGGCAGCGCGACCAGCCTCTGGTTCAGCCCGGTCTGACCGACTGCCTCGACCAGTGCGGCGACCCCGGACCCGTCCAGCACACGCGACCAGGTGCGCAGGCGGAGCGCCAGGTCGTCGCGGTCGGCGTCGGTCGCGGTGGCCAGCCGGTGGGCGTCCCACCCGACGAACGGGGTGAGCGCGACCGACGCCTCGTACCCCGGGACCCCGGGCCGGGCCAGCGCCGTGAGCAGCACCTGCCAGTCCTGGGCGGCGTGTGACGCGAACACCGAGCCCAGCACCGAGCTCACCGCGGGCACCCCCGCCGCGCCGAGCGTGCGGTGCACCGCCTCCACGTCCTCGCGCCGTCGTGCCAGGACGGCGATCTCGTCCGGTCTGATCTGCCGCGTCGTCGCCCCCTCGGTCACCTGGGCCTCTCGCAGCACCCGCACCACCTGGGCGGTGACGTCGGCGTAGAGCAGGTCGCGGACCTGGTCGATCTTGGGCTCTCGGTCGGGCTCGGCGTCGAGCAGGTCGCGGGGCACCCGGCGCAGCAGCACCGGCGGCAGGCCCGTGACGCGGCGCGTGGTGTGCACCGCGGTGACCGGGCGCACCCGGATCAGCGGGTCACCGAGCGCGGCGTCACCCAGGATCGGCGCCAGCCCGTCCAGCACCGCGGCGTCGGTGCGCCAGGTGCGGTCCAGGGTGCGGACGTCCCCCACCTCGCTCACGGCGTCGAGATAGGTGGTCACGTCGGCGCCGCGGAAGGCGTAGACGGCCTGCTTGGGATCACCGATGAGCACCAGCGTGGCGTGCTGGTGGAACGCGGTGCGCAGGATCTTCCACTGCACCGGGTCCGTGTCCTGGAACTCGTCGACCATGACCACCCGGTAGCGCTCGCGGACCCGGGCCGTGGCTGCCGGGCCGGTGACGGGATCGGTCAGAGCCTGGGCCAGCAGCACCAGCAGGTCGTCGTAGTCCACCAGCCGGGCGGCCCGCTTGCGGGCGGTCAGCTCGGTGCGCACGGCCCGGGCCAGCCCCGTCGAGTCCTTCGCCTCGCCCTCAGGCGGGGCGTGCGGGGCGATCTCGGCGGCGTGGTCGCTGACCGCCGCCCTGGCGATCTTCCGGGCCTGGTCCACCGACAGCCTCGGGCTCGGGTCGTGAGCGTACTTGCGCAGGTAGAGGTCGTCCACGATCTCCTCGCGCAGCGCGGCGACGTCAGGCAGGAGCGTGGCGTCGGGATCGTGGTCGGCCTGGATGCCCAAAGCCCTGAGCATCCGTTCGCAGAACCCGTGCGTCGTGGTGATCGTCGCGGCGTCGAGGTCGGCCAGGGCGTCGGCCAGACGCTGACGACGAGCGTCCAGCTCGGCGCTGTCGCAGCGGGCGAGCCAGGCGGCGACCTCGTCCGTGCCGGTGGTGTCCGGGTCTCGCAGCGCCCGCTCGGTGGCTACCAGCCGTTCACGCACACGGTCACCGAGCTCGGAGGCGGCCTTCCGCCCGAACGTGACCAGAAGCATCTGTGGCAGACGCACGGCTCCCTCGGCGACGTAGCGGACCACCAGCGAGGCGATCGTGTGCGTCTTGCCCGTGCCGGCGGAGGCCTCCAGCACCACCGAGCCGGTGGGCAGAGGCCCGAGCGGGTCGAACGGGAGGACGGTGCTCATCACCCGGTCATCTCCTCGTGGGCGGCCAGGTCTCCCCACAGCGCCACGGCGAGCGCGCCGAACCGGGTGCCCTCGTCGGGGGCGCGCCGGGCGTCGGCGGGTGTCGGACCGGCGGCGAGCAGGGTCCCCAGGTCGGCAGGTCCGCCCCAGACCAGGGTGTCGTAGGGGTTCGGGAACTTGTTCGCCCGCTCCAGCGCGCTGGCGGCCTGCTGCGTCGCGACCCTGGAAGAACGGCCGCGCAGCCGCGCCCGGGCGTAGTCCCACGAGGGGCCGAGAGGCAGCGGCAGGGGTTCGGTCATCGCCTCGTCGTACAGCCCGACCAGCCCGGCCAGCACGGCCCGCGCCTGGTCGCGGTCTGGCGCTCGCAGCCGGGAGAGCCCCACGGTGCGCCACCCCTGGCCGACGGTCACCGCACCGTGCACCGAGACAGAACCGTCGGCGGCCACCGCCAGCAGCTCCAGCCAGGCCTTCAGCCGATGCTTGGGTGCCAGGCGGGAGAACGTCGCGGTGACCACCTGGGTGCCGCGCATCTCGACCGCCCCGGTCAGACGGCGCCCCCCGGGCAGGTCGACGGTGACCGCGACGGAGCGGGCGGGGTCGGCCAGGTACGGCGAGGCCGCCCGCTCCAGGGCCGACACCGCGTCCAGGACCTCGGCGGTCGCGCGCCCGCCGAGCTCGGCCGGCGGCAGGTGGCCCCGACGCCGCTCGGCGTCGCCCGCCTGGGCGAGGCTCACCCCGGACAAGGTGGCATGCAGGATGCGCTCGCCAGCCGCCCAGCGGGTCAGCCGGTCCGCCTCCAGCGGCAGCCGGTCGTCCACCAGATCGACCTCACCGGGTGCGATCAGGCCCAGCCGGTCGCGCACGAACGCCTTCACCGGGTGCTGCAGCGCGCCGACCAGGCCGACGAGCTCGATGTCGCCGTCAGGCTCGCGAGGCAGCGCAGAGACGAGGAACGGGCGAGGCTGGGGCGGGTCGGCGGTCAGCGCGCGGGCAGCGGCCAGGTCAGACCGGTCGAAGCTGAACGGGTCTTCGTGGTCGAAAGCGCGTGGGTCGACCGGTTGCAGCGGGTGGTGCGTCACGAGGTCGCTGGCAGCGGCCGGGGTGCCGTCGGGGTGGTGCAGCCTCACGGCGTCGTCCACCGCGTCGAGCAGGGCGGCGACAGGGCCGGCCAGCGCCCGCCGGGCGCCGGTCCGCTCGTCGGCGCCGGAGCAGACGACGACGAGGGTCTGCGTGGCGCTGGTCACGGCGTCCAAGAACAGCTGGTGGTCGTCCGTGCGCGGTTCGGGCTCCCCGACCCGCGGGTCTCGGGCCAGCACGTCGTCACCGTCGTGGCCGCCATGTCGGGGGAACACGTCGTCGTCCACGCCGAGCAGGGCGACGACCCGGTGCGGCACGGCCCGCAGCGCTGACAGCGAGCAGACGGTCAGCGCCCCGGTGCGACAGCCGGAGCGAGCCCGGCGGCCCGTCAGCGCGGGAGCGAGCAGCGCCACGGCGTCGGCCAGACGCAACGGGGCCGACGGGTCGGCCATGTGCTCGCGGACCCGCGCGAGGGCTCGCGCCGCCTCGGCCTGCTGGCGGCGCTCCTGCGGCGGTGTGTCGGTGAGCAGCCGCAGCGCACGCTCGGCCGTGTCCAGCCAGTGCGCGGCCGGGTGGGTGCCGGACAGGTCGGCCAGCACGCCGGTCAGCCGGTCCAAGAGCTCGGCCCAGCGCCCCACCAGGTCGACGTCGGACGACGCCACGTCGTCCACCGGCAGCACCGGGCCGCAGAAGCGCTGCTCCTCCTCGGCCATCGCCACGCCGAGCAGCAGGCGGTCTGTCCCCGCCGCCCAGGTGCCCTGGGCCTGGGACACCTTGTAGCGGGCACGGCGGGCGGCGCCCTCGCCCCAGCGCACCCCGGACTCGGCGGTCCAGTCCCGGAGGCGTTCCAGGTCGTCGTCATCGAGACCGAACCGATGACGCACCGGGGCGGCGGCAGCGAGGTCGAGCACGGCTGAGGCCGTGACCCGCGACGAGGCGAGCCCCAGCACGGTGCTCAGCACCGCGAGCAGCGGGTTGACCTGGGAGGGGCCGTCGTCGGCGACGCGCACCCGCAGGCCACGTCCCGGATGTGTCGCGTCGTCGTCGGTCTCGACAGGGTCGAACACCGCCGCCACCAGCGGGGCGAGGCCGCTCACGTCAGGGCACAGCACGACCACGTCGCGAGGCTCCAACGTCGGGTCGTCGGCGAGCACCCTGGTCAGGACGTCGCGCAGCACCTCCACCTGCCGGGTCCGCCCGTGGCAGGCGTGCACCTGCACCGAGCGGTCGGCGGTGCTCATGGTCGCCCGCGGAGCCTCGGGCCGGTCGTCGGCCACGGCCTGCTGCACCGTACCCAGCACGGTGCCCGGTCGCGGCGGGGCTGGGTGCACGTCGACCGTGGCGGCGTGAGGGAGCAGGCGGAGCTGGAGCTCGGTGGACGCCCCGGCCAGGGTGGCCAGCAGCCGGTGACGGGCGAGGCGAGGCATCTCGGCGCGGGCGAGCCCGACCGGGGCGGGCAGCGCGTCCACCTGGTCAGCCACCCGGTGCCACAGCGCGGCCGAGGGGTGGGGCAGCCACAGGTGCACCTCGCGGTGCTCGGCGAGCGCCGCGAGCACCCGCAGGTGCGCCTCGGGCAGAGACGCCGGGGCGAACACCGACAGGCGCTCTGGCAGGTCGACAGCCTCCGGGTCGGTGCGCAGGCGGTCGGTGGCGTCGGTGATCCGCTGTGACGGGGTGGGCACGTCCAGCCGGTCGCTCACCGCGCGCCACAACGCGGCCTGCCAGCGCAGGTCGTCAGGCAGCGGTCGCCCGGCACCGTCGGTGTCACGCCCGTCCGCGTCGTGCTCGTCCGCGTGGCGCCTCTCTGCCCAGGCGGCGAGCAGAGCCGGGCGGTGCGTGTCGTAGTCGGTGAACAGCCGTGCCACCTGTCGGGCGACCCGCACCCGCCGTCCGCGCCTCACCTCGTCGGCCGGGTCATCACCGAGATGACGCCGCACGGCAGCCATCCAGGGGTCGTCGAGATGCTGGTCGACGGCGGCGAGCACGTGCCACGTGAGCCGCCCGGGGTGCCACGGGTCGTCGTGGCGGTCGACGCCCACCGTGGCGGCGAGCACGTCAGCGACCAGCCGCCAGGGCGGGTCGAACCGGATGCCGGCGGCGATCCCGTCCTCGGTCGGCCCCGCGCCGAGGCGGTGCGACAGCCGTTGAGCCACCCAGCGGCCCGCACCCGGCGTCGGGACCGCGACCACCTCGGTGGTGAACGGGTCGGCCAGCGGCGTCGCCAGCAGGTCACCGAGCCGGTCGGCCAGCACGTCCGCCCGCTCAGCGACATGCACGACGACCCGACCTGGCTCCACGCCCTGCACCGTACCGACTCTCGCCGACACGACCCACCGCTTCCCCGGCGACGAGCCACCCTCCTCGCGGCACCGGTGAGACGATTCCGGTGCCGATGAGACGGTTTCAGTCGTCTACCTGGCGTGGAATCGTCTCACCGGCGGGACGTCTACCGTCAGGTGGGCAGCAGGCGTTCAGCGATGACGTGGTCAGGGTCCAGGCCAGCCTCGGCGACCGCACTCGCGACGCTGTCGACCAGGCCCGGAGGGCCGCACACGTACACGTCGGGCACGGTGCCCTGGTGGGCGGCCAGGGCTGTGGTGAGCAGGTCCACGGGGGTGCCGGTGAGGCCTTCCCAGGTCTCGTCCGGGTGCCGCACGCACCGCTCGATGCTCAGCGTCGGCAGCTCGGTCACCAGGTCGGCCAGCACCGGCAGACGCGGTACGTCCTGCGGGGTCGTGACGCCCAGGAACAGCCGTGCCGGGTGCGGGTCGCCCCACTCGGCCATGCGGCGCAGCAGGGACAGCACCGGGGCCAGCCCGGTGCCGCCCGCGACGAACCATCGCGGGCGCAGCCCAGACTCGCGAAGGCCGAACGCCCCCATCGGGCCGTGCAGCACCACACGCCGGTCTCCCCGGCCGTCGAGCAGCCCGACCAGGTGCCCCGAGAAGTACCCGTCGGGCAGCAGCCGGATCAAGAGCTCGGCGTCGCCGTCCCAGCTGGAGGTGCCAGCCAGCGAGTAGGCGCGACGGCGGTCGTCCCCGGGCACCTGGACCTCGACGAACTGACCTGGCTCGAGCTGGTACCCGGTACCGGTCTGCGGGTCGGGGTCGAGCCGCACCCGCACCCACACGGTGTCCCGAGCCACCCTGACCAGGTCGGTCACCGTGCCCTCGCGGCGACCCGGGCCGCCGTCGAGCACCCGCGAGCGCGGGTACGGCGTGGTGACCTCCATCGGACCTCGCGGGTACGTGCGGCACAGCAGCACCTGCCCGGCGGCCTCCTGCTGTGGCGGCAGCGCCGCGGGGGAGTGCGGGCCCAGCCGGTGGTCGCCGTGAGCGGTCGCGTGGCACGACCCGCAGGTGCCCTGCCGGCACTGGGCCGGCAGGGCGAACCCCGCGTCCGCCGCCGCCTCGACCACCGACGTGCCCTCAGGCACGTCGAGGTCGAGCACCACCCGGTCTGAGGTGACCAGACGGACGGGATGGGTGGTCATCCGAGCATCGCCGCCAGGTCGGCCTGGGGGTCACCGATCGGGGCGATCTGGAACTTCTCGACCAGCACGTCGACCAGCGCCGGGGTGAGGAACGCCGGCAGCGTCGGGCCCAGGCGGACGCCGGTCAGCCCCAGCGCGAGCACGGTCAGCAGCACCGCGGCGGCCTTCTGCTCGAACCAGGACAGCACGAGCGACAGCGGCAGGTCGTTCACCTCGCACTCGAACGCCTCGGCCAGGGCGACGGCGATGCGCACCGCGGAGAACGTGTCGTTGCACTGGCCGATGTCCAGCAGACGGGGCAGCCCGCCCACGGTGCCGAGCTCCATGGTGTTGAAGCGGTACTTCGCGCAGCCCAGGGTGAGGATCACCGTGTCCTGCGGGGCAGACTCCACGAGCTGGGTGTAGTAGCTGCGGCCCGGCACGGCGCCGTCGCACCCGCCGACGAGGAAGAAGTGACGGATCGCGCCAGCCTTGACGGCGTCGATCACATCACCGGCGACGCCGAGCACGGTGCTGCGCCCGAAACCGATGGTGATCGTGGTGTCCGGGCCGTCCTCGGTGAACCCGGGCAGCGCCTGGGCGGCCTGGATCGCCGGGCCCCAGCTGCCGTGCTCCAGGTGGCGGACGCCGGGCCAGCCGACCGGGCCGGTGGTGAAGATGCGCTGCCGGTAGGACGGGTGGGGCTCGATGATGCAGTTGCTGGTCATCACGACAGCCCCGGGGAACGCCGCGAAGTCGGTCTGCTGGTCCTGCCACGCCCCGCCGTAGTTGCCGACCAGGTGCGGGTGCTTGGCGAGCTCGGGGTAGGCGTTGCCGGGCAGCACCTCGCCGTGGGTGTAGACGTTGATGCCGGTGCCCGCGGTCGCCTCCAAGATCGAGGCGAGGTCGCCCAGGTCGTGGCCGGAGACCAGGATCGCCTTGCCGGCCTTCGGGGTGATCCGCACCTGGGTGGGGGCCGGGTGCCCGAAGCGGCCGGTGTTCGCCGCGTCGAGCAGCTCCATCACCTTGAGGTTCAGGTGGCCCAGGCCCAGAGCATGAGCGAGGAGGCCGTCCAGGTCGGTCGGCTCGGAGGCCAGGTAGTCCAGGGCGCTCTCGACCCCGTCGAGCACCTCGGTGCTCACCTGCCCGAGGACGGCGGCGTGGTGGGCGTAGGCGCACACGCCCTTGAGCCCGTAGAGGTTCAGAGCGCGGGCGCCGACCACGTCGGGGCCGACCAGCGGGAGGCCGACGAGGATGCCGCGACCGTCCGCCTGGGCCAGCAGCGCGTCGGTGTCGCTCGCGGGGACGAAGGCCGCCGGGCCGGTGAGGTGTTCCGGCTCCTGCCCGGCGTCACGCGCGGCCTGCTCGTAACGGGCACGGACGCGGTCGCGGACCCGCACCGCCTCGTCGATCAGCGTGACGAACCGGGTGGCCGTGAAGTTCACGTTGGTGAGTGTGGTGAACATCGCCTCCAGCACGAACGTGGTGGCCTCGTCGTCACCGGAGCCGAGCGCACGAGCCCGGGTGGCGTACTGCCCGACACCCTTGAGGACCTCGATCAGCAGGTCTTGCAGGTCGGCGGTCGTCTCGTCCTTGCCGCAGGTGCCTTGCTGGATCGCGCACCCTGGGGTCGCCCCGGTCCGGTCGGTCTGCTCGCACTGGTAACAGAACACTTGGGAAGCCTCCGTATCGTGGTTGAGGATCGCGAGGCTAGGGAGGCTGCGGCAGGGCTTCCTTGATGCAGGTCAAGAACGCGAGAGCAGGTGGGGTGCGCGGTGAGCCCGCCTGATCGGCATGGGACTTTAGTCCTGGCCGTCGGGGATGGTGGGACCGGCTGCCAGCGTGAGCGCCGTCGGGTCGTGCAGGGTCACCTGGGCTCCGCGCACCGAGATCAGCCCGGCCTCGCTCAGCTCGCGCAGGGTCCGCGAGAACGTCTCCGGGGTGAGGCTCAGACGCGACGCGAGCGCGGCCTTGGTGGTCGGCAGGCGGACCACCGCACCAGGGCCGGGAGCGTCGTCAGCCAGGCCGAGCAGGAGGCCGATCACCCGCTGGCTGCTCGACCACAGCGTCACCGCGGCCACGTCCCGGACCATCGTGTGCAGGCGCACGGCCATGCCCGCGAGCATCCGCCGGGCGAAGGTCGGGTCGGTGTCCACCAGGTGCGTCACCACGTCCCCCGGGATCTTCACCAGGGCGCAGGCCTGGAGCCCGACGGCGGTGACCGGGTAGCGCTGACCGACGAACACGACCGCCTCCCCGAACGTCTCGCCGGCCGAGATGAGCTCGAGGATCTTCTCGGCGCCGTCGGGGGTGCGCAAGGTCAGCTTCACCTGCCCCGACGCCACCGCGAAGAACGCCGTGCACGGGTCGCCGGCGTGGAACAGCACCTCGCCCCGCCCGAGCGTGACCTCCCGGCACGCCGACGCCACCCGGTCGAGCTGGTCGGGGTCGAGCCTGCTGAACAGCGGCAGACGCCTGAGCATGTCGCGCACCCGCGTACTGTGCCACCTCCGACGCCCTGCCCGTGAGCACGACGGGAGCCCGACGACGTGGCGAGAGCGCTCGAGCGGGCAGGCTCAGAACACCCAAGAGCGTTCAGAACACCCGGTGCGTTCAGAAGCCCCAGGAGCACAGCGGAGCCGTGGCCCAACCGAACGCGGTGCTGGCTCGGGTGGCGGCGTCGTCGGTGCGCTCGGTGACCAGACCCGCGTCGACCAGGCCACGCAGCGAGGTGCCGCCCAGATAGACCGCACCCAGCTCGCGCACGTCGAGCACCAGGTCAGCAGGCCCCTCGGTGCGAGAGACCTCGGCGGGCACGTCTGGGCCTGTGCTGCGCACCCTCCAGCGTCCGGCGTTCGAGGCGAGCAGGTCGTCGCGCACGTCGAGCACGACGTCGACCGGAGCCGCGTAGCGGCGGGCGGCCAGGGCGACGCCCACGTCGACCAGACGCACCCACACGTTGTCGGCCAGGCGTGGCACGGTGGCCCGACGGTCGACCAGGAGGCCCCACAGAGGGTCGTCGCAAGCCAGGGCCGGGGTCTTGACCGTGGCGGTCAGGTCCAGGTCCAGCAGGAACGACCACAGCCGGTGATGGGCCGCCGCGTCGACGGCCACCGCCTCCTCGACGTCGACGGTGAACCGGGCCCCCTCCGGGGGGAACAGGCCCGTGCGTCGCAGCAGCGCGTAACCGCGCGGCGTGCCGTCGGGTGCGCGCACGACGGCCAGGCGCAGAGGCTCGGTGCCTCGCCGCAACCCTGGTGGGTCGGCCAGCACCCACTCCCGCAGCGCTGTCGACTCGCGCATCACCCACCCGGGCCGTCCGCGACCGGCAGCACGGTGCACGGTGTCCACCAGATCGGCGTCAGCGACCGAGGCGGTGGCGATGGTGACGGTCAGTCGGTCGCTGCCCTCGACCGGTCGCAGCTCTGCCCCGCGCTCGACGGTCGCGCACAGCCCGTCGGCGGCCCTCCCGTAGCCGAAACGTCCGTAGATCGCCTCCTCAGACGCCCAGAGCAACGACACAGGCTCGCCACGCTCGGCGGTCCGCATCAGGTGGTGCCCCATCATGGTGCGCAACAACCCGCGACGACGATGCCCCGGGTTGACACCAACGCAGGTCAGGCCCGCGGCAGGGATCTCGTCACCAGGTATCGGCAGCCTGAACGGGTAGGAGCCGTGCATCGCGGCGATGGTCCCGTCCGGCGCGTCGATCGACCAAGACCTGTCCAGAGGGACCGGGTAGGGCGGCCGCTCGTCGTCGTCGTCCAGGGGCATCGCCCACGTGAACCGGTCGAACTCCATCGCGGCAGGCGCACGATCAGCGGTGAGCGGAACCATCCGATAGCCGGCAGGTAGATCGGTCATGACCTCATCCTCGCTGCCGGTCGGGTGCGGCGTCGATCTGAATTGCCGACTCTCTTCGTCGAGGGTCAGGTCTTCTCGTCGAACCCCGAGCCTTGCGGGCGCGGTCATGGCTCACCAGGCGCCCTCGGTGCCTCGGCAGGGTCGAGCGGGGCTCGCGAGGGGTCGTCCGGCCACCAGACGGCGCGACGTACGACGACGGCCGTGCGGGCGGGGTTCAACGGTGCCCCCTCCACCGCCAGACGAGCCAGAGCCTGGTCGGCATAGGGGGCCGGCGGGCGTCCAGAGGCGTTGACCACGCGCCACCAGGGCACATCACCGCCCCAGCGGGCCATGATCTGGCCGACCTGGCGCGGGCCGCCGCGCGCCGGGAGGCCAGCGGCAACCAGACGGTCGGCCACGACCTCGGCTATCAGCCCGTAGGTCATCACGCGTCCGGCGGGCACCGCCGCGACCACGTCGAGAACCATGTCCCGATAGTCGTCGTCCATCTCAGGCAGCGTAGGGCGTGGCGCCCACATCGCGCGGGAGGGCCTCGGCCTCGGGTAGGTCAGACGGAGAGGAGCGGTCAGATGAAGATCGCCGGGTCGTCGACCGTCGCGTCGAAGGGGCGGTGCTTGGTGATGATCTTGGCGGGCACGCCGACGGCGGCGGCGTCGGGCGGCACGTCGCGGATGACGACGGCGTTGGCCCCGATCCGGGCCCCGTCGCCCACCCAGATCGGGCCGAGCACCTTGGCCCCGGCGCCGATCACCACGCGGTCACCCAGCGTCGGGTGACGCTTGCCCTTGCGCATGGACGTGCCGCCCAGGGTCGAGCCGTGGAAGATCACGCAGTCGTCGCCCACCTCGGCGGTCTCGCCGATGACGACGCCCATCCCGTGGTCGATGAAGAAGCGGCGGCCCAGCGTGGCGCCCGGGTGGATCTCCACCCCGGTGACGAAGCGCACCAGCTGGGACAGCAGACGCGCGGGAAGCTTGAGCCCTGGTGTCTGCCACATCTGGTGCGCGATCCGGTAGCCCCAGATCGCGTGGACCCCGGCGTAGCCCATCGCGACCTCGAGGCGGCTGCGTGCCGCCGGGTCGTGGTCGGCCGCTGCTTGCAGGTCTTCGTGCAGCGTGTGCAAGAGCCCGGGTCGGCGTGAGGTGGGCATGGCAGTCATGTCGGCTCAGTCCATCAGGTCGGCGTAGAGGACGGTGGACAGGTAGCGCTCCCCGAACGACGGGAGGATCGTCACGATGAGCTTGCCCGCGTTCTCCGGGCGCTGGGCCAGCAGCGTGGCCGCGGCGAGCGCGGCACCCGACGAGATGCCGACGAGCAGCCCCTCCTCGGTCGCGGCGCGGCGGGCGGTGGCCACCGCGGTGTCGCTGTCGACGTCGATGATCTCGTCGTAGACCGTCCTGTCGAGGACCTCTGGCACGAAGTTCGCGCCGATGCCCTGGATCTGGTGCGGGGCGGGCTTCCCCCCGTTGAGGATCGGGGACTCCGCCGGCTCGACCCCGACCACCTGGACCGCCGGGTCGTGGGTCTTCAGCACCTGGCCCACCCCGGTGATCGTGCCACCGGTGCCGATGCCCGCCACGAGGATGTCGACCTTGCCGTCGGTGTCCGCCAGGATCTCCTGGGCCGTGGTGGCCCGGTGGGCGGCCGGGTTGGCGGGGTTGGCGAACTGACGGGCCAGCACCGCCCCAGGACGCTCCGCGGCGATCTTCTCGGCGGCCGCGACGGCACCCTTCATGCCGTCAGCACCGGGGGTGAGCACCAGCTCGGCGCCGAAGGCCCGCAGCAGGGCACGACGCTCCTTCGACATGGACTCCGGCATGGTCAGCACGACCTCGTAGCCACGGGCCGCGCCGACGAAGGCCAGCGCGATGCCGGTGTTGCCGCTGGTGGCCTCGACGATGGTGCCGCCAGGGAGCAGCGCGCCAGACCTCGCCGCGGCGTCGATGATCGCTACGCCGATCCGGTCTTTCACCGAGCCGGCCGGGTTGAAGAACTCGAGCTTGGCGACCACGGTGGCCGGTGCGCCGTCGGTGATCTTGTTGATGCGGACCAGCGGGGTGCGGCCGACCAGGTGGGTGGCGTCGGGGTAGATGCGTGGCATCGGGCTCTCGAGACGGTCGTCGGGACACAGACGGTGCGTGGAGGCGAGCGCTGGCAGGCGTGCGGGGCACGGCTGGGAAGAGGATCAGAGCCAGCGCTCGATCAACACCGACACAGGTCACGATAGAGCACACGAGAGGTGCGACCGCGGTGGTGCCGGTCTGCCACGTCTGCTCCCGTCGATGGTCGACAAATCGCTCGAATGCGGACAAGTACCTTTCATCGTAGACAGTTTTCGCCGAAAGATCCAGCCTCTGAAGGTATTTCAGCCGTGCTTCGTCCGCCCGATTGGTGCAACACTGAGAAGGCGTCTTCAAGAAGCGAGACGCGTCCCTACAGGCATGGGCGCAGGACGGAGGTCGACGAGCATGACCGTCGACTTCCTTGCTGCGCACGAGGAGCCGGCGGACGCGGTGGTGCCGCAGAAGGTGGCGTGGGTCGTCCTGACGGCCACGGTCGTGGCCGCGCTCGTCGCGGGCGTCACCGGCGGCCAGACGGTGATCGTGGCCGTCGTCGGTCTCGCGCTCGCGGTCGTCCTCGGGGCCTACGCGGCATGGAACGTGCCCGGGCTGGACCGGCTCACCTGGTTCTTGGCCGTCCTCGGGGCGGGTGCGACAGCCTCGCCCGTGGTCGCGGCGTCGCTGTGGGGGGCTCCTGGCGACGGCGTCGAGCGGTGGCTGACACCCGCGGGGATGGTCGCGGTGCTCGCCGCGACGGTCGTACGAGCCTTGCGTCGGGACGAGGCTCTGGCCCGGTACGGGCTGACCGGGCTGGTCGCGTCCGTCGGCGTCATGCTGACCGCCGTGGTGGTGTCCGTCCAGGTCGAGGCCTTCTCGCACGGTGCCGCCGCGACGGTGGCGACCCTCGTGGGTGTCCTCGTCGCGGGCGTGCTGGCAGCGACGCTCTCCGCGCGGCTCCAGACCGTCGCGGACAGGGTGCTGGTCGTCGGTGCGCTCGCCGCGGCCGTGGGCTCGTTCGCACTGATCTCCTGGCCGACGGTCGGACGAGCGGCGGTGCTGGTCGGTGCGGCGCTGCTGGCCGTCGCCCCGTGCCACGTCGCCGACCGTCTGCCCGACGGGCCGCAGGCTCCGTGGCGGGGGAGGGCGGTCATGGCGGTCGCGGCCCTGGCGCTGCCGGTCAGCGGCCTGGTCATGGTGGTGCGGTTCGGAGACCAGCGACCGTTCGCGATCCTCGTCGCCCTGCTGGCGCTGGTCGGCCTCCTTCTTGCCGTGCTCTCTCGTCTCTCCCGTGACGAGGCCAGGCAGCAGGCGATGGTCACCGAGCTCGCTGAGAGCGACCCGGTGACCGGGCTGGCGAACCGGCGGCGCTTCTTCGTCGACGTGGCCGACGCGTTGCAGGCCCGTGGTTCCGGGACCGTCACCGTGGTTCTCGTCGCCATGGAGAGCTTCGCCGAGCTGCGCACCCGGCTGGGGCAGGCCACGGTCGAGGACCTCCAGGTCGCCGTGGCGCACCGGCTGACGGCCGAGGCCAGCGACGCCCTCGTGGTGGCCCACCTGAACGCCGACGTGTTCGGCGTGCTGCTCGGCACGATGAGCCCCGAGAGGGCCGGTGCTCGCGCCCAGCGCCTGATCGACGCTCTCCGAGAGCCGATCGAGCTGCCTCAGCTGAGCCTGTCGGTCGGTGCTGTGGTCGGCCTGGCCGGGCAGCCGGGAGCGACCGAGGCCGAAGAGCTGGTCGCGTCGGCCGAGCTGGCGCTCGCGGCGGCTCGTGGCGGGGCGGGCCCTCTGGTGCGCTTCACCCCCGAGCTCCAGCGTCGTGACGTGCTGGCCGCCCAGCTTGTCGGCGAGCTGTCCGACGCCATCGCCCGGGGCGAGGTCGTCGCCTACTTCCAGCCGCAGGTGGACCTGGGCACGGGGAAGGTCACGGGTGCCGAGGCCCTGGTGCGGTGGATGCACCCGGCGCTGGGTCTGCTCGGCCCGGCCGCCTTCGTGCCCGCGGCCGAGGTGACCGGGGCGATCCGGATCATCACCCTGCACGTGCTGGACCAGGCGCTGTACTGGTGCGCCCGTTGGGCACGCGCGGGCAGGACCCTCAGCGTCTCGGTGAACCTGTCTGCCCGAGACCTGCTGCACGCTCGTCTGGTCGACGACGTCCGTGAGGCCCTGGCCCGGTACGGGCTGCCAGCCAGCCGTCTGGAGCTGGAGGTCACCGAGACCATGGCGATGGCCGACGTGACGCTCTCCAAACGGGTGCTCACCGACCTGGCCCGGCTGGGTGTGACGATCTCGATCGACGACTACGGCACCGGGTACGGGTCGCTGGCCTATCTGCAACAGCTGCCGGTGCGCAGGCTCAAGATCGACCGGTCGTTCGTGAGCCGCATCCTCGACGACGAGGCGTCGATGGCCATCGTGCGCTCGACCATCGAGCTGGCGGGCGAGCTCGGTCTGGACACCATCGCCGAGGGCGTCGAGGACGACTCCACGGCGCAGCGGCTGCGAGAGTTCGGCTGCGGCTCGGTGCAGGGGTTCGGGTTCGCGGCGCCGATGGCCCCGGAGAGCTTCGAGCGCGCGATCTGGCGGCTGGAGCACCGACCTCGACCAGAGCTGGTCCCGCAGGGCCGGCCGACCCGTGACGTGCCGCAGACCAAGGCCGAGCAGGCCGCCTTCCCGTCTGTGGCTCAGGCGTACCACGACCTCACGAACCCTGGGTGGTGGGCTGGCGACGTCCTGTCGCGCGACGCGACAGGCGAGCGGGTCTCGGTGCCCCGGCAGGCCGAGGGCTCGCCGCTGTCGGAGCCGGTGGGTGTGCCAGCCGCCTCAGCGCCCAGGTCGCCCGAGGACGACCAGCACGGCGAGCCTCAGCACGCCCCCGAGGGGCCTCGTCTGAGGGTCGTCGAACCAGACGGCACGGTGCCCGAGCAGAGGTCGAAGAGGCTCAGGCGCCGGGAGGTGCGACGCCTGCGCGAGCAGCAGCCCCCGAGCACCGGTGCGGGGTCGGTGGCCGGGCTACGCGCCGCCGCCGCGTCGGAACGGACCACCGGGACCGACCCGGCCTGACCCAGGGCGTGCCTCCTGGCCTCGGAGCGGACGACGGGAATCGAACCCGCGTAGCCAGTTTGGAAGACTGGGGCTCTACCATTGAGCTACGTCCGCACGCGCCGCCCCGTCCGCGAGGCAGGGGGCAGCGCTCGCCCAGGGTACCGGGTCGGTGTGCGTGACGTGGCAACGGGATGTGGCGCAGGTTGGTAGCGCGTCCGCTTTGGGAGCGGAAGGTCGTCGGTTCGAATCCGGCCATCCCGACTCGTACGACCTGCGACGTCGCAGCAGCGGTGTTCCGAGCGCACCCTCGTCCCGGGGGCGCGAGCGTTACCCCGGTCGGATGAGGTCTGGCCGAGATCGTCCCGTCTGCCCCGGTCTGCCCGGGTACTCTCGCACCCCGAGCGCGACGACGAGGCCGACCGCGCTCGGCGCCCCGAGGAGAGGTCGAGGTCACGAGCCACATGCGCGACAGAGTCACGCGTCTTGTCGAGCACCGGCTGTTCGAGCGGACCATCCTCGCGGTGATCCTGCTCAACTCCGTGGTCCTCGGCCTGGAGACCTCGCCCGAGATGATGGACCGGCACGGGGCCGTGCTGGAGACGCTGGACCGCGTCTTCATCAGCATCTACGTGGCAGAGATGATCCTGAAGCTCGTCGCGTCCCGTCTCGCGTACTTCCGTTCCGGGTGGAACGTCTTCGACTTCCTCATCGTCGTGTCGTCCCTGCTCCCCGCGGGCGGGACCTTCACGGGGCTGCGCGTCTTGAGGGTCTTGAGGGTGCTGAGGCTCGTGTCCGGGCTCAAGCCGCTGCGGAAGATCGTCTCGTCCATCCTGCGCTCCGCGCCGGGGATCGGCTGGACGGTCCTGCTGATGATGATCATCTACTACATCTTCGCGATCGTCGGCATCCACCTGTTCCGCCCCCAGAGCCCTGAGAGGTTCGGCAGCCTGGGCGCGGCGTTCACCTCCCTGTTCCAGCTGACCACGCTGGACAACTGGGGAGACATCGTCTTTCCGCTCACCTCGGCCAACGGCTGGGCCTGGGTGTACTTCGTGCTGTTCATCACGATGGCTTCTTTTGTCCTCATCAACGTGATCCTGGGTATCGTGGTCGACTCGCTCAACCTGCAGAGCAAGGACGAGGAGAAGGAGTCCATCGAGGCCGCCAAGGACCCCGACGCCACAGCCTCTGACATGCTGCGCTCCGAGGTCCTCCAGCTGAAGGCCCAGGTCGACCGCATCGCGTGCCTCGTGGAGCAGACCGTCGAGCCCGAGGCCCAGCGGCGCAGATAGAGGCGCAGGGAGCAGCGTCGGCCGGGTCGGCCCGGTCGTGGCTCCCGCTCCGTCGACCGCCGCTCACGCCTGAGGGTCTCAGGCCGTGCGAGGTTCTCAGACAATCTGTTGTCAGGAATCTTCGGATATTGTCGACTTGCGGAGCGATGATTGCTCCCGTATGCGATCTGAGCATCTCGGACCTACTCTGGAGAGAACGAGCGGCCTCTTGCAGGGGGTGTATTTTCATGGAACGTCTGACCAAAGCCGCTGTCGCGACCGGAGGGGCGGCGCTGCTGCTGCTCGGCGGTGTCGGCACGGTGGCCTACTGGACGGCGTCGGGTACGGCTACGGGCACGCAGATCAGCTCGGGCAACCTGACCGTCACCGACGGGACGTGCGGGGCCTGGCAGTACTCCGCCGCGGACGGGGGCGGTGCGGTCGACTACGTCGTCCCCGGTGACACCGTCGAGACGACGTGCACGCTGACCGTGTCCGGTGAGGGCACGAACCTCGGGATCACCGCGGACCTCGCCGCACCAGCGACGTTCGAGGAGACGAACGCGCTCGCGACGGCGCTGGGGCCGTCGCTCGCCGTCAGCAGCGTCGAGCTCGACGGTGTCACGGTCCCGACCCAGGGGCTGAACCTGAACGCCTCGGGGGCGAGCCCTCACACGCTCACCGTGACGCTGACCGCGCAGTTCCCTTATGGGACGTCCACCGACCCGGGGAACGACACCCAGGACCTCACGGCGACGCTCTCGGACGTGACGGTGAGCGTCGTGCAGACCTCTACGCCGTGACGGTCGGAGGGCGTGTCCGGTGCGGCGAGCGGCGAGGTTCGTCAGGCAGACCCTGGTCGTGACGGTGGTCGTCCTGGCTGGTGCGGCGCTGCTCGTGGGGGTGGTCGTGCCTGGTCTGGCCGGGGCAGTCCCGTACACGGTGCTCACCGGCTCGATGGCACCAGCCATCCCGGTGGGGTCGCTGGTGGTGGCAGCTCCTCGGGAGGCTGTCGCGGTCGGTGACGTCATCACCTTCCAGCGCTCCCGTGACGGTCAGGTCGTGACGCACCGGGTGGTCGGGGTCGGGGCCAGCACGGACGGTCGGCTCGCGTACACGACCCGTGGGGACGCGAACACCGTGGCCGATCTCGACGTCGTCCGGCCGGAGCAGGTGCACGGCGTGGTCTGGTACCACGTGCCGCACCTCGGTCGTCTCGCGGTGCTACTCACCGGCCCGCAGCGGCAGGCCGCGGTGACATCGGTCGCGGCGCTGCTCGTCGGCTACGCGGCCTGGCAGGTGTGGCAGGCACGGCGCGAGCGTCGACGAGGGGCGGCCTCGTCCGCTGTCACGGTCTCGGTGCCCGGGGCCGCGCTCGCCTCGCCTGACCCTCGGACGGCCGAGGGGAGGCGGGAACCATGAGACGGGTGGTCGCCAGGCGCGGTGCTCTGGTGCTGGCCCTGGGTCTGGTGGCCAGCATGGTGTGCGTCCAGCCGGCGGCGGCCGACGACGCCCCCGACGGCGCTGTCGAGCTCAGCGCGGACGGCACGGTCTGGTCGCAAGACCTGGTGGCCGACCTGTTCAGCCCTCCCATGGTGTGGGTGCCAGGAGACGTGGGCACGGCGACGTTGTACGTGCGGTCGCGAGCGTGCGTGGAAGCCGTGGTGCTCGCTGAGGTCACGATCGGCTCGGACGTCCAGCTCGCCGACGACCTCGGCGTGCGCACCCGGACGGACGGCGGCCCCTGGGCCGGTTCGTCGTCGCCCTCGTTCACCGTCGCCGCGGGCCAGGTCGCGCGGCTCGACGTCGAGGTGACCTATGACCCCGCCTCCAGCAACGACTCGCAGACGCTGTCGCTGCCGCTCACCGTCGTGGTCACCGTGGCCTGCGACCGCACCGTCGTCGTACCCCCGGGGCCCGGAGGCCGCGACGGCGGAGCAGGAGGATCGCTCGCGCCTCCGCAAGCACCCTCGTCGTCGGCTGCCTCTCCTGTGGTGAGCAGGGTGCTCGGGCTCGCGGGCACTGGTGTCGCTCTCGCCGATGGGGTGGTCGCCGTGGTGATGATCGTGCTCGCCGGAGCCGGCCTGCTGTCTTGGCGACGAGGGAAGGCGCCTGATGCCTGAGACCCGTCCTCGTCGCGCCGCGCGCCGGCTGCTGCTCGTCGGCGTCCTCGCTCTGGCTCTGGTGACCTCAGGTGCGGTCGCCTGGGCGTACTGGAGCGCGCAGGGCACCGCGACCGGCACCGCGATGACCTCCGGCACGCTCGACATGACGATCACGGGCGCGGACGGGACCCTCGTCGGCCCGGGGGGCACCGCTGCGCTGCCTGGGCTCGCGCTGGCTGACGCCGTCCCAGGCTCCAGCGTCTCCCAGACGTTCACGATCCAGAACAGCGGCACAGCTCCCTTCATCCCCGCTGTCACCGCGACGGCCTCGGCAGCGCTCGCGTCGTGGCTGGACACGACGGTCTTGTACGGGGCCACCAGCGACGGGACGACGTGCACCGGCGGCACGACGACCCAGCCCTCGCTGGCTGCCGCGCAGAGCGTGGCCGTGTGCGTGGTGGTCGCGCTGGACGCGAGCGCCCCGGCCTCCGCGCAGGGACAGTCCGCGACCGTCACGCTCGCTCTCACAGCGACGCAGGTGCCCTGATGGTCCGCACGAGCGCCCAGAGGTGGGGATCAGCCGTGGTCGGTCTGTCCCTGCTCGGGCTTCTCGCCGCCCAGACGACGTCTCCGGCAGAGGCGTACTGGACCGACACCGGGACGATCACCTCCGGCACGTTCACCACCTGGGCGCTGACCGACGTGGTGTGCCAGCCCGGGGCCTGGGGCTCCAACCATGAGCTGGACTGGGCGGTCCCAGCCGGCACGACGTCCACCGTCAGCCTCACGGTGACGCCTGAGCCCAGCGTCTTGTCCTGGTGGGCGACGAGCGCGCCCACGTCGAGCACCCCGTTGTCCGGGGCCTACACCCAGGCCACGTGGGGCATCACGTCCATCAGCTCGTCGGAGGGGAACTTCGTCGGGACATGGACCTTGGTCGCGGCAGCCCCTGGAGGCGTCTGGACCGCCACCCAGACAGGCACCTGGTCTATCAACTACGCGTCGTCCCCCCAGACGAACACCTGCACCGTCAACCCTTGAGGCCCGCACCTGCCGGCCACGCCCACGAGGTGCGGGTACGGAGGAGTCAGGTCTTGCGCCGCACGACGCGGGTGGCGCTCCCGGCGGCCCAGCCCGAGACCCCGGTGCGACCCGCCTTGAGGCGGACGAACGTCGAGGGGTCGGGGCCGCCCGAGATGCGGCGGGGGAGCGAGTCGACCGAGACCAACCACTCTGGCCATCCCAGCAGCCGGGACAGCTCGTGCAGCCGTTCCGACTCGTTCTCTGACTCTCCGAGCACCCCGCCGAGCAGCGCCGCCACGTCGGGGGCGACGTCAGGCACCCCGGCCCAGGCGGCCAACGCCGGGGCGTCCTCGGCGCCGAGCGGGGTGTCGGTGGCCTCGTCGTCGTTCGGGTCGGCGGCTGAGGGGTCAGAGACGTACTCGATGACCTGGTGCTCGCTGACGCCTGCCCACAGACGGAGCAGGCGGTCACGGACGACGACCACCCCGGCGGCGGCTGCCTCCTGGGTGGCGGCGAGGTCGGCAGCCACGTCGAGCAGGCGACGGCGCTGCGAGGCGACGTGACCGAGAGGGTCGTCGGCCACGGCTACCGACCAGCGTCCGTCCTGCGGGCCGACGAGACCGGTGAAGCGGGCCTCGGCCAACCACGCGCCCAGGTCGTCGGCGGGCAGGGCCGCGACCAGGACGCCGTAGGTCAGCCCGTCCGGGCCCGCGACGGCAGGGCCCCCGTACAGCGTCATGGGCGACAGTGTGTCGCGCTCGCCGGCCGCCTGCCTGCCGGCCAGGCACGAGATCGGTGGATGTCACACGTCTGCTCCTGTGCCGGGAGTCGGGTCCCAGGAGACGGGAGTCACTGGCGGGTGCGGGTCTGGCGTAGGATCGGGGTCGCCTGTGCGCGTCGGGGTGCCCCGGGGTCCGCGCGGCGACGCACCGTCCAGCGCTGAGGCGCACCAGACCCGCAGGAGTACGTGAAAGTGAAGAGCGCCGTCGAGACTCTCGCACCGACGAAGGTCAGGCTGACCGTCCAGGTCACCCCGGACGAGCTCAAGCCGAGCATCGACCAGGCCTACGCACGGCTCGCCGAGCAGATGACCGTGCCCGGCTTCCGCAAGGGCAAGGTCCCGCCGCGGATCATCGACCAGAGGGTCGGCCGGGTGGCGGTCATGGAGCAGGCCGTCAACGAGGGCCTGCCGGGCTTCTACGCCCAGGCGGTGCGGGACAACGACCTGCGCCCGCTCGCCCAGCCGCAGGTCGAGGTGCTCTCGGTGCCCGGTCTTCCCGGCCGTGACCCCGACACCCCTGACGAGCTGCGGTTCACCGCCGAGGTGGTGGTGCGGCCCGTGCTCGAGCTGCCCGACCTGGGCTCGCTGAAGGTCGAGGTGGACGGGACGGAGCCCACCGACGAGGAGGTGGCGACTCGTCTCGACGCGCTGCGCGAGCGCTTCGGCACGCTGGTCGGGGTAGACCGGCCCGCCGCGGACGGCGACTTCGTCCAGCTCGACCTGGTGGCCAAGATCGACGACGCCGACGTCGACCAGGTCTCTGGTGTCAGCTACCAGCTCGGGTCGGGCTCCATGCTCGAGGGCATGGACGAGGCGCTGTCCGGGCTGTCCGCGGAAGAGTCCACGACCTTCGAGACCACGCTGGTCGGTGGGGCGCACGCCGGGGAGAAGGCCCTGGTGACGCTCACGGCGACCGCGATCAAGGAGCGCCAGCTCCCGGAGGCGGACGACGAGTTCGCCGAGCTCGCCAGCGAGTTCGACACCATGGACGAGCTCACCGAGAGTCTGCGCGCCCAGGTCGCCGAGGCCAAGGTCGGAGACCAGGCGATCCAGGCTCGCGACCGTCTGCTGGAGACCCTGCTCGAGACCGTCGAGATCCCTGTGCCGACCGAGCTGGTCGAGGAGGAGGTCTCCCACCACCTGGCCGGGGAGGAGCGCGACGAGGACGACGAGCACCGCGCCGAGGTCACCGAGGAGTCGACCACCTCGCTGCGCCGGCAGATCCTGCTGGACACCCTGGCGGAGACCCTGGAGGTCAAGGTCGGCCAGGACGAGCTGCTGGAGTACCTGCTCGGCACGGCTCGTCAGTACGGCATGGACCCCAACGAGTTCATCTCGACCCTGTCCGGCCGTGGTCAGATCCCCGCGGTGGTCGCTGAGGTGGCCCGGGGCAAGTCTCTGGCGACGGCGCTGCGTCAGGTGACCGTCGTCGGCCCTGACGGCGCCGTCGTGGACCTCACCGCGTACATCGGCTCTGACGAGACCGACGCGCCGGCCGACGGCGTCGACCAGGAGGCCGGGGCTGACCTCGAGGACGCCCCGGTGGCAGGCTCGGCGTCGGACATCTCCTCTGTCGTCGGTCGCTGAGCGGACCACCGGGTCAGGTCGGAGGTCGGTCAGGAGGTAGTTCCTGCGCCGACAGCGAAACCGGCGCGGTGCGGGAGCGGCCGCGGCCGATCTCAGGCACTAGTGTCGAGAAGCATCGCGAACATCAGCTGGGAGGCGCTTGTGAACACGCAGCCGACGAACGCCCGGGCCGACGGCCCGGGGCTCGGCCTCAACGACCACATCTACAACCGGTTGCTGCGCGAGCGGATCATCTGGCTGGGCTCTGAGGTTCGCGACGAGAACGCCAACGCCATCTGCGCGCAGATGCTGCTGCTGGCCGCCGAGGACCCGGACAGGGACATCTGGCTGTACATCAACTCCCCGGGCGGCTCGATCACCGCGGGCATGGCGATCTACGACACCATGCAGTACATCGCGCCGGACGTGGCGACCATCGCCATGGGCATGGCCGCCTCGATGGGGCAGTTCCTGCTCTCCTCGGGCACCAAGGGCAAGCGCTACGCCACCCCGCACGCTCGGGTGATGATGCACCAGCCGTCCGGCGGCATCGGCGGCACGGCCACCGACGTGCGGATCAACGCCCAGCTCATCATGCACATGAAGCGGACCCTGGCCGAGCTCACCGCCGAGCAGACCGGCCAGACGCTGGACAAGGTGCTCCAGGACTCCGACCGTGACCGCTGGTTCACCGCCCCTGAGGCGAAGGAGTACGGCTTCATCGACCACGTGGTCGCCCAGTCCGCCGCGATCACCGGCGGCGGCAAGGGCTCGACCGGCACGGCCAAGCGCTGAGGAGACGAGGAACAGTGAGCATCGAGTCGCAGTACCTGCGCACCGCCGCCCGTCTGGCAGGCCCCGGAGGCCTGGCCCTGCCTTCCCCGCAGTCGCGGTACGTGCTGCCGCAGTTCGAGGAGCGCACCGCCTACGGCTTCAAGCGGCAAGACCCGTACACCAAGCTGTTCGAGGACAGGATCGTCTTCCTCGGTGTCCAGGTGGACGACGCGTCGGCCGACGACGTGATGGCCCAGCTGCTGGTGCTGGAGAGCAGCGACCCGGACCGCGACATCATCATCTACATCAACTCGCCCGGTGGCTCCTTCACGGCGCTGACCGCGATCTACGACACGATGCTGTACATCAAGCCGCAGATCCAGACGGTGTGCCTGGGGCAGGCCGCCTCGGCCGCGGCGGTGCTGCTGGCTGCCGGGTCGCCCGGCAAGCGTCTGGCGCTGCCCAACGCACGGGTGCTCATCCACCAGCCGGCGATCGAGGGCGGCTTCGCCCAGGCCTCGGACATCGAGATCCACGCCAACGAGCTGATCCGCATGCGCGAGTGGCTGGAGGAGACCCTGGCCCGGCACACCGGTCAGGAGCTGGAGCAGGTGCGCAAGGACATCGAGCGCGACAAGATCCTCACGGCGCAGCAGGCGTTGGCCTACGGGATGGTGGACCAGGTGCTGACCAGCCGCAAGGGTGTCGACCCGACCGTGGTGGCCGAGCAACCCCCAGTGTGATCCGCGTTGACCACGATCAGGCATACGGGCGACACGCGCGCTGAGTCACTCGGATGTCGGCCGTCTGAGGCAGACTTCCTCAGAGGGCATCCCCGGGTGCCGACCGGCTTGATGGGACCTTCGAACCGATCCAGCCGAGGCGCTCGCTCGGGTGTTGTGTCATGGTTGTAGTGCCTTCGTGGTGCTCTGCGGTGCGTCTGGACCGCTAGCACCGGGGCGCGACGAGAGAAGGGACGGGCACACGTGGCACGGATCGGTGACGGGGCTGACCTGCTCAAGTGCTCGTTCTGCGGCAAGTCCCAGAAGCAGGTCAAGAAGCTCATCGCGGGCCCTGGGGTGTACATCTGCGACGAGTGCATCGACCTGTGCAACGAGATCATCGAGGAAGAGCTCGACCAGACCGAGCCCGGTGCTGTCACCGAGCTGCCCAAGCCGCTGGAGATCTTCGAGTTCCTCGAGCAGTACATCGTGGGGCAGGAGCCCGCGAAGCGGTCGCTCGCGGTCGCGGTGTACAACCACTACAAGCGGATCAACGCCGGTGACACCAAGGGCAGCGCCTCGGACGAGCGGGTCGAGATCGCCAAGTCGAACATCCTGCTCATCGGCCCGACCGGGTGCGGCAAGACCTACCTCGCCCAGACCCTGGCCAAGATGCTCAACGTCCCGTTCGCCATGGCCGACGCCACGGCGCTGACCGAGGCCGGCTACGTCGGCGAGGACGTCGAGAACATCCTGCTGAAGTTGATCCAGGCTGCCGACCACGACGTCAAGAAGGCCGAGACGGGGATCATCTACATCGACGAGGTCGACAAGATCGCCCGCAAGTCGGAGAACCCGTCGATCACCCGGGACGTGTCTGGTGAGGGTGTGCAGCAGGCCCTGCTGAAGATCATCGAGGGCACCACCGCCTCGGTGCCCCCGCAGGGCGGGCGCAAGCACCCGCACCAGGAGTTCATCCAGATCGACACGACGAACGTGCTGTTCATCGTGGCGGGCGCGTTCGCGGGGCTGGACGACATCATCGCCAGCCGCGCCGGGCGCCACGGCATCGGGTTCGGGGCGCCGCTGCACGCTGCCGACGACGCGGACGTGCTCGGGGAGGTCATGCCGGAGGACTTGCTGAAGTTCGGGCTCATCCCGGAGTTCGTCGGGCGCCTGCCGGTCATCACCACGGTCTCTCCGCTCGACCGTGACGCCCTGGTGCAGATCCTCACAGAGCCGCGCAACGCGCTCATCAAGCAGTATCAGCGGATGTTCCAGATCGACGGCGTCGACCTGGAGCTCACCCCGGAGGCCGTCGACGCGGTCGCGGACCAGGCGCTGCTGCGCGGTACCGGCGCGCGAGGGCTGCGGGCGATCCTCGAAGAGGTCTTGCAGCAGGTGATGTTCGAGGTGCCCAGCCGCGACGACGTCGAGAAGGTCGTGGTCACCCGCGAGACGGTGCTGCAGAACGTCTACCCGACGCTGGTGCCGCGCCAGATCGCCCGTGGGGGCAAGCGCCCGCCGCGCGAGAAGTCGGCCTGAGGCTCGAGCGGGGCCGGTCCCGGCTCGTCGGTCACATCTCCTAGGATCGAGTCGTGCCCGACATCCCTGCCGACCTCGTGCGTCTTCGAGCCAGCATCGACAACATCGACGCCGCGCTGATCCACCTGCTCGCCGAGCGGTTCAAGTACACCCAGCAGGTCGGTCTCCTCAAGGTCCGCGAAGGTCTGCCCCCGGCCGACCTCGCACGAGAGTCCGACCAGGTCGCCCGCCTGCGCGACCTCGCCGACGCCTCGGGCCTCGACCCGGAGTTCGCCGAGAAGTTCTTGGCCTTCCTGGTCGACGAGGTCATCCACCACCACACCCGATTGAGGCGAGAAGCGAACGAGCTTGCTCGATTCGACCGAGCCGATTGAGGGTGTTGACGAGCGCAGCGAGGAACACACCCGATTGAGGCGAGAGGCGAACGAGCTTGCTCGATTCGACCGAGCCGATTGAGGGTGTTGACGAGCGCAGCGAGGAACACACCCAGCCAAGACGTGGTGCGAGCGAGGCTCGCTCGCACCACGCTGACTGAGGCGGGGGGCGATCAGCTCTCTGGTTCGGCCGGCTCGGGGCGGGTGTCGACGTAGAGGTTGTCGATCTCGGCGGCGAAGTCGCGCAGCACCAGGGCCCGCTTCACCTTCATCGAGGGCGTCAGGTAGCCGTTCGTCTCGGTGAAGTCGACGGGCAGCACCGCGATCTTGCGGATCGACTCGGCACGGGAGACCACCTTGTTGGCCCGGGCCACAGCGGCGTCCAGCGACTGGAGCACTCTCGGGTGACGGGCGGCCACCGTGACGTCCATGGACGGCAGCCCGTGGATCTTCAGCCAGCCCGGCAGCATCTCGGGGTCGAGGGTGACCAGCGCTCCGATGAACGGACGCGCGTCGCCCACGACGACGACCTGGCCGACCAGGGGGTGACCGCGCAGCCTGTCCTCGAGCACCGCCGGGGCGACGTTCTTGCCCGCGGCGGTGACGATGATCTCCTTCTTGCGGCCGGTGATGCTCAGGTAGCCGTCGTCGTCCAGGCTGCCCAGGTCACCGGTGGCGAACCAGCCGTCGACCAGCACCTGCGCCGTGGCCTCGGCCTCGTTGCGGTAGCCGCGGAACACGTGCGGGCCCTTGACCCAGATCTGGTCCTCGTCGTCCACGCGCACCCAGGTGCCGGGGAAGGCCGGGCCGACGCTGCCGACCTTGGTCAGGCCCGGCAGGTTCACCGAGGCCGGTGCCATGGTCTCGGTCAGGCCGTAGCCCTCCATGATGGTCACGCCGATGCCACGGAAGTAGTGCCCGAGACGCTCGCCCAGCGGGGCGCCGCCGGAGATGGCGTACTCCATCTGCCCGCCGAACGCCTGCCGCACCTTGCGGTAGACCAGACGCTCCGCCAGACGGTGCGCCACGGTGAGCGAGGGCCTCGGGCCGCGAGGGGTGTCCAGGGCACGGGAGTAGGTGATCGCCACCTTGGCCGACCAGCGGAAGATCCGCAGGGAGAGCCCAGGGCCGGCCTTCTGCTCGGCGGAGTTGTAGACCTTCTCGAAGACTCGGGGCACGGCCAGGACGAACGTCGGCTGGACGGCGGCGAGGTCTTCCAGCAGGTGCTTGGTGCTCGGGCTGTGAGACAGCACCGCACCCGCGGCGATCGTGACCATCTGGATGTACCGGGCGAAGACGTGAGCCAGCGGCAAGAACAGCAAGGTGCGCTTCTGCGGCGATCCTTGGAGCACGATCCGCAGGTTGGAGTGCACCGCGTTGAGGGCGTGGACGACCAGGTTGCCGTGCGCGAGCTCGACACCCTTGGGTCGTCCGGTGGTGCCCGAGGTGTAGATGACCGTCGCGAGGGTGTCGGTGTCGGCCAGGCCGGAGCGTCGCGCTATCTCCTCGTCGGTGACCTGCGCGCCGCGCTCCGCCAGCGTGCCCACGGCGTCCTCGTCGATGACCAGCACCTCGTTCAGCCCGGGCAGGTCGTCGTGCACCTCGGCGACCGTGGCGGCGTGCGCGGCGGTCTCCGCGACGACCACACGCACGCCGGCGTCGGCGCAGATCCAGCGGACCTGCTCGGCCGAGGAGGTCTCGTAGATCGGCACCCCGACACCGCCGGCGGCCCAGATGGCGAAGTCCAGCAGCGTCCACTCGTACCGGGTGCGGCACATGATCGCGACCCGGTCGCCAGGGTCGATGCCCGCGGCGACCAGGCCCTTGGCGACCGCGGTGACCTCGTCGGCGAACTCCTGCCGGGTCACCGGGAGCCAGGTGCCACCGTCGGGGCGCAGCGCGAAGACGATGTCGGGCCCCTCGGCCAGCAGGTCGGCCAGCAGCCGGGGCGCCGACCAGGTCGGGTCGGAGGGGATGGGCGCGGGGCTGTGCGTCTCGTGCGTCATGACGTGACCAGCACAGCGTCGTCGGCGACGGGCGCGGGCACGTCACCGGTGACCAGGTCGAGATCGCCGGTCACCCGGCCTGCCGCGCGCACGTCGGCCAGCGCGGCACGCACGCCTTCGGCGGCATCGGTGGGGATGGTCAGACGCACTGAGCTCACCTCGGTTCTCATGGACAGCTTTGCCTCAGACTTGACCTTGCGCAGCGCGGCGAGAGCCGCACCCGCCGAGACGACGATGCCAGGCGGGGCATCACCCGCGGCGGCTCGCAGCGGTGCCGCGTCCGGCCACGGCTGGCGGTGCACCGAGCCCTCGCGCCACCACGACCAGACCTCTTCGGTCGCGAACGGCAGCACCGGCGCGAACAGGCGCAGCATCACGTCGAGCGCCAGCGCGAGCGCTGTGCGGGCCGACTCCGCGCCCGCAGGGTTGATATCGGCCGCATGTTCCTCGCTACGCTCGTCAACGCCGTCAATCGGCTCGGAAGAACGAGCGAGCTCGCTCTTCCCTCGCCTCAATCCGCCGTATGCACGGTCCTTGACCAGCTCGAGGTAGTCGTCGCAGAACGTCCAGAAGAACGTCTCGGTCACCTCGAGGGCCCGGGTGTGGTCGTAGCTCTCCAGCGCGGCGGTCGCCTGGTCGACCACCTCGGCCAGCCCGGCCAGCATCGCACGGTCCAGCGGGACGGTCACCGTGGCCGGGTCCAGCGAGACCGGAGCGTCAGGGGCGCCGAAGGAGAGCGCGAACTTGCTCGCGTTGAGGACCTTGATCGCCAGGCGGCGCCCGATCTTCATCTGCCCGACCTCGAACGCCGCGTCGGTGCCGAGCTTCGCCGAAGCGGCCCAGTAGCGCACCGCGTCCGAGCCGTGCTCGGTGAGCAGCCCCATCGGGGTGACCACGTTGCCCTTGGACTTCGACATCTTCTTGCGGTCCGGGTCCAAGATCCAGCCGCTGATCCCCGCGTGAGACCACGGCAGCGACCCGTGCTCCAGGTGGGAGCGCACCACGGTGGAGAACAGCCAGGTGCGGATGATGTCCTGCCCCTGGGGGCGCAGCGACATGGGGAACGTCTTGGTGAACAGCGCGGGGTCGTCCCGCCAGCCGCAGGCGATCTGCGGGGTCAGCGAGCTCGTGGCCCAGGTGTCCATGATGTCGGAGTCACCGACGAAGCCCCCGGGCACCCCGCGCTGGTCGGCGGCGTACCCCTCGGGCACGTCAGAGGACGGGTCCACCGGCAGCTGCTCCTCGGTCGGGACCAGCGGGGTGTCGTACAGCGGCTCACCGGCGGCGTCGAGCGCGTACCACACCGGGAACGGCACGCCGAAGAACCGCTGCCGGGAGATCAGCCAGTCACCGTTGAGGCCACCCACCCAGTTCTCGTACCGCACCCGCATGAACCCGGGGTGGAACTCGAGCTCTTCGGCCCGGGCGAGCAGCGCGGCCCGCAGGTCCTCGTCGCGCCCGCCGTTGCGGATGTACCACTGACGGCTCGAGACGATCTCGAGGGGCTTGTCGCCCTTCTCGTAGAAGTTCGCCTTGCGCATGGTCGGCGTCGGCTCGCCGTCCAGATCACCGGCGGTGCGCAGCGCCGCGACGACGGCCTCACGGGCGGAGAACGTCGTCTTGCCCGCCAGCTCGGCGTACACGGCCGCACCGTCGCCGGTCAGCCACTCGGGGGTGGTGCGCTCCAGGCGCCCGTCACGGCCCACCACGGTGCGGTTGGGCAGCCGCAGCTCACGCCACCACTGCACGTCGGTGAGGTCACCGAAGGTGCAGCACATCGCGATGCCCGCACCCTTGTCCGGCTCGGCGGCCGGGTGGGCGAGCACCGGGATCTCGACGTCGAACAGCGGGCTGCGCACCGTCGTGCCGAACAGCGGCTGGTACCGCTCGTCGTCCGGGTGGGCGATCAGAGCCACGCAGGCGGGCAGCAGCTCGGGTCTCGTGGTCTCGATGTGGACCGGACCGCCCTCGCCGTGGAACGCGACCTTGTAGAAGTGGCCGGGGTAGTCGCGGGCCTCGAGCTCGGCCTGCGCGACAGCCGTCTGGAACGTCACGTCCCACAGCCCTGGGGCGAGCTGCTGGTACGCCTCGCCACGGGCCAGGTTGCGCAAGAACGCCTGCTGGGCGACGGCGCGGGCGCTGTCACCGATGGTCTGGTAGGTGCGCGACCAGTCCACCGACAGGCCCAGGTAGCGCCACAGGCTCTCGAACTGCTGCTCGTCCTGAGCCGAGAGCCGCTCGCACAGCTCGATGAAGTTCGGGCGAGACACCGGCACCTGGTCGGCGGGCTTGACCGCCTTGCCGTCGGTGCCCTCGTGCGGGGGCACGAACCCTGGCACGTACGGCAGCGTCGGGTCGCACCGCACCCCGTAGTAGTTCTGCACCCGCCGCTCGGTCGGCAGGCCGTTGTCGTCCCACCCCATGGGGTAGAACACCTCGGCGCCGCGCATCCGCCGGTACCGGGCCACCACGTCGGTGTGCGTGTAGCTGAACACGTGCCCCACGTGCAGCGAGCCAGACACGGTCGGCGGCGGGGTGTCGATCGAGTAGATGCTCTCGGCCGGTGCGTCCGCGTCGAACCGGTACGTCCCGTCGGTCTCCCAGGTGGCGTCCCACCGCTCCTCGAGCCCGTCCAGCCCTACCTTCTCCGGTACCTGACGCGACAGGGTGGTCGGCGCGGTCCCGGACGGTTCGGTGCGTGGGCTCATGGCCCCACATCCTTCCAGAACCCCAGGGGGCACCGCCCACGATCATCGACAAGATGGACCTCGACCGCTGGTGGTATTCCGCAGTCCGGCCCCCGTGGCCGACGAGGTTCCCTGTGCCCGCTGGTGGCCAGCGGCAGGGCCGAGATGTCGGTGCGGCGGGGCCTGCCTAGGGTGAGGTGCATGGGCGGGGTCACGGTGGGGTACGCGGCGGCGCTGGAGCAGCTGGCGCCGATGGAGGCGGTCGAGCTGTCGGCGTACGCCGAGGCGCACGGGTTCTCCGGGGTGATGGCGGCCGATCATTTTCAGCCGTGGGTGCCCGCGCAGGGGCAGGCGTCGTTCGTGTGGAACGTGCTCACGGCGGTCGCCGAGCGGACCACCGGCGACCTGGGCCCCGGGGTGACGACGCCGACGTTCCGGTGGCACCCGGCGATGGTCGCGCAGGCGTCGGCGACGCTCGCCGCGATGTACCCGGGGCGGCACTGGCTGGGGCTGGGGTCGGGGGAGGCGCTCAACGAGCACGTCGTGGCCGGGTACTGGCCCGAGGCCCCGGAGCGGATCGCGAGGATGTTCGAGGCGGTCGAGATCATCCGCAAGCTGTTCACCGCGTCGCTGGCGGGCAAGGACACCAAGCACGCGGGCACGTTCTACAAGATGGAGTCGACCCGCCTGTGGACCATGCCGGCCGAGCCGCCGCCGATCCTCGTAGCGACTGCCGGTCCGGTGACGGCCAAGCGGGCGGGCCGCCACGTCGACGGGCTCATCACCGTCGGTGCCCCGCTGGAGAAGATCGCCGGGCTGTTCGCCCGGTTCGCCGAGGGCGCCCGGGAGGCGGGCAAGGACCCCGACACGATGCCGAAGGTGCTGCAGCTGCACCTGTCCTGGGCACCGACCGACGAGGAGGCCATGGCCAACGCCCTGCGCGAGTGGCCCAACGGGGGCATGAGGTTCGCCAAGGCCGACATCCGCTCGCCCTGGGACCTCGAGCAGATGGCGAAGATGGTGCGCCCCGAGGACTTCGCCGGACGGATGGTGGTCTCGGCCGACCCCGACGTGCACCGCGCCGAGATCCAGAGGTACGTCGACCTCGGCTTCGACCGCGTCTACCTGCACAACGTCGGCCGCAACCAGCGCGAGTGGGTCGACGTGTTCGGCGCCCAGGTGCTGCCCAGGCTCCGCCGATGACCGCTCACCCTCGTCTCCGGTGACCGGTCAGGTGCCCGGGGCTCCCGGTGGGGCCGTCCTGGGGTTGGTCGGGGTCGACGCCCTGACGGTGTGGGCGCCCGACGGGTTCGGCGAGGTCGTCCCCGGTGACGACCTGCCCGCCCTCGTGGTGAGGGTGCTGCGCTCCGGCCCGCCGCTGGCGGACGGTGACGTGCTGGTGCTCGCGTCCAAGGTGGTGTCCAAGGCGGAGGGCCGGGTGGTTCGCGCCCACGACAGGGAACAGGCCATCACCGACGAGACGGTGCGCGTCGTCGCGACACACGAGCACAGCGGTGGTGTCACCCGGATCGTGGAGAACCGGCTGGGCCTGGTCATGGCCGCGGCGGGGGTCGACGCCTCGAACACCCCGCCAGGCACGGTGCTGCTGCTGCCGCTCGATCCCGACGCCTCCGCCCGGGGCGTGCGTGCCGAGGTGGTCGCGGCCTTCGGGGTCCGGGTCGGTGTGATCGTCTCCGACACGGCAGGCCGCCCCTGGCGTCAGGGGCTGACCGACATCGCGATCGGCACCGCCGGGGTCCAGGTGCTCGACGACCTGCGTGGGACCTCGGACGGCGCGGGGCAACGGCTGAGCTCGACGGTCACCGCTGTGGCCGACGAGCTCGCCGCGGCGGCCGACCTGGTGAAGGGCAAGACCTCCGGCCGACCTCTGGCGGTGGTCCGGGGCGCCGCCCGCTTCGTCACCCCCGCCGACGGTCCCGGTGCCCGCGCCCTCCTCCGCCCCGCCTCCGACGACTTGTTCCGGCTCGGCACCGCCGAGGCTCTAGCGGCTGGCCGCAAGGGAGAGGCCGGTCCTCGTCCGCCAGATCGTCGGCCTCGCGTCGGCTCGTCGGGAGTCTCCGACGAGCCGACGCGAGACTGACCAGGTGGTGAGCCCCCGACACCATGGTGGGGTTCTAGAAGGACCGGGAGTGGGCGGGTGAGCTCAGGGCGATCACCGGGTGGCCTGTGCGGGGGTGGGGGAGCACGTCGGCGTCGACGTCATACACAGCGCGCAGCAAGGTGGAGGTCAGGGTCTCGGCGGGCGGGCCGGCGGCGACCAGACGGCCCTGGTGCAGCACCAGCACGTGGTCGCAGAACGTCGCGGCGAGGTTCAGGTCGTGGAGGGCCGCGACGGTGGTGGTTCCCAGACGGGCCACGAACGCCAGCAGCGACAGCTGGGCCGACACGTCCAGATGATTCGTCGGCTCGTCCAGCAGCAGCAGCGAAGGGCGCTGAGCCAGAGCCCTGGCCACCTGCACCCGTCGACGCTCCCCGCCGGACAACGTGGCGTACTCCCGCTCGGCCAGCTCCGTGGCGTCCACGGCTTCCAACGCAAGGGCTACCTGGTCGGGCTCCGGGTCGGCGCCCCACCACGACCGATACGGGGTGCGCCCCAGCGCGACCACCTCACGTACCGTGAGCGGCACCACCGCGCTCGACTCCTGCTCCAGCAGCGCGACGGTGCGCGCCCGCTCCCGAGGGGCCATCCGGTGCACAGGCCGGCCGTCGAGCAGCACCGCACCCCGGTCGGGCCTCAGCAGCCCGCCGAGCATCCGCAGCAGCGTCGTCTTGCCCGCACCGTTGGGGCCGAGCACCCCCGTCAGGGCACCGGCAGGCGGGGCCGCGTCCACCCCGTCCACCACCCAGCGCCCGCCCAGACGGGCACCGACCCCCTCGCTCCTCACGTCCACGACGCCCCCCGGCGGCGCAGCAGCACGACGAAGACCGGCACCCCGAGGAACGCGGTCACGATGCCGACAGGCAGCTCTCGCGGGGCGAGCAGCGTCCGTGCGGCGGTGTCGGCCCAGACCAGCAGCGTCGCCCCGGCGAGCGCCGCGACCGGCAGCAGCCGGCGGTGCCCGGGGCCGGTCAGCGCCCGTACGGCGTGCGGGACGAGCAGACCGACGAAGCCGATGGCCCCGCTCACCGAGACGAGAGCCCCGACCAGCAGCGCCACGGCACCCAGCAGCACCCAGCGGGTCTGGTTCACGGCGACGCCCAGCGCCGCCGCCGCGGTGTCACCGAACGCGAACGCGTCCAGCCGCCCGGCCCAGGCGGCGACGAGAGCGCCGACCACGACGAGAGCCCCGACGGCGACCGCCACCGACGACCACCGGGCGCCCGCCACCGAGCCCAGCAGCCAGGCCAGGATCTCCCGGTAGGAGTCCCCGGTGGCCGACCAGAACACCACGAACGACATGGCGGCGGCAGCCAGCTGGGAGACCGCCACCCCGGCCAGCACCGTGCGCCCCGGGGTGATCGTGCCGCCTGACCTGGCCACCGTGAGCGTGGCGATCAGCGCGGCCAGCGCCCCGAGGAACGCCGCCCCGGGCAGCGCCACCGACACCCCGACCACGAGCACCGCCACAGCCCCCAGAGAGGCCCCCTGAGACAGCCCCAGCAGGTACGGGTCGGCCAGCGCGTTGCGGGTCAGCGACTGCATCACCGCCCCTGCCACCGCCAGACCCGCACCGACCGCCGCCGCCGTGAGCACCCGGGGCAGGCGCAGGTCCCAGACGATGGCGTCGTGCAGCCGAGGCGGTGGGCTCACCGGGAGCCCCAGGTGCGACCCGAGCGAGGCCAGCACCTCGCCCAGGCTCAGGCCTGACGGCCCGATCGTCACCGCGACCAGCATCGAGACGACCAGCAGGCCCACCAGCGCGACCGTCACGACCAGGCGCCGTGGCGCGGTCCGGAGGGGCGTAGAGGGCGGCGGTCGGTCGGTCGTCAGGCTCCTCACCCCTGTGCCCTGTGCTGCCCCAGCGCCTGGTGCTGCGCGACGAGAGAGACCACAGTGTCGGCATTGCGCAGCCCGGCCTCGCTGGCCGCGAACGGCACGACCAGGTACCGCTGCTCGCGCACCGCCGTGAGCTGCGCGGTCGCGGGGTTGGACTCCAGCACCTCGACCTTGCGCGCGGCGGTGTTCCAGGAGGCGTCCACCAGGACGATCACGTCGGGGTCGGCGGCGACGACGTCCTCCCAGCCGACCGACGACCAGGTCTGACGCACCGTGGCGAAGATGTTGGTGAGCCCGGCGGCGTCCAGGATCATCTGCGGCGCTCCGATGCCTGCCCCGACGTAGGGGATGTCCGAGCCCGAGGAGTACCACAGGGCGGTCGGGCCGCCGGTGAGCGGCTCGACCCCCGCCAGCGTCGCCCGCTGCTCGGCGATCAGATGCTCGGCCGCGTCGGGCACGTCGAGCAGGGCGCCCACCTGGCGGATCTCGGTGAAGACGTCCTCGAAGGTCAGCGGGTCAGGCTGATAGCCGGGCCCCTGGCACGCGGCGGGGGAGACGTAGGTCGCGATGCCGAGCCCGTGGAGCGTGGCCCGTTCACCGGCGCCGTTCGCGGACAGGTTCGACTCCCACCCCGCGTAGACGAGGTCGGGCTCGGCGGCGAGCAGCGCCTCGAGGCCCGGGACCCTCTCCGACAGCAGCGGCACCGTCTCTCCCTCGGCGGCGAGAGCGTCGGGGAACGGTCCGTCCGGGAACGCGCGCCCGACGATCCGGTCGCCCACGCCCAGGGCGAGCGCGAGCTCGGTGGTGGAGGACTTGATCGTGACGATCCGCTGTGGCGCGGCCTCGAGCCGCACCTCGGTGCCACAGCTGTCGACGGTCAGCGGGTACGGCCCCGACCGCGCCTCGTCGCCGGCCTCGGTGGTCGCGGGCGGGTCGCTCGACGCGCAGCCCGCGAGCGGGGCGGTCAGCAGCGCGACGACCAGCACGGCGGGCACAGCACGAAGACGCACAGACATGGGGGCTCCTCCGGTCAGGCACAGGTTCTTCCCGAGGGTGCAACCCGCACCCGGAGAACCGCCCCAGCCTCAGGCCGGCCTCACCCCGGCGAAGGCCGCCGCCAGGCTCCGCGAGCCAGACTAGGTCGCGAGGGAGCGCACCGCAGCGCGCAAGACGTCTCGCGACGTGCCCCGGTCCGTCAGTGGTCGACGTCGGGGACGCCGTAGGGCAGGTGGGCCAGCACGTCGGACTCCGTCCGGGTGCGAACCACCCGTCGCTGCTCCGAGAGACCCTCACGCTGGCGCCGCTCGGCCAGCACCGCGAGCAAGAACTCCTCGGGGTGGGTGCCTGCCGGCGGCAGCGGGTGCACGTGCCGCTGGACCTGTGCGGTCAGCTCGGTGCCCAGGCGCGTGCGCGACTGCGGGTGCAGCTTCGAGGCCCGGCCCAAGAACTGCCGGACGGACAGGGCCAGCGAGTCCGGCAGCCGGGCGACGTCGGCGTGGCTCGCCCACAGGGCCAGCCGTGGCGGCATGACGACGACCACCTGGTCGCGCGGCCCGCCGCGCACGCGTGCCGCGTACGTGCCGGCCAGCATGTCTCCCAGCCGCTTGCCCTTCGGGTGGACCATCGACGCGATCACCGCCGGGACACCGAGGAACATCCAGATCTCGAGCACCGCGACCAGCCCGCGGATCATGGCGTGGCGGACGGTGATGGCCCCGCCGTCGTCGCGCACGATCCGCAGGCCGAGGGCGAGCCTGCCCAACGATCGCCCCCTCGACAGGGTCTCGACCGTGATCGGCACGACGACCAGCATGATCACGAGCAGCGCCACCGCGAGCGCTGCTCCCGCGTTCTCGGAGAGGGCGAGGCCGTAGTCCACGAAGCCCAGAGCCATCGTGGCGGCGAAGAGCCCTGCTGCGTAGACCAGGTAGTCGAGGAACCCGCCAGCCATGCGGGTGAAGGCCGACGCGGGCTCGGACTCCAGCAGGACGCCTTCGCCCGTGACGATGCCTGTGCTGCTCACCCGGGTCAGCCTAATGCCCTGGCACCGTGTCGGAGGGCCCTTGGCATCACCTCGCAGCACCTGAGGCATCGCGTGCCGGAGTGCCCACGGCATCGTGCCGGACCGTGGCAGTCTGGTCCTGTGGATCTTGACGCCTACACCTTCGCCCACGAGCCGGACTGGGTGCGGCTCGAAGCACTGAGCAAGAGGTCACGTCTGACCGGTGCCGAGGTCGACGAGCTCGTCCGGCTGTACCAGGCGACGGCGACCGACCTGTCGACGGTGCGTTCCAGCGTGCCCGACCCGCGCACGGTGATGCGGCTGTCCCAGCTGCTCTCGCGTGCACGCACCCGTCTGACCGGGGCGCACGCACCCGTCTGGCACGAGGTCGCCACGTTCTTCACGGTCTCCTTCCCCGTGGTGCTGTACCGGATCCGGTGGTGGATCGTCGCGGTGATGGTCGCCTTCCTCGCGGTCTCCGTCGTCACGGGCTGGTACCTGGTCGAGAACCGCGACGTGCTCAACGCCGTCATCCCCCCGTCCGTCCAGCAGGAGTACGTCGAGGACGCGTTCGTCTCGTACTACGACCCCGGCGTCAGCTTCGGCGCCATGGTGTGGACCAACAACTCCTGGATCGCCGCGGTCTGCGTGGCTTCGGGGATCACCGGCATCGGCCCCGTCTACATGCTGTTCCAGAACGCGTGGAGCATCGGTCTGATCGGGGCCGTCATGACCGTCCACGGTGAGCTCGGGCTCTTCCTCCAGCTGCTCTCCCCGCACGGGCTGCTGGAGCTGACGGCCATCTTCGTCGCCGGCGCGGCCGGGCTGCGGGTGTTCTGGGCGTGGCTCGCCCCGGGGCCCCGGCCGCGAGGCCAGGCGCTCTCCGAGGCGGGGCGGGCGCTGTTCACCACGGCGCTCGGCCTGGTCGTGGTGCTCGGCGTCTCCGGCCTGATCGAGGGTTTCGTCACCGGTTCGGCGATGTACTGGTGGCTGAAGATCGTCATCGGTGCCGTCGCTCTGGCCGGTTTCTGGGTCTACGTGCTGACCCTGGGCCGCAGCGCCGCGCGAGCCGGCGAGACCGGCGACCTGGAACCTGACCGAGCCGGCTACGCGGTGGCGACCGCCGGCTGAGCCGCTGGCCCGGCGCACCGGCTCGGTCGCCGATCTCCGGCGGTGCTCTCGAGCGCCGCCGTCGTCCCTCAGGCTGTCACAGCCGCCCGGCGGCCTTCAGCGCCAGGTAGGTGTCGGCCAGGGCGGGAGGCAGGTTGTCGGGCATCGCCTCGACGACCTCGACGCCGCGTCGGCGCAGGCGCATGCCGACCGCCGCGTGACCGAGCGCGGTGCGCTCGGCCGCCGCCGCCTCGTAGGCCTCCATGATGTTCGTCCGCGTGGTGCGCATCCGCTCCAGCTCGGGGTCGGCGACGGCCGCGACCACCACCTGGTGACGCTGCGCGAGCTGGGCGACCACGTCGAGCAGCCCGGCCTCGACCGTCGCCGGGTCGATCGTGGTGAGCAGCACCACCAGCGCCCGCTGCGACATCCGTGCACGCACCTCGGCCGCCACGCCCGCCCAGTCGGTCTCCAGCAGGGCGGGCTCGATCGGGGCCAGCGCGTCGGCCATCGTCGGGAGCAGCCCGGAGCGGCTCGCCCCGGCGACCCTGGCCCGCACCGCGCGGTCGTAGGCGATCACCTCGACGCGGTCTCCCGCCCGGTCGGCCAGCACCCCGAGCAGCAGCGCCGCCTCGATGGATGCCTCCAGCCGGGTCCCGTCGAGCACCCGGGTGGCCGAGGTGCGCCCGGTGTCCACGACGATCATCACGCGCCGGTCTCGCTCGGGGCGCCAGGTGCGCACCACGACGTCGTTGCGCCGGGCGGTGGCACGCCAGTCGATCGACCGCACGTCGTCACCGACGACGTACTCGCGCAACGAGTCGAACTCGGTGCCCGAGGAGCGGACCTGCACCGAGGCGCGCCCGTCCATCTCGCGCAGCCGTGCCAGCCTGCTGGGCAGGTGGCGGCGCGAGACGAAGGCGGGCAGCACCCGCAGCCGTCCGTGCATCGGGATCTTGGCCTGCCGGCCCGCGAGCCCCATCGGCCCCAGGGCACGGATCGCGACGAACGGGACGCCGAGGTCGCCGCGGCGGCTCGGCAGCAGCGGTATGCGCCCGCGAGCGCCCTCGCCCGGTGCGGCGTGCAGCGTCAGCCGAGGGGTGTGAACCCCGCGACGAGGCAAGGGCGAGCCGGGAGGACGGTCGTCAGCGATGGCCGACGGGGGCCAGGCGTCACGGACCACCGCGCGCAACCGGCGCCGGCTGAGGTTGCGGACCGTCAGCGTCGACGTCGTCGGCTCGCCGAGGCGCACCGAGGCGGGGACGGCCCGGGTGATCTCGACGGCGCGCGGCGACGCCGCCAGGGCGACGTCGAGCACCACCAGCACGACGACCAGCGCCGTCCACGCGACGACGGTGAGAGCGACCGGCCAGATCAGCACCCAGACCGCGCCGAGCGCGGTCAGCGCGACCGTCCGCCAGGTGATCGCCACGTCAGCGGGGGACCGGCACGGCGGCCAGCACCGAGTCCAGCACCGACTCGGCGCTCACTCCCTCGAGCTCGGCCTCGGCGCGCAGCGCGATGCGGTGCCGCAGCGTGGGGTGCGCGAGGGCCTTGACGTCGTCGGGGGTGACGAACGGCCGGCCCTGCAACCACGCCCAGGCGCGCGAGGTGGCCAGCAGCGCGGTCGCCCCACGGGGCGAGACGCCCAGCGACAGCGACGGCGACTCGCGGGTCGCCCGGCACACCGCCGCGATGTAGCCGAGCACCTCGCGAGACACCTGGGTGTGGGCGACGTCGCGGCGGGCCGCCGCGAGGTCCTCGGTGCCGGCCACGGGCCGCACACCCGCGGCGACCAGGTCACGAGGGTCGAACCCCGCGGCGTGACGGGCGAGCACCTCGATCTCGTCCTCAGGCCCGGGCAGAGGCAGGAGGATCTTCAGCAAGAAGCGGTCCAGCTGTGCCTCGGGCAGCGGGTAGGTGCCCTCGTACTCCACCGGGTTCTGGGTCGCGATGACCATGAACGGGTCGGGCAGCGGGCGCGGCACCCCGTCGACGGAGACCTGCCGCTCCTCCATCGCCTCGAGCAGCGACGCCTGAGTCTTCGGCGGGGTCCGGTTGATCTCGTCGGCCAGCATCAGGTTGGTGAACACCGGGCCCTCGCGGAACGAGAACTCGGTGGTGCGGGCGTCGTAGACCAGCGAGCCGGTGACGTCACCAGGCATCAGGTCGGGGGTGAACTGCACCCGCTTGGTGTCGAGGTCCAACGATGCGGACAGGGCTCTGACCATCAGTGTCTTGGCTACCCCGGGCACGCCCTCGAGCAGGGCGTGGCCACGGCACAGCAGCGCGATGACCAGGCCCGTCACCGCGGCGTCCTGACCGACGACGGCCTTGGCGACCTCGGAGCGCACGCTGGCCAGCGCGGCGCGCAGACGCTCGGCCTCGCTCGGAGGGCCCGCGGGGGCGGCGGGGGCCGGCGAGGGGGCGGCTGGTGCCGAGGCCTGCGCGGCGTGGGGCGGCGCGGCCGCGGGCACGGGGTAGGCGTGAGGGGCCTGCCCGGGGGTCGGGGCTCCGCCTGGGCCGATGGCCACGGTGTGGTCCTGCCCTGGGGCGGGGGGCGGGCCCCAGCCTGCCGGGGGCATCGGGGCCGGCGCCGGGGGTACCGGGTGGGGAACGGGCTGGTGGGGGCCGGGCTGGTTCGGGTAGGGCTGGTCGGTCACGGGTGGTGTACCTCGCTCTCCAGGTGATCGAGCTCTTGGGCCAGACGGATCAGGTGCGGGTCGTCGGGGGGTGGGGGGCCGAACAGCAGGCTCTCCACCATGTCCGGTGGTCGGCCCGAGGCTCTGGCGACCGCGTCGATGAGGTCGGGCGCGGGGGCCGACCGGGGCAGGCCGAGCCTGGTGCCCAGGCGCAGCGCGGCACCGGCACGCAGCGCCGCGGCGGCCCGCCCGTGAGATCGCATCTTGCGGTAGAGACGAGCCCGGCCTCGGCTGGCCTCGGCCGCGGGCACGACGACCGGGAGGCGTTCGGTGACCACCGGACCGAGTCGCCGCCCTCGCCACAGCGCCGCGACGACGGCCACGACCAGGCCGTGCAGGAAGAGGATCGGGACTGCGAGAGGCATGGTGTCCCACATGTCGATGTCGGCGGTGCCCTCGCTCGCCTGCGCTCTGGGCAAGAACCAGACCAGGCGCTCGTTCTTGCCCAGAGCGCGCAGCGCGAGCGCGGCGTTGCCCTCCTCCGCCAGAGCGCCGTTGAGCAGCGGGGTGGCGTCGGCCAGCATCGCGACCCGACGTCCGTCGCGCTCCGTCACGACATAGGCCCCGGTGCGCTCGCCGTACCAGTAGGTGTCGTCGGGGCGGGGGAAGCAGACGGTCGCGTCGGTGTCGGGCGGCACGCGCAGCCAGCGTCGTGTCGTGATCGTGCCGGCGGCCTGCGCGTCGGGGTCGGAGCACCCGGCGGCGACCGTGCTGGTGACGCTCGCGCCGTAGGCGATGCCGACGTCGGTGCTGGCGGGGTACCAGTCGAAGGCGACCAGGAGGAGGTCGGCCTCCGACTCCTCGAGGAGTCGTTCGCGGTCGGTGAGGTACCGGTCGCCGAGCACCGCCAGCGTGTCTCCGGCCTTCGCCCGGGCCAGGGCGTCGTCGAGGCTGTGCACGGTGGTGATGCTCACCCCCTGGCGCTGCAAGATCTGCGCGGCGGCACGCGCACCGCTGGGCCCCGGGTTGTCCACCGCGTAGGCCTCCCCGGAGGTGCGGGGCTGGGGGAGGATCATGACGATGCCGCCGACGAGGAGCACAGCGGCGATGGCGACCCAGCCTCGCGACCGGCGCCACCGTGACCGAGCGCGAGACGCCGTGGAGGTGCCGTCACCGACCATCGTCGTCGGCGGGGCGTAGGTGGCGCTCACACCGTCACCTCGGCGGTCGGTGCCTGCGCGGCCGGTGCGAGGCGAGGCGACGGCTTGGCCTTGCGCACCCGCAGCTCTAGCGCGCGCATCCACGCCTCGTCGGAGGGCGACGCGGGGCGGCGCCCGTAGAAGACGGCGTCGAACATCCGGGCACCGGCCGACAGGTCTCCGGCCAGGGCCGGCAGGCGCTCCCCGGCGGCGGCCGCCGCCTCGTCCGCGGTGCGGCCGGGCCTCTCGTCGAGCACCGTGCGCTCCTCCAGCCCCCGGACCAGGGCGCGGAACCACTCCGCCACGGCCTCCGGGAGGCGTCCGGCGTCGGCGGCGGCCAGGGCCGCGGCGCGGATCTGCTCCGCGGTGCGGGTGTCGTCGTCGAGCAGCCCGGTGCCCGCCGCGCTCCTGGTGGTCAGCGAGCGGCGGACAGGGCCGGCCACGAGGAGGGCGGCGACCACGATGCCGACCACGACCGCCACGACGATCGCCAGCACCCACAGGTTCGTCCCCACGCTGACCTCGTTGATCTGGTTGAGCTGCCTCATGATCCAGTCCCAGAGGCGTTGCATCAGCGTGGGGGCGCCAGCGTGGTAGGCGGGCTTGGCCAGCTCTTCGACCGCCCACTGCCGGGCGGTGTCCGCGTCGGGGGTGACGGGGACCTCTGTCGCGAGCCTGGCCACGAGGGCGACGATCATGCGGTGGCCTCGGCGGCGCGGGCGAGCTCCAGGTCCAGGCCCTCGCGGCGCATCCGCACGTCGATGTAGAGCAGCGCGATGATCGCCGACTGGTACGTGATGGTCAGGGTGTACGCGAGGATCATGGTGATCCCGAGGACCAGCAGGCTCGCCCAGCCGATCTCGAGGACAGCCAGGACCGAGGCGATGATCGCGCCGGGAAAGGTGATGATGCTCACGACGACGGACATCATGATCCAGACCAGCAGGTAGATCCCCAGGAGCCTCCAGAACGAGCCACGGGTCAGTCGCCAGGCTCGGGTGATCGTCGGCCAGAAGCGCTTGCCCTCGAGCATGAGGGCGGGCGGGACCAGCAGGGTGCGGACGAGCACCCAGAACCATCCGACCAGCATGCCCGCCGCCGCGAGGAGCCCGAGGGCGAGCGAGAGCGCCACCCCGCCCGAGCCGCCCACCGACACTCCCAGGAGCACGATGACGAAGATGACGGCAGCGAGCACCACGGCCTGGGCCAGGCCCAGGAGGAGGGTGAACCCCAGCACCGCCCACACCCGCTTGGAGCGGGCCGTCTGGCCGACGCTGACCTTCTGGCCGATCACGGCGCGGCTGACGGCCACGATGAGCAGACCGGTGAGGACGGGTGACAAGAAGCCGACCACGATCTCGATGCCATACGTGCTCAGGAGCATGGACATCGTCGCGTCGGTGCCGGGGTCTCCCGGGGTCTCGCCCATGGCCTCGGTGAACTCGGAGAGGATGAATCCCGACAGGTACTGCCCGACGAGGGTGGTGAAGACGACGGCGGCGGTCACGATGGCGGCCGCCAGCCCGAACATCACCTGAGGGTTGAACCGGATGGCCTTCATCGCACCGTCGAGGATCTCGCCGAGGCCCAGCGGGCGCAGCGGGACGATGCCAGGTTGCAGGGCTGGCGGGCGCCACCCGGCGGGAGGTGTCGGCCCGTACGTCGGAGCCGGTGGCGCGTGGACGGTCCCAGGGCCTCCTGGGGCCGAGGCCGGGTATGGAGCCGGTGGTGCCGCGGGACCTGGTGCGGGAACCTGGCTCGGGCTCGCCCAGTCGCCACCCGCGGGGCTGCCCCAGGTGGGCGGCTGGGAGGGCGCGCCCCATCCGGAGCTGGTGCTGTCGGGTGTCTGGCTCATCGGGCGGTCTGGCTCTCCGGCTCGGCTCCTGGTCGGCGACCGGGGCCCCGTGGGCGGCCCCGCCTCATCGTGCCACGAAGGCCCGAGGCCATGGGTGAGTTCTCGGTCGCGGCTCGCGATGCCAGAATGCAGCCCATGAAGGGTCGTGTTCTCGTCGTCGACGACGATACCGCGCTGGCCGAGATGATCGGCATCGTGCTTCGCTCGGAAGGGTTCGAGCCGGTGTTCTGCGCCGACGGCGACGAGGCGCTCGCGACGTTCCGGGCCACCGCCCCGGACCTGGTGCTGCTCGACCTCATGCTCCCGGGCAAGGACGGCAACGAGGTGTGCCGCCTGATCCGGGCCGAGTCGCGGGTGCCGATCGTCATGCTCACCGCCAGGTCTGACACGATCGACGTGGTGCTCGGGCTGGAGTCGGGGGCCGACGACTACATCCCCAAGCCGTTCAAGCCCAAAGAGCTCATCGCCCGGGTGCGCGCCAGGCTGCGCCGCTCCGACGAGCCCGCCCCCGAGCACCTGTCCATCGGGGACGTGGCGATCGACGTGCCGGGTCACCGGGTCGAGCGCAAGGGCGTCCCGGTCTCCCTGACCCCGCTGGAGTTCGACCTGCTCGTCGCGCTGGCCCGCAAGCCCTGGCAGGTGTTCACCCGTGAGGTCCTCCTGGAAGAGGTCTGGGGGTACCGGCACGCGGCCGACACCCGCCTGGTGAACGTGCACGTGCAACGTCTGCGCTCCAAGATCGAGACCGATCCGGAACGTCCGGAGATCGTCGTCACCGTGCGCGGCGTCGGGTACCGGGCCGGCACGCCGGCGTCGTGACCCAGCACTCCCCGGACCGCCGGGGTCCCGGTCGTCCGGCGTTGCGGGACGTGGCCCGACGACGGGTCGCGTCCGTCCTGCGGTGGGTCCGGGCCGCCCGGCGCACCTGGAGATCGTCCTTGCAGGTGCGGGTGCTGGTGAGCACCTTGGTCGTCGGCCTCGCCGCGATCGGCGTGGTCGGGGCGTTCGTGGCCGTCCAGACCCGTGACGGGTTGTTCGACGCCAGGGTCTCTCAGGTCCTCACCGAGAGCGCCCGGGCCACGGCGCGCGTGCAGGCGACCTTCGGCTCGTCCACCGCGACGGGGTCCGCCGAGGTGCAGCAGCTGTTGTGGGACGTCACCGCGGAGGAGAGCGTGGCCGGGACGGGGCAGCGCGACGTGGTCATCCTGCGCGGGCCGGAGCAGACCAGCGCGCTGGGCCCGCTCTACGTCGCCTCGAACATCGACTACGTGGACGTGGTCTCCGCCGACCTGCGCGAGGCCGTCGCCTCGGGAGGGCAGCGCTGGCAGCCCGTGGCCCTGCCGCTGCCGTCGGGCACGAGCACCGTCCCGGGCGTGGTCGTCGGGCAGGCGGCGACCGTCCCTGTCGTCGGTGACTACCAGGTCTACTTCGTCTACAGCCTCCAGCCCGAGCAGGAGCGTCTGACCTTCCTGCTGCGCACCCTCGCCGTGGCAGGGGTGGCGTTCGTGGGCGTGCTCGGCGTCATGGCGTACCTGGTCACGTCGCAGACCGTGCGTCCGGTCGTCGCGGCGTCGCAGGTCGCGGCCCGGTTCGCCGACGGTCACCTCGACGCGCGGATGGCGGTGCGCGGCGGTGACGAGATGGCCACCCTCGCCCAGACGTTCAACGAGATGGCCTCCAACCTCTCCGACCAGATCGCTCGGATGGAAGAGCTCTCCGCCCTGCAGCGCCGGTTCGTCTCCGACGTCTCCCACGAGCTGCGCACCCCGCTGACCACGATCCGGATGGCGGCCGAGGTGATCCACGGCGCGAGCGACGGCTTCGACCCCGCGGTGCGGCGTTCCGCCCAGCTGATGGCGGCCCAGCTCGACCGGTTCGAGGACCTGCTGTCCGACCTGCTGGAGATCAGCCGCTTCGACGCGGGCGCGGCGACCCTGGACGCCCAGAACGCCGACGTCGTGCAGGTGGTCCGTGAGGCCGTGGAGGCCATCGCACCGCTCGCCGAGCGCAAGGGGTCCACGGTCGTCACCTGGTTCCCGGACAGCCGGGTGGTGGCCGACATCGACCCGCGGCGGGTCGCGCGCGTCGTGCGCAACCTCATGGCCAACGCGGTCGAGCACGCCGACGGGACGGTGGTGCAGGTCGACGTGGAGGCTGACGCCCAGGCGGTCGCGGTCCGGGTGCGCGACCAGGGCGTCGGCATGGAGGCCGACCAGGTCGATCACGTCTTCGACCGCTTCTGGCGCGCCGACCCGGCCAGGGCCCGGACCACGGGCGGCACCGGCCTGGGCCTGGCGATCGCCGCGGAGGACGCCCGTCTGCACGGGGGCCGGCTGGAGGCGTGGGGGCGCCCCGGTCGCGGTGCGTCGTTCCGGCTCACCCTGCCGCTGCGCGCCGGGACCACGCTGAAGACCTCCCCGCTGCCCCTGGTGCCGCCCGGGCAGGAGCCGGTGAGGCCCTCGACCCCGGTCCACGACGCGGCGGCCATGCCGCTGCTCGACCCCGAGACCGGCGCGCTGCCGGTCGTCGCCGAGCCAGAGGAGGGCGCCAGATGAGGGCGCGCGTGTGGGCGGTCGCCCTCGTCGCGGGGCTGGCGCTCGGAGGCTGCGCGACGATCCCGTCGTCTGGGCCGGTGCGTGCCGGTGACGTCAGGATCGACGACATCCAGGGTGCGGTCGCCGTGGCGGACGGCCCCCACCCGGGCGCGACGCCCAAGGGCATCGTCGAAGGTCTCCTCGCCGCGGGAGCCGCCGGGCTGACCGGGGACTTCGCCGTCGCCCGGGAGTTCTTGACCCACGAGGCCGCGCAGTCCTGGCAGCCGTTGGCCGGGGCGATCGTGACGAGCGAGGCGACGCTGGAGCAGACGCCCGAGGGTCAGGTCACCGCGACCCTCCAGGTGATCGGCGAGGTCGCCGAGGGCGGCTGCTTCATCGAGGTCGGCGCCGAGAGGACGGTCGTGTTCGACCTGGTCAGGGTCGACGGAGAGTGGCGGGTGGCAGACCTGCCGCCCGGGTTGATCGTCTCCGCGAGCACGTTCGCCCAGCAGTATCGCCGCACGCCTGTCTACTTCTTGACGCCTGACCGCACCCGTGCGGTGCCTGACGTGCGCTACTTCCCGACCCGGAACCTGGCGACCTCGGTGATGCAGGCGCTGCTGGCTGGTCCCTCGCCGTGGTTGCGCGACGCCGTGGTGTCGGCGATCCCCGAGGGCGTGCGGCTCAAGCCAGAGGTGGTGCGTATCGACGAGGACGGCACGGCGCAGGTGGTTCTCGAGCCCGCCCAGATCGTGCAGGCCGCGCCAGACAGGGGCCTGATGCTGGCCCAGATCACCAGGTCCCTGGAGATCCCTCAGGTCCGGTCGGTGGAGGTGCGAGCAGGGCAGGACGGGGCTCTCCTGGCGGGGCCGTCGTCGTTGACGGTCGGGACCATGGCCGACCCGGTGGTGCTGATCGGAGACTCGCTGATGCGGCTCGGCGGGAACCTGGCTCCTCTCGAGGGTGTCGACCCGTTGGTCGGGCTTCGCGCTTCGGCCCCGGCGGGCAGCGGCGACGGGTCGTTCCAGGTGGTGCTCTCGGGCACCGACAGGCTGGTGCAGGTGCCCACCGCGGGCATGCCTGCCCGCACCCTGCTCACAGGCAGAGGGTTGGCCCGGCCGTCGGTCGACGTCCACGGCTGGGTCTGGACGGCGAGGTCGGTGCCGGGCGACGGGCTGCGGGTCGTCGACGTCGAGGCCGAGGAGATCCGGGTCAGGGCGCCCTGGTTGGACGACAGGACGGTCCGTGCTGTCCGGGTCGCCTGGGACGGTGCACGGGTCGCGGTCGTCTCCTCGGGCCCCACCGGTGTCGCGGTCGAGGTGAGCGCCGTGATCCGCGACGTGCAGGGCGCGCCGGAGTCGTTGGGCCCGCCGGTCCAGGTGGGTCCCGGCCTGGTCTCGGCCGACCAGGTCGTCTGGTTCGACGCGGCGACGTTGGTGGTGCTGGGGCGCGGTGCCGAGGGTTCGGTGCTCACCGAGGTCCCGGTGACGGGGGTCAGCCGGGTGCTGGCCCCGGTGCCCGACGCCGCTGTGCTCGCGGCCGGCGGGTGGGACCGCACGCTCCTCGTCGCCACGTCGTCCGGCGAGCTGCTGCGCCGCTACAGCGACATCTGGATCCCCGTCGGGCTGGGTGAGCAGCAGGTCCGCGACCTCGCCTACCCGGGGTAGCGGGCGTCGGCGAGACCGACCGTCCTCAGCCCCAGGCAGCACAGGCACGTGCGTCGGGGCCGACCGTGAGACGAGACCCTCGGGGGAGTCAGGTGCCAGCGTGGCGGGATGGTCGCCCTGGTGGCCGAGCTGCTCGGCCTGGTTCTGCCCGTGTCGTGCGCCGGGTGCGGCGAGCCCGACCTGGCGTGGTGCTCGCGCTGCGCGGCGGCGCTGGCCGGCCCCGCTTGGTCCGGCCTCGCTTGGTCCGGCCCTGTGCGGTGCGAGTCTCGCGCCGGTCGGCTGGACCTGCTCGACGGCACCGCCCCGCCACCGGTCTGGTGCGCCGTGGACCTCGTCGGCCCGGTGCGCCGGGCGCTCACGGCCTGGAAGGATCGTGGGCGTGCCGACCTCGGCCCCCGCTTCGCCGCGGCGCTGGGCCAGGTGGCTGGGGACCCGACGGTGCGCGAGGTGCTCGCCGTCGCCGCTGGCCCGGACGGCCTGCTGGTGGTCGGTGCCCCGACAGCCCCTGCGGCGGTCCGGCGCCGAGGGGGAGACCTGGTGGCAGGCCTGACCCGGCACGTGACGCGCACGCTCGCCGGGTACGCCCTACCCGTGCGACCAGGTCGGCCGCTGCTCAGGACGGGAGCCGTCGACTCGGCCGGGCTCGGAGCCCGAGACCGGGCGCGCCACCTGGACCGCACGATCGGGCTGCGTCGTCGCCACCGTGCTGCCGGGGCCCGGGTGGTTCTCGTGGACGACGTGCTGACGACAGGGGCGACCTTCGCGGCCTGCCGTCGTGCCCTAGAGGCCGCCGGCGCGGTGGTGGTGGCCGGTCTGGTGGTCGCCTCGACCCCAGCACCCGCCGGTGCGGGCGACGGAGCCCGAAGAGACTCAGAACCTCGATAGCACGAACGTCTGCCCAGGTCGCGGGCGTCCGACGGGCGAGACCACCCTCGCCGCGCGTCGGGATCGCCCGGGCGGCGGTGGATCGAGCCCGTTCGCAGGGATAACGTGGACCTACCGCCCCGACACACAGCGGAGGTTGAGATGGAGATCGTCGTCACCGGTCGTCACTGGGACGTCTCGGCAAAGTTCAGGACCCACGCGGAGTCCAAGCTCGCGAAGGTCGAGCAGCTGGCCCCCCGCGCCCAGCGCATCGACGTCCTCGTCTCGCACGAGGCCAACCCGCGCCAGGCAGACTCCAGCGCCCGTGTCGAGCTCACGGTGATCGACAAGGGACCGGTGGTGCGCGCGGAAGCCGCGTCCTCGGACCCCTACGCGGCGCTGGACCTCGCGTTGGACAAGCTGTTGGAGCGTCTGCGGCGAGCCCGTGACCGGCGCAAGGACCACCACCGTGGCGGTGGTCGCGGTCTGGCCGGTCTGGCGTCCACGGTGCCCGTCCCACAGCCCGAGCCCGAGCCAGAGTCGGAGTCGGAGGCACCCGAGAGCGTCTGGGGTGACTCGCCGGTCGTGATCCGGGAGAAGGTGCACGCTGCCCAGCCCATGACGGTGGACGACGCCCTGTACGAGATGGAGCTCGTCGGTCACCCGTTCTTCCTGTTCATCGACGCCGAGACCAACCAGCCCGCGGTGGTCTACCACCGCCGCGGCTGGACCTACGGCGTCATCAAGCTCGACCCCACGGCGGCCACCGCCGCCGTGTGACACGTCCGTCGTCGCCGCCCTGCGTCCGGGAGGAGGCAGGGCGGCGGTGCGTCGTCGCGAAGGAGCCAGCCGTGCGTGCCGCCGTCTACCGAGGTCCGGGTGACATCGCCGTCGAGGAGGTCGCCGACCCGGTGATCGAGCAGCCGACGGACGCCGTGGTGCGGGTGGTCGCCGCCGGGCTGTGCGGCTCCGACCTGTCGACCTATCGCGGCCAGAAGGACGTGCCCCCGGGATCTCGGATCGGGCACGAGATGGTCGGCACGGTCACCGAGGTCGGCGCCGAGGTGACCGGGGTCCGGGTGGGCGACTGGGTGCTCGTGCCCTTCCGGTACTCCTGCGGCACGTGCGGCTTCTGCCTCGACGGGCTGCCGTCGTCCTGCCCCCGGGGTGGTTTCTGGAGCCGCGAGGTCGTCGACGGCGGGCAGGGCGAGCTGGTCCGGGTCCCCTTCGCGGACGGCACGCTCCTCAAGGCTTACCCCGACGGGTCGGCCCCTGACCCCGACCTGGTGGCGAGCCTGCTCACGCTGACCGACGTGATGGGCACCGGCTACCACGCGGCGCTCAGCGCGGAGGTCACCGAGGGGGCGACAGCGGTCGTCGTCGGCGACGGTGCCGTGGGTCTGTGCGCGGTGGTCGCCTCGCGTCTGCTCGGTGCCGAACGTGTGCTGGTGCTGGGCTCGAACCACCCGGCGCGCACGCGGACGGCTCGCGAGCTCGGCGCCGACGAGGTGGTCACGGAGCGCGGCGAGGCCGCGTCGGCACGGGTCGCCGAGCTGACCGGTGGGCTCGGCGCGCCGTCGGTGCTCGAGTGCGTCGGTACCGCGGAGTCCTTCTCGACCGCCCTGGACGTGGTGGCGCCCGGAGGCACGGTCGGCTGGGTCGGGCTGCCGCTCGGGGTCGAGCTGGACATGTCGCGGCTGTTCTTCCACAACATCACCCTGGCTGGCGGTGTCGCCCCGGTGCGGACCTACATGCCCCTCCTGCTCTCCGAGGTGCTGTCGGGCCGGATCGACCCCGGGGTGGTGTTCACCGACCGGCTGGGCCTGGGCCAGGTCGCCGAGGCCTACCGGATGCTCGATGCTCGGGAGACGGTCAAACCGTTGATCGACCCGACGTCCTGAGCCCCCGAGCCTGGGCCGGAGCCCTGGTGCCTCCGCACATGCCTGGAAGACACACCCTAGGATGGTCAGGTTCTGGAGCCTTGGTGTCGAGGCATGAGCTGGGGAGTGTGCGTGGCGGCGATCATCGACAAGGTCCTGCGGATGGGCGAGGGCCGTATCGTCAAGCGGCTCAAGAGGCTGGCCGAGCAGGTGAACGCCCTCGAGGACGGGTTCCTCGAGCTGAGCGACGTCGAGCTGCGGGAGGAGACCGAGCGGTTCCGCGAGCGGTACGCCGCCGGGGAGACGCTGGACGACCTGCTGCCCGAGGCGTTCGCCGCCGTGAGAGAGGCGGCCCGGCGCACCCTGGGCCAGCGGCACTTCGACGTGCAGATCATGGGCGGTGCCGCCCTGCACCAGGGCAACATCGCCGAGATGAAGACCGGTGAGGGCAAGACGCTGGTCGCGACGCTGCCGGCCTACCTCAACGCGATCGCGGGCAAGGGCGTGCACGTCATCACGGTCAACGACTACCTGGCGTCGTACCAGAGCGACCTCATGGGCCGGGTGTTCCGTGCCCTGGGGATGACCACCGGCTGCATCCTCGGCCAGATGCCCCCGGCCCAGCGGCGCGAGCAGTACGCCGCCGACATCACCTACGGCACGAACAACGAGTTCGGCTTCGACTACCTGCGCGACAACATGGCCTGGCGCATGGAAGACCTGGTCCAGCGGGGCCACTTCTTCGCCATCGTCGACGAGGTCGACTCGATCTTGATCGACGAGGCCCGCACGCCGCTCATCATCTCCGGGCCGGCCTCGGGGGACGTGAACCGCTGGTACACCGAGTTCGCGAAGGTCGCCCGCCGTCTGGAGCGTGACCGCGACTACGAGGTGGACGAGAAGAAGCGCACCGTCGGCGTCCTGGAGCCGGGGATCGGTCGGGTCGAGGACTACCTGGGTATCGAGAACCTCTACGAGTCGCTGAACACCCCGCTGATCGGGTTCCTCAACAACGCGATCAAGGCCAAAGAGCTGTTCAAGCGGGACAAGGACTACGTGATCCTCGAGGGCGAGGTGCTCATCGTCGACGAGCACACCGGCCGCATCCTGCCCGGGCGCCGCTACAACGAGGGGATGCACCAGGCGATCGAGGCCAAGGAGGGTGTGGTCATCAAGGCCGAGAACCAGACCCTGGCCACGATCACCCTGCAGAACTACTTCCGGATGTACGACAAGCTCGCCGGCATGACGGGGACCGCGGAGACCGAGGCCGCGGAGTTCATGGGCACCTACAAGCTGGGCGTGGTGCCGATCCCGACCAACCGCGACATGGTCCGCATCGACCAGAAGGACTTCGTCTACAAGAGCATCGAGGGCAAGTACGACGCGGTGGTCGCCGACATCGTGGAGCGTCACGCCACGGGCCAGCCGGTGCTGGTCGGCACCGCGAGCGTGGAGACGTCCGAGAACCTGTCCGGGCTGCTGAAGAAGGCCGGCGTGCCCCACTACGTGCTCAACGCCAAGCACCACGGCCGTGAGGCCGAGATCGTCGCGCAGGCCGGGCGCAAGGGGCAGGTCACGGTCGCCACCAACATGGCCGGGCGCGGCACGGACATCATGCTCGGCGGCAACGCCGAGTTCATGGCGGTCACGCAGATGCGCGAGCTCGGCCTGGACCCGCAGGAGAACGCCGAGGAGTACGAGGCGACCTGGCCCGAGGTGCTCGAGAAGGCGAAGGAGGCCGTCGCCGCCGAGCACGACGAGGTGGTCGAGCTCGGCGGGCTGTACGTGCTGGGCACCGAGCGGCACGAGTCGCGGCGCATCGACAACCAGCTGCGCGGCCGGTCGGGGCGTCAGGGAGACCCGGGGGAGTCTCGGTTCTACCTGAGCCTGCAGGACGACCTGATGCGCCTGTTCAACTCGAACCTGGCCGAGTCGATGATGAGCCGTGCCGGGTTCCCCGAGGACCTGCCGCTGGAGTCGAAGATGGTCACCCGCGGCATCCGCTCGGCGCAGGCCCAGGTGGAGGCCCGCAACTTCGAGATCCGCAAGAACGTCCTGAAGTACGACGACGTGATGAACCGCCAGCGCGAGGTCATCTACTCCCAGCGCCGTCACGTGCTGGAGGGCGACGACCTGCGCGGGCAGGTGGTGGCCTTCCGTGAGGACGTGCTCAAGGCGTACGTGACCCAGGCCACGGCCGAGGGACGCCCCGAGGAGTGGGACCTGGACGCGCTGTGGACCGCGCTGCGCTCGGTGTACCCGGTGTCGATCACCACCGAAGAGGTCATCGAGCAGGCCGGGGGTGCCTCTCGGGTGACGCCTGAGCTGTTGGAGCGCGAGGTGCTCTCGGACGCCGAGCACGCCTACGTCGACCGTGAGGAAGCGCTGGGCAGCGATCAGGTGCGCGAGCTGGAGCGGCGGGTGACCCTCTCGGTGCTCGACCGCAAGTGGCGCGAGCACCTGTACGAGATGGACTACCTCAAGGAGGGCATCGGGCTGCGCGCGATGGCGCAGCGCGACCCCTTGATCGAATACCAGCGCGAGGGTTACCAGCTGTTCGGCGCGATGATCGACGGTCTCAAGGAAGAGACGGTCAGCTACCTGTACAACCTCCAGGTCCAGGTGCAGACCGAGGAGGAGGCCTCCGAGACGCAGGGTGCGTCCGAGGCTCCGAGCGAGGGCACCGGCGCCGAGCCGGCCCGACGCCGTCGTGGGGCGGCCCCGCGCCTGGTGGCCAAGGGTCTGGACGGGCCGGAGAAGCAGCTGAAGCTGCAGTACTCAGCCCCGAACGAGGACGGCGACCCCGAGGTGCTCGGTGCCCCAGGTGGCGCCCCCCGCCTCTCCAAGGCGGCTGCTGCCCGTCGCCCCGCCGACGCCGCCGCCTCCGGAGCCAACCGGGAGGCCCGCCGCCGCGCCGCCAAGCAGGCCCGCAAGAAGCGCTGACCCTGACCCGTCGGGGTCGTCGGCTTCCCGCCGTGTCGTCGGACGACCACCGACGACACGGCGGCTCGCGTGCGGCTGGGTTCTCGGCAGGGTTCTCAGCTCAGCCCAGCTCTAGGGCGGTGACGCGCCAGGCGTCGCGGTGGGGTTCCAGGCGCAGGGCCACGGCTCGGGTGCGGCGGGAGTCGTCCACGGCGGCGGCGACCTCGATCGCCTGGTCGAGCGGACACATCACCAGGCGTCGCACCACGGGGGAGCGGTGGGCCCTCGGTGCCGCCACGGACGACAGGTGGGCTCGCTCTCGCAGCTGGGCGAGGACGCCGGGAGCCAACCAGCGTGCCAGCTGGCCGGCCGCGCGGGCCCCGAGGCAGACCTCGACCAGAGCGCCGCACAGCACCTGCGCGATCATGGCGGGGTCCGCGACAGGACGGTGCGTGGGTTCCAGGCGTCGCGCGGTGTCGTCCGCCGGGGTGTGCGGGGAGCCCAGCGCCACGACCCGTTCGGCGAGCCCTGGCACGGGTCTGTGCTGAGGGCCCTCGGCCAGGGCGGTCGTGGTGCCTCGAGGACGGTGAGGCACGGGGCGGACCCGGAGCGCGCTCGCCGGGTCGGGGCGCACGACGGGGACCGGGACCGACGCCACCGCGCTCACGACGTCGCCTCGCGAGCAGGCGTACGGGTCAGGGGAATCATCACGGTCTCAGGCTCTGATCGACGATCGATGTTGTTTGGTTCATCTTGATGCTGGAAGAGTGCCACAGGTGCGTGCTCGTGCGTGGGTGATCCACAGCAGCAGATGTGAGAGCCCTGAAGCGTCGCCAGAGGCGGTTAGGCTCAGGTGTGCGATGGGAGCGCTTGTTCGGTGATCTCGAGGCCCAGATGGCGGCCGAGCGTCGGGCGGAGGCCGCGGCCGACCTGGCCGAGCGGACGCGTGCGGAGCGTGCGACCGTGCGGCTGGCCGACCGCATCAGGGCGAGCGTCGGGACGAGGGTGCGGGTCTTCCTCGGTGACCCGCTGGTGCGCTCCGAGGCCGTGGTCGAGGGCCAGGTGCATGACGCGGCGCCAGAGTGGTTCGTGATGCGCGACGACACGGGCGCCGTCGTGGTCATCACGACCCGGGCCGTGCGTGCCGTGCGAGGGCTGGCGCACCACGCCGCACCGCCGCCGGGGAGGGTCGAGTCTCGTCTGGGCCTGGGTCACGTGCTGCGCCGGCTCGCCCGAGACCGGGCGGGTGTCCAGGTGCTCGGTGACGCTGGCCTGATGAGCGGCCGTATCGAGGCGGTCGGCGCCGACCACCTCGACCTGACCGACGAGGGTCGCCTCTGGGTGGTCCCGTTCGACGCGCTCGCCTACGTCCGCACCCAGGGCTGAGGGCGCGTCAGCCGTCGGTGTGGGCGGTGCGTCCTCGGTTCTGCTCGTAGCAGCGGGCGATGTACTCCTCGAGCTTGGCCGCCTCGATGCGCCACATGCCCCGTCCGCCGATCTGGATCGCCTCGAGCTCGCCGGAGCGCACCAGCACCCGGGCCTGGGACATGGAGATGTTGAGCACCTCGGTCACGTCGGTGAGGGTGAGGAAGCGCGGGGACATAGGACCAGTCTGGCACGTGAACCCACCAAACCGACCCGCTGACCATGCTGGACGAGGCATGATGACTGTGGATGTCACAGGTGCGGACGTCGCCGCTGTGCAGGTCACCGTGGCGCGTCATCACCGCGGTACACATCGTCGGAGGGCAGGTGTCACCATGATCGCGAGCGTGGGTCTTCCCGCGCCTCGAGCCGTCCGGCTGCGACAGCCGGGTGTGCGAGACCCCCGGCTCCTGGTCGGGCTGGCGCTGATCGTCGCGAGCGTGCTCGGCGGGGTCTGGTTCGTCTCGTCGGCCTCTGGCACGGTCGCCGTGTACGCCGCCGGGTCGGCCCTGGTCCCTGGCACGTCGGTCGCGCGCGCCGACCTCGTCCAGGTCCAGGTGCGCGGTGTGGACGTCGACCGCTATCTGAGGGTCGACGGGTCGTTCCCGGACGACGCCGTCGTCCTGCGTGCGGTGGAGGCCGGCGAGCTGGTGCCGGTGTCGGCGGTGGGGGAGGCGTCGGCCGTCGAGGTGCGACCTGTGACCATCGAGCTGCCGCGCGCGCCGGGCCGAGACCTCGCGACCGGGGCGCAGGTCGAGCTCTGGGTGACACCCACCGGGCGAGACGACCCGGGCAAGCCGTCCCGCCTCGTCGCGCGGGCCACCGTCGCGGCGGTGACCACCAGCACGGGGTCTCCCAGCCCTGGCACGGTCGAGGTCGTGCTCCCGGCCGAGGGGCTCGCCCCGGTGCTGGCCGCGCTGGCTGGTGACGGTGTGGTGGACGTGGTGGTCGTGCCCGGAGCCGGTGGATGACCGAGCCGGTGCTGCTGGGGCTCCGTGGCGTCGCCGAGGCGTTGGTGATGAGCGCCGCCGAGCGGCCACGGTCTGGAGCGGCGGTGACCAGGCGGTGCGTCGACGTCGCCGAGCTGCTGGCTGCCGCGGCCGCCGGCCTGGGCCGGGTCGCGATCTGCGCCCGCGACCTGCCCGGCCTCGGCCCTGAGGAGGTGGCGGCGCTGCACGACGCCGACGTGGTGGTGCTCGTGGTCGACGACGAGCGTCGTGCGTCCTGTCTGGGTGCCGATCTGGTGGTCGGGACCCCGACCGGTGCTGCCGAGGCGGAGGCTCTGCTCGCCCAGGGGTTGAGCCTGCTCGCCACCTCGAGGGCGGATGTCGCACCGATCCCGGCGACGACCGCTCCGCCTGCCTCCGGGCACCTGGTCGCCGTGTGGGGCCCGACCGGGGCGCCAGGGCGCAGCACCGTCGCGATCAACCTGGCGGCCGAGCTCGCCTCGCGGCACGGGGCGACGCTGCTGGTCGACGCCGACACCTACGGAGGGGCGGTGGCCCAGCTGGTCGGGGTGCTGGACGAGGCGCCGGGTCTGGCCGCGGCGACCCGGGCCGCCGCTCAGGGCCGTCTGGACGCGGCCGAGCTCGCGGGGGTGGCCCCGCTGCTGGGCCGAGACCTGCGTGTGCTGACCGGGATCTCTCGTGCCGACCGTTGGCCCGAGCTGGGTGCGGCGTCGCTGTCGGCGGTGTGGCCGGTGGCTCGCTCCCTGGCCCGCTGGGTGGTGGTCGACACAGGGTTCTGCCTGGAGTCCGACGAGGCTCTCACCTACGACACCCGTGCCCCGCGTCGCAACGCCGCGACCTTGTCGGCGCTGGAGGCGGCGGACCTGGTGGTCGCGGTCGGGTCGGGCGACCCGGTCGGTCTGGCCCGCCTCGTGCACGGTCTGGGCGAGCTGACCGACGCGGGTCTGGGAACCTCGCGGCTGGTGGTCGTGAACCGGGTGCGTGCGTCGGTGGCCGGGCGTCAGCCCGCCCGGGCTGTGCGTCAGGCCCTGGAGCGTCATGCCGGGGTCGGGGACGTCGTGGTGGTCCCCGACGACCGCGACGCCGCCGACCGTGCCGTCCGCGACGGGCGCACCCTCGCCGAGGTCGCTCCGACCTCGGCAGCCCGAGAGGCCCTCACCGCTCTGGCCGCCCGGGTGGCCGCGAGCCTCGCTGTCCGGGTGTGATCGAGCCCCTGTGGTGATCGATCACGGCGTGATCGAGGGAGTCGCGCACGCGGAGCGCTCTCGACGGGCAGAATCAGGGGGTGCGTATCTACCTGCCGGCGACCCTGGACGAGATCGGGCCCGGGCTGGCCCTGGCTGAGCGCCGCGCGCACGCGGTCACCCCGGCCCTGCGAGCGCTGCTGCCCGAGGAGGACGACGAGGGGCTGGAGTACGTCGCCCAGGTCACGGCCGCCGACGACGCCGTGGGTCTGCTGGCCGTGCGGCCAGGCGCTCCCCGGCTGCGCGTGGTGGTCGCGGCCGACGTCCCGGACGGCGAGGTGACTGAAGACCCCGCGGAGCCGCCCACGGCGGTCGTCGTGGCTGGCGCCGTCCGGCTCGCCGAGGTGGTGTGCCTGCTGGTGGACGAGCCGGAGGCGGTGGCCGACGTCGTCGGGGCGGTCGGTGGGGACCAGGCCGCGAGAGACCGGCTCGACGAGCGTGACCTGCTCTGGTACGACGTCTCGGAGATCGACGCCGTCCCACGGGGCTGAACGTGGTCGTGCGTGAGCGCGGCCGGTTGGACCGTCGCCGTGCGGCTCGGGTAGGGTAGCCCGGCGGTACGGCGTCCAGCACAGAGCCCGTTCGATGGCGATCATCGAAGGCCACGCTGGAGGTCATACCCGGTGGGGTATGGTGTAATCGGCAGCACGAGTGATTCTGGTTCACTTAGTCTAGGTTCGAGTCCTGGTACCCCAGCGGTCAGTGGTCATCGCACGTCATCGCGTGCGGTAAGATACTGGCTCGCCTGGTTCGCCAGGTGTTGCTTGCCCCCGTCGTCTAGCGGCCTAGGACGCCGCCCTCTCACGGCGGTAGCACGGGTTCGAATCCCGTCGGGGGTACGAGATCGAGAGCGACGTGTGCTTGCGGAAACGCAAGCCACGTCGCTCTCGTCATGTCTGGCGGGGGCGTCTGCCCCCGCGCCCCGCCTGAGGGCACGCCCCCAGACCCCCGCTCGGTCGGTTCCCGACCTTCGTGTGGTCTGGCGAGACTTGTTCTGGCCCGAGCCTGGCGGCGCCTGGGGCGGTCCCCTGAAGTTCCGCTCGGTCGGTTCCCGACCCTCGTGCGGTCTGTGGGGAGAGCTCGCCTGGCCGGGTGAAGTGTCCGCTCGCCTGACGAGCTCTTTCTGGTCCTGGTAGCCGCTGTCGGGTTTCTCGGAGGCTCACTCGCCGGTGCGGCGGAGGACCTCGGAGAGCTTGTTGGCGGCGGAGACGACGGCGGCGGCGTGGAGGCGGCCGGGCTGGCGGGTCAGGCGCTCCAGGGGGCCGGAGACCGACACAGCGGCGATCACTCGGCCGGAGGGTGCGCGCACGGGGGCGGAGACCGAGGCCACGCCGACCTCGCGCTCAGAGACCGACTGGGCCCAGCCGCGTCGACGCACCCCGGAGAGCAGCGTCGCGGTGAACTTGGCGCCCTGGAGCCCACGGTGCAGACGGTCGGGCTCCTCCCAGGCCAGCAGCACCTGGGCGGCCGACCCGGCGAGCATCGTCAGCGTCGCGCCGACAGGGATCGAGTCGCGCAGCCCGATGGGCCGCTCGGCGGCGGCCACGCAGATCCTCAGCTCGCCCTGACGTCGGTAGAGCTGCGCCGACTCCCCGGTGTGGTCGCGCAGCGCGGCCAGCACAGGGTTCGCCGCGGCCAGCAGGCGGTCCTCGCCAGCTGCGGTCGCCAGCTCCGACAGCCGGGGGCCGAGCACGAACCGGCCCTGCATGTCGCGTGCGACCAGCCGGTGGTGCTCGAGGGCGACAGCCAGCCGATGGGCCGTCGGACGGGCAAGATGGGTGGCGGCGACCAGCTGTGCCAGGGTGGCGGGGCCGGCCTCCAGCGCGGACAGGACAGCAGCGGCCTTGTCCAGCACGCCGACTCCGCTAGAATTGTCCATAGGGTGATACTGACGTCTCGAAGGCTGAGATGCAAAAATCGTCGGGGTGAATCGGCGCGACGCTGCTCCGACCGGAGGACCCCGCCACTGGCACGAGGAGAGATTCGCATGGGTCGCACGCTGGCCGAGAAGGTGTGGGAGGCGCACGTCGTGCGCGCGGGCGAGGGCGGGGCCCCCGACCTGCTCTACATCGACCTGCACCTGGTGCACGAGGTGACCAGCCCGCAGGCCTTCGAGGGGCTGCGCCTGGCCGGCCGTCAGGTCCGCCGTCCTGACCTGACGCTGGCCACCGAGGACCACAACACCCCGACCTACGACATCGACCTGCCGATCGCGGACCCGACCAGCCGCACCCAGATCGAGACCCTGCGCGCCAACGCCGCCGAGTTCGGCGTCCGGCTGCACTCGCTGGGCGACGCCGACCAGGGGATCGTGCACCAGGTGGGCCCGCAGCTCGGCCTCACCCAGCCCGGGATGACGGTGGTCTGCGGCGACTCGCACACCTCGACCCACGGGGCGTTCGGGGCGCTGGCGTTCGGCATCGGCACCAGCGAGGTCGAGCACGTCCTGGCCACCCAGACGCTGCCGCTGGTGCCGTTCAAGACCATGGCGGTCACGATCGAGGGCGCGCTGCCGCCCGGCACGTCGGCCAAGGACATCATCCTCGCGGTGATCGCCAAGATCGGGACCGGTGGGGGCCAGGGCTACGTCCTGGAGTACCGCGGCGAGGCCATCCGTGCCCTGTCCATGGAAGGCCGGATGACGGTCTGCAACATGTCGATCGAGGCCGGGGCCAGGGCCGGGATGATCGCGCCGGACCAGACCACGTCCGCCTACCTCCAGGGCCGCCCCCACGCGCCCGAGGGTGCGGACTGGGACGCGGCGGTGGAGTACTGGCGCACCCTGCGCACCGACGACGACGCGGTGTTCGACGCCGAGGTGGTGCTGCGCGCCCCCGACCTGGAGCCGTTCGTCACCTGGGGCACCAACCCCGGCCAGGGCCTGCCGCTGTCCGGCTCTGTGCCGGTGCCCGAGAACATCGCTGACGAGGCGGAGCGTGCCGCCGCGCAGCGCGCGATCGAGTACATGGGCCTGACCCCGGGCACGCCGCTGCGCGACATCGCGGTGGACACGGTGTTCATCGGCTCGTGCACCAACGGGCGCATCGAAGACCTCCGCACGGCCGCCAAGGTCGTCAAGGGCCGCCGCAAGGCCGACGGGGTGCGGGTGCTCGTGGTGCCGGCCTCGGCCAGGGTTCGGCTGCAGGCCGAGGCCGAGGGGCTGGACCAGATCTTCCTGGCCTTCGGCGCCGAGTGGCGTAACGCGGGCTGCTCGATGTGCCTGGGCATGAACCCCGACCAGCTGGCACCGGGGGAGCGGTCGGCCTCGACGTCGAACCGCAACTTCGAGGGCAGGCAGGGCAAGGGCGGACGCACCCACCTGGTCTCCCCGCTGGTCGCCGCCGCCACGGCGGTGCGCGGCACCCTGTCGTCCGTCACCGACCTGGACCTGCCGGCCGGCACCGACCTGTCCGACCTCGACGGCAGCCCGCTGTCTGTCTGAACCGCCGACTGTCTGAACCGCCGAGCGTCTGAAGCACGAGGGAGAGCACGATGCAGAAGTTCACGCAGCACACCGGCGTCGGGGTGCCGATGCGGCGCAGCAACGTCGACACCGACCAGATCATCCCGGCGGTGTACCTCAAGCGGGTCACCCGCACCGGTTTCGAGGACGCCCTGTTCTCCGCCTGGCGGGCCGACCCGTCCTTCGTCCTCAACCAGGAGGCCTACGCCTCCGGCTCGGTGCTGGTCGCCGGCCCGGACTTCGGCACCGGGTCGTCCCGCGAGCACGCGGTCTGGGCGCTGAAGGACTACGGCTTCCGCGTGGTGGTCTCGCCGCGCTTCGCTGACATCTTCCGCGGCAACGCGGGCAAGCAGGGGCTGCTCGCCGCCCAGGTCTCGGCCGAGGACGTCGAGCTGCTGTGGAAGGTCCTCGAGACCCGTCCGGGCACCGAGGTGACCGTCGACCTCGAGGCGCGCACGGTGCGCTGCGAGGACGTCGTCGTGCCGTTCCAGATCGACGACTACACCCGGTGGCGGCTCATGGAGGGCCTGGACGACATCGGCCTGACCCTCCAGCACGCCGACGAGATCGCCACCTTCGAGACCACGCGCGAGGCCTGGCGTCCTCGTACCCTCCCCGCCAAGCACCTGCCGTCCCAGCAGATCGTCTCCGCCCGAGCCGTCCCCGTGCCCCTGGGGACCACCCGCCGGGCCTGATGGTCGTACCGGTCAGGTCACGAATCTGTGCCAGAAGGTGGAGCGCGGGGGTCTGAGGCACGAGACGCTCGCCGGATGGGAGACGATGGCCTCATGACCGACCTGCTCTACGTCGACGGTGGCAACCCCCTGCGCGGTGAGATCACGGTGCGAGGCGCCAAGAACTTCGTGTCCAAGGCGATGGTCGCGGCGCTGCTCGGCGACGGCCCGAGCGAGCTGCGCAACGTCCCGGTGATCCGCGACGTGCAGGTGGTCACCGAGCTGCTGGAGCTGCACGGGGTCCGGGTGGGCTTCGACGCCGAGGCAGGGACGATCCGGCTGGACCCGCGCGACGTGCAGACCCCGATGGTCGCGGGCGTCGGCACCCTGGCAGGGGCCAGCCGCATCCCGATCCTGTTCTGCGGGCCGCTGCTGCACCGGCTGGGGGAGGCGTTCATCCCTGACCTGGGCGGCTGCCAGATCGGTGACCGGCCGATCAACTACCACCTGGACATCCTGCGCCAGTTCGGCGCGAGCGTGGACAAGCACCCCGGAGGCATCCTCCTGTCCGCGCCCCGGCGGCTGACCGGCACCAAGCTGTCGCTGCCGTACCCGAGCGTCGGCGCGACCGAGCAGCTGCTGCTCACCGCGGTGTGCGCCGAGGGGATCACCGAGCTGTCCAACGCGGCGATCGAGCCAGAGATCCTCGATCTCATCAACGTCCTGCAGAAGATGGGCGCGATCATCTCGGTCGACACCGACCGGGTGATCCGCATCGAGGGTGTCGAGCGGCTCTCCGGGTACACCCACACCGCCCTGCCCGACAGGATCGAGGCGGCCTCGTGGGCGTCGGCCGCGCTGGCCACCGGTGGTGACGTGTACGTCTCCGGTGCTCGCCAGGCCGACATGACGACCTTCCTCAACACGTTCCGCAAGGTGGGTGGCGAGTTCGCCATCGACGACGCCGGCATCCGGTTCTACCACCCCGGCGGCGACCTGCACTCGATCCAGCTCGAGACCGACGTGCACCCAGGGTTCATGACCGACTGGCAGCAGCCCCTGGTGGTGGCGCTGACCCAGGCTCGCGGCCTGTCCATCGTCCACGAGACGGTGTACGAGAACCGGTTCGGCTTCGTCGACGCCCTGCTCGGCATGGGTGCGACCATCCAGCTCTACCGCGAGTGCCTGGGCGGGCACCCGTGCAGGTTCGGGCAGCGCAACTTCTACCACTCGGCGGTGATCTCCGGCCCGACCCCGCTCTCGGCCGCCGACATCGAGGTGCCCGACCTGCGCGGCGGGTTCAGCCACCTGATCGCGGCGCTGACCGCCAAGGGCCAGTCGTCGGTGCGCGGCATCAGCCTCATCGACCGTGGCTACGAGCGGTTCACCGAGAAGCTGGAGGCGCTCGGTGCCCAGTTCTCCCGCGAGACCAGCGGCTGACTACCCGCGGGCTCTTCCCCTCAGGGCGCCCTGAGGTGAGCCGAGAGGCTGGTCGACGGCGAGCGTGGGCCCACGGGCCCTCTCGCGCGAGTACCATCGGCTGCCGTGCCCCCTCCCGCGCGATCCACCCGGACCTACCGCTCGGTCGCCCGCCTCGTGCGGCCAGCCCTGCTGGCGATGACCAGGCCGGACTGGTCCGGCGTGGAGCACCTGCCGACCGACCGGGGCATCATCGTGGCCGTCAACCACATGACGAACCTCGACCCGCTGACCGCGGCCCACTTCTTGTGGGACAACGGCTTCGCCCCTCGGATCATGGGCAAGGACTCGCTGTTCCGGGTGCCGGTGCTGGGCAGGCTGCTGGACGCCATCGGGGCGATCCCTGTCCAGCGGGGCACCGCGGCCGGTGCCCGGTCGCTGGACGCCGCCGCGGAGGCTCTAGGACGTGGCGAGTGCGTCCTCGTCTTCCCGGAGGGCACCTTGACCCGTGACCCCGACCTGTGGCCGATGCGCGCCAAGACGGGCACGGCCCGCCTGGCGCTGGCCACGGGCGCGCCGGTGGTCCCCGTCGCCCAGTGGGGAGCGCACCGGGTGCTGGCCCCGTACGGCAAGGTCCTCAAGCCGGTGCCGCGCAAGACGTCGAGCGTGGTCGCGGGTGCGCCGGTCGACCTGACCGACCTGTCGAAGACGTCGGCGGAGACAGCACGGGTCGCGACCACCCGGATCATGGCGGCGATCACCGCCCAGCTCGCCGAGCTTCGCGGCGAGAGCGCGCCGACGGGCTTCTGGGACCCGCGCACACAGACCCGGGTCGACTCGTGAGCCCGCGGGCCACGGTGATCGGCGCCGGCAGCTGGGGCACGGCGTTCGCCATGGTGCTCGCGGACGCCGGGTGCCAGGTCACGATCTGGACGCGAGAAGCCCGGGTGTGTGCCGAGATCACCTCCCAGCACACCAACGAGGCCTACCTGCCCGGGGTGCGTCTGCCCGACACGGTGAGCGCCGAACCAGACCTGGCCGCGTCCGTCGCCGGTGCCGACCTGGTGGCCGTGGCCATACCGTCGCAGGTGGCGCGCGCCACGGTCGCCCCGCTGGTCGGACGGCTCGGGCCGCGCACCGTGGTCCTCTCGCTGATGAAGGGTGTCGAGCTCACCACGGACCAGCGCATGAGCCAGATGCTGGCCGAGACCCTCGAGATACCGCCGGAGCGGGTCGCGGTGCTCTCCGGGCCGAACCTCGCCCAGGAGATCGCCGCGCTGCAGCCGACCGCGACCGTGGTCGCCGCCACCAGCCCGGCTGTGGCCGACCAGGTGGCCGCCGCGTGCGCCTCGTCGTACTTCCGGCCCTACACCAGCACCGACGTGGTGGGTGTCGAGCTGTGCGGGGCGACGAAGAACGTCATCGCGCTGGCCGTCGGCATCGCGCAGGGGCGAGGGCTCGGCTTCAACACCATGGCGACCCTCATCACCCGCGGGCTGGCCGAGGTGACACGGCTGGGGCTGGCCCTCGGCGCGCAGCCCGCCACGTTCGGCGGGCTGGCGGGCATGGGCGACCTCGTGGCGACGTGCGCCTCGCCAGACTCCCGCAACCACCGCCTCGGCACCTACCTGGGCCGGGGGATGAGCCTGGACGAGGCGCTGATGGTCACCGGTGGCACCGCGGAGGGTGTGAAGACCGCCAGGCCGGTGCACGACCTCGCCCGGCGCTTCGGCGTCGACATGCCGATCACCGCGTCGGTGGCCGCGGTGCTGGACGGTGCGCTCCCGGTCGACGAGCTCGCCGCGCTGCTGCTGTCGCGGCCCCGCAAGGCCGAGCACACCGGTGCGATCCCGGTCGTCAAAACCGACCCTCGTGCGGAGCCTGAGCGGTAGGGTTCGACGCGATGGACGCCACCCCTGGGTCTCGTGCCCGACCTCGTGTGATGGTGCTGTTCGGCGGCCGCTCCGGAGAGCACACGATCAGCTGTGCCACAGCCGCCGGCGTGCTGGCCGCGATCGACCGGGACCGCTACGACGTGCTGGCGGTCGGGATCACCCGCGACGGACGCTGGGTGCTCGCTGACGACGACCCGCAGCGCTGGGCGATCCGACCCGGGCACGTGCCCGAGGTCGAGGACGCCGCCACGCACGTCCTGCTCCCTCAGGGGGTGGGTTCCGGTGCGGTGCAGGTGGTCGAGAACGGCCTGGCGCCGCGCGACCTCGGGCACGTCGACGTGGTGTTCCCGCTGCTGCACGGGCCTTATGGCGAGGACGGCACGCTCCAGGGCCTGCTGGAGCTCGCCGACGTCCGCTACGTCGGTTCCGGTGTGCTCGCCTCGGCCGTCGGCATGGACAAGCAGGTGATGAAGGCGGTCGTGTCCGGCCACGGCCTGGCGGTCAGCCCCTACCGGGTGGTGCACCCGGGGCGTGCGGAGCGCAACATGCCTGCCGTGCTCGCTGATCTGGCCGAGCTCGGTCTGCCGGTGTTCGTCAAACCCGCACGGGCGGGCTCCAGCCTGGGGATCACGCGCGTGGACGACGCGGCAGACCTCCCGGCGGCGCTCGCGGCCGCCGCCGTGCACGACCCGAAGGTGGTGGTCGAGGCCGCCGTGGCGGGCCGCGAGATCGAGTGCGGCGTGCTCGGCGCTCGCAGGGGCGACCGCCCACGGGCGTCGCTGCCCGGGGAGATCGTCGTGACCGACCCCGAGCACGCGTTCTACGACTACGAGGCCAAGTACTTCGGTGCCGGCGGTGTCCGTCTGGACTGCCCGGCCCACCTGCCGGCCGACATCGTCGCGAGCGTCCAGGACGTCGCGGTGCGCACCTTCGAGGCCGTCGGCTGCGAGGGCCTGGCCCGCGTCGACGTGTTCGTCACCGACGACGGCCAGGTCGTGGTGAACGAGATCAACACCATGCCCGGGTTCACCCCGTTCTCGATGTACCCCATGATGTGGCAGGCCTCAGGCATGTCATACACCGAGCTCGTCGACGAGCTCGTCTGCCTGGCCCTCGAACGCCCCACCGGCCTGCGCTGATCTGCTGACCTGGCAGGCTCCTGCACGTTGTGCCCTTGAGCCGTGAGGTCGGTGTCTCTCTCATCGGGAAGAACGCGTCAGCTCGTCACGGGTCGCCCGCAGGGCCACCACCACGACCACCGCTGTCGCGACGGTGAGCAGGAGCACGCCGACGATCACCCACACCGGAACACCATCGGGTTCGACGGGTTCGGGAACCGACGTGGCGGTATGGCTCGGAGTCGGTGGTGCGGTCGGGATCGACGTCGGTGCCGGGCCGGCCCATGCCGGCCGTGGGGCGTCGGCGATATCCTCAGCCGTCAGACCTGGCTCCAACCCGTCGTCTGGCACGATCAACGGGTTGACGTCCGGGTACTGGGTCGGGTTCACCCGCACCATGTTCGGGAGGCTGGCCTGCCCGTACCCGTCCGCAGGGCTGTACCCCGGTTCACGTCCTTCTGTGCGGGTGTTCTCGATAAGAGAATGAATCAGCTGAGCATTCGTCGCTTCCGGGTGCTGTGATGCCACGCTGGCCAGCATTCCTGCGACCAGCGCCGCCGCATAGGAGGTTCCGTGCCCGATCGTCGTCGGCAACCAAGAGTGTTCTGAACGGTCCCCTTGGAGAAGGAGGTGGGCCCCGGGTGCTGTCACCGTGATCTTGCCGCGCGATGGCCATATCCCTGTCGTGCCGGGTGCGGGTACCTGTCCGTCAGGACCTGTTCCCTGAACTGTCAGCACGCCGTTCAGCCCCGAGAGCCAGTCGAGGTTCGACTGTTGATCGGCATGTCTGGTGATGATGATCACACCTTCGCGCAAAGCATACGCCACGCTTTCTCTGACCACGGGGTCTGGTAGCACAGGAGCCACCGAGATCAAGACGATACGAGCGCCGTCATCGACCGCTTGGACGATAGCGTGCGCCACCGGGTCTCGGCTGTAGGCATGAGTGTCCTGAGAGTAATAATATGCACAATTAGCCGAGTAGAACCATAGGTCTGTTCGCTGAGCAACCCCTTTAGGTGCCACCCTTCCGTCCACTCCCTTGCCATTTCCTACAAGCATCGCGACAATATTTGTTCCATGATGACTCCCAGGGCTCAACGTTCTCTCTGTCGCTGGGATCGGAGACCCGTCGATTCTGTTGCAGAAAGACGGCTCATGTATGGAGATCGTTGCGTCAGAAAACATGTTCAGATCGGGAGAGAGGGTGTCGTCTATCACCGCGACCCGGACTCCGGAGCCCGTCGCACCGACGCTCAGGGCATGGTCGACCCGCTGGTCGGTGTACCACCACAGCCCGTCGGTCTCGGCCTGCACGGGGGCCGCTCCGGCCCACAGCAGAGCCCCTACGAGGGCCAGTGCCCACCTGGCCCGGGCGGTTTCAAAGGGTGAGTGCGTCATGGGTGTCAGTGGATGATGAGGGTGGCGACGTCGCAATGGCCGTCGAGCACGGTGTCGAACAGGTCGACGTAGGTGGTCTTGTATGCGTAGGCGGCTCTCCCGTGGAGCCTCGCCGTCTCGTCCCTGATGTTGGCGAACGCGGGAGCCATCGGCCCTCTGCCGTACGCGTCACCTGCGGCGAGGCTGTTGCAGATGGCGACGAGATTGTCGATCGGCTCCTCGAAGCGCTTGGGGTCCGGCATGTCGAGGAACTTCTCGATCAGCCTGTCGATCGCGGAACGGATCGCGTCGAAATCCGCGTAGTGGTCGCCGGACGGATTCCCGTTGCGTGTGAGGTAGCCACCTCCTCTGCCGTCCGCACGAGGGCGTTCGCAGACCTCCCGGAAGTCGCGGTGGTCGAAGATCCCACCCGTCCTGCGGTAGCTCCCGGAGGTCTGGATCTCGAAGCCCCGGTCTCGCATGTAGGCGTCGATCGCCGCTCTCTTGAGCACGCCGATCTGTATCTCGAGCGAGCTGGTGTACCTGCGCAGGTTCCTGCTCTGCTCGCCGCTCAGGTACGAGGTGTCTGTGCTGATGTCATTTCTAATCATTTTGTCCTCCTATCGAGAGTGAGCAGCGCTCGCCCACTGGGTCTGTCGGACTTATGGATTATTTTTCGTTCGCTACCTCGACCGTGGTGAGATCGTTCTTCGCCGCGGGTGAGACGCCTCTGTCCCTGACTCTCACTGGACGTCTGGCTCGCAGCGAACCAGACGTGTCGACAGTGACAGCACCGGTGCCCGAACCCCGGATGAGACGAGGAATCACCATGATCGCGATAGCCAGCATGAGCAGGTTCGCCCCCGTCGTTCTAGCTCTCGTTGTCAGCTGGTCCGGCGTTCTTCGAGGTGTGCTTGCTCGTGTCGTCGCTGCTTGGCTTGCCTGGCCAGCTCGCGCTGTTCCTTGGCGTGCAGGCGTTCTTCGCGGTGTCGTTGGCGTCGTGCGCGCTGTCGGTCGAACCAGGCGGTGATGGGGTCCTCGACGGGGACGGCGGGAGGGCGCGGCATGGTGTAGCGCCGGTACCAGTTCCCGTTGGTGGGGTCGCACCAGATGTTGGCGTCGGGGTACCACCACCAGGACGAGACCGGGTCGATCCAGCACCGGATGTCCTGCTCCCACCGCCATCCCTGCGCAAGGTCGACGTAGGGGAGGATCGGCGGCTTCTCAGGGTTCAGCGGCGGGGCGGTGGTGGTGTTCGGCTCACCGTGGTCCCACGGGCTGGGCGGAGTCCACTCGTCGACGCGGAACAGGGGGTGCCAGAAGGTGCGGTCTGCACCGTCATACCACCAGTGCGTGGGCTCGTGGTAGTGCATCTGACCTTGGCCGATGTGCGCCCACCCGGGGATGAACAACCTCGGGCGCAACGGCACCAGCGCCTGGGGATCGGGGTCCATTCGCCAGGCGACTTCTACCGGCGGGTCCGCGCCCTCCACCCTCTTGTGCGATCCCAGGGCGAACCCTGCCGGTCTGGGCCGGGGCGCAGGTCGCCAGCGTCGGCGTTCTTCTTCCCACTCGTCCTTCCACGGCTCGACCACCCACCCGCGCGGGCGTGTGGTCGGCCTGTCCGAGCCACCAGCGCCCGGGGCACCGGCCCCGTACATCATCGCCCCCGCCGGCTGCTGCCCAGCTGCACCCGTACCAGCGCGTCCGGCTGCGGCGCTGTCGAGCGAGCCCAACCCGCCGCGCAACCCGCCAGCACCGGCGGTGCCTGCGGGCAGGGGACCGTAGGTGGACCCGCCCAGCAGACCGGTCGCACCGCCGGGGCCTGCGATCCCGGCTATGCCGCGACCGGCCAGCATCGTGCCAGAGCCCCATGACCCCGAGGTCATGGCACGGTTGGCCGCGTCCACGCTCAGCACACCACCAGGCCCGAGGCCCCCAGCACCCAGCGCACCCGACATGCCCGGCAGCGTCCCGACGCTGGCACCTGAGTCGGCCGCGCCGTGCCCGGCGGGACGAGGCCACGGCTCTCCCAGGAACACTCCTGGCACGCTCCCGAGCGGCAGTGTCGGGTCTGAGGGGACCGTCATCAGGCCCTGCGAGGTCTCCACCACCTGACGCGGCACGATCCCGTCAGCCCG